>NZ_JBANCG010000004.1:0-555807 GCF_037026715.1 Breoghania sp. JC706
GAATAGAGCGATCTGATCCGGATTTTTCTTGCGCACGCGGCGGGATTGGTCCGAAAATCGGACGATGTTCTCGTATTGCCGGTCGGTGAACTGGAAGATGAAGACATCGCCGCGCTCCGGCAAGTTAGACTCGATCCTGCGAGCGTAAGTGTCGAACTGTTCCTGCCCGTTGGCAAGGCGCAAATAGTTCGACAACTGGCTCATCTCGAAGCCCTGATCGAGCAGGAACTGGCGGAACTTCGTTGCCGCCGCGCGTTGCTTCTTCGTCTCCACCGGCAGATCGAAGGTCACCAGCATCCACATGAGCCTGTAGGCGGACAGGTGCGTCGGCTCTGTCCGCTCCCCTCTTTGTTGCGTGTAGCGTGTGGTCATGTCGTCTCCGCCGCACTTTTGCCGAGACCTGCCAGCACCAGAGGTGGCGGCGGCACGGGCAGGTCCGGCTTGCCGCCTTCTCCCAGGCACATCGCCGCAAACTGTTGCGCAAGCCGGGTCGCATGGAGATGGAGCGGGCTCGTTCCCTGCGGGCTTTCCAGATCGAGGGTCGTCAGCCTTACCAGTTCCGTCTTGGCGTCCGTATCGACGCTCTCCGTCCCTGCCTCGCGCAGATTTACGACCAGACGGTCCACCAGCGGGCGATAGGGTTCCATCAGGTCGTCGGCGAGCGCGAAGGCGTTGCCGCGATTGGCATGATGCAGGCCAATCGCGGGGTGAAGTCCAGCCGCACAGATTGCCCGGCAGATGGTCGCGCGCAGGACCGTGTAGCCGTAATTGAGAAGCGCGTTGGCGCCCTCGGCCGATCTGTCACGGCGGAAGTCCGCCCCCATGAGCAAGGGCCAGTAGCGTCGTGCGGCCTGGGCTTCCACATTGTCCGGATCGCCGGAGCGAACCTTGCGCGCCAGGAGTTCGAACGCACCGGCCTCGCGTCCAAGCGAGGAGAGCACCGCCGCCTGCATGCGGATCTTGGCGACGACGACATCGCGCCACAGCCGCTTTGCCATCGGCCGGGAGGCATCCGCCTGCGCGTTCAGACGCGCGCCCTGAAGGTGATGGCCTTCCATCGGCCAGACGCAGGCGACGGGCGCATGGTTCTGGGCGCAAAGCACAACGGGAACCGAACGTTCGGCAAGCCGGGTGAACACCGTGCTCGACCATGTCAGCCCATGCGCGTGGGCGATGACGGCACTGATATCGTCGAGCGCGATCTGGCCGATCTTCTCCCGATCCTGCGAGATCGTGAGAAAGCCGCGATGGACGGCGACATGAAGGCCGTCAGTAGAGAGATCGACCACGCGCTGCATGCGTCATTTATACTTCGGAATTCCTATAAATTCCGTAACGGCATTTATGATTAGCCGTCCGAATGTTCCCACCAGATGCCGGGATCGAAGACCTGTCCGATTTCGTCGATACGAACCGTGCGCGGCTTCAGCTTCTTCAGCGGGTTCGGCATCGGCCGGCGCGGCCTGTATTCTTTTTGCCGCTCGCGTTCTTCCAGATTGCCGCCCTCGTTGTGCGGATCGAGGTAGATTTGCTTGTTGCGCTGGTCGAATTTGCGCACCTTGGCGATGACCCGCTCGCCGCTGTCCGGATCCTGATAGGCGACCATGTCCCCCTTCATCAGCGACAGGATCTTGCGCGCGTTGTGGTGCCGTTGCCGGATCGGGGAGACATACCCCTCCTTGTGGGCATCGAACATGGAGACGACCTCGGCCTCCCACTTGCCGTCCGGCAGCTCCCAGACCTCGTAGCGATAGTTGCCGCCGGGCAGATAGCCCTTCTTATGCCGTCCGTTGCCATGGGTGATCCAGACGGGGTTGGCGACCTCCTGGATGCGCACGTGCCGGATTCCCTTGAACTTCGCATCGCCTTCGACGAAGGCCTGCACCGCCGCCTCAAAGGCCTTTCCCTCAAGCCCGCGCGTTGCCTCGAACAGCCTATCGCGCAGTTCCGAATGGCCGTGCTCGTTGGTGCGGATGGCATCGAGGTCGGCCGCTTTCTTCAGGTTGGAGATTGGAATGCGGCGGACCACCAGATCGTTGCCCTTCGCATCCTTCTCGCCGGTGAAGCCGTAGGCGGTATCGTTGTGCAGCTTTCCCGCCGTGCGCCCGTGGCCTGTGTCGTAACCCGCACGCGAAACCGTGCCGTGATCGGGCTTGTGGCTGACAACGATGGCCAGAACCCGCTCGCGCAGCTCATCGCGGAAGCCGAGCCAGGGCTCAGGCACCTTCTCCACCAGACGCTCCGCGCCGTCCGCCTCCGCGCGCCCCGCCTCGGTCGCCAGCTTCTGAATGAGCGAGCGGGACGTTACCGCGATCACAGCGGCATCGATGGCGTGATGGCGATGATCCTGCCGGTTCTTGGGCTTGGCGGTCTCCACCCGATTGTGGTCGGTGAGGATATCGTTGAGCGCCCAGTTGCGGCGCAGCATCTCCGTCATGCGGCCCGGCAGCGCGCGCACCCGACTGTGGCGGCGGTAGACGCCGTCGATGCCCGGTTCCTCCGCATCATAGAGCGCGGCGAGATAGGTCAGCGCGAGGCGCGAGACGTATTGCATGTCAGTGACCTGGCGGGCGAGAAACTCCGCCTCGTCGCCGAAACGCTGCATCGCATCCTCGGCGAAGCGCCAACGTTTGTTCTTCGACAGCACCGCCGCACGCGCGAGGATCTCCGGATAACGCGCCTGCCATTGAGGCACCTCGGACGGCGCCTTGTCGCCCTTCTGCCTGTTACACGCGGTGCAGCACAGAAGCCTGTTGCCCTGGCTGTCATCGAGCGTCCTGGAATAGGGCAGGATGTGATCTACATCCGTCTCGCCCGAAAACAGCATGCCGGCGCCGATCGGCCTGCCGCAATAGATGCAGACGCGGTTGAGCGGCTGGTCGGGATTGAGTTCGCTCCACAACTTCAGAATCAGGCGGTTGTAGCCGTTGTCGCGCTGACGGAACGTCTCCTGCAGTTCGCGGGAGCGCTCCATGGCATCCTTGGTGTTCTGCCCGATCCTCTTGTTGATCTCGTCTCGCTGCTCCTTGTTCAGCTTCAGATCGCGCCCGAGTTCGATGGCGATCCTGTCGGGCCGCCCGTGCTTCCGGATCAACGCGTTGACGACCCGGCGCAGCTGGTTGAGCGCGATGTGGACGGTCGGGTTGGTGATCCGGCCCATCACCTCGTCCCATTCCGGATCTTCCGGCGCCACCTCCCCGCCCGAACCCGGCGGAATGTGGCGCTCCAGCACCTCCTGATATTTGGGCAGGAGGTCGAGGCCCTTGCGGTCCGGGTCGGTCTCGGAGTTCGTCCGCCCATAGACGGCTTTGGCCGCTGCCGCTTCGGTGATCACGAAACCGCCCGCATCCACAGAATGCAGCATTTCATCCGTCAGCGCGGCGAGCGCACTCGGCCCCAGGCGGCCAAATCCGTCAGGCAGATGGACATCCATCACGGCCCGCGCATTGGCCTCCTCCAGCCCGAGATCGAAAACGAGCCAGTTGGAGAGCTTTTCCGGATCGGCTTCGGTGCGCAGCTTCTCGGTCACCGCCGCCTGCTCGGCGGGCGGCATCGCCTGCCAGCGATTGCCGAAGCATTCGGGCCGCGACAGGCGGAAGGCAACCACGTCGCCCTCCAGCCCCTTGCGGTTGTCGCTTTCCTTGTTGAAGCGGACCTCCGGCCCGAGCTTCAGGGTCTTGCGCATTTTCGAAAACGGCGCCATGCCCTGTTTGTTGAGAGACGTGCGCAACAGCAACAGCAGCGCGTCGCGCTCATCCGGCGTCAGCTTGCGGTGCTGCTGGTCGTCGCCGAAATACTCCAGTTCGTTGACCTCCTTCACCAGCCGGAAGGTCTGGAACAGCGGATGAGATCGCGCCAGCCGCGTCTCGGCCGGATTGTAGGCGCACTTGCCGGGCTTCACAGGTCGCAGCGGACGCTGGAAGAAGATCGTTTCCTTCAGTTCCGCGATCAGATCCTCGCCCAGAATACCGGCATGAAAGCGCTTCTGGCTCTGGACGATCCGGTCGAACTCACGCTCCAGCACGGCACGGGACGGGTAGAACGTATAGGCCTTGCCATCGGCCGTCATGCGCGCGCGCACCGAAAGCCCCGCCTGGCGGCGGTGATGCAGCCATTCGCCGAAGGTGCGGGCCTTGTCTTCCATCATCTGTATCTCAAGCCGGCCGACGGCTTCGGCGATCTTGCCCGTCTCGGTGTCGTTGCTGTCGGCCTTGCGGTTCGACTTGAAGCCGCGTCGCTGGTTGAGATGGAAGAGAACGCGGCCGAGTTCAAAGGGCTCAAGCGCATGATCGAGCGCCTTCGCACGAAGGGCGAAAACGGACGTGCCCAGATCGCCGCCCGGGCCGTCGGAGGTCTCGCGCAGCAACGCCTCGCGCGCTTCTGTCTCGGCGGGCATCAGGCCGTTTTCAGTCAGGAGATCGAGCAGCCGCGCACGGCGCTTGAGATATCGATCGCGCCGCCGCCGCATGCCGCGCGCCTCTCTGCGCGCGACGGCGAGCGAGGCCTTGGACTGCGGATCGCGGCCCGCCATGTCCGATTGTGAGAAGATCCGCACGCCGATATCGAGAATGCGGCCGGATTCGCTGCTTCCGGGCTCGCCAGCCGTCTCGTTCAGGCACCAGCCGAGCGAATGGGTTCCAAGATCGATGCCGAGTGTGACGAGCTTGTCCGTCATTGCTTCCCCCCTACGGAATTACCGCAAGGTTAGGATTGACGAAATCATCACCTCAGGCAATGATCTCGGCGTTCAGAAAACGCAGTCCAGCCGTTAACAAGCTGAGATATGCACCAGATAAGGCCAGCGCTCCGGCGCTGGCTTTTTTTTGTCTGTACTCGGCCGAAACAGGGCCAATTTTCGATACCACCGCTTCCCGAATCCAATGTCCCGCCAAATGACGAATGCAATGGCGCGAGCGCATGATCGCCGGGGCGAATTAGGCTTGTTCAACCAGACACTTGCTCGTCGATCCCGGTCTCAAGGTTGCCCCGGCACAGACACGGAAGGCCGGACCATGCCCGACTGCCCCTCCTATGGCGAGATCCATGGGGATTGCGATCGGATCGGAAGTAAAGGCTGAAGGCGCCGAACGGCGGAAGAGGGGAAAGCAACAACTTGCAGTTGCCAGGTCGCTCGGTTCGTGCCGGCAATGGCAACCCTCTTATCAGGGAAGTTGGATCGAGTCGCACGCGTCAACGGAACCCGTATATGGAGACTGTTCCTAGATCGCCTCGCGGTCGGCCGTCGTCATTGTGGAGGGGGATGGCGGTGCGAACCGGCGGATGATTGCGGAGAGCCCCTTCATTGTCATCGGCTTGGTTTCCACGGCGTTCATGCCGGCATCCAGACAGGCGGCGCGGTCCTCGTCCGAGGCATTTGCCGTCATTGCGACGATGGGAACTTCCGCCCCAGCGGAGCCGAGCAGCCTGATCGCCCGGGTGGCGCTGATGCCGTCCATTTCCGGCATCTGCACGTCCATCAGCACGAGATCGAAATCGCCCCTGCGCATCTCGTCGAGCGCCTGCAGGCCGCTCGTGGCGGAGCGCACCCTCTGGTTGAGCCTGGCGAGAAAGGCCTCCGCGATCTGCCGATTGACCGGATTGTCCTCCACCAGAAGGACGGACAGGGTGGGCAGATCGAACTCTGGCGCGCCGTCGTCAACCTCGACGGGCGGGGAAAGCTCTTCGCCGGACGCGATGCACACGGGAAAGGCGAAGCGGAAGACGCTCCCGCGACCGGGCGTGCTTTCGACATCGATCGTCCCTTCCAGACTTTCCAGAAGCTGCTTGCAGATCGCAAGGCCGAGGCCGGTACCGCCATAATGCCTGGAAATCGAGGCATCCAGCTGATTGAACGGCGTGAAAAGCTGTGCCCGCGCCGTTTTCGAGATGCCGATACCGGTATCGGTAACGGCGACAGAGAGCCAGCACGCTGCCTCGCGGGTCTCCTCGCAAACCCGCACGCCAACCTCCCCGTTCACGGTGAACTTTATGGCATTGGACACAAGGTTCAGGAGAATCTGCCCAACCCGCTTGGGATCGCCGACATAGGTGGTCGAGCCGGCATTGCCCAAATCGACGCTCAGCCGGTTGTTGCGTTCGATCGCCCGGCCCTGCATCAGATCGACAGTCGCGTCCACGACATCGCAGATACGGAAGGCGACAGCCTCGGGCGGCGCCAACCCTTGCTCGAATTTGGCAAAATCGAGAATTTCATTCAGCATTTCCAGAAGGGTCTGCCCCGACCGCGCGATGGTGCGGGCCTTGTCCCGTTCCTTTTCCGGCAATCGGCTTTGCGACAGAAGCTCCGCCATGCCGAGGATGGCGTTGAGCGGCGTGCGGATCTCGTGGCCGATCGTCGCCATGAAGACCGACTTCGCGCGATTGCCCGCTTCGGCCTGCTGATAGGCCGCCGTCATCTCCTGCGCCGCCTGCGAAAGCCGCAAACGACTGCGATGGATCAACCCCATCTGGCGCATGAGGTTCAGGATGAGGAATATCGTGCAGACGCCAAGCGCGATAATGAGCCCGAAGGCATAGGTCTGGATGGAGAAGATGTCGTTGCGCGCCTCCGCCCGGTCCGTCGCGAGCGCGGCATTCGCGCGCGTGAGCAAGGTGCCGGTGACCTCCTCCAGCCGTTGCAGCTTCTCCGTGATCGCCGTCAGCGCCGCCATATCGAGCGTTCCCCGTACGGCAAGCGCGTTGAAGACCGGCTCAACATCGAAAATGATGGCCTCGGCAGTGCTTGTCAGCTCGCGAATGAGCGGGGTCTTGGTGAGGCTGGTGTTGAGATCGGCCTCCCCCAGATGCGCCAGCCGGGAATAGAGGATGTCGTATTTGAGGGCCACCTCCGCCGGATCGGGCGAGCGCAGTGCGCCGCCCCCCCCGATCGCATGTGCGGCGCGGGCCAGGACCACCAGATGTGACAGTTCGCGTGCCTCGCGATCGAACTGATGAAACGCCCACATCGCATCCTCGCGGATGCCATCCTGCAGCTGGCTCTCGCGCTTGAAGATGATCATGAACATGACGGCGGCGGCCAGAAGCAGGATCACCGAGAGGGCCAGAAGGTAGTAGGTCGCGCGCCCCGCGCGCTCGACTGCGAGCTGACTGTCCTTCAGTTCGCTTTTCAACGCATGACCTCGATTTCCTTTATCTGCCAGACCGAACGCACGAAGTACTTTTCGTTGTAGAGTTCCGGATTCTTGTCGAAGGGATAGATCAGGAAGATGGGCCCCTTCTCCCGCACGCTCATATGCTTTCCGTCCTTCTTGAGCGCCAGGATAGTGTCGAAGTCCCGCGCATCGGAGAGCGGAACCTCGGCGCTGTAGTCGTTGAGCGCACGAATGACGAGCTTCTCGCCCTGTGCGCCGACATGGTCGAGAACGGCGCGCAAGAGCGGGCCTTCAAACGCAACGGTGCCATTGGTCCAGGGGGTCTCGACCCGAGCCGTCCGGCCGGGCAGCGCCTCCAGCATTGCCAGATCGAAATGGGCGGCGTCTCCGCGGTTGGTCCGCTCGATGTTTCCGCGCACCACGAGCAGCGTCTTGCCGGTCGGCTCCGGCAGCGGCCCGGCCCGGACATCCGCCACGGCAAGCGGAGCGATTGCAATCAGGGCCAACAGCGTGGCGAGCAGCGTTTTCATGTCGATCTCCATCATGGTTTCAACTGGCATCCCCGTCTTCGCGAGCCGGCTCGTCGCCGTCATGCTCGTTCGCCTGCTCGCGAAAATGGACCGTCGCCTCGACCGCATTGCCCGTGCCCACAAAGGCGAGTTCGTCGAAGCACATCTGGCAGACCAGACGAATTCCCCGGCCGTTGGGGCGCTCGATCTGGGGCTCGCTGTTCATGAATTCTTGGAAATCGAAGCCGGGACCGTCGTCGCTGACCTTCAGGTGAGCACTGCCGGGGCCCAATGAGAAATAGACGCGGGCGACACGATCCCGGTAGCGGTCGAGCCCGAGCCGGCGCGAGATCTCCTCGTGAAAATGCCCGGTCTCCAGAAGACTGGTCTTTTCCTCGAAAGTGATCCCGAGATTTCCGTGCTCGATCGCATTCGACAACAGCTCCCAGATGCCCAGGCGAACCTTCTCCGGTTCGGGCGTGTTGCTGGCCAACAGCGTGGCGAGGTTTTCCGCCTCCTCCAGCGTGCGGATCTCGAAAAGGCCGGACAGGAGCGCGCCGAATTCGCTGCGGCCGCGCGTGAGCGAGCCGGCCGACGGGGAGACCGGGGAGGTCAGGGGGCGGAGCAGTCTTTGGAGCGCGCGGGAGTTCTGCGGCGGCTCCGCTACAAGGACCGCTCCGGCTTTGCGCGCATCCTTTCGCAGGGCCTTGTCTGCGTCCTCCATCAGGACGACCGGGCGCACGCCGGGACCGGGCTTCGCCAGAGGCCCGGTTCGCAACAGGTCGCGGATCCGGCCGCGCGGAAGGGTATCCTCGACCAGCACCACCTCAATGTGGTCACGGCAGGCGCGGGCGATCTGGTCGAGGTCATGCGGGCTCTCGATGAACCGGAAGCGGGCGCCGTGTTTCTGCAACACGGCGGCGGCGGACAGAATTCGCGCCGCATCGTCGGAGAGGATCGCGAGGAGGGCGGAGGGGTCAGGGGACGAGGCCCTGCCACGGGAGGGTGAGCGCGACGCCATAGGAGGAGCTGACCGTTTCATGCAAGCCCCTTCTCCGATTTGAGCACGACGATCGTCAGGTCATCCTCGGGCTTTTCCATCCCGGTTTTTCGCAGGTGCTTGAGAACCTGTTCCTTGCACAGGAGCGGTGAGGCGTCCGGTGGAAGGGACTGGAGGAAATCGCACAGCGACTGCGTGGTGAAGACCGCGTCCGGCGGCTCGGGCGTTTCAATCAGCGCGTCGCTGTAGAGGAACAAGGTGCTGCCGGGAGGAAAGGCGCAGGTCGCATTCTCGTAATGTGCTTCGCCGAGCAGGCCGATGGGATAACCGGCACTGCACAGCGGGCGGAACGCTCCGGCGGTTTCGGGCGCATTCAGAATGGGTGGAGGCGCACCGGCGGAGGCGTAGTCGAAGGTGCCACGAGCGAAATCTATGAAGGCACAGAAGACGGTTGCGAACTGACCAACGGGCAGAAGCTTGTAGAAAAACGTGTTCAGTCGTGACAACCATTCGGCCGGCGAGTTCGCCTGCAACGCGCCGCCGACGATGAAGGAGTGCAGCCGGAACGTATTCAGGGCCGAACCGACACCGTGGCCGGAGAAATCGGCGCTGTACAGGAGCAGGCGATCGTCGTCGATCGGCGTAAGCCCCCAGAGATCGCCGCCAAGGCCGATGGACGCCTCGTAATGACTGGCCATCGAGATGCGGTAGCGTGCGCTTATCCGGGCCACCACCTCCTCTTCGGGAAGAATGGATTCCTGCATCGTGCGCGCGAGCGCCAGTTCGTTTTCCATCCTGCGCTGGAAATCGGAAAGCCGGGCGATCAGGCGCCGCTTTTCCAGATGCGTGCGCACCCGGCCCAGCAATTCCTGGGGGTCGATCGGCTTGGAGATCAGGTCCGCCGCGCCGGCGCTGAAGACGGCGGAGCGCTCTTCGGACTTGTTGAGCGCCGTCTGGACCAGAATCGGCACGTTTTCCGTTTTCGGCGACGAATGCAGGCGGTAGCACAGCTCGAAACCGTCCATGCCCGGCATCATCAGGTCGGTGATGACGAGATCGGGATTCCAGTCGAGTGCGATATCGATCCCTTCGGCGCCATCGCACGCCTCGCGCAGGTTGATGTAACCGTAATTGCGCAGGTAGCCGGCGATGACGGCACGCACCGTCAACGTGTCGTCGACGATCAGGATGCGCGCGTTCTTCAACTCGAACCCGAGGTTGTCGCCGAACCGGCGCCCGATTTCCCCTTCGAATTCCTGCCGCCCGACACTCATGACGGCAACATCAGTCTTCGACGGTCAGGAGCCTGTCGAACTTGCCAAGTTCGATCAGCGCCTTCACGTGGCCACGCGGGGAGCGCAGGGTCAGCGACCAGCCGTGCTCCTTGCCAGTCTCCAGGGCCACCATGAACATGCCGAGGCCGGAGGAGTCGATGGACTGCAACTCGGCGAGGTCGATGACGCAGGCCTTCACGCGCGCAGCCGTTATCTGATTGAGAAGATGACGGAACTCACCATGGTCAGAAAATACCAGACGGCCCGACAACTTGATCAGGTAGGTCTGCTCCGTCTGGCTTGTCTCGACATTCATGGCTTGGTTTCCTTCAGAACAGCTCGATCGTGTCGTCGAGTTCGGACGCATCGCGGGAGTGGGCGGCGCTTTCGACCTGCATGGCGACGGTGTCCACCGAAAGCCTGAGGTGCTTGAGGAAACGGGCTCTCACGTCCCCCAGCGAAAACTCGCTGGCGACCGCTCGCGCCCATTCGCCGTCCAGTTCCTCTGTCTGTTCGGTCTGCGGTATCTCGCGTCTGGTGCGGCTTTCCAGATCCGCATTGCCGGCCGCCAGCGCATTGAGACCGATGCCGACATTCTGAAGAAGCTGCGTCGTGCGGTCCTGGAACTGCATGCTGACCACGGCGGCCGAGATGTCGTTGGTGATCTCCTGGGACGTGGAGGCGGTGTCCTCAAGGAATTGCGTCAACCGGGCGTTCTGGCTGACGAGACAGTCCATGATGGTCGTGAAGCGGTCATTGGTCTCCACGTTCTGTTCTGCCATGTCGAGGCTCGCGATGTCCTGCACTAGGGCGTAGGTCTTGTGCAGGTTGTCCGAAATCGCACCAAGCTGCTTCTTCAACGTGCCGGCCATATCGCCGACCCGCATGGCAAGGTCACGGACCTCCTGGGCAACGACCGCAAATCCCCGTCCGGCCTCGCCCGCCCGCGCCGCCTCGATCTTCGCATTCAGTGCCAGAAGATTGGTCTGGTAGTTGATCTTGTCGATCTGCTGAACGCTCTTGTCGACATCCTTCAGCTCCGCCATCACGTCGTCGAGCGTGTAGACCATCGACACGCTGCGCGAGGACAGATGGATGATCCGCTCGATCAGGTCCGCAAGCGTCGTCCCCAGTCCTTCGGCGAAATCGGTCAGCGGGATGACCTCGCCTTCGACGACAACAGAATTCGTCAGCTCCGCGATTTCCTGAACAGAACGCGCCTGTTCCCGCGTCTTGCTGGCGATGGAATGGAAGCGCCCCGTCAGATCCGAAACACTTCCCTCAACATCTGTCGATGCCGTGTCGAGTTCGGACACAAGCGCCTCAAGCGCCCGACGTTGAGTGCGCGAAAGGCCCAGCCACCTGTCCAGGAGATCGACCGCTGGCTCCTTGTTTAGGTCTTCGCGCATTGCTTCGAAAAACTCTCTGTAATCTGAATTTCCATCAACGGAAACGAGTGGTTATTACTGTTTTGAAATGGTTTAAATGAGGTTTATCTGGATAAAATATAATAGTACGTATTATTTCATGCGTATTTAATTATATCCGCGTCGCGCGTCTGCTCGGCGCTCCACATTCATCGATTATCTTCTGGGCGATGCGGTCAAGCGGGACCTGCTCCTGCACTGCTCCGCATTCCATGGCCGCGCGCGGCATGCCGTAGACGAGGCTGCTGGCGGCGTCCTGTCCAAGGGTCAGCAACCCCGCATTGCGCATCTCCAGAAGGCCACGGGCACCGTCCTTGCCCATGCCCGTCATGATGATGCCGATCGCATTGCCGTTGGCCGCTGTGGCGACCGAGCCGAACAGCACATCGACGGAGGGACAATGGCCCGATACGCGCTCCTCGCCTCCTACCTTGCACACATAGTCCGCGCCGCTTCGCAAAAGGCGCAAGTGCCGGTTTCCAGGAGCGATATAGGCGTGACCGGGCAGGACGCGCGCGCCGTCGCGAGCCTCCTCGACCGAGATCTCGCACAATCCGTCAAGGCGGTTGGCAAAGGTGGAGGTGAAGTGGACGGGCATGTGCTGGGTGACGAGAATGGCCGGACTGCTGGCCGGCAGTGCGCCGAGAACGGTGCGCAAAGCCTCCACGCCGCCGGTCGATGCGCCGATCGCAACGATCTTTTCCGTGGACACATACCTGCCCGCGGTCGCACGAGGAACAGCTTGCCGGTGGGCGTAGCGGACATTGGCGGAGGCCGCCGCCTTGACCTTGGTGCGGATCTCCTCACCCATTTCCGCAAGGCCCGCTTGCAGATCCAGGGTCGGCTTGGCGACGATATCCACCGCTCCCATTTCCAGCGCCTGCAACGTGGTGCCGGCCCCCTGCTGCGTGAGGGAAGACACCATGACCACCGGCATAGGGCGCAAAGTCATGATCTTGTGAAGGAATTCCAGACCATCCATGCGCGGCATCTCGATGTCGAGCGTGATCACGTCGGGAAGCAGCTGCTTGATCTTCTCGCGCGCGGCATAGGGATCTGAAGCACTGCCCACGACCTCGATGTCCGGGTCCTGCGACAGCAGGCTGGTCAGCAACTGCCGGATGAGCGCGGAGTCGTCGACAATAAGGACGCGGATTGGCGTGGGCGGCATCGGTGTTCTCACTCGAAGAGATCGACGTC
This sequence comes from Breoghania sp. JC706, assembly GCF_037026715.1. Lineage (NCBI taxonomy): Bacteria > Pseudomonadati > Pseudomonadota > Alphaproteobacteria > Hyphomicrobiales > Stappiaceae > Breoghania > Breoghania sp. JC706. The sequence continues at coordinate 12,523 of NZ_JBANCG010000004.1, forward strand.
GCCTTCGATCGGCTGCTGCAGCAGGGACTTGATGTAGTCCTGCTCGCTGCGGACGAGGCGCTGGTCCGTCGTGGGTTTCAGGAGCAGGCGCTTGACCTTGCCTGTGGCCGGGAAATAGTGGATCCGGCGGCCTCGCGGACCGCCGAGATCGTGCGTTTCGAGAGGCAGGCCCTCCGCCCTCAGATAGCCGAGGGCGAATTCGAGATTGTGCGTGCCGACCATGCTCGCACCGTTGTAGAGATTGGCCCCTCCGAAAAGCTTGATCTCCAGTTCGCAGCGCGCGCACCCGGTCTTCAGAACGTCGTTGATCAGCGCTTCCATGGCGAAATTGCCGTAGCGCATGGCCGAATTGGGTCCGCCCCATTTGCTGTCGTCGCCTTCCGGCAGCATGAAATGGTTCATCCCGCCATATCCGGTGCGCGGGTTACGCACGCAGGCAGCCACACAGGAACCGAGAATGGTGACGATCATCTCCTGCGCGGAGCTTGTCGTGTAGTAGGCGCCTGGCAGCACGCGAACCTGCTGCATGCCGTATTCCTGGCTGTAGGAACGCGAGACGGCGGGCATGCCGCCGGCTTTTGAATTGGCGCTGGAGGCAGCTAGCAGAGAGGCGGTCATGCGGGGCCCCTCTTGCGATAGATCGTGCGCCCCTTGAGCTCGAAAACGGTCTGACGATCGAGCAGGCTTTCCGAATGGCCGATATAGAGCCATCCGCCCGGGCGCAGCAGGTCCGCAAACCGCGCCACAAGCCGGGACTTGGTCGGCTGATCGAAATAGATCATCACGTTTCTGCAGAAGATGGCGTCGAAGGGCCCGCGCATTGGCCATTGGCCCAACAGGTTGAGCTGCTTGAACGTGATCATGCCCCGCAGTTCCGGGCTCGCGCCCAGGCTGGGCACGGAGCCCGGCGCGCGAGCGAAATGGCGCGTGGCCAGCGCGCGCGGGACCTGGACGAACCCTTCCTCGGGATAGACGCCGGCCGCTGCATGGGCGAGCACATTGGTGTCGAGATCGGTCGCGAGAATACGCGCGTCCCATCCTTTGAGATCGCGCAAGCTCTGGTGCACCGTCATGGCGATGGAATAGGGCTCCTCGCCGGTGGAGCAGCCGGCCGACCAGATGCGCAGACGACGTGCCCCGCCATGACGGGCATCCTCCACGATCTGCGGCAGAACAGTCCCCGCCAGGTGCTCGAAATGGTGAGGCTCGCGCATGAACCTGGTGAGGTTGGTGGTGATCGCGTTGATCAGCAACCCGAGTTCCGCATCCCCCCGCGGCCCCGCAACCAGTCCGCAGTAGTCAGCGAAGGTCCTGAGGTTCAACTCGCGCAGGCGCCTGCCAAGCCGCGAGTAGACCATGCTCTTCTTGTGCGCTTTGAGGACGATGCCGCTGTTGTCGTGGACGAGCTTGGCGAGCATTGCGAAATCCTCGTCCGTAAACGGGAATTCCGGCTGTTTCTGCAAGGAGACGGCGGACTGCAAATTCATGGCGGGAAGACCCTGGATTGGACCCCGGCCCGGGGCCGTGCTGCCGAAGCAGCAGCACGGCCGGCCGGCATGTTGGCGCACAAGGTGGCGGCACTTGCCGCCATCTGCGGCTCAGAAGTCCTTCCAGTCGTCGTCTTCCAGCGCGGATTGCAGGTTGGCCTGCATGGCCGCGACCCCGCCGCCTCCGCCCGCGGCCATCCGTTGCGGCATCGCGGCGGGTCGGGTGCGGGCGGGCGGGCGCTGCGGCGCGGCGGAGGGCAGCCGGGTGACCTGCTCGCTCGCCGCATTGACCTTTTCGGCCGCCGCTTCGTCGAGCTTGTAGACTGCCATGCGCTGATAGAGATGTTCGGCCTGTTCCTGCAGCATGCGGCAGGCGGCGGCGCTCTCTTCCACCAGAGCGGAATTCTGCTGGGTCATCTCGTCCATCTGACCGATGGCCTTGTTGATCTCCTCCACGCTGGTGGACTGTTCCTGGTTGGCTGCGGCGATCTCGGAAACGATATCGGTCACGCGCTTCACGGAATCGACGATCTCCGTCAACGACCTGCCGGCGTCATTCACCAGCGAGACACCGTCCTTCACCTGTCGCCCGCTTTCCACGATCAGGGCCTTGATATCGCGGGCGGCCTGCGAGGAACGCTGCGCGAGAGAACGGACCTCCGACGCCACCACGGCGAAGCCCTTGCCGGCGTCGCCGGCACGCGCCGCCTCCACGGCCGCGTTGAGGGCCAGCAGGTTGGTCTGGAAGGCGATCTCGTCGATCACGCCGATAATGTCGGAGATCTTCTGCGAGGACGACTCGATCTGCGACATCGCATCGACCGCACGGGTGACGACAGCGCCGCCGTCGGTCGCCACGCTGCGGGCATTTATGGCAAGCTGGTTGGCCTGCTGGGCGTTGTCGGCGTTCTGCTTGGTGGTGGCCGCGATCTCTTCCATTGAGGCGGCCGTCTCCTCCAGATTGGAGGCCTGCTGCTCGGTTCGCTGCGACAGATCGTTTGTGCCGGTCGTGATCTCTTCCGCTCCGTCGTTGACCGACCGCGAGGCGGCGATGATGAAGCCGACAAGGCCCGACATGGTGTCGAGCAGCCCGTTTATGCCCTCGCACATGTCGGCGACATCGCCGGTCATATCTGCGAGAGGAATGCGCTTGCGCAGATCATGCGACTTGGCCGCTTCAACGGCAGACTGACAACTTGCGACGGCGTGCTCCAGCATCTTCGACAGCCGCACTTCCTCGGTAATGTCGGTCGCGAACTTCACCACCTTGTAGGGCTTTCCCTCCGCATCGAGGATCGGGTTGTAGCTGGCCTGAATCCAGACCTCCTCGCCGGACTTGGAGATCCGCTTGTAGCGGCCTCGATCATAGATGCCCTGGCCGAGCTTTTCCCAGAACTGGCGGTATTCCGGCGACTGACGGTACGACGGCTCGACGAAAATGGAATGGTGCTTGCCCTTGAGCTCCTCGAGGCTGTAGCCGAGCGTGGCCAGAAAGTTCTGATTGGCGGTGATGACGGTGCCCTCGAGCGTGAACTCGATGACCGCCTGCGCCTTGTTGATCGCTTCCAGCTGGCCGCGGAAATTAGCGTTCTGGATGGTCTGTTCGGTAATGTCGGAGGCGTATTTCACCACCTTGCGCACCCTGCCCTCCGCATCGAGGATCGGGTTGTAGCTGGCTTCCAGCCAGACCTCGCGGCCATCCTTGGCGATGCGCTTGTACTGGCCGCGATCAAGCTCGCCGCGTCCCAGCTTCTCCCAGAACAGGCGGTATTGCGGGCTATCCTTCTCCCCGCGCGGCATGAGGATCGAGTGGTGCTTGCCGACGATCTCGTCGGCGCTGTAGCCCATGGCCTCCTCGAAATTCCGGTTGGCGGACAGGATGGTGCCGTCGGGCGTGAATTCGATGACTGCCAGAGCCTTGCCGATGGCTTCGATCTGGCCTCGATAATCCGTGTTGCGCTCCGTCTGCTCGGTGATGTCGGAGGCGTATTTCACCACCTTGAAGACATTGCCATCCTTGTCGAGGATCGGGTTGTAGCTGGCCTCCAGCCAGAGGTCGCGCCCGCCCTTGGCGATGCGCTTGTACTGGCCGCGATCGAATTCGCCGCGTCCGAGCTTTTGCCAGAACAGACGATAATCTTGACTATCGCGCTCGTCCTGCGGCACGAACATGGAATGGTGCCGCCCCCTGATCTCGTCGAGGCGGTAACCGGTGGCCTGCTCGAAATTCGCATTGGCGGTGAGGATCGTGCCATCCGGAGCGAATTCGACCACCGCCAGCGACTGGCTGATGGCGTTGATCTGGCCGCGGAAGTTCGCGTTCAATTCGTTGAGTTCGGTGACGTCCGCCCATTCAAGGGTGTTGCCGACATAGTTGCCGGCCGCATCGAAGATCCCGGTGATATTGAGCTGAAGCGTGAGCGGACCGACTTCGATCTCCGCCTTGTGCGGAAGATTTGCCGGATCGGAAAGCATGCGCCGCTGATGGCCGGGGTTCTTGTGGAACACGTCGATATTCGTCCCGACGATCCTCTCGGGATCGAAGTCCCTCAGGATTTCACGGAAGTGCTCCGCGTTCTCCCTCAGAAGCTCCATCGTGCGATCATTGACATAGGTGATCGTGAGATCCCGGTCGACCATCATGATCGCGGCAGAGACATTGTCGATCGCCTGACGCATGTGGCGATCGATCCCCTGCTCCGGGGTATCCGCTTTTGCGGCGGAGCTTAAGTTGAACCACGACATCTTCTATTTCCTTTCGACCTTCCGGATCGGGCTGGCAGGGCTGCTGTCCTCAGCGCCCGGCAAGGGTTCAAGCTCGCAAGAGCCGTCGCCAAGGGCTCGAAGGCGGCGGCACAGGATCGTTCTCGTCAGGCGGCGATCTCTCCGTTCATCGTCATCTGTTCGCGGCCGAAGAGCTTTTCGAGCGAGAGAACGATGACCATTCCGCTCTTGGTGGTGACGATGCCGGCCAGGTAGGAAGCGGAGGCCGCGTGCTCGGTATCGGGGACCGGGCGAATGTCCTGCCCGTCGACGGTCAGGATGTCGGAGACCGCGTCGACGAGCAGGCCGATCGTACGGTCCATGACGCTGGCGATGATGACGACGTGAAAGGCGGAGGCTTCCGTCATGCCCATGCCGAACCTGCACCGCAGATCGAAGATCGGCACGATGGTGCCGCGCAGGTTCATCACACCGCGATTGTAGGGAGGCTGATTGGGCAGGGTCGCCGTCGACGTCCAGCCCTTGATCTCGCGTACCGAAATGATGTCGATCGCGAATTCCTCGTTGTCGACGCGGAAACTGATGAACTGGCGCGGCGGACGCACAAGGTGCTCGGGTTTGCCAGAAGCCTGGCCCCCGTCTCCCTGGACTGCGGGCATGGACGTCTCTTCTGTGGCGGTCATGACAATCCTCCGTGTCGCTCAGGCCAGCGCAGCCATCGGCGCTTCGGGTTCGGGGTGTGATGGATGGGCATCGCCGGCACGCGCCAAAACCGGGGTCGGCGCCGACGTCGGAACCGGGACCTGCGGCATGCCAGCGGAGCGATCGGGCATCCGGCGCAGCTGTTCCACATCGAGGATCAGCGAGACGCGGCCATCGCCCAGAATGGTGGCGCCGGAGATGCCTGGAATCGGCTCGAAATTGTCGTGGAGGCTCTTGATCACCACCTGTTGCTGACCGATGAGCTCGTCGACCACGATCCCGATCTTGCTGTTGTTGGCGCTTTCCACCAGCACGACGAGCCCGTTCCAGGCTTCGGGAACGGCCTCGCGCACGCCGAAGATGCGGCTGAGGTGGATGAGGCGGATGTATTCGCCGCGAATGAACACGACCTCGCCGCCGCCGGTCAGCGCGCGGACATGGGCCTGTTCCGGCTTGAAGCTCTCCACGATACTCGTCAGCGGCAGGATGTATTTCTCCCGCCCCACCGCCACCAGCATGCCGTCGAGGACGGCGAGCGTCAGCGGGATGCTCAACGTGAAGCGCGTGCCCTTGCCCGCCTTGGAGCGCATGGATATGCGTCCGCCGAGATTGATGATGTTCCGGCGCACCACGTCCATGCCCACACCGCGGCCGGAGACATCGGAGACCGTTGCCGCCGTCGAGAAGCCGGGCGCGAAGATCAGATCGTCGATCTCGTCTTCGGAGAGCTTGGCTTCCGGGGAGACGATCCGCTTTTCCACCGCTTTTGCGAGGAGCTTTTCGCGGCTGATGCCTGCGCCGTCATCTGTGACTTCGATCAGGATATTGCCGCCGGCGTGGCTGGCCGCCAGGCGGATCGTTCCCAGTTCCGGCTTGCCGTTCGCCTTTCGCACGTCCGGCGGCTCGATACCGTGATCGACCGCATTGCGGATCATGTGGGTCAACGGATCGGCGAGTTCCTCGATGACCGTCTTGTCGACTTCGGTCTGCTCGCCCGCCGTCACGAGCCGCACCTTCTTGCCCAGTCGGGCGGAGATGTCGCGGACCATCCGCGGCATGCGCGCAAAGACCGATTTGACAGGTTGCATGCGTATCGCCATCACGCATTCCTGTAACTCGCGCGTCAGCGTGGCGATTTCGTCAAAGCCTTGCGTCGCCGCCAGCGGCGGCATGTCGCTCCCTTCCGAGGGCGGCTGCTGCACCAGCATCGATTGCGCAATGATCAGCTCGCCAACGACGTTGACGAGACGGTCGACGCGGGCAAGTTCCACCCGAATGGAGGTTACGCCCGCGCTCTTCTGGCTGGAGGCAGCCGGTCCGGCCTCGGCCTGCGCCGGCTCCGATGATGCCAAGGCCTGGGAAGCCGGGGCCTGGGGAACGGAGCCCCGGGGAACGGAGCCCTGCGGCGCCGGCCGGTCATCGGGCGGAGATGCGGCCTCATCGTCTGCGCCGATGCTCGGCGCGGGCGGCTCGGCCGCCGCATCCGCGTCGGCGGCCCCCGTCTCGCAACCCGGCTCCAGCGCGGCGATGACGAGATCGCAATCCTCGTCGACGAATTCGAAGACCTCGTGCAGTTCGGCAAGCGGGCTCGCGGTCTCGATCTCGATATTCCATGCGAGATAGGCGTCCTCGGGCTCAATCGTCGCAAGAGACGGCAGGCGGGCCGTGTCGCAGGTGAGCGTCACCGTGCCCAACCGCATGAGTTCCCGGATCAGCAGAAGCGGTTCGTTGGCGTGCCGAAACAGTTCGGGATGGGGCGCGAAGCGGATGGAATAGCGGGCAGACGCCTCAGCCGGCGCGGCGGCGGCGTCTGCCTGAACGGTGGCTGCATCGGCCGGGGACGTTTCCTTTCCGGCGCCCTCCACCTTCCCCACGAGGCCCGCCTCGGTGAGGAGCGCGCGCAGCTCCTCTTCCTCTGCCACGCCGAAATCGGCGGCGAGTTCGCGTTTCTCCTGTGCCGCCTCCACCAGGCTCGCCAGGACATCCGCCGCGCGCACGAGCGCAGAGGTGATCACCTCACCCTGATGCACCCGTCCATCGCGCAACGCGTCGAGCAGGGCCTCGTAGGTATGGGAAAAGGCGACGAGCCGCGTGAAATTGAAGGCTCCCGCGCCGGCCTTGATCGAGTGTACGGCGCGGAAAATAGCGTTCAGCTCTTCCGTATCGGCTGCACGCTCCTGCAGGTCGGTCAGATGCTCATCGAGCGCGGCCAGCAACTCCGCGCATTCCTCGAAGAAGGTCTGGCGAAATTGCGCGAATTCGTCGGTGTCGGGGCGATCGGAACTCAACGGTTCGCTCCTCCTGTCGTCAGCCCGCCGGGCAGACCTTGTTGACGACCTGCAACAGCTTGTCGGGTGCGAAGGGCTTGACGATCCAGCCCGTCGCACCGGCCGCCCGACCTTCCGCCTTCTTCTGGTCGCCGCCTTCGGTCGTCAGAATGAGGATCGGAATGGAACGATGGCTCGTCCCCGCCCGAACCCGCTTCACCAAAGTGACGCCATCCATGTTGGGCATGTTGATGTCGGTGATGATCAGATCGACGCGCGTGCCGTCGAGAAGCGAGAGGGCCTTGACGCCGTCCTCGGCCTCCACGACCTCGAAGCCCGCTCCGCTCAGCGTAAAACGCACCATGTCGCGCATCGTCTTGGAATCGTCGACGGTCAGGACCCGCTTGCCCATTTATTCCGCACTCCAGCACTGAAATTCTTCGACAAGCCCCAGATCGGCGAAGGCGGCGATGAGTGCCGGCGAGGGGGCCACGATGGTTACGGGACATCCCTCCGCGCTCAGCGTGCGGCCGGCGGACAGGAGAACCTGGATGCAGGCCGTGCCCACCCGGTCGACCCGACGCGCGTCGATGCAAACGGCGCGGTCGCCGCGGCTCTCGGCCATCAGCGCCGCCTTGAGCTCGCTTGCCGCCTCGATGTCGAGATTTTCTGGAAGGTCTATGGTCAACATCTATTCTTCGCGTGGAACTATCGTTAGAACTTTCGTTTAATCCATGCGCCAAAATTGACGCAGAGATAAATCGTATATTTATAACAATACTTAAGCCTCAAACTGATTAAATAACCTTTAATTCAGTGCATTTGCACGCATATATAGAAACTCATATGTAGAAATACAGATATAATTACTTCCATAAGGGATTCCACGACATCCCGCAGCGCGCAGTATCACTCCGCAGCGCGCCGAAGCGCGCCGTCATCGAGCAGCCTGATGGCGTCGTGGAGCGAGGTCAGCAGCTTTACCGCGCAGGCGCTCCGCATCTGGTCGTCCGCATCCTCCACCCGGCGGGCGAGGACCGCGATATCCTCCAGCCCGAACTGTCCGAACAGTCCCGCGCAGCGATGCGCCGCTTGGGCCATGGCAACAAGGTCCCGGTTCTCCGCCGCGGTTTCCAGAGCGAGAACATATTCGACGGTGTTGGCACGAAGCTTTTGCAAGAGGTCTTCGAACGTCTCCGCGCCGACCGCCCCCTTGAGCTCACGCAAGGTTGCGCCGTCGACACGGGACGCTTCCGGTTGAGGCTCCTCTGGCGGGAGACGCTCCGTGGAGGAAGATGCGATGTCGCAGGCGCGCGACGACGCGGCGACTTCCCCCGCCGCTGCGGCTTGCGGAACGAACGACTCCATCTCCGGACGCTCCGGACGCACGAGGGAAGCCGTCGCGATCTCATCGACTGCCGCCTCCAGGTCGGCCTGGCGCAGGGGTTTGACCAGATAGCGATCAAACCCGACCTGCATGGCACGCTCCCGGCTCTCGGTGTGGGCCTGCGCCGAAAGGGCGAAGATCGGGACGGCGTTCGCAGGCGCAGGCAGTCGGCGTATCATCATGGCCGCGGTGAACCCATCAAGGCGCGGCATCTGGATATCGAGGATCACCAGATCGAAGGGCATCGCACGAACGGCATCCAACGCCTCCTGCCCGTCGGCAACGGCATGGACCGTGTGACCGTTGCGCTCCAGCATCTTGACAACAACCACGCGGCTGGCGGGCGTGTCTTCGGCAACCAGAATGCGCAGAGCCCGCCGACCGACGTCCGACGCCCCCTCCAACGGCTCCATCGACCCTTGCGGTGACGGGATGTCCTCCTCCGCGGCATCGACCAGCGGAATGTCGACGCGAAACGTGGTCGTGTACCCGGCTCTCTCGCACAGGCCGATCGTCCCGCCCATCAGATCGGCAAGGCGCTTGCTGATCGCCAGCCCCATGCCCGATCCGGCCGCCCCCCTGGGGTTTTGGGATCGACCCTGCTCGAAGGCCTTGAACAGCCGCCGCACGTCGCTTTCCGGGATGCCAATGCCCGTGTCCCGGATTTCGAAATAGAGGCCGTTCTTGCCGTCCTGCGTGCGTCGCCCCGCCACCACTTCCACGCAGCCGGCCTCGGTGAACTTGACGGCGTTGGCCAGCAGATTGAGGACGATCTGGTGAAGGCGGTCGCGGTCGGCATGAATGATCTGCGGCAGGTCGCGGGCGAAGGTGTAACGCAGCTCGATCGGTTTTTCCGCGATCAGGACGCGCGCGATGTTCAGCAGGCGGGCGAGCATCGCCTCGAGATTGAAATCGCTGGGGCGCAGCTCCATCCGGCCGCTTTCCAGCCGCGAAATGTCCAGGATGTCGTTGACCAGAGCCAGAAGGTTCTGGGCAGCCTCGTCGATGCCATCGGAAAACAGACGCTGGTCGTCGCTCAGTTCGGTATCGCGCAGGAGCTGGCAAAACCCCATGACCGCATTCATCGGCGTACGGATCTCGTGGCTTATCATCGCCAGGAACTCGGATTTTGCACGGTTGGCGCGATGGGCCTCGCTTGCCAGTTCCTCGGTGCGGGCGGCCTGAGATTCCAGCGCTGCCGCCTGCTGTTCCAGGCGCATGTAGGCCTGCGAAAGCGCCTGCTCACGAGCCTTGGCATCGCTGATGTCGGTCAGCACGTTGACGACACCGCCGGTGCGCGTCGAATGGTTGGAAATCCGGACCCAGCGACCGTCCGCAAGGCTCTCCTCCACCACCGCGTAGGCCCTGCTGCGGCGCCGTTTCACACGGTGGTCGATGAAACACTCAAGATCGTCGATGGTACCGTAGGCACCGCCCCTTGCCGCCGTGCGGATGATGTCGCGAAAATCAGCGCCGGGCGTCAGTGCTTCTGCCGCCTGCGGGTAGAAGCCGCGAAAGGGGGCGTTGCACAGCACGAGCCGATCATTCTTGTCGAAGATCGAGAAGCCCTCCTGCGTGCTCTCGATGGCATCCAGCAGGGTCGTGCGGGCCTCGTGGGCCTCTTCCGCGAGCTGACCGATGGCCGCCGTCTGCCGCTCAAGCCGCTCGCGGATCGTCTCCAGCTCCGCCTCGCGCGAGCGCATGTGATGACGTCCGATCAGGAAGCCAAGGCAGAGACAGACGAGACCTGCGGCCAGGACTGAAGGCAGGGCACCACTCCGGCCGGCGACAGCCGCGAGGAAAAGGCCCAGACCCGCGGCAACCAGGCAGGCCGCGCCCACATAGGCGATCGCGCGGACGGACATCGTCCGTCCGGAGCCCTTCCGCCATCGACTGACAATCCCGCTCTTGATCGGAGGCATGAACAGTATGAAAGACCTGTTTTCAATCCAGTCCTGTCAACTTGAAGCGCAATTGTAAATAATGGACTATTACGCCATTTGTATTATCACTTATCTATGCAAATTAATTTTAATCTATTTCAAGAACGAAGATAATATATAAAATATCCTATTTACTCTAGGGGTTATTACAGATCTTATCCGAATGGAGCGCGGGGAACCGGTTTCAATCGGGTGGCGAGCGCGGCACCGCCACCCGGCTCGGGATCGGACCCGCCGCTATTGCACCAGCGGCCCGTCCGCCGTCTCCAGCGACACGCCGGTGATCTTCGCGGAAGCCGCCAGCAGGGCGACGTACTGCGCCACCGCCCGCGACCAACTGGCCGCTTCCAGCCATCCCGCGATGCGCCCCTTCACGTGTTCGAAGGCAAGCGCCCGGCCGGGCTCGACCCGGTCGAGGGCGATGACGTGAAAGCCGTAGGGGGTGGCAACTGGGGTGCGGGACACCTCACCCGCCCGCATCGTCGTCAATGCCGCCTCGAAGGCCTCGGTCGTCTGACCGCAGGAGACCTGACCAAGGCGCCCGCCGTCGCGCGCCGAACTGCAGGCCGAATAGCTGGCCGCGGCCTCGCCGAAGGCAGCTGGGCTATCCTGCAGCGCGCGGCAGAGCTCCAACGCCTTTTGTCGAGCCTGTTCGTGGGCGGCGGCGTCGCCTTCGGGCGCAGCCAGAAGGATATGACGGACCTCCCACAAGGGATCGGTGCGAAACTTCTCTCGGTTCCGCTCGAAGTAGCGTCGGCACTCCGCCTCGCGCGCTCTGGGCACCTCGACCTCTTGATCGATCAGCGCACGTATGAGCGCGTCCTCGGCGGCTTCCATCCGCCCCTCGCCAAGAGGCTCGGGGTCCGCCTCGATGCCGAGCCTGCGCGCTTCGCCCAGCAAAAGCTGGCGCACGACGAGCGCGCGCGCCGCCTTCCGGACAGACTCCCCCGGATTGGCGCCGGGATGGTTCTGCGCTTCGGCCAGGATCGACGCCTCGGGGATCTCCACCCCGTCGACGCTGACCGTGTCCAGCACGGGTCGTGCCTTGGGCGGAATGCGCGTATCCGGTTCCACATAGCTGGTGTAGCCAGCCTGTTGCCGGGCGGGCGAAGCGGCCCCGGGCGAGGGATTGCGGTTGTCGTAGAGCGTGGTCATGAGCCTACTCCGCAGGAAGGCGAAGGTTCGCGGTACGGCGGTCCTTCGCGCGCACCACCTGATAGCCCGGCCGCCACATGTAGCGCACCGGAACCGACAGCATGTGGACGAGCCGGGAGAAGGGGAACAGCACGAAGATCGTCAGGCCCAGCAGGATGTGAAGCTCGAAGATCCAGTGCGTGCCATCGACATAGCGCGCAGCGGCGAAATCGAAGGTGAAGATCGCCTGCGCCCATGCCATGAAGCGGACCATTTCCGATCCGTCCAGGTGCTGGAGCGAGACGAGAATGGAGCAGAGCCCGAGGGCGAGCTGCAGCCACAACAGCACGATGATCAAATTGTCGGAGATGTTGGAGGCCGCGCGCACGCGGGCATCGAAGAAGCGGCGATGGATGAGCAGGCTCGCGCCGACGATCGCCATGAGCCCGGCCACGCCGCCGAGAACGATCGCGACGATCTGCTTGGCCTCATGAGGGATGCCCAGCCATTCGAAGATCGCGATCGGGGTAAGCAGGCCGACGACGTGACCTGCGAAGATCGCCAGCACGCCGACGTGGAACAGCACCGAGCCCCACATCAATTGCCTGCGCCGCAGAAGCTGGCTGGAGCCGGAGCGCCACGTGTAGGGTTCGCGGTCGTAGCGGATGATAGAACCGACGATCAGGACGGTCAGCGCGATATAGGGATAGATGCCGAAGACGAAATTGTGAAAGGTGAGTTCCATCTCTGCCTCCTCAGGCCCGGTGGCCGGCATGGGTGGAGACGTCGCGCGAAGATGCGCGCATCCGGCGCTGCAAGCGGTCGGGGCCGCAGGCGCCCTCCCCGGCATTGCCGCCAAAGGTGACGGCTTCCTCCTGCCAGATCGCATCGAGCGCCTGCAGGTCTTGCGGATCGTCCTCCGGCATCTGGCGCAACTCGTCCAGAAGCGCGCGGTCGGGCGCGGTGAGCGCCATCTCCTCCAACACGGCGAAAGCGTTGCGATAGACCGAGCCGCGCTTTTCCAGCCGCTCCTTGAGGGCTGTCAGGATGTGCGCGGTCTGCCCGAGGAATTCGCCCGCCTCCGCTTCCGAGCGCTGCGACAGGAACTCCAGAAACAGCGGCAGGTAGTCGGGCAGCTCCCTGGCATCGATCTGAAGGCCAGCGGCCTCGTAGGTCGCCATCAGATCGACCATGGCCTGCCCGCGGTCGCGGCTTTCGCCGTGTACGTGTTCGAACAGGTGCAGCGACAGCGTGCGCGTGCGGTCGAAGAGAAAGACGTAGCGCTCCTGAAGATCGGTGAGATCTCCTTTCGCGATATCGTCGATCAGCTCCAACAACGCGGCGCGCGCGGTGGCTGAGAGAGAAGCGTCGTCACGCACCAATTGCACCATCTCCGACGCGGCGCGCTGAAGGTCGGGGCCCGGATAGGAGAGCAACAGCGAGAGGATCTTGAGGCTCGGGGTCATCATGCGCGCTCCTTGAAGACGTCGCTCGGGGTGTGGACCGTGCGGGTGCGTTTGGCGGAGAAGAGATCGGGGGTGGAGGTGCCGCCCGAACAGCCGTTGCCGAAGGAGAAGCCGCAGGAGCCGCGCACGTCGTAGGCGTCCTCGGAGATCTCGCGGTGCGAGGTCGGGATGACGAAGCGGTCCTCGTAATTGGCGATCGCCATCACCTGGTACATGTCCTCGATCATCTGAGGGCTCATGCCGACGCGTTTTGCCACCGCCTCGTCGATGACGCCGTCGACGGTCTTGGCACGCATGTAGGCGCGCATCGCCAGCATGCGTTCCAGCGCATGGACGACCGGCTTCTCGTTGCCGGCGGTCAGGAGGTTGGCGAGATAGCGAACGGGGATGCGCATGGAGCGCACGTCGGGCATGGCACCGTCCATGCCGATCTTGCCGGCCTCGGCCGCCGACTGGATGGGCGAGAGCGGCGGGATGTACCAGACCATCGGCAGGGTCCGGTATTCGGGATGGAGCGGGAAGGCGACCTTCCATTCCATCGCCATCTTGTAGACCGGCGAGTGCCTGGCAGCTTCCAGCCAGGCGTCAGAAATCCCGTCCTTGCGGGCCTGCTCGATAACCTTGGGATCGTTCGGATCGAGGAAGATCTTCAGCTGCGCCTCATAGAGATCCTTCTCGTCCGAGCAGGATGCCGCTTCCTCGATGCGGTCGGCATCATAGAGCACGACGCCCAGATAGCGGATGCGGCCGACGCAGGTTTCCGAGCACACGGTCGGGTGCCCCGCCTCGATGCGCGGATAGCAGAAGACGCACTTTTCCGATTTTCCCGACGACCAGTTGTAGTAGATCTTCTTGTACGGACAACCGGAGACGCACATTCGCCAGCCCCGGCATTTCTCCTGGTCGATCAGGACGATGCCGTCGTCCTCGCGCTTGTAAATCGCGCCCGAGGGGCAGGAGGCGACGCAGGCCGGGTTGAGGCAATGCTCGCACAGGCGCGGCAGATACATCATGAAGGTGTTTTCGAACTGGCCGTAGATCTCCTTCTCGACCCCTTCGAAATTGACGTCTTTGGAGCGCTTGGAAAACTCGCCGCCCAGGATCTCCTCCCAGTTTGGCCCCCACTCGATCTTTTCCATGCGTTCGCCGGAGATCAGCGAGCGCGGCCGGGCCGTCGGCATGGTCTTGCCTTCGGGTGCCGTCTGCAGGTGCTCGTAGTCGAAGTCGAACGGCTCGTAGTAGTCGTCGATCTCCGGCAGGTCTGGGTTGGCGAAGATGTTGGCGAGGATGCGCCACTTGGCGCCGGCCTTCGGCCGGATCCTGCCGTTCTTGCCGCGCACCCAGCCGCCGTTCCACTTCTTCTGGTTTTCCCACTCCTTCGGGTAGCCGATGCCGGGCTTGGTCTCCACGTTGTTGAACCAGGCGTATTCGACGCCCTCGCGATTGGTCCACACGTTCTTGCAGGTGACGGAACAGGTGTGACAACCGATGCACTTGTCGAGGTTCAACACCATTCCGATTTGGGCACGGATCTTCATTCTGCCGCCTCCTTGGCATGGGTGCCTGCGGTTCGCTCCTCGCCGTCGAGCCAGTCGACCTTCTCCAGCCGCCGCACGACGACGAATTCGTCGCGGTTGGCGCCGACGGTGCCGTAGTAGTTGAAGCCGTAGGATTGCTGGGCGTAGCCGCCGATCATGTGGGTCGGCTTGGTGATCGTCCGGGTGACCGAGTTGTGGATGCCGCCGCGCTGGCCGGTGATCTTCGATCCCGGCGTGTTCACGATCTTCTCCTGCGCGTGGTACATGAAGAGCGTTCCGTCCTTCATGCGCTGGGAGACGACCGCACGGGCGACCAGCGCGCCGTTGGCGTTGTAGACCTCCACCCAGTCGTTGTCGGCGATACCGGCCTTCGCGGCGTCGGTCTCCGACAGCCAAACGACAGGCCCGCCGCGATTGAGCGTCAGCATCAGCAGGTTGTCTGTGTAGGTCGAATGGATGCCCCACTTCTGGTGCGGGGTGATGAAGTTCAGCACCAGATGCGGCGCGCCGTCGGCCTTGGCGGCGAGCGCGGGATTGACCGACTTGGTGTCGATCGGCGGGCGATAGACGCAGAAGCCCTCGCCGAAGGCCCGCATCCACAGATGGTCCTGATAGAGCTGCTGGCGGCCGGTGAGCGTGCGCCAGGGGATCAGCTCGTGGACGTTGGTGTAGCCGGCATTGTAGCAGACCTTTTCCGATTCAAGGCCGGACCAGGTCGGCGAGGAGATGATCTTGCGCGGCTGGGCGACCACGTCGCGGAAGCGGATCTTCTCGTCCTCCTTGGGGATGGCGAGATGGGCGTGTTCGCGGCCCGTGGCCTTCGACAGCGCTTCCCAGGCCTTGACCGCGACCTCGCCGTTCGTCTCCGGCGCAAGCGACAGGATGACCTCGGTCGCATCGATATCCGTCTCGATCCGCGGCCGGCCCTTCGATGCGCCGTCCTCGGTGACGAGGCCGTTCAGGCGACCGAGCAGATCCACTTCGTGCTCGGTGTTCCAGGAAATCCCCTTGCCACCGTTGCCGAGCTTGTCCATCAGCGGCCCGAGCGACGTGAAGCGCTTGTAGAGGTTGGGATAGTCGCGCTCGACCACGGTGATCGCCGGCATCGTGCGCCCCGGAACCGGGTCGGTCTCGCCCTTCTTCCAGTCGCGCACGTCGAGCGGCTGGGCGAGTTCGCCGGCCGTGTCGTGCAGGATCGGCACCATCACGACGTCGTTCTCCACGCCCAGCACTTCCGGCGCCACGTCAGAGAACGAGCGGGCGATCCCCTTGAAGATGTCCCAGTCGCTTCTGGCCTCCCAGGCGGGATCGGCCGCGCTCGTCAGCGGGTGGATGAAGGGGTGCATGTCGGAGGTGTTGAGGTCGTTCTTCTCGTACCAGGTTGCGGTGGGAAGGACGATGTCGGAATAGACGCAGGTGGTGGACATGCGGAAGTCGAGCGTGACCAGCAGGTCGAGCTTTCCTTCCGGCGCCTCCTCGTGCCAGGCGACTTCCTTGGACTGCGCTACGCCTTCTTCGCCAAGATCCTTGCCCAGCACGCCATGCGATGTGCCGAGCAGGTGCTTGAGGAAATACTCGTGCCCCTTGCCCGACGAGCCCAGCAGGTTGGAGCGCCAGACGAACAGATTGCGCGGCCAGTTGGCGGGATCGTCCGGGTCCTCGCACGACATCTTGAGGCTGCCGTCCTTGAGCGCGGAGACGACAAAGTCCTTCGCCTCCACCCTGGCCTTGGCCGCCGCCTTGGCGACCTCCAGCGGATTGGTGCGAAGCTGGGGCGCCGACGGCAGCCACCCCATGCGTTCGGCGCGGATGTTGTAGTCGATCAGCGCGCCGTCCCACGGTCCTTCCGGCGCCGTCGGCGACAGGATTTCCTCCACCTTGAGCGTCTCGTAACGCCACTGGTCGGTGTGGGCATAGAAAAACGATGTGGAGTTCATCTGCCGTGGCGGGCGCGACCAGTCGAGACCGAAGGCGAGCGGCAGCCAGCCGGTCTGCGGCCGGAGCTTTTCCTGCCCCACATAATGGCTCCAGCCCCCGCCGGACTGGCCGACGCAACCGCACATGACCAGGAGATTGATGATCCCCCGATAGGCCATGTCCATGTGATACCAGTGGTTGAGACCGGCTCCGAGGATGACCATCGAGCGGCCGTTGGTCTTTTCCGCGTTGGATGCGAATTCGCGCGCCACGGTGACGATATGGTCGCGCGGCACGCCGGTGATCCGCTCCGCCCAGGCCGGCGTGTAGGGCAGATCCTCGTCGTAGGCGCTGGCGGAATTGGCGTCGTCCAGGCCACGGTCGAGCCCGTAGTTTGCCACGAACAGGTCGAACACGGTGGCGACGATGGTCTCGCCGTCGGCCAGCTTCAGCCTGCGGGCCGGAACCTTGCGCACCAGCACGCTGTCATGCTCGGTTCCTTCGAAGAAATCGTGCTCACGATTGCCGAAATAGGGGAAACCGACGGAGGCGACCTCGTCATGGTCCTCGCCGAGGATCAGCGAGAGGCGCAGGGCGACGTCCCTGCCCTTGCCGTCCTTGGCCTCCAGATTCCACTTGCCCTGCTCGCCCCAGCGAAAGCCGATGGAGCCGTTGGGCGTCACCAGTGCCCCGTCCGCGTCGATGGCGACCGTCTTCCACTCGGGATTGTTGGCTTCGCCCAGTTCGTCGGAGAAATCGGAGGCGCGCAGCATCCGGTCGGGAACGAGGCGGCCGTCCTTCTCGACGAGCTTCACCAGCATCGGCATGTCGGTGTAGCGGCGGCAATAGTCCTCGAAATACTCCGCCTGCCGGTCGAGGTGGAATTCGCGCAGAATGACGTGGCCCATGGCCAGCGCCAGCGCCGCATCCGTGCCCTGCTTGGGGTGCAGCCACATGTCGGAGAATTTCGCGGCCTCGGAATAGTCCGGCGAGACCACCACCGACTTGGTGCCCTTGTAGCGGACCTCGGTGTAGAAATGGGCGTCCGGCGTGCGCGTCTGCGGCACGTTGGAGCCCCACAGCATCAGGAAGCCGGCATTGTACCAGTCGGCCGATTCCGGAACGTCCGTCTGCTCGCCCCAGGTCATCGGCGAGGCCGGCGGCAGGTCGCAGTACCAGTCGTAGAAGGACAGGCACGTGCCGCCCAGCAGCGACAGGTAGCGGGCACCGGCCGCATAGGAGACCATCGACATGGCCGGGATCGGCGAAAAGCCGACGACCCGGTCCGGACCCCACGTCTTCGCCGTATAGGCGTTGGCGGCGGCGATGATCTCGTTGACCTCGTCCCAGGTGGCGCGCACGAAGCCGCCGAGACCGCGCACCTTGACGTATTCGGCCCGCTTTGCCGGATCCTCCTGGATCGCCGCCCAGGCGCCGACCGGGGTCTTCACGGCTCTCTCGCGTCGCCACAGCTTCAGAAGCCGGGAACGGATCAGCGGGTATTTCACCCGGTTGGCAGAATACATGTACCAGGAGTAGCTGGCGCCGCGCGAACAGCCGCGCGGTTCGTGGTTGGGCAGGTCCGGCCGGGTGCGCGGATAATCGGTCTGCTGGGTCTCCCAGGTCACGATCCCGCCCTTGACGTAGACCTTCCACGAGCACGAGCCGGTGCAGTTCACGCCATGGGTGGAGCGCACGATCTTGTCGTGCTGCCAGCGCTTTCTGTAGGCGTCTTCCCAGGCGCGGCTCTCGTTGGTGGTCACGCCGTGGCCATCGGCGAAGGTGCCGACGTTGCGCGGTTTGAGGAAGTTCAATCGGTCGATCAGATTTGACATTGCGATTACCTTTCCCGCGGGTTTCTCAGCAGGGCACCGGCGCGGAGCGGCGCGCGTAGAAGGCCCAGGTGATGACGACGCAGACCGCATAGAAGATGCCGAAGCACCAAAGGGCCGCTTCCGGACCGCCTGTCATGGCGATGGAGGTGCCGTAGGCCTTGGGGATGAAGAAGGCGCCGTAGGCGGCGATGGCCGAGGTGAAGGCGATGATCGCCGCGCTCTCGCGCTCCGACTGCTTGAACAGCGCGTCGCCGGCGAGTTCCGGCATCAGCCGCGGCACTTCGCGGCGCATGATCGAGGGGATCATCTGGAAGGTGGAGGCGTTGCCGACGCCGGTCAGGAAGAACAGGGCCATGAAGCAGGCAAAGAAGCCCCAGAAGGCGCCCGGCTGGTCCTTGGCGGCGAGGAAGTAGAGCACGCCCGCAACCGCCAAGATCATGCCGACGAAGGTCCACAGCGTCACCCGGCCGCCGCCCCAGCGATCGGAGATCCAGCCCGTCGCCGCCCGGCTGAGCGCGCCCACGAGTGGACCGAGAAAGGCATAGGAAAGCGCATCGACGGCGGGAAACTGCGTCTTCATCAGGAGCGGGAAGCCCGCCGAATAGCCGATGAAGGAGCCGAAGGTGCCGGTATAGAGGATGCACATGATCCAGTTGTGCTTGCGGGTGAAGATGATCGACTGCTCCTTGAAGCTCGCCTGCGCGGAGGCGATGTCGTTCATCCCGAACCAGGCCGCGAGCGCGCTCACCGCGATGAAGGGCACCCAGACGTAGCCGGCGTTCTGGAGCCACAGCCGGGAGCCGTCCGACAAAGTCTGCGGATCGCCGCCGATCGCGCCGAAGACGCCGGCGGTGATGACCAGCGGCACCAGGAACTGCATCACCGAGACGCCGAGATTGCCGAGACCGGCATTCAGCGCCAGCGCGTTGCCCTTGGTCTTCTTGGGGTAGAAGTAAGCGATGTTGGCCATGGAGGAGGCGAAGTTGCCGCCGCCGAAGCCGCACATCAGCGCCAGAATGAGAAAGGTCGTGTAGGACGTCGTGGAATCCTGCACGGCGATGCCGATGCCGATGGCCGGCAGGAGAAGCGACGCGGAGGACAGTGCGGTCCATTTCCGTCCGCCGAAGATCGGGATCATGAAGCTGTAGAAGATGCGCAAGGTGGCGCCAGAAAGCCCCGGCAATGCGGCGAGCCAGAAGCGTTCGCCGACCGAGAAGTCGAAGCCGATGGCCGGCATCTTTGCGACCACAACCGACCAGACCATCCACACGGAGAAGGCCAGCAGCAGGTTGGGGATCGAGATCCACAGGTTGCGGGTGGCGATAGCCCTGCCGGTGGCGTCCCAGAACGGCTCGTCCTCGGGCCGCCAGTCGATCAGGGTATGGCTGCTTCGGCCGGTGGCGGATGTCGCGGAAGACATGATCAAGGTTCCTGTCACGGAGAAAAAGGGAGGCGCGGGCGGCGGGGAGACGCGCTCTGGCCCGCGCCATCGGGCATCCGGCCCGGACCTCAAGGCCCGGCGCCGGCGAGCCCGGGTTCAGGCGATCGGATGCGGATGCGCGGCGTCAGGCGCTCGCGTCATTCCGGCATCGGGTTGCGCGAGCGGCGCATCCGGCACGTCTGAGAGATGTCTCTCGTCCGCGAGCGCGGGATGACGCCTCTTCTCCATCCGGCGGATGGCGACATGCATCCAGACCGTGGAGACCGCGACGAGAACGAACATCAGCATGTAGGGGGCGGTCCACACACCCGTTGCATCCAGCAGCACGCCGAAGGCGATGGGCAGGAAGAACCCACCGAGGCCGCCGATCATGCCGACCAGGCCGCCGACCGCGCCCACGTGGTGCGGATAGTAGACCGGGATGTGCTTGTAGACCGCGGCCTTGCCGAGGCTCATGACGAAGCCGAGCAGGACGGTGAGCGCAACAAAGACGGTGACGCCAATACCGAAATGGAAGCTGATCTCGCCTTTGATGCCCGAGACGGTGTAGCTCGTCTGCGGGTAGCTCATGACGAAAAGGCAGCAGAGCGAGACGATGAAGGTGAGGTACATCACCGAGCGCGCGCCCCACTTGTCCGACATCCAGCCGCCGAGCGCACGAAAGACGGAGCCGGGCAGCGAATAGAGGCCGGCAAAGACGCCGGCAGTTGTCAGCGGCAGCCCGTAGGCGCCCACATAGTAGCGCGGCAGGAAGGAAGCGAGCGCCACGAAGCCGCCGAAGACGAAGAAGTAGTAGGTGGCGAAGCGCCAGACCTGGATGTTCTTCAGCGGGGCGAGCTGTTCGGCTGCGGAGACGGGCTTGCGTCCGGTGCGCTTGCGCTCTTCCTGGGCCGGATCGTCCTTGGAGAGCAGGTAGAAGAGCACCGCCGTTACAGCCAGCACGACGGCATAGACGCGCGCTGTGCCTTCCCAGTCGAGCGCCACTACAAGGAAGGGGGCAGCGAAATTCGTGACCGCGGCCCCCACGTTGCCGGCCCCGAAGATGCCAAGCGCGGTGCCCTGGCGCTCCTTCTCGAACCATTGCGAGACATAGGCGACGCCGATGATGAAGGACCCGCCGGCCAGCCCAAGGCCCAGCGCGGCCAGCAGGAAGACGTGATAGCTGTGCACGGAGGTCAGCAGCCATACGCAGACCGCGGTGATCAGCATTTGCAGCGGAAACATGATCCGCCCGCCGAACTGCTCGGTCCACACGCCGAGAAAGATGCGGCTGATCGAACCGGTAAGGACCGGCGTGGCCACGAGGAGGCCGAACTGGGTGTCGGTCAGGCCGAGCTCACCCTTGATCTTCACTCCGATGATCGAAAAGATCGTCCACACGGCGAAGCAGACCGTGAAGGCGAATGTGCTGAGCCCGAGGGCCCTCAGTTGATCCGGGCGAGAAACCCCTTCCAACGCATGCATCGTGCACCCCTTCGATTGGACGGCTTTTGTTGCCTGTACCTTTGAAGATGTGCGCAAGGTCTGCGCAGGAATGCGGAAGTCTCTTGACCTGAATCAACTCTCGCCGACTGTATCGAAGAAACAAGGGCACGCCGTTTCACGATCAAGATGCGGCTTTACGGCCATCACGCAATCGTTTGCGAAGCCGCGCCGACATTGCTAAAAGCGACGTGACGTTGCTTGATAATTATCAAGGATCCGAGGGAGATCGAACCTCGATGCGCTCCAGCGATTTGCCGGAGGTTCGCGACCTGCAACTGTTCCGCTCGATGTCGGAGGAACGGTTCGCCGAGCTCATGCAGGCCGCCTATCTGCAGACCTTTCCCGCCCAGCTCGACCTGATCGCCGAAGGCGACAGCGCCGACTTTCTCTATGTGGTGGTGGAGGGCTGCGTCGAGCTCTATGCCAGCTGGAACGACCGCCAGGCGACGATGGGCATGGTCCATCCGATCGGCACCTTCATTCTTGCGGCCGTGATCAAAGACGCGCCCTATCTGATGTCCGCACGCACCGTGGACAAGTCGAAGGTGCTGCTGATACCGGCCGAGGACGTGCGGCAGGTGTTCGAGGCGGATTCCGATTTCGCCCGCGCCATCATCAGCGAACTGGCCGATTGCTATCGCGGCATGGTGAAGGAGCACAAGGATCTGAAACTGCGCTCGGCCGTGGAGCGGTTGGCGAACCGGCTTGTCAGCTTCGAGAAGGAGCAGGGCGGCACCGGCGAACTCGTGCTGCCCTATGACAAGCGCAAGCTGGCGTCGATGCTCGGCATGACCCCGGAAAACCTCTCGCGGGCGCTGAACACGCTGCGCCCCTATGGCGTGGACGTGGACGGCAACGTGATCCGCCTGACGGACATGCCGGCGCTCACCACGCTTGCCAAGCCGAGCGCGCTCATCGACGACCGCACCACCTGAGGGACGAAGGAAACGGATGGCAGAGCGGGGCGGCCGCATCCGCCGCGAGTGAGGCTATGACTGAGCGTCCCGCAGCGCCTTTCGCAGCATCCTGCGTTCCTCGAAGTCCAGCGTCACGTCGCGCATGACCGCCGCAATCGCCTCCAGCTCGCCGGATTCATCCCGCATCGGAATGATCGAGAACTGAACCGATATCTGCGCCCCGCCCTTGCGGATCGCCGGCACGGCCAGCAGATCGCCGGCGCCATATTGCGTCTTGCCGGTCCGCATCGTTCTTTCATACCCCTGCCAATGCTGCTCGCGCAGCCTTTCGGGCGTTATGATATCGAGCGACTGGCCGAGCGCCTCGCTTTCGCGAAAGCCGAAAATCCTCTCCGCACCGGCGTTCCAGAAACGGATGATGCCGGCGCGGTCGGCGATCACCAGGGCGTCGGGAAGCCCTTCGAGGAGCTTTCGCGCGATCTCTTCCGTGTTCATTGTCTTTCCGTTTTCTTGCTGCTGTTTTCCCGCGACCGGGCCGTGGCTTCCGATCGGCGGCATGCCGTCTTGTTCACGCTGGACGCCCCCGTCACGGCCTTACGAAAAGCATGCGGAAATAGCCAGCGGCGAAAAGCAGGTAGGCCGCCACCCACCCCAGGGCCGCGATCTCGAAGAGAGGCAGCATCCAGACCGGCATCAGCGGCGCAATGACGCGGGCGAGCGCTCCCAGTCCGGCCAAAACATAGACGGTCACCTCCAGCCACCCTGCCTCAAGCGCGCGGCCGGAATGCCCGCGGCTCGCCCGCATCATCACCGCGAGCGTCATCAGCCCGACGGTGCCAGTCGTCCACACATGCACGGCCGCCACCGGATCGAGCACCCCGTCGCTGACGATCGCCGCGCCCAGAAAGGCAAAGCCGGCCGGAATGGTGGCGAAGGCTAGATGCAGCACGAAGAGCAGCGGCTCGCGGCGGGTTGCAAGACCGCACCACCGGGCCATGCGGACGGCGTTCAGCAGTCCGGCCACGAGCAGTAAGCCCCCGGTCACGAGGCTTTCCGGCACCACGATCCAGGCGATCAGCGCCGTAACAGAGGCGATCATCGTGATCTTGTCGACGGACGAGAAACCCGCAGGCAGCCGGGCCTGCCGGCGCGCGGCCAGCCAGTTTCGAGTAAAGGCGGGCACGATCCGCCCGCCGATCAACATGATGATCGTCACCACGACGGCGACGGCCGCACGCAGGGCGTGATCGGCGCTTCCGGTCACCGCCGCCTCGACATGAAAGCACAGATCGACCACGCCGAAGAGCGCAACCAGGGCGACGACCCTGAGATTGCGGTAGTTGCCACCGGCGATCACCTCGCGGGCGAAGATGGCGACGAGCGCCAACGGAAACAGAAGATCGACAGCCGCGGCTGTCACGGGGCCGATCAGGAGCGAGGCCGAGACCGCGACGCGCCCGGCGAGCCACAGCACGACGAGGCCGAGCAGCTCGCGGCCTGCCACGGGCGGACGGCCGGTCCAGTTGCTGACGGCGGTCAGCGCAAAGCCCGCGATGATGGCAAGCACACCACCAAACAGCATCGTATGAACATGCCAGTCCCGCGGCGCGAAGGCGGTGGGCACCTGCCACTGCCCAAGATAGACGGGTATCCAGATCGCGACGGAGGCCGCCATCGCCACCGCACCGAGGAAGAAGAACGGGCGGAAGCCACCGGTCAGCCAGAGGGGCATCGTGCGTGCGTTCATCATGGAGCATCACCGGATGATTGCGGGAAATCCGCCGCATGACGCGGCCAGGCGCCGAACGCGCCGCTGAAGTTCGCGTTTCCCGGCGCCGCGAATAGGGCACACGCTAGCCCACGCCTTGCGGCCCTTCGTTGTCGAAGCGCAACCTTCATCGTGCTAAGACTGCGCGCAATGGACATGCCTTCAGGGTTTGTGAGCGCTTCGGCATTATGCTCTAGTGCTGTGCAACCCCATGCAGAACCAGCAAGAATTCCGGTCTTACCTTGAGCAAAATCGACGAGAGCCTGCTGTCCGCACTGCCGCCTTTCAGGCGCCTTGAACGTTCGCAGATCCGCGAAATCCTGGATCTCGCGACATCCAGACGCTTCGAGGAAGGCATCGCCGTCTTTTCCGAGGGCCTGAAGGCGGACCGGTTCTATCTGCTGCTCGACGGCTACATCCGCGTGGTGCGGAGCACGCCCGGCGGCGAGCACGTCATCGCGCTCCACATCGCGCCGGGCCAGCTCTTCGGCATCGCGCCGGCGATCGGTCGCGACACCTATCCGGCGACAGCGATGACGGCGGCTGAATCGATCGCCCTTTCCTGGCCCGTCAGCCTCTGGCAGACGTTCGTGGAAAAATACGACGGCTTTGCCTCGGAGACCTACAAGGTCGTCGGCGAACGGATGCAGGACTTGCACGCTCAGATCGTTGAACTGGCGACCCAGGCGGTGGAACAGCGGCTCGCCTCGGCGCTGCTGCGCATGGCGAACCAGTCGGGCCGCAAGGTGGACGGCGGCGTGGAAATCGCCTTTCCGGTCACGCGGCAGAACATCTCCGACATGACGGGCACGACGCTGCATACCGTCAGTCGCCTGCTCAGCGCCTGGCAGAAGCAGGGCATCGTGGAAAGCACCCGCCGCCACATCGTTGTGACGGAACCGCAGAGGCTGGCAGACCTGAGCGGGACCGCCGGCTGACGGCCGCCCCCCTCGTATCCCCCTCTTCCGAAGAAAACGCCTTCGAGTTTGTCGCCCCGCAACGTCGCGCGGCCGGGCTTGTGGCATCGGGATGGGCGTCATGGCGAACGGGAGAGAGGGCGCACGGGCGGCGAGCCTGTCATTAGCGGTCAAATAAATTTCCACGTCAAACAAGCACCCGCGCGTGGGCGAAGCCTTTCGCACCGTACTTGATAAAAAATAACGGATAATACGTACCCCTCTCCTATCAATAAATTCCAAAAATAGAATATAATTTATCTCCCAGAAAACGGCGATTTCCGTAGTTGTATTTTCACATTCCTCAGCTTCACTTGACTCAAATCACATAATAAATGATTCCTGTTTGCGCAAAAGCAAAGAGAGCCCGCACGCATTGAGAGATGGTGCGCCAGAAGCTGCCTCCTCTTCCCTACGGTGTTCCCCGTGTCAGTCCTCTCCTTTCTGCGCCTTCTCGTCCTTTCGTCGCTTGCAAGCCTTTGGCTGGCGGGGGCCGGCATTGCCGCGCCACTCGTCGGCACGTTCCTCGAGAAGGTTCCCGTGGGCGAGCTTGTTCCCGGCGCCGACGCCTACGGCGAACGACAGGCCGACGTGCCCGTGGTGCCCGCCATCAAGGACGGCAAGACAATCGGCTACGTCTTCCTCACCTCCGACTTCGTCTCCACGACCGGTTATTCCGGAAAGCCGATTCACACGCTCGTCGGCATCGGGCCGGACGCGGTGTTGACCGGGGTGCGGCTGGTCAAGCATTCCGAACCGATCGTGCTGGTCGGCATCCCGGACGCGAAGATCCGTGCCGTGACCGAGAAATACGCCGGCCTCGACCTCAAGAAGGAGGCCGAGGATGCCGGCGCAGCGCACGACCTCGACATCATCTCCGGGGCGACCGTCACCATCATGGTGATCGATGATTCGATCGTCCGCGCGAGCCTGAAGGTGGCCCGTGCGCTCGGCCTCGGCGGGCTCGCCGACGCGACGGCCGCCAAGGGACCGCAAAAGATCATCGACGCCGACAAGCGCGAGGTCCGCGACTGGATGGAACTGACCGGCGACGGCTCGGTGCGCCGGCTGTCGCTCGATGTCGGCCAGATCAACGAGGCCTTCGACGGGCTCGGAGACCCCAAGGCCTCCGCACGCCCCGAACACGGACCGGATACGGATGCCTATGTCGACATGTATCTCGCGCTCGCCGACGTGCCCTCCATCGGGTTGTCGCTGCTGGGAGAGGCGGATTACGCAAATCTCATGAAGCGGCTGAAGGATGGCGATCACGCCATCGCGGTGATGGGCCGTGGGCGCTATTCGTTCAAGGGATCGGGCTACGTGCGCGGCGGCATCTTCGACCGCATCCAGCTCATTCAGAACGACGTTTCCGTGCGCTTCCACGATCGCCAACATGTGCGTATCGGGTCTATCGCGGCCGACGGCGCGCCGGGCTTCACCGAGATGGACCTGTTCGTCATTCCGGCATCCTCGGGTTTCGATCCTGCGAAGGACTTCCGGCTGCAGCTCCTGGTGCAGCGCCGGATCGGTGCCATCGACAAGGCATTCCTGACCTTCGATCTGGGCTACGATCTGCCCGCACGCTACCTGAAGACCATCGCTCCGGCGGCACCGGCGAACGTTGCGTCGGCCTCCGGCGGCTCGGGTTCGCCCGCGCTTGCCGCCTCAACCGACGGCGACGCGCGCCAGAAGCTGTGGATGCGCATCTGGCAAGACCGCAAGATCGATATCATCGTGCTCGGCGCCGCGCTCGCCGTCCTCACGCTGGTGTTCTTCTTCCAGATGCAGGTGACCCGCCACGAGCGCTTCACCTTCTGGTTCCGCATCGCCTTTCTCGTCTTCACCCTCGTCTGGCTTGGCTGGATCGAGAACGCGCAGCTCTCCGTCGTTAACGTGTTGGCCTTCTTCTCCTCACTGACGGGCGAATTCAGCTGGGACGCGTTCCTGATGGATCCGCTGGTGTTCCTGCTGTGGTTCGCTGTCGCCGCCGCACTGCTGTTCTGGGGGCGTGGCGCCTTTTGCGGCTGGCTTTGCCCCTTCGGCGCCTTGCAGGAACTCACCAATCGCCTGGCCAAGCTCGCCCGCATCCCGCAATGGGAATTGCCGTGGGGCCTGCACGAGCGGCTGTGGCCGATCAAGTACATGATCTTCCTCGCGCTCTTCGGCCTGTCGCTCTATTCGCTTGATGTCGCAGAACACTATGCCGAGGTCGAGCCGTTCAAGACGGCGATCATCCTGAAGTTCCAGCGCGCCTGGCCCTACGTCGCCTTCGTGGTCGTGCTTCTGGGCATCGGGCTCTTCGTTGAGCGCTTCTACTGCCGCTATCTGTGCCCGCTGGGCGCGGCGCTGGCCATTCCGGCTCGCCTGAGGATGTTCAACTGGCTGAAGCGCTACCGCGAGTGCGGCAATCCCTGCCAGCGCTGTGCCAAGGAATGCATGGTCCAGGCCATTCATCCGGAAGGCGACATCAATCCCAACGAGTGCCTGAACTGCCTGCACTGCCAGGTGCTCTACCAGCACGACCAGAAATGTCCCGTGTGCATCAAGAAGGCCGCCAAGCGCAGGCGGTTCGAGATCCAGACCGGGCTTGTGAAACCGGAGGCGGGCACCGACGCGCCCGCGCCGGCCGAATGAACTCGCAAAAGCCAAGGAGAGAGGCAAATGCAAGACAAGTCAGATAAGGCCGGCGTCTCGCGCCGCGACCTGTTCAGCGGAACGGCCGGCGCCGCACTGATCGGCGGCATGGGCGCGCTCGCGATGGGCGGCGCGGCGGTATCGTCCGCGCAGGCCGCGGAGGGCGCCAAGTTCGAGCTCGCGCCCGGCGAACTCGACGAATATTACGGCTTCTGGTCATCGGGCCAGACGGGCGAGCTGCGCATTCTGGGCGTTCCGTCGATGCGCGAGCTGATGCGCGTTCCCGTCTTCAACCGCTGTTCGGCCACCGGATGGGGTCAGACGAACGAGTCGCTCAAGGTTCTGACCGAAGGCCTGACGGAAGAGACCAAGGCCTTTCTCGCGGCGCGCGGCAAGGTAACCTACGACAATGGCGACCTGCACCATCCGCACATGTCGTTCACCGAGGGCACCTATGACGGGCGCTACCTCTTCATGAACGACAAGGCGAATACCCGCGTGGCGCGCGTACGCTGCGACGTGATGAAGTGCGACAAGATCCTCGAGATCCCCAATGCGCACGATATCCATGGCATGCGCCCGCAGAAATATCCGCGCACCGGCTACATCTTCGCCAACTCCGAGCACGAGGCTCCGCTCGTCAACGACGGCAAGATCCTCGACGAGCCGTCGAAATACGTGAACATCTTCACCGCCATCGACGGCGACGAGATGAAGGTCGCCTGGCAGGTGATCGTGTCGGGCAACCTCGACAACACCGACTGCGACTATCAGGGCAAGTACGCCTTCTCCACCTCCTACAACTCCGAGATGGGCATGAACCTTGCGGAGATGACGGCGAACGAGATGGACCACGTGGTCGTCTTCAACCTGAAGGAGATCGAGAAGGGCATCGAGGCGGGCGACTACCAGGAGCTCAACGGCGTCAAGGTGATCGACGGCCGCAAGGGGCAGAACAAGAAGTACACCCGCTACATTCCGATCCCCAACAGCCCGCACGGCGTCAACACCGCGCCGGACAAGAAGTACGTCGTGATCAACGGCAAGCTGTCGCCGACCTGCTCGGTGATCGACGTCGAAAAGCTCGACGCGCTGTTCGAGACCGACGCCGATCCGCGCTCCGCGGTCGTCGCCGAACCGCAGCTCGGTCTCGGGCCCCTTCACACCGCCTATGACGGCAAGGGCAACGCGTTTACCACGCTCTTCCTCGACAGCCAGATCGTGAAGTGGAACATCGAGAAGGCCGTGCGCGCCTATGCGGGCGAGGATGTCGACCCGATCATCTCCAAAGTCGATGTGCACTATCAGCCGGGCCACAACTCCACCTCGATGGGCGAGACGGCGGAGGCCGACGGCAAGTGGCTGCTGTCGATGAACAAGTTCTCCAAGGACCGCTTCCTGAATGTCGGTCCGCTGAAGCCGGAGAACGAACAGCTTATCGACATCTCCTCCGACGAGATGAAGGTCGTCCACGACGGCCCGACCTTTGCCGAACCGCATGACAGCATCATCGTCAAGGCCTCCGTCGTAAACCCGGTCACGGTCTGGAAACGCGACGATCCGATGTTTGCCGATGCGGTTGCCCAGGCCAAGGCCGACGGGATCGATCCGGAGGATGCCGCCGACGTGATCCGCGACGGCAACAAGGTGCGGGTCTACATGTACTCCACCGCGCCGACCTTCAGCCTGGAGAAATTCACCGTCAAGGAAGGCGATGAGGTCACCGTCTATGTCACCAACATCGACGACATCGACGACCTGACCCACGGCTTCACCATCTCCAACTACGGCGTGGCCATGGAAGTCGCGCCGCAGGCGACCGCCTCGGTGACGTTCACCGCCGACCGGCCTGGCGTGCACTGGTTCTACTGCCAGTGGTTCTGCCATGCGCTGCACATGGAAATGCGCGGCCGCATGCTCGTCGAACCGAAGTCGGCCTGACCATGAAACGCATCCGCCCCTTCAAGGGCTCGCTTGCGGGCCTTGCCCTGGCCATCCTCCTCGCGTCCGCCTTGCCGGCGGCGGCGGCGGAGCGGATGGTCGCGGCCGGGGCGGATGCGCTCGTGCGGGCGGTAAAAACAGCGCAAGCCGGGGATACCCTCCGGCTTGCCCCCGGCACCCATGTCGGCCCCGTCGTCCTCGACAAGCCGCTGACACTCGAAGGCGAGAGCGGGGCGATCATCGAGGGCAACGGCTCCGGCAGCGTGATAACCATCGAGGCCGACGACGTGTCGGTCGAAAACCTCACCATCACCGGATCGGGACTTTCCAACGAAACGCTCGATTCCGGCGTGAAGCTGGTGAAGGGCGTCAAGCGCGCGGTGGTGCGCGACAACAGGCTTCTCAACAACCTCGTCGGCGTCGACGTTCACGGCGCGATCGGCGCGACCGTTTCGGGCAACCTGATCGAGGGACGGCGCGACCTGCGCATGAACGAACGCGGAAACGGCATCTATGTCTGGAACGCGCCGGATCTTCTGGCGGAGGGCAACACCATCCGCTACGGCCGCGACGGCATCTTCGTCAACACGAGCCGCGAGGACACGCTGCGCGGCAACCGCTTCGAGAAGCTTCGCTTCGCCATCCACTACATGTACGGCAACGACGGTACGGTGGAGGGCAACGTCTCCATCGGAAACGACATCGGCTACGCGCTGATGTTTTCGCAAGGCCTGACGATCCGCAACAACACCTCGGTACGCGACCGCAATCACGGGCTGATGCTGAACTACGCAAACGATGCCGTGATCACCGGCAACACGGTGCGCGAGGGCGGCGAGAAGTGCCTCTTCATGTACAACGCCAACAAGAACGTCGTGCACGGCAACCGGTTCGAGGGCTGTCCGATCGGCATCCACTTCACCGCCGGTTCCGCCGACAACAGAATTTCCGGCAATGCCTTCATCGGCAACCGCACGCAGGTGAAGTATGTCGGCACCCGCGATGTGGTGTGGAGCGAAAACGGGCGCGGCAACTATTGGTCCGATCATTCCGCCTTCGACACCAATGGCGACGGCATCGCGGAAAGCGCCTACCGGCCCAACGACATGGTCGACCAGATCCTGTGGACCCAGCCGGCGGCGAAGCTTTTGACGGGCAGCCCCGCGGTACAGCTGCTGCGCTGGACGCAATCGCAGTTTCCGGCCCTACTGCCGGGAGGCGTGGTCGACACCGCACCGCTGATGCACCCGCCGGAAGAGACGGCGCCGAAGGTTTCATTGCCAGAAACGGGAGGCCAGGGATGAGCCACGTTCTGAGCCTGGATACGGTCACCAAGCGCTTTTCGCGCAACACGGTCGTCGACCGGGTGAGCTTCGATCTGGAGCCCGGCGAGCGGGTGGCGCTGCTCGGCCACAATGGCGCCGGCAAGACCACGCTGTTCAAGATGATCCTCGGTTTCCTGCCGCTGGACGAGGGGACGATCTCGGTGCTGGACGCCGGCCCCGGACAGGCCGCCGCCCGCCGCGCCACCGCCTACCTGCCCGAGGCAGTTGCCTTCCAGAAGGCGCTGACGGGCGAAGAGATCCTGCGCTTCTACGCCCGCCTCAAGGGCGAGGATCCGGCGAAAGCCGCAGCCCTTCTGGAGCGCGTCGGTCTGGCGGATGCGGCGCGACGGCGGGTGGGTGCCTATTCCAAGGGCATGCGCCAGCGCCTCGGCCTCGCCCAGGCACTGATCGGCCGGCCCCGCCTCGTGCTACTCGACGAGCCGACCAGCGGCCTCGACCCAATTTCCCGACAGGATTTCTATACCCTCGTGGAGGAGGTCGCGGCGACCGGGGCGACCGTGCTTCTCTCCTCCCACGCGCTGACCGAAGTGGAGGCGCGCACCGACCGCATCCTGATCCTGTCGAAGGGCCGGCTCGTGGCCGACGACACGTTGGCGAACCTGCGCAACGCAGCGCATCTGCCGATCCGCCTGAAGGTGCAGGGCACGGAAGCGAGCGTCGAGGAAATCGAGAACCGGCTCGGCGGCCACAGGCTCAACGGCCGTTCCGTCGAACTGGTCTGCGATCCGAGCGAGAAGCTGCAGCGCCTCGCCGCGATTTCGGAACTGGGCGATCTTGTCATCGACATCGACGTGCATCTGCCGAGCCTCGACGACGTCTACCGCCATTTCTCGGGCATCGCGGTTCCCGCACCCGGCCCCGGGAGGACTGAGCCATGCTGACCCGCATTCTCGCCGTGGCCGGTCAGGAAATGCGCATCGGCCTGCGCAATCGCTGGATCGTGCTCGCAACGCTGATCCTCGCCGCCTTCTCGCTGGCACTGGCGCTGCTGGGCTCGGCGCCCGCCGGCACGCTCGGCGTCAACCGCATGACCATCACGGTCGCCTCGCTGGCGAGCCTGTCGGTTTATCTCGTGCCGCTGATCGCTCTGCTGCTGGCCTTCGATGCGGTGGCCGGCGAGATCGACCGGGGAACGCTGCTGCTCATCTTCTCCTGCCCGATCTCGCGGATGGAATTCCTCGTCGGCAAGGGGCTCGGCCATTTCGCCGTGCTCACGCTCTCGCTCGTCATCGGCTACGGCGTGACGGCCGGGCTCCTGATGGCGGTCGGCACGGGAAGCTCCGCCGGACTTGTCGATTTCGTCCGGCTGATCGCGACATCGGCGTTCCTGGGACTGGCGTTTCTCGCCGTCGGCTACGTGCTGAGCGCAGCGGTGCGCCAGGTTTCAACAGCGGCCGCGCTCGCCATCGTCGCCTGGCTCGTGCTCGTCGTGCTCTACGATCTGGCGCTACTCGGCGCGCTGGTGGCGGATACCGAGGGAACGTTTGCGACCCGCATCTTCCCGCTCGCCATCCTCGCCAATCCGGCGGACGCGTTCCGCCTGTTCAATCTCGCCGCCCTTGGCGCGAGCGATCTCGTCGGCGGCATGGCCGGCGTTTCCGACGCCCTGCCCTTCCCGCCCGAGGCCGCGCTCGCGGCAATCGCCGCCTTCACGCTCGCCGCCTTCGGCATCGCCGTCGCGCTGGTTCGGAGGATCACGCCATGACCACGTTTTCCCGCCTGTTCGCCCCGCTGGCCGTCGCTGCCCTGCTTCTGGGCGGCTGTCAGGAGGAGAAGGTCGCGGAGAAACCCGCCCCGGTCGAACTCACCGCGGAGGCCGCCGGCCACTACTGCCAGATGACGGTTCTGGAGCACAACGGTCCGAAGGCGCAGATCCATTTGGCCGGCAATCCCGCGCCGCTGTGGTTCACCCAGGTACGCGACGCCGTCGCCTTCACCCGCCTGCCGGAGGAGCCCAAGGATTACGTCGCCATCTATGTCAGCGACATGGGCAAGGCAGAAAGCTGGGATCATCCCGGCCGGGACAACTGGATCGACGCCGACGCCGCCTGGTTCGTCATCGAAAGCGGACGGCGCGGCGGCATGGGCGCGCCGGAGGCCATTCCGTTCGGCGCGAAGACGGATGCCGAGACGTTCGTCGCCGCGAACGGCGGACGCATCCTGCGGTTCGCCGACATTCCCGACGATTACGTGCTGGCGCCGGTGGAGATGCCCAAGGACATGAACGCCGCCGATGCGACCGGCATGGCGCACACATCCGCCGCCAGGGAGCTTTGACCATGAACGCGCACCAACGGATCACGCCAACGCCCGTCAGCCGCCGCCGGTTCCTGCAGATCTCCGCCGGCTTCGCCGTCTGCGCGGCGGGTCTCGCAGGCCCTGCCGGGGCTGCAGTCGTGCAGGATACGCCCCTTCATAGCTGGCGCGGCATCGCTCTGGGCGCGGATGCCGAGATGCGCCTCTATCATCCCGACGCAGCGGAGGCACAGCGGATCTTTGCCCGTGCAGAGGCAGAAATCCGCCGGCTGGAAGCGATCTTCAGTCTGTACCGCCACGACAGTTCGCTTAGCCGACTTAATGAAACCGGCCGGCTGGAAACACCGCCATTCGAGCTTCTGGAACTGCTGACACTGAGCAAGCGGCTTCACCGCGAAACCGGCGGCGCCTTCGATCCGTCCGTCCAGCCGCTGTGGGCGGCCTACGCGGAAGGCTTTTCAACCTCCGCGACGGGACCGGACGAGGAGACGATCCGGGCCGCGCGCGCCCGCGTCGGCTTCGACGGGGTCTCCATCGACACCGACGCGATCTCGTTCGCCCGACCCGGCATGGCGCTGACGCTGAACGGCATTGCGCAAGGCTTCATCAGCGACCGGGTGAGCGCGCTCCTGCGCGAAGAGGGACTGACGGATATTCTTGTCGATCTGGGCGAGATCCGCGCAAACGGCACGCCCCCGGATGGCGCGGGCTGGCCGATCGCTCTCGATCCGGAACGTGTGGGCAATGCCGCACAACGCATCCGGCTGAAGGACAGGGCGGTCGCCAGTTCCGCCGTCA
The DNA here is from genome assembly GCF_037026715.1 of Breoghania sp. JC706. Taxonomy (NCBI): domain Bacteria; kingdom Pseudomonadati; phylum Pseudomonadota; class Alphaproteobacteria; order Hyphomicrobiales; family Stappiaceae; genus Breoghania; species Breoghania sp. JC706. The sequence goes on from NZ_JBANCG010000004.1 coordinate 46,468, forward strand.
CGGCCACGACCTTCGATGCGAAAGGGCGCATCGGCCACATCCTCGATCCGCGCAGCGGCGCTCCCGCAGACGGCCCCTTGCGCGGCGCAAGCGTGATTGCGACTTCCGCGGCGATCGCCGACGGGCTTTCCACTGCGGCACTGGTTCTGGGAACGCAAGGACTGGAGGACGCGCTTGCCGCCTTCCCGCGTTCACGGGCGCGCGTCGTGGAGCGCAACGGCACCACGCGCTGGCTCCCGGCCTGATCAGGCGGCGAGGCCTTCGGCACATTTCCCATTGAAAAGTGCCCTACGAGCCGGCAGACTGATTCAGGTGGCCTTGCGCCGAATGAATATTGACTCAAGACATTGATTTGGATCCGTTTCTTTTCTCCCGCATCACCTTGGCCCCGCGGCTTCCAGATTAAGACCGTAGGCGGTTACCGGATCCGACCGAACTTGTCTGCACCTCGCGCGAAGCCAGTGACCGAGGCATCACGTGATTGCGCGCGGCGGGGGCCAACTCCCGATCCGACATGATACAGGACGAACCGATCAGCGATCCCAGATCCGAACCGGCACGACGGCATGCGAACGCCGAGCCCGACAGAGGGCCCGGAGAGGAAATCGATAGTGCCGTGGCCCTGCGCCGGGAAGACAAGCTTCCGCAGAGCATTGAGCTCCTGCGTGATGTGTTGCGACGTTTCCCCAACGACATCGCCGTAATGCTCGAACTTGCAATCTCATTGCGCCTGGCCGGCGAATGCGACACAAGCCTCGCGACAAGCGCCAGGGCGATCGAACTCGACCGGACCAGCATTCCCGCCCTGCGTGTACATGCCGACACCAACATTCACTTCAACAGGCGGGAGATCGCGCTGGCGACCATCGAACAGGCGGGAGCTCTGGCGTCAAAAAATACGAGGATGCAGCTGAAAAAGGGCCGGTTGCTGGTTCAGCTCGGCCGTCCCGACGAAGGCGCCGCGAGCCTGTCGGCGTTGCTCGACGGAATGACACCGGACGCTCCCGAGCGCGGGGAAATCGAACTGGAGCTTGCCGAGGCATTACGTGAAGCCGGCCGATATGAAGAGAGCCTCGCGGCGGCCGCGGCGGTCCTTGAGCGCGAGCCACAAAACCAGACGGCCTGGCTTCAGCGTATCGAGACGCATGCCCATTTCCTGCTGCTGGAAGAGGCCCTCTCGGCAGCTGATGAGGCCTTGTCTGCTCTTCCCCGATCGCAGCCCCTTCTCATTTGCAGAGCAATGCTCCTGCGAAAGGCGGGGCTCCTGATCGAAAGCGACCGTCTTCTAACGGATGCCCGACCGGAAACGCCGGCGCTTCAGCTCGCCCGACTGGAGAGCGATGTCGCGCTGGGCCGGATCGACAGCGCATTGCCGGCACTTCGGACGCGATGGTCTGAGGGCGACCAGACAGTGCGCACCGCGCTTTGCCTGATCAGGGCCTATCGCCTGGCCGGCGACCTCCCCGAGGCGCGCGCCTTTGCGGAGACGGCGATTGCAACCCTCACCGATGCGCCGCCGCTTTGGGCGACATTGCTGGACCTCTGTCTGGACATGGGGGATGACGAGGCGCGTGACCGGGTTCTGGACGCGTTGCCCGTGCACGCGCGAACCGCCCTGCCTGTGCGACGCGCGCTCACAAGGATCGCCGTGAACAGAGGCGACTTCGAAGCCGCAGCAAGCGGGCACCTTGACGTCGCCGGGGGCACTGCCGTCCCCGATGCAGAGGTGGAAGCGGTACTCTTCGTCCTCAGAAACGCAACGAGCGACCGTGACGCGGTGCATGCGATCCTGAACGGGCTGAACGACCTTCTCGACCGCAAGGCGGCGTGCCTTCCGGCGGTCACCGTCTCGGCCCTGAGAGCGAAAGTCCTCGCAACCGTCCTTGACTGGAAGACGCTTTATCCCCTTGTCGCCTCCCTTGAAAGAGCGCAACCGAGAAACCTCGCCCTGACGGCATTGCGCGCCCGGGCCGCCTTCGAACTGGCTCGTTTCGACGAAGCCGAAACGAGCGCTCTTCGGATTCTGGAAAGCAATCCGGTCGACCGGGCCACGATCCGGCTGCACAATACGATTTTGCAGTTGCGCGGCGAAATCGATCGGTATTTCGACATCAATGTCGGGCGGGCGGAAAACCCGGCGGCAGTGTCGGAGACCGACTATATCGAGCTCGCCAAGAACATGTTCCTGGCAGGCAGAAACGAGCAGGCATCGGACCTGCTCCGCAACGCCCCGCCGCACCTGCATAAAAGCGACAAGATCGCGTTTGAAAGGCGCCTCCTGACCGGAGAGGTGGAGGCCGTCTCGTCGCCACATCGTCCCACCGCCACACGGCAATCACCGCAACCTCAGCCAAAAGAAAGGCTGGAGCGTCTCCTTGATCTCAATGACGAGAAGGCCGTGGCCGGAGATGTCCTGCTTCCCGGATTCTGGATCGCCTGGATGCTGAGCGGCAACTCTTCGCGGCATTTCGAGACCTGGCGCCGTACGATCCTCGACGCAGAGAACACGGCGGACATCATCCGACGCGCCCCGCACTTCATCGACCCTCCCAGGCAGTTGCAGCTTGAAGACGATTACAGCGCATTGACGGACCGGATGCGCGACAGGCTCCCCACCCTTATCGTCACGAGCCATTCCGGCCCCGCGATGCTCCCCTTTCTCGTGGAGCAATACGACAGCCTGCGCTACTTGCTCCAGCCCTTTCAGAAAGACTGGGCAATATTGACCGAAGGTCGCTCCATTCACTACGGGGGGCAAAGAAATGAGACCGCCGTCGAGATCATCCGCAACCTGAGGCAGGGCAACTCCATCTACTCCCTGCCGGACCTTCCGATCGGCACTGTCAAGATGCACGACCCCACCTCGCTCGCGGTCGGCCGGCTTTTCGGTTTTCCCTACCCCATTCTGGATACGGTTCCGAAGATCAGCCGGGCGATGCGGATCCCCACCTTCTGGGTCCAGCCAATCTGGCGCAAGGGAAAGATCCATATCGATGTTGCGCAGCTGCCCATGGCTGAACCAGACGAGCCGGAGGGCACGTGGTGCGCCCGCTGGGCGCAAAGCTATCTCGACGAGCTCGCGAAGGTTCTGACGTCGGGACCGGAGAACCAGTCGCTCAGTCTTGCCATCTGGCGGTATTTTCTGCTCAACGGGTTCGGACCGGCAGCTCTCAGGCATGCGGAGAAAACCGTCGGACGCCAGGAGCGGCGCAGCGAACTGTTGCGCGGTTGGGCTTTACGGTGGCGTTCCTTCGTGAACAGTCTGGAGTTATTCAAATGATGACAATGTCTCTATACTCTTGCGGCGCAGGCGAAGGAAACCAGACGGACGCAACGGAGAAGCCGAGTGAAGTTCCTCCTCATCGCACCACGCTATGAGACCGAAAACGAACAGATCAGCCCGCTGAACGCGTTCGACGCGTCGATCGGCGGGTACGAGATGAACCCCTCGACCGCGATTGCGACGATCGCGGCCATGGCGCCCGGGGATATCCAGATCGAGCTGTGCAACGAGGTGACGCAACCCCTCGATTTCGACACGGACGCCGAGGTCGTCGGCGTCACCGCCAATGTGGGCCAGGCCCGCCGAGCGCTGTGGATCGCGGACGAATTCCGCGCCCGGGGAAAGACGGTCGTCATGGGCGGGCCGCATGTCACGCTCTCGCCCGATCTCTTTCGTGGCCGTTGCGACTGCCTGTTCACCGGCGAGATGGAAGGCATCGCGGAGCGCTTCTTCGCGGACATGAAAGCCGGGACGCTGAAGCCGCACTACAACGGCCCCGGCGTGGACATGTCGCTGTCTCCGGCTCCGCGATGGGATCTTTACCCGACGGACAGGCTCGCCACGGGCATCGTCCAAACGAGCCGCGGCTGCCCGTTCACCTGCAACTTCTGCGACGTGATCCAGTATCTGGGCAACCGCCAGCGCTACAAGCCGGTCGGCCAGGTCATGGACGAGATCCGGGCTCTCTACGATCTCGGTTTCTCGTCCATCATGATCACTGACGATAATTTTTCGGCCAACCGCAAGAAGGCGACCGAGATCCTGGCCGCGATCGAGGAGTGGAACGGCGCCGAGGGCCGCGATTTCGTGACCTTCCAGACCCAGCTCTCGATCAACATGACCAAGCACGCCAGCATGCTCGAGGCGTGCTACCGGGCCGGGCTCCTGACCGCCTACATGGGGATCGAGTCGAACGATCCGGCCGCGCTTGAGGAATGCGACAAGGTGCCGAACAAGGGCTTCGACCTCATCGGCCAGTGCGAGACATCGATCAAGGCTGGCGTGCGGGTGGAAGCGGCCTTCATCGTCGGCTTCGACAGCGACGATCTTTCCGCCTTCGAACGGCAGTTCGAGTTCGCCATGGCACTGCCGAGCGGCACGCCGCGGCTGAGCCCGTTGGTTGCGCCGATCAGCACCCCACTTTTCGATGAAATGCGGGCCGCGGGCCGGCTCGTCAACGACGATTCCTTCGGACCGTGCCACTTCACCTCGAATTTCGAGCCCGCACAAATGTCGCGCGCCGAGCTCTATATCGGCCTGCGCTGGCTGATTAGCCGCCTCTATCACCCGGAGAACTTCCTTCACCGGCTGGAACGGCTCGCCGACATGCTGGCGCCGCCGCCGTGGATCGGGCGCGGGCAGAATCACAAGCGCCCGCCGCGGCCGGCGGTTGCGCGCATGACCTCCGCGGTTCTGCGCGAGGCCATGACCATGGACTGGGACGTTCGCTCGCTGATCGATCGCAGCCTGGCCTTTTCCCGCAAGCGTCCGGAAAACGGCTGGGCGGTCTCAGAGATCCTGTTCCGCTATCTCGCCATCCTGTCCAACCTGACGAAAACGGGCATGTTCGACATGGCGTGGGGTGAGATGCCCGCCCCGCCGTTTGGCCGCGGCTATACCGACCACCGGCTGGAAAGCATGGAATACGAGGCCGCCATGGCGCGCTGCGCCTGAGCCCCCAGCGCCTTGTGGGAACCGGTCAGTCGACGACCGGCTTCTCGACCAGGAAATCCTCGCACAGCACGCCATCGAGGCCGGTGGTGGCAAGGATCGCCAGCGCGTCCTCCACCGAATGGGCAATCGGCTTGCCCATGACGTTCAGGCTGGTGTTGAGCGCGACGGGCGCGCCGGACGTGCGACGCAACGCTTCCAGGAGCCCGCTCATCCAGGGCTGGGTTTCCGGCGAAACGGTCTGCAGCCGCCCCGTCCCGTCCGCATGCACCACCGAGGGCACCAGGTCGCGCACCGCGTTGCGCCAGGGCAGCGTCACCGACATGTAGGGCGAAGGCTGCGGCCGCTCGAACCAGTCGCCGACCTCGGCTTCCGGCACAACGGGCGCCAGCGGGCGGTAGGGCTCGCGGCCCTTGATCTCGGCGTTGATGCGATCCTTGATGCCGGGATAGGTCGGATCGGCAAGGATCGAGCGGTGGCCGAGCGCGCGCGGGCCGAATTCCGCCGCGCCCCGCATCACGCCGATGACACGGCCTTGCGACAGGCGCCCGGCCACCACATCCGCAGACCGTCCCGCAACGTTCGCCACGACGAGGCCGTTGGCCGCAAACATCATCTTGCGCTCCAGCGCCCGCTCCGGCGTGGTGCCCAGAAACGGTGAGGCGTCGGGGCTTTGCGGCACGGCTTCCTCGTCGCGGTCCTGCATGAAGGCCAGCAGCGCCGCGCCGATCGCGTTGCCGTCGTCCGCCGGACAAGGCGGGACGTGCAACCGCTCGAAACCGAGCCGGCCGGCGATGGTGCCGTTGTAGGACGAGTTGAGCGCACAGCCGCCGGAAAGAAGCAGATCCGGCACGCCATCCTCGCGAACCGCCGAAATCACCAGATCGGCGAGTGCCGCGTAGGCCGCCTGCCCCGTTGCCGCGAGATCCGCCCCGTCCATAACGGGCGCGCCCGGCGCACGTGCATGGGCGCGCGTTAGCGCATCGATGGCGGCAATCGTGCGGTCATCGGTAAATTTCAGCCGTCCGCGATCGGCCGACAGAAGACCCGTCAATTCGTTCATCAGGTCGGGCAGCACCGTGCCATAGGCCGCAAGACCCATGACCTTCCATTCCTCGCCGAGCCGCCAGTCGAAGCCGCAGTGAAAGGTCAGCCACGCATAGAAAGTGCCGAGACTGCCCGGCCCCCAGGAGCGCCACTTGCGCGTCAGGCGGCGCCCGGACATCGAAAAGAGCGAGGCCGCTCCCACTTCCCCCTCGCCGTCGAGAACGAGGTTCACCGCGTCATCGACGGGTGCGAAGTAGGCCGCAGTGGCCGCATGGCAGAGGTGATGGTCGAAATGAAGCGTCTCTCGCCGCGCGTCCTCCACGCCGAGCCGCAACAGGTTGGTGCCGGCGCCCGCCTGCAGCCCGGCCTGCAGGCCACGTATCCACAACGTGTCGGTGGCCGGCAGCATCGCGTCGTGAACGGAAATGTCGAGCGCGGCCTTGACCGACTTCCACGAGGTCGCGACCACGAAGCGATCGCGCTCGGGATCTGCGCCGCAGACCTTCAGCGCATGTTCCAGATGATTGACGTGGTCGGGGGCGATACCCCAGGCGCGCTTGTCCTGAACGAACCGCTCCGTCGCCTCCGCGAACCGGATCCGTCCGGTCTCATCGGCAATCGCCAAGGCCGGATCATGGCCCGAGGTGGACAGGCCGAGATACCAGGTCGTCTCGGGTCGGAAGGTCGTTGGCCGCAAGGTCACTGGGCAGCGATCCGTTCGTCGATGTGCTTGAGGAAGCTGTCCAGCGTGTCGTGCTCGAAGATCGAAGCCGGGTCGAGCTCGATGCCGAACGTGTCCTCGACCTCACCACACAGCAGAACCGCATCGATGGACTGCAGCCCCATCTCCACGAAGACCGACGAGCCGGTGATCGCGGACGGATCCCGCTTGGTGATCTCGGCAAGCCTTCGGGTCAGGAATGCGGCAACGTCATTGCGTGTGGCGTTTTCGGTCATCTGTTTTTCTTTGCGATATCAGGGAAGAATACAGGGAAGACGTTCGAGCGCGACCGTCTGTGACATCTCTAGATAACGATGTCGCTGCGGGTCCAGCGCAATCTCCGGATGGCGCGCAAAAAGTGCGGGGACCGCCACGCGAAGGATCTGGCGCGCCATGGCCGCGCCGAGGCAACGGTGCAACCCGTGACCGAAGGCGAGGTGGCCGACCGGCTCGTGCCGGTTTATCGACAGGAGCTGCAACCGCGCCGTCGTTCCCGCCTCCAGCCGCTCGCCGCCGACCTCGACAGGCTTGCGGGCCACCCGGTAGATGTACTTGGTGGCGGCGCAGAGCGCGATCAAGCCATCGAGACGCTTCTCGAACGCCTCCCGATCACGCGCGAAACGGCGCTCTTCGGGCGGCAGAACGAGGATGTGATAGAGCACGTTTGCGAGCGTATGGCGCACATTGAAACTCGCCCCGTATAGAACGAGCACCAGCGCCTTCAGATCCGAAGCATCGAGCCCGTCGGGCATGTCTGCCATGAGCGCGCCCAGAAGCGGCGGCGGCCTGTCCGCGGCCTGCCCTGGCGGGACCATGAGCTCCAGCAGTTCGCCCATCACATCCTGGATGCGCAACAGGTCGCGCATCGCCAGCCACGGATGCAGGACTTCCTGGATCTTCGGCGCAAGCGCGTCGAACCGGGCCTCGTCGGCGGCTCTCACCCCCAGCACCGGCTTGACCGCGGCCATGAACACGGCCTCGGTGAAATCAGCGACGAGATCGACCTTCGCCCGCCCATTGAGCCCGCATGCGGCCTCTTCGGCGACGTTTTGCCAGTGCGGTTGCCAGGCGGCAATCCGGTTGCCGCCGAGCTGATCCATGACCAGCCGGCGCAGCGCCTCGTGCCGAGGACCTGAAAGAAAGAACGGGGCGTTGCGCGCAACCGTAATGGCGGTCGCGAGGTTCCGGCCCGATTTCTCCTGCAGCGCCTCCAGATGCTCCACCATCGGCGGCGGCATGAAGGTTGCGTCGTCGTTGACGATCGCCCGCGCATCCGCCTTGGACCGGATCTCGACCATGCGCGCGTTGAGCCGTTCGTTCTTTGGCGCCAGCACGCAGGGCAGCGTCGTCGGACATTGCAGGATCGACGTCAGATGCGGACGGATGCGATCGCGGTGGAGCGCAAGGCCCGGAAAGGTGTGGGCGAGGCGCGGCAGAACCTCCTCGATGAAGGCCCGCCCGAGCGGCTCGCCGACGCATTTGTGGACGCCCGCACCGAACGACATGTGCGCGGTACGTTCACCCGTCCGCGCCCGCAACGCCGCATTCGCCGCCACCATGTCGAGGATGATCGTCTGGCCGGCCGCAAAAGGACATCCCCGGATTTCAGCGTCCTTCTCCGCCACCCGCCCGAGCATCAGCGTCGGCAGGTAGAGCGAGACGACGAGTTCCAGCGTGTGCGCGGCCTTCGAAAGATCGCCGATCTCGTCCCAGGCCTCGCGCGGACGCAGCAACAGGCCGTGAAGGGCGAACGACATCGTCTGGACGATGGTGTAGGCGGCGATCGCGGCGGAGATCGCGATGTTGACGTCGGCGCCCAGCGGATCGAGCTCCGGGTCATCGCCCGCAAGGAAGGCGATCAGCGATCCTTCCGGGCGGCGGGAGCGAACGAGGCGATCGGCCAATTCTCCCATCGCCGCGTCGATGCGCTTCAGTTCGGAGAGCGGCAGCAACGGTTCGGTCGCGTTGTTGGCGCAACCGATGAGCCTCACCAGCTCGTTGCGATCGTCGCCGTCAAAGCCGACGAAGTCGGCAATGACATCGCCGAAGACCGGCTCGACGAAATCGCGCACGAGGTCGGGATCGTGCGCTTTGCGCAGCCGCTCAAATCCTGTCTCGGTCGCCGCCCTTATCTGAGGGCGCCAGCGCTCAATGGCGGAATGGGAAAAGAACGATGCAACCCGGCGGCGCAGCGCGCGGTGCTCCTGGCCCGACAGGAAAATGAAGCTGTGCTCGATCATCGCGCGGAAGTGCGGCAGCCGCGTTCCGCGCGCCTCGAGCTGATCGAGATAGGGCGCGTAATCGCCGGGCGTCATCACCGCCGAGCGCAGGATCTCCTTGATCAGGTCGGGATCGTCGACCCGCTGCTCGCGGCTTTTCCATTTGCTCTTCTCGATTGCGACCACGTCTCAACACCTCTTCCGGGACATGCTGTCGAATAGCCCGTTTCGGAAGTCTTGCGCCACCTGCCTGCGCCGTATCTTGCCGCTTGTCGTGCGTGGCAGACGGCCGCGGGGAACGATATGCACTGCAGTGAAGGTGAGGCCCCATTCGCCAAGGGCAAGAGCACGGATTGCACTTTCGATAGCCTCGCGATCCTCGGGCATGCCGCCGCCATCAGCGGCTTCCACCGCGAGAACGGCCTCGCCCGAGGCACCGTCATCGGCCATGAAGGCGGCCGCGGCCAGCGGGTTGAGCGCGCGATGCGGGGCGCAGGTCACCCATTCCACTTCGGCCGCCGACATCTTGCGTCCATGGCTGATCAAAATGTCCTTCGAGCGTCCGGAAATGAAAAGCCGGTCGCCTTCGATGCGGCCGAGATCGCCGGTTCTGAGGTACGCATCCGTCTGGCCGTCCCCCTCGTGTTCCGCCCCGTCTTCCAGGCGAGCGCGAAACGCGGCCTCGCTCTCGTCGGCCAGATTGAGGTAACCGAGCCCCTTCGAAGGTCCCTTCAGCCAGATCTCCCCCTCTGCGCCCGGCACGACCTCGCGGCGGGTATCGGGATCGACGATCCTCAGGCCTTCCGCAAGCTCGCCATTCACACGGCAGGCATGGGACGGCGCCGGCCTATCGTTCCCCTCATGCCCCGCATCCTCGGGAAGACCGGCGGCAAACAGTGTCATTTCTGCCATGCCGTAACAAGAGAACAAGGCCTCGCGGCGCAGCCGAGCCGGTGCCAGATGCCGGGCGACCGCCTCCAGCAATCCGGGTGGAACAGGCTCGGCCCCGCAGAAACCGCGTTCCCAGGTGGAGAGATCCAGCCCATCGAGATCGTCCGCCGACACGCGCTTGACGAGATCGGCAAAGGCAAAGGCCGGTCCGCCGCTGAACGTCGCGCGCCAATCGGAAATGGCCTTGAGCCACAGCCGCGGGCTGCGCACGAAGTCGTAAGGGCTCATCTGGACGGAAAAGCCGCCGCTCAGAAGCGGGTAGAGAATGCCGCCCATCAACCCCATGTCGTGGAAATGCGGCATCCAGTTCACGAACCGGCAGCGCTCATCCATCTGCCAGGAACGCATCACCAGATCGCAGTTGGCGAGAATGTTGTCGCCCGTGATTAGGACGCCCTTGGGATCCTTCGTCGAACCGGACGTGTATTGCACGATGGCGGCGGGCAGGCTCTTGGACGGGGCGGAACCAATCGACGGCAGCGCTTCTTCCGGCGCATCGGCGAGCACCACGACCGGCGTCTCAATCCCGGCAAGCGCCTCGCGTATGGCAGGCTCCTGCACCGACGTGCAGAGCACGGCCGCAGCCCCGCAATCGCGCACGATGTGGGTGAGCCTGTCGGAAGCGCTGCCGCGGCGCGGCGGGGAAACGGGCACCACGGTGATGCCGGCCAGCAGGCAGCCGAACAGGGTCGTCAGGAACACAGGACCTGGCGGCAGTGCCAACACCAAAACCCCCGCCCCCATATTGCCGAGCTGCGCCGCACGGGCTTCGGCAGCTTCGGCGAGGCCGCCCCCTGTGAACCGCAACTCCTCCTTGCCGCGCTTCAAGGTGCAAAGGATCTCCCTGTCCCGTCGCTGCCGACAGACATCAAGAAAACGGCGTGCGATCTCGCTGGGCACGACGATCAGGCTCCCCCTCAGATTGCGACGTCCGTTCCGCCGGAGCGCGACGGTCCCGACACCTCGCCGGCACTCGCTACGCTTATCACGCCGGTCCCGCTTTCGCCGTTCCGTGCGGGCTTGTCCCCCGATCGTTTCAGCCCTTGCCCGATGTGAACGCGGTCTTGCGGCCGGGCAGCGGCAGAGTAGATTGCAAGGCAACGAGGAGGCCGCGGCCGGGTGGCGATACACGGGGGCAAGCGATATACTCTCCGGCATGCGTCAAAGTTCATAACGCCGTGATTTCGTGTTATTCCCCACAAAGCGCCCATTTTGCCGCAACTCTACGACATTGTGACCCTGGCCGGAACGAACCGATACTGCGTCGCGGCCACTATAGGCCAACCGCCAGGGACCAGGAAAATCGAGGGACGTCCAATGAACTCATTCAAGAATCTCCTTGCCGCGACCGTCGTCGCGGCCTTCGCCATGCCCGGCCTCGCGCAGGCTGACGGAACGGTCGAGGTATTGCACTGGTGGACCTCCGGCGGCGAGGCAAAGGCCGTGGGAGAGCTGAAGAAGGCGTTCGAGGCCGACGGCGGCAAGTGGGTCGATTCGCCGATCGCCGGCGGTGGCGGCGATGCGGCCATGACCGCGCTGCGCGCCCGCGTCGTCTCGGGCAACCCGCCGACCGCGGTTCAGCTCAAGGGCCCCGGCATCCAGGAATGGGCCGAACAGGGCGCGCTCAACGATGTTCAGGACGTGGCGGACAAGGAGCACTGGGACGACGTGCTGCCGCCGGTGCTCGCCAAGATCATGAAATATGACGGCAAATATGTCGCCGCGCCCGTCAACATCCACCGCGTCGACTGGTTCTGGGCCAATCCGGAAGTGCTCGCCAAGGTCGGCGTGACCGAGATGCCGACCACGTGGGACGAGTTCAATGCCATCGCCGACAAGCTGAAGGCGGCCGGCATCACGCCGCTCGCGCATGGCGGCCAGCCCTGGCAGGACGCGACGCTGTTTGAGGATGTGGTGCTCGGCATCGGCGGCGCCGACTTCTACCGCAAGGCGCTCGTGGAGCTCGATCAGGACGCGCTGACCAGCGACACGATGGTCAAGTCGTTCGATCAGCTGCGCAAGCTGCGCGGCTATGTCGACGACAACTTCTCCGGCCGCGACTGGAACCTCGCCACCGGCATGGTGATGCGCGGCGAGGCCGGCTTCCAGATCATGGGCGACTGGGCCAAGGGTGAGTTCCTGGCCGCCGGCAAGGTGCCGGGCAAGGATTTCGTCTGTGCTGCGACGCCGGGCAAGGGCTTCGTGCTCAACTCCGACAGCTTCACCTTCTTCAAGGTGTCTGGCGACGACAAGATCAAGGGCCAGAAGGTGCTGGCGAGCCTGATCATGTCGCCGAGCTTTCAGGAGACCTTCAACCTCGCCAAGGGCTCCATCCCGGCGCGCACCGACGTCGCGCTCGACAAGTTCGACGATTGCGCCAAGAAGTCCCACGAGGATCTGATTGCCGCGGTGAAGAACGACACGCTGGTTCCCTCCATGGCGCACGAAATGGCCGTTTCCCGGTCGGTGCGCGGCGAATTCCTCGACCTCGTGACCAACTTCTTCAATTCGGACATGAGCTCCGAGGACGCGGTGACGACGCTGGCCGCCGCGGTAAAGCGCGCGCAGCAGTAGCGGCGATCGGATAAGGCAACGGGCCGGGACGGAAACGTCCCGGCCTTTCCGCCCGCCCCGCAACCTCCCCTGGAGAAAAGATCGCAATGGGACGCCTGCTGGAGCGCTGGCTGCCGAAACTGGTGGTCTCGCCGCTATTCGCGGTCAGCCTTTTTTTCGTCTACGGCTTCATCGCGTGGACGGTCTACATCTCGTTCACCCGCTCCGGCATCCTGCCCAACTATGATTTCGCGGGTCTGATCCAGTACGTGCGGCTGTGGAGCACCCCGCGCTGGTACGTGGCGCTCACCAACCTGTTCGTCTTCTCCGTGCTGTTCATCGGCGTCTGCACGGCGCTGGGGATGATCCTGGCGGTGCTGCTCGACCAGCGCATCCGGGCCGAAGGCGCGATCCGCACGATCTTCCTCTATCCCATGGCGCTGTCGTTCATCGTCACCGGCACGGCCTGGAAGTGGATCCTCAATCCGGGGCTGGGGCTGGAAAAGGTGGTGCACGATCTCGGCTTCACCGACTTCCGCTTCGACTGGCTGGTCAATCCGCACATGGCGATCTACACCGTCGTGATCGCCGGCGTGTGGCAATCCTCGGGCTATGCGATGGCGCTGTTTCTCGCCGGATTGCGGTCCGTCGACGATGACATCCTGAAGGCGGCGGCGATCGACGGGGCGGGGCCGTGGCGCACCTATACCCGCATCATCCTGCCGAACCTGAGGCCCGTGTTTCTCTCGGTCTTCATCATCCTCGCCCACCTGTCGATCAAGAGCTTCGACCTCGTCATCGCGCTCACCAACGGCGGCCCGGGATACGCCACCGACATGCCGGCGACCTTCATGTATTCCTTCGCCTTCCAGCGTTCCGAACTCGGCACGGCGGCGGCGAGTGCGGTGATGATGCTGGCGACCATCCTCGCGATCATCGTGCCCTACCTCTATTCCGAACTGAGGGAGACGAACCGATGAGCGCCGCGAACTCCTCCGGCATCGTGCGCGCCTCGGGGCTCAGGCAGCGCTTCCTGCGCTATTTGCTCTATGCGCTTCTGGTGCTGTTCTGCCTCTACTATCTCGTGCCGCTCTACGTGATGATCACCACGTCGCTGAAGACGGTGGCCGAAATCCGCACCGGATCGCTGATGGCGCTGCCCGATGCGCCCACCCTGGGGGCATGGTCCAAGGCCTGGGACACGGCCTGCGTCGGCGTGCGCTGCGACGGGCTGAAGCCCTATTTCTGGAACTCGGTGGTGATGGTGGTGCCCGCCGTTCTGCTGTCGACCTTCCTTGGCGCGCTCAACGGCTATGCGCTTACCAAATGGCGCTTCCGGGGAGCCAACATCATCTTCGCGCTGATGCTGTTCGGCGCCTTCATCCCGTTCCAGGTGGTGCTGCTGCCGATGGCCCGCACGCTCGGCATGCTCGGCCTCGCCGGCTCCGTCTTCGGGCTGATCCTGGTGCACACGGTCTACGGCCTTGCCTTCTCCACGCTGTTCTTCCGCAACTTCTTCGTGGGCGTGTCCGACAGCATCGTCAACGCGGCCAAGATCGACGGCGCGGGCTTCTTCCGCATCTTCTTCTCGATCATGATGCCGATGGCGCTGCCCGCCATGGTCGTCACCATCATCTGGCAGTTTACCCAGATCTGGAACGACTTCCTGTTCGGCGTGGCGTTCACCATCGGCGACAGCAATCCGCTCACCGTGGCGCTCAACAACCTCGTCAACACCTCCACCGGCGTGAAGGAGTACAACGTCGACATGGCCGCCGCGATCATCGCGGCGCTGCCGACGCTGCTCGTCTACATCGTCGCCGGCAAGTATTTCGTCCGCGGTCTGGCCGCCGGCGCTGTGAAAGAGTAGGCAACCATGGCCAGCATCAGTCTCAGGAACGTCTTCAAGCGCTTCGGCAGCACCGAGGTTCTCAAGGGTATCGATCTGGAGATCGAGGACGGCGAGTTCATCGTTCTCGTCGGCCCGTCCGGCTGCGGCAAGTCCACCCTTTTGAACCTGATCTCCGGCCTGGAGACGATCTCGGAGGGCGACGTGATGATCGGCGACAAGCGGGTCAACACCGTGCCGCCGAAGGATCGCGACATCGCACTCGTGTTCCAGTCCTACGCGCTCTATCCGACCAAGAACGTGCGCGACAACATCACCTTCGGCATGCAGACACGCAAGGTGCCGGAGGCCGAACAGCGCGCGGCGCTGTCCAAGGTCTCTGAAATGCTGCACATCGACCACCTGCTCGACCGCAAGCCCGGCCAGCTTTCCGGCGGCCAGCGCCAGCGCGTCGCCATGGGCCGGGCGCTGGTGCGCGATCCGGAGGTCTTCCTGTTCGACGAGCCGCTGTCGAACCTCGATGCCAAGCTCCGCATCGAGATGCGCACCGAGATCAAGAAGCTGCACCAGCGCCTCGGCAAGACCATCGTCTACGTCACCCACGACCAGATCGAGGCGATGACGCTGGCGTCCCGCATCGCGGTGATGGACAACGGCCACATCCGCCAGTTCGCCGATCCGGCGACCATCTACGAGGATCCCGTCGATCTCTTCGTCGCCGGCTTCATGGGCTCGCCGCCAATGAACATGCTCCCGGGAAAACTGGTACGCGACGGCGGCCTGTTCGTCGCACCGCTCGGGGATGCGACGGGATTGCGCTTTCCGGTCGCAGCCGAAATCGCGGACAGGATCAAGGCGGATGACGGCCACGAGGTCGTCCTCGGCCTCAGGCCGGAGACGATCTTCGCCGCCGGTTCCGAGCTTCCCGGTCCCGACCGGTTCGTCTTCGAGCGGCCGATCGACGTGATCGAGCCGACGGGACCGGACACGATGCTGGTCTTCACCATCGGCGAGACCGAAATGATCGCCCGCGTGCGCCCGCAGGACGAGGCCCCCGTCGGCGCCCCTTACCGTTTCGAGGTCGAGATGGCCAAGGCCAAGCTGTTCGACCGAGAGACGGGCGTGCGGATGTAAGGGGCAGGACGGGCCGTACACTCGCCTCTTGTCATCCTGGGGACGCGTCCTCAGCTCAAAATCCGCGCACCCGTCACGGCCTGCACCCCCTCCAGCGTGTTGCCCGGTGCAAGATCGACGAGCCTGAACCCCTCGTCGGTCACGTCCAGCACCGCAAGATCTGTGTAGACGCGGCTGACGACGCCCGGTCCTGTCAGCGGGTAGGTGCAGCGGGTGAGCAGCTTGGGGCTGCCGTCGCGGTTCACGTGGCGCATGATGACGTAGATCTTCGGCACGCCGACCACCAGATCCATCGCCCCGCCGACGGCCGGCGGATGACTTTCATCGAGCGTCGCCCAGTTGGCGAGATCGCCGTTCTCCGCCACCTGATAGGCGCCCAGAACCGCGATATCGAGATGGCCGCCGCGCATCATCGAGAAACTCATCGTGTGGTCGAAGAACGAAGAGCCCGGGATGGTCGTCACCAGCTTCTTCGACGCATCGATCAGTTCCGGATCAGCCTCGCCATCGGCCGGCGAAGGGCCGACACCGAGCAGGCCGTTTTCCGTCTGGTACATCACCTCGCGCCCCTCCGGCACGAAACGCGCGACCTTGTTGGGCATGCCGATGCCGAGGTTCACATAGGCCCCGTCGGGGATGTCCTGCGCCAGCCGGCGTGCAAGATCGTCGTCGCTCAGGCGGTTCAGCGAAAGAGTGCTCACGGGCGCACCTCGTAACTCGTCACGGCATCCACGAAGATGCCCGGGGTAACGACCTCTTCGGGTGCCATCGGTTCGTCGAGAACCACGCGGGCCTCGACGATCGTGTGGCGCGCGGCGGTGGCCATCACCGGATTGAAATTGCGCGCGGTGGCGTGGTAGCGCAGGTTTCCCCAGCGGTCCGCTGCTTCCGCGCGGATCAGCGCGATATCGGCATGAAGCGGCTTTTCGAAGACATAACCGTGCCCGTCGATGATGCGGGTTTCCTTGTCCTCGGCGAGTTTCGTGCCGTAGCCGGTGCGGGTGAAGAAACCGCCGATCCCGGAGCCGGCCGCGCGGATGCGCTCGGCAAGGGTTCCCTGCGGCACGATTTCCAGCTCCACCTCACCGGCCTCGTAACGCCGCTCGAACCAGATCGAGCCGGGTGTGCGCGGATAGGAACAGACGACGCGCGCCACCTGCCCGCCGCGCAGCAGGGCGGAGATGCCCTCCTCGCCCGCGCCGGCATTGTTGGAGATGATGGTGAGCCCGCCGACGCCGCTCTCCGCCAGAGCGTCGATCAGGCCGAAGGGAATGCCGGCGGAACCGAACCCGCCGATCATCACCACGGCCCCCTCGCCGACGGCCGACACGGCCTCTTTCAAACTCGCTACACGCTTGTCGATCATGAAGCGGCTCCTGCCCCCTGCTTGCTGTCGTTCTGTTTGCCCCTGTGCTTTTCAGGCCCCGCCATCAGTATCGCCGCGATGACCACGACCGCCATCAGGCCGAAACCGCCAATGTCGGTGTAGAGATCGGGCAGCAGCACCAGGGCACCGGCCGCACCGATGCCGACGCGCAACGGGGCCGCGAGCCTGCCGACACCGTAGAGCCAGCCTTCGAGGGCCGTCGTCATCGCCCAGATCGCCACGACGGAAAGCGCCACCCGGCCGAGGATCTCGCCCCAGCCGCCTTCCATGATCAGCGCCGGGTCATAGACGAAGATGAACGGCAGGATGAAGAGGATGCCGCCGAGCCGCATCGCATAGACACCGGTCTTCATGGGCGGGGAATTGGCAAGGCTCGCCGCGGTAATGGCGGCAAGCGCCACCGGCGGCGTGATGTAGGAGAGCATGCCCCAGTAGAGGATGAAGAGATGGCTCGCCAACGGGTTGAGGCCGGCATCTATGAGCGCGGGGGCAAGCAGGATGGAAAGGAAGATGTAACAGGCGCTCACCGTCATCCCCATGCCGAGAACGAAGCTCGTCACCGCACCCGCGATCAGCATCAACGCCACGTTGCCGTCGGCGTAGAGCAGCAGTTCGCGCGAGAAGGCGCCGGCAACGCCGCTGTAGGAAAGCCCGCCGACAATGAGGCCGATACCGGCCAGGATCGCGACCAGACCGGCGATGTTCTTGACGATGTCATAGAGCAGCGCCAGCGCGCGGGCAGGCGTTACCCGCGTGTGCTTGCGGAAGGCGGTCGCGACCAGCAGAACGGCGGAGGCGGCATAAGGCGAATAGGTTTCCTGCCGGAGCCCCATCAGCACATAGACCAGAACGACAAGCGCCGCGAGATAGGGCCAGCCGCGCTTGAGCGTCGGCAGCAGCGCCGGGATCTCGTCCGACGGCGCGCCTTTCAACCCTCGGCGCGCCGCGAACATGTCGACCTGGAAGATCAGCGCCAGATAGAAAAGCACGGCCGGAATGAAGGCGGCGGCGGCGACGTCCGCATATGGCACGCCCAGGAACGAGGCCATGATGAAGGCGACGGTGCCCATCACCGGCGGCATCAGGGTCGCACCCGTCGAGGCGCAGCTTTCGATGGCCGCGGCATAGACGGGCGGATAGCCGATCCGCTTCATGGTGGGGATGGAAAACGGCCCGATCGTCAGGATGTTGGAGATCACGCTGCCCGACAGCGAGCCGAGAATGCCGGAGCCCACCACCGCGACCTTGGCCGGCCCGCCGCGCGTGCGGCCCAGAAGGGCGGAGGCGAGATCCATGAAGAATTCCGAGCCCCGTGTGACCGTGAGAACCGAGCCGAAGATCACGAAGCCGATCACCAGTTCGGCCACCACCTGCATGGGAATGCCAATGATGCTTTCCACGCCCATCACATGAGCCTGAATCGCCTCCAGAAGACCGTAGGACGTTCCCCACAGAAAGCCCGGCATGTGATCGGCGAAGAGCGGATAGGAGCCGAAGAACAGGGCGGTTCCCAGAAGCACGAAACCACCGGCCCGGCGCACGCCTTCCAGCGCCGAAACGATCACGATGGCGGACGCAAGGTCCGCCTGCCACGGGGCGTCGTATTCCCAGCCGAGCTGGATGATGTCGAGCCCGTGCCAGCCCAGATAGCCGCAGGCGGGCAGCAGCAGCACGACCAGAAGCCAGTCGTACCAGCGGGTGTGGCCGGTGTCGGCGGTGCGGGCCGGCACCACGAGGAAGGCGACCGAAAGGAAGATCCCGATCAGGTAATAGAGGTAGCTGTTGCCCAGCGGCTGGAACCCGAACAGGTTCAGCAGGAAGACCTGATTGAGCGCCAGCAGGACGCCGAGCGCGCCGAGACCGAGAACCGCAAGGCGCGCCAGCCCCGCCGGGCGTGCGCGCGGAGACGGCATGGACAATCCCATGCCGGCATGGCTGGAAAGCGCGGCGCCGGCATCTTGTTCTTTCTCCGGTTCGCGGGCCGGGGACGTGTCGGAGTGTGTCATGGCGGAGCCTTCCAATGCTCTTGCATCCGAAAAAGCATGCGTCGATGGGGAAAAACCGCACAAGCGACGGGGGCCGCTTGCACGGATCGCTGGAGCGGTCCGCGTTCGGGCGAGATCACCCGAACGCGGACACCATGCTCCGTTAGCTGGTCGGGATTATTGCAGTCCGGCGAGCACCTTTTGGCGTGCCTTCTCCCAGGCGGCGGCGAAGTCGTCCTTGGACTGGCCCTTGTGTTCCGGCAGGAAGCCCTTCCACGCGGTCCTCAGCGCATCGAGGCGCTTGATCCGCTTGTTGTTCCAGGCATCGTCCTCGGCGGTCCAGATGCCCTTTTCCTTCAGGTACTTGATCGCACCGGGGTGGAAGGGAACGTCGATCGGCGGCCGGCCGGACTGCTCGAGCGCCCAGCGCTTCATGGTCGCGGTGCCGTTCTTGTAGAGATCGTAGGTCTCGTCCATTGCCTTGATGAAGGCGTAGACCTCATCGTCGGACTTGTCGGCGGTGGTGGCGATCACCGGATAGCGGTAGGCGGCCATCGGCACGCTCTCGCCATCCTTCAGGCCGGCGGCGATGGTCTCCTCGAAGGGCTTCATGATCGGCAGCACCTTGTCGAGCGCCGCCCAGCCTTCCTTGTTGTCGGCGGGAAGCGGGACCCAGTAGATGCCGCGCGGGGATTCGGCCAGTTCGTAGAGCTGGCTGGTCGTCGGCGTGGTGCAGGTGGCGTCGGTCTGGTTCTTGGTCATCGAGGACATCGCGGCCGCATAGGTCGGGAACATGACCACGTCGACGTCGTCGAGCGTCAGGCCGCCGAAGGCAAGGATCGCCTCGCACTTGACGTTGATCGAGGGATTGCCGGCGACGAAGGCGAGGCGCTTGCCCTTGGCGTCGGAAATCTTGCGGATATTGGCGTCCTTCGCCGTCACCATCGAGATGGAGGCCGGGCGGCCGAGCACGGCGCGCAGGTTCTGCGGCCCCCACTCGGGTGTCGCGAAATCGTAAGCGCTTTCAGACAGAAAGAAGGTTTCTGTGGCGAGGAAGCCGTAGTCCGCCTTGCCCTTGAGCAGCGGCTGCAGCCGGCCGACGCCGGAACCGGACGGCAGGATGCGGACCTTGGTGCCGAATTTCTGGCCGAAGGCATCGGCGATCGCGGAGGCTTCCGCATAGCCGGCCGAGCCGACATCGTAGCTCGTCCAGATCATCGTTTTCGGCAATTCCTGGGCGCCGGCGGTGCTTGCGGCGGCGGTGATAACCAGGCCGGCGACGGCAGAACCCAGCAACAGCGGGCGCAGGGCCCGGGCGAATTTCCGTTTCATGTATTCCTCCCGTTTATCCCGCGTCTTGTCGCATCCGGTTTGGCCGAAACGTGCGCGGGCGGCGCTTCGACGCTCTGAACTTATCCTCCCCCCTGTCCCCTCTCCCTGGGGCCGCCGGGGGGCTTTTCCTTGACTTACGCTGTCGTTCGGCAATTCATATATCAAATGCGCTAACGACATATCAGCCATAAGGAAACGGCATATTGGATTTCCGGCAGCTGCGAAGCTTCGTACAGACGGTCGACCTCGGCAGCATCACGGCCGCGGCGGAGCGGCTGAAGATCGCCCAGCCGGCGCTGAGCCGCCAGATCCAGGCGCTGGAACAGGAGCTTGGCGTGGCCCTGCTGCGCCGGCACGGGCGCGGCGTGGTGCCGACCGCGGAGGGCCGCACCATGGCCGAGCGCGCCCGGCAGATTCTCAACGACATCGACGCCATGGCGCGCGACGTGGTGGCGAGCGACCATCGCCTGCGCGGCACGATCACGGTGGGCCTGCCGCCGACGGTGGCGGAAGTGCTTGCCGAACCGCTGGTCTCGGAAACCCTGCGGCTGCACCCGGAAGTCCGCATGCGAATCGTTTCCGGCTTTTCCGGACACGTTCAGGACTGGCTCCAGCGCGGCACGATCGACATCGGCGTGACCTACCAGAGCCGCAGGGTTCCGCTGGTTCGCAGCCAGCCGCTGCTGATGGAACGGCTGTTTCTGATCGAACCGGCCGGCGCCCCCGAGGAACCGCTCATGCTGAGCGAGGCGCTCAACCGGAACCTGATCCTGCCGAGCCCGGACCACGGCCTGCGCCGGCTCATCGACGATGCGGCGCGCGAGGTCGGCGTGGAGCCGCGCGTCGGCGTCGAGATCGACATCCTGCCGACGCTGATTTCCTTTGTCGAACGCGGGGCGGGAAGCACCATCCTGCCGCTCGTCAGCGTCTTCCGAAAAGTGAACGAGGGCAGCCTCGTCGCCCGCCCGATCCGCGCGCCGTCGGTCGACCGTCTGCTGGTCCTTTGGACGCCGCTCAACCGGGAGACGAGCCGGCTGACCGGCCCGTTCCTGGACATGCTGAACGCCACCGTGCGCCGGCTCGTCACCAACGGCGAATGGCCCGGAACAGAATTGTAATTTCAGCATACCTCTTCTATCCGTTATGCCGTAACGGCATTTATGCATGTTTTGGTCGATTCGAAAAAACCCTGGAAAATCAGTGCGCCCAATTTCGAATTTCGTCCAAATTCGACAAATCGACGAAACCGGACGACACCGCTTCCCTTTCGGCATTTTCGTGTCAGACCGGATCCCAGCAGAAGATGTCACCGGAACGATCGGGCGCCGTGAAACTCGGCTTCAATGCCGGCATGGCGCGCTCGGCGATCGTCGCCGGGGTCCAGCCCTCGCCGGAATGGACGGAGCGCACCGGCCGGGTCTGACCGAACAGGAACAGCTCGTTCAGCCGGGCGGCGAAGATCTGGCCGGTCACGTCGGCAGCGGCGGCGGAAGCGAGGTAGACGACGAGCGGCGCGTTGGTCTCGGGTGTCATCCGTTTCATGCGTTCGACGCGGGCCTGTTCCTCCGGCGTGGTGGCGGGAATGGAATCCGTCATCCGGCTCCAGGCAAACGGCGCGACGCAGTTGGAGCGCACGCCGAAGCGGGCCATGTCGAGAGCGATCGACTTCGACAGGCCGACAATGCCCATCTTGGCGGCCGAATAGTTCGCCTGCCCGAAATTGCCGATGAGACCGGAGGTCGAGGTCATGTGGACGAAGGCACCCGAGCCTTGCGCGCGGAACACCTCGGCCACAGCCCGGCTCATATAGAAGCTGCCGTTCAGATGGACGCCGATGACGGCCTCCCAGTCGGACGGTTCCATCTTGTGGAAGATCACGTCGCGCAGGATGCCGGCGTTGTTGACGAGCGCATCGACGCGGCCGAAGGCATCCATGGCGATCTCGACGGTGCGCCGGGCCGCCGCCCATTCCGACACGCTTTCCGATGAGATGACCGCCTCGCCGCCCAGCGCCTCGATCATGGACTTCGTCTCTTCGGCCGGTGCAGAGGACCGTTCGCCGGTGCCACCAAGCGAGACGCCGATATCGTTGATGACGACCTTCGCACCCGCTTTCGCGAATTCCAGCGCGATGCCGCGGCCGATGCCGCCGCCGGCACCGGTGACGATGGCGACCTTGCCTTCAAGTCCGAGATCGATGGGCATGCATATCTCCTCTTATGCGTTCTTCTTGTGCGATGTTCTTGTCTATCGGCCGAGGCCGAGCACCTGTTTGGCGACGATGTTGCGCTGGATTTCCGACGAACCGCCGTAGATCGAACTGGGCCGCGCCTGCAGGAACACCGAGCCCGGATAGAGCGTCGTCTCATTCGGCAGCGCACCGGCATAGGCGCCAAGCTCGCCCGCCAGATCGAGAATGCGGTCGGTGATCTTCTGGTAGAGCGTCGACTGGTTGATCTTGAGCATCGAGACATCGGGCCCGAGTTTCTCGCCGCGGCGCACCTGATCGGCGAAGGTGGCGTAGAAGGACTTGTGGTCCTCCAGCTCCATCTTCAGGCCCGACAGCGCTTCCGCCATCTCGTCAGCGCGTCCCATATGGGCGGCGAGCCGCTCCAGATGATCGAGCGCGCCTTCCGCCTGCTTGGGCGAGCCCAGAAACAGCCGCTCGAAGCCGAGCAGGTTCTTGGCGATGGTCCAGCCGGCATTGACCTCGCCGACGATCGCATCGGCGGGAACGCGCACGCCGTCGAAAAAGACTTCCGCGAATTCGTCGTGCCGGTCGATGTTGACGATCGGGCGCACGCTCAGGCCCGGCGTGTCCATCGGCACCAGGAAAAACGAGATGCCGCGTTGCTTCGGGCCTTCCGGATCGGTGCGGGCCAGCACGAAGATCCAGTCGGCGTCCATGCCGAGCGTGGTCCAGATCTTCTGTCCGTCGATCACCCATTCCTCGCCCTCGCGCACGGCACGGGTGCGCAGCGCCGCCAGATCGGACCCCGCATTGGGCTCCGAATAGCCCTGACACCACAGGCACTCGCCGGACAGGATCTTCGGCAGGTGGTAGTCGCGCTGGGCGTCCGTGCCGTGGGCGATCAGCAGCGGGCCGACCATGGTGAGCCCGGTATCGGGCAGCCGGGCGCAGCCGTAGCGCTCCATCTCCTCCATCATGATGAGAAGCTTTGCCGGCGAAAGACCCATGCCGCCGTGTTCGCGCGGCCAGCCGGGGGCGAGCCAGCCCTGAGCTGCCAGAATGCGATACCAGGGCATGGCTTCGTCTGCATGAAGGCGCTTCACCGGGCTGCGCAGCTCCGGCGGATAGTTGGCGGCGATCCAGTCGCGCACCGTCTTGCGGAAGACGTCGTCAGAGAGCGGGTTCAGATCCTCGAAGGGGGCTGGCGAGTGCTTGGCTTGCGTCATGTCATTTCCCCTGGAAAACGGGCGCGCGCTTTTCGAAGAAGGCCTCGCGGCCCTCTTTGGCGTCGGCGCTCAGCATCAGGAAGGGCTGGACCTGGCGTTCGAAATCGAGCGCTCGGTCGACCTCGGCGGCGAAGTAGTCCTTGATGAGGGCACGCGGCAGCGGGGCCGCCCGCATCGCCTCGCGTGCGATTTCCATCGCCCGCTCAAGTGCTTCGCCTTCGCCCGTCAGATGATCGACAATGCCGAGCCGGTGGGCTTCCGCCGCATCGAGGCGGGCGGCATCGAGCAGGATGCGCTGCGCCCGCCCCTGCCCCACACGGGCGGAAAGCGTGGCCAGAATGCCGAGATCGGGAACGAGGCCGATGGCGCCGAAGCTCGCGGCAAAGCGCGCCGTATCGGCCGCGACCACGGTTTCGCAGGCGATCGCCAGCGACAGCCCGCCGCCGGCCGCCCAGCCTTCCACCGCGCTGACGAGCGGCTTGGGGAAGCGCACCATGCGGCCGATCAGTTCCTTGATGACGAGAAAGCGGTCGCGCGCGCCGATGACGGTTTCAACGCTCTTCTGGTCGCGGATGTCGCCGCCGGCGGAGAAGTGCCCGCCGGCACCGGTCAGAACCACCGCGCCGACGGAAGCATCGGCTTCCGCCGCTGACAGCATCGACACCAACGCCTTGCGCACCGGATGGCCGAGCGGATTGCGCCGCTCCGGCTCGTCCAGAGTGATGATCAGGACACCGTCCCGGTTCGTGGAACTGAGGCTCATGGCCGATCCTCCGAAAGGGCGTGGTAGCGGCGGCGATGGACGTGGGCGGTGCCAAAGCGGGGGGCGAGCACCATGGCGCGGCGCAGGAAGAGCCCGATATCGGCCTCCTCGGTGTAGCCGATGGCGCCATGCATCTGCACGGCCTGACGGGTGATCAGCATCGCGGCGTCCGAGGCCCGCGCCTTGGCACGCGAGACGATGCGGCGGCAGTCCTCGCCCGCGTCAAAGGCGGCGGCGGCATCGCGCAGGCAGGCCCGGGTGATGCCGATCTCGATTTCGAGATCCACCGCGCGGTGCTGAAGCACCTGGAAATTGCCGATCGGCTGGCCGAACTGGACGCGTGTCTTGAGATAATCGAGCGTGATGGCGAAGGCGCGCTCCATTACTCCAAGCAGGGCGGCTGCGGTGGCAAGCGTCGCCGCCTCGAAGGCGCGGGGGGCCGGCGCGGGCAGACGGGTCGCCGCGACATCCTTCAAGGTAAGCGTGGCGGTATGGCCACCGTCGAGCGTGTCTTCGGCATCGAACGACAGCCCTTCCGCATCGACCGCGACCAGCCACGCGCCCTCGGCGGAGGCTACGACGAACGCATCGGCGGCAGCCGCAAGCGGCACAAAGCGGCGTGTGCCGGAAATGCGGCCTCCGGCTTCGGCAATGCCGGGATCGGGCACCAGCGCGTCGGGCGCCTCCATCCATGCCGGCAGGATGACGGCGTCAGCCGCCAGTCCCGTCGGCGTACCGGCGAGAAGATCGAGCGCGAGCTGCATTTCGATCAGCGGTTCGGGACGCAGCGAGGCGCCGAGTTCGGTGGCGAGCGCCGCGGCCTCCGCCATGCCGAGCCCTGCGCCGCCTTCCGCCTCCGGCAGGCGCAGGCCGAACCATCCCATCTCCGCCATCTCGCGCCAGCGGGCGCGGTCGATGCCGGGACGGGCGAAGCGCAAGGCCCGCACCGCTTTCAGATCGCCCGTGCGCGGGGCAATGCCCGCCGCACTTTCGACGATGAGACGCAGCGCCTCGAAACGCTCCTCCCCGATCATCGCCACCTGGTTCATGTCATGCTCCCTAAAGAGATTTTCCGGTTTCCCCGGAAACGTTCATTCATGCGACCCGCGCCAGTCCGTTGCCGATCACCACCACACCGCGCTCCACCGCCACCGTGCGGAACGAGCCGTCGCGCCAGATCTCGGTTCTGAGGCGCTCGCCCGGGGTGACGGTTGCGGTGAAGCGGGCCTGGAGGCCCCTGAAGCGGGCGGGATCGCCGTCGCACAAGCGGGAAACCAGGCCGTGCGCGGCGATGCCGAGCGTGCAGAGCCCGTGCAGGATCGGCCGCTCGAAACCGGCTTTCGCGGCAACGGCCGGCGCGAGATGGAGCGGGTTTTCGTCGCCGTTCCAGCGGTACCAGAGCGCCTGTTCGGGGCGCGTCGCGGTCTCGTGGACCATGTCGGGCGCGCTTTCCGGCAGCTTGTGCGCGGGCTTTACCGGGCCTTCCGGCCCGCCGAAGCCGCCATCGCCGCGCAGGAAAATCGTGCTGCCGGTGGTGGCGTAGTGCAGCCCGGTTTCGGCATCGACCAGCTCCTTTTCCGAATAGAGCAGCGCGCCGCGCCCCTCGCCCTTGTCGACAAGCCCGGTCACCCGCGTGCGGCCGATGACGGTGCCTTCGGGGGGAAGCTGATGGTGGAGCGAAATCCATTGTTCGCCGTGGACGAGGCGAACGGCATCCACGCCCGTATCGGGCCGGGCGAGCCAGAAGCCCGGATGACCCAGCACCAGCGGCAGGGTGGGAAAGGGCGTGAGCGGACCGGCGCCGACGAAGGCGAGATCGGCCTCGTCCATCGGATCGTGACCGACGCCGATGGAGAGCGCGTAGAAGGCGGTCTCGCGGGGGCCGTAGCTCTGGCGCACCTCCGGGATCGGGTAGGACATCAGGTGATCGTAATCGATCATGGGTGCGCCTCCTCGTCGAGTTCGATGACGGCATCGAGCGCAAAGGCGCCATCGGGCAATGCCAGGACGGGATTGAGATCGATGGAGACGAGGCGCGGACCGGCGGCGGCCGCGAAGGCGGAGAGCCGGGAGAGCATCATCGCCAGCGCATCGATATCGACGGCGGGCCGGCCACGCGCGCCTTTCAGGATCGAGGCGCCCTTGATCGAGGCGATCATTTCCTTAGCCGTCTCAATATCGAAAGGACAGGCGCGGATGGCGACGTCGTTCAGGATCTCCACGAAGATGCCGCCGAGGCCGAAGACGGCTACCGGGCCGAAGACCGGATCCCGGCTGATGCCCATCAGGCATTCGACCCCGCCGGAAAGCTGGCGGGCGACGAGAACGCCCGCGATGTGGGCGCCGGGCGCGGCGGCGGCGACGTTGGCGAGAATTTCCTCATAGGCCGCCCGCGCGCCGGCCTCATCGGCGATATCGAGCTTCACGCCGCCGATATCGGACTTGTGGACGATATCGGGCGAGACGATCTTCATTACCACCGGAAAACCGAGGTCGGCTGCTGCGGCCGCCGCCGCCTCCGCGCTGCGGGCGACGCGTTCGGGCGCGGCTTCGATGCCGGCCTGGCCAAGCAAGGCCTTGGCCTGATGTTCGTCTGGTGTTTTTTGCGGAAGATCCACGGACGGCAGAACGGGACGGGCTGGCGCGGGTGCCGCAAAGGCCGCGCCGACGCGGCCCATGGCGGCGAGTGCACGCACGGCTCGGGACGGATCGGTGAAAACCAGACAGCCGGCCCTCTCGTAGGCCGCGACCTTCTCGTCGTCGGCGATGATGCACAGCGCCAGAATCCGATCGGGGAATTCGTTGCGCAGCCGTTCCAGCGTCTCGATGAGGCGCGGGGCGAGGCTCGCGCCGCCGGCCACATAGGTCAGGAAACACAGGATCGATCGATAGCCGCCGTCTGCCAGCGCGGAACGTGTGAAGGCCTCGAACAGGCTCAGATCGTTGAGCGCCTGGGCCGTGCAGTCGAGCGGGTTGGCCGGTGCGCCGTAGGGCAGGAGTTCGAGAAGCTTCGCCTGCGCCGGCTCCGGCATGAGCGGCATCGGCAGGCCCTGTTCGGCCGCCTCGTCGGTCGCCACGATGCCGGCGCCGCCGGAGACGGTGATGATGCCGAGCGAATTGCTGGCGGGATAGATGCGCGGGCGCGCGGCATAGGCGAAATCGAGCATCTGTTCGGTATCGCGCACGCGGATGACGCCGTGTTCGGCGAGCACCGCTTCGGCCACCGCATCGTCGCCGGTGAGCGAGGCGGTGTGGGAGGCGGCCGCCGAGGCGCCGAGCGCGGAACGGCCAGCCTTCAGCATGAAGACCGGTTTTTTGGCCGCGCGCGCGGCATCGAGCGCTGCGAGCATTTTAGGGCCGTCGCGAAAGCCCTCCTGATAGGCGAGGATCACCTCCACCTCGTCCGCCCCCGCCATCCAGCCGATGGCGTCGGCGACCGTGACGTCGGCCTCGTTGCCGGTGGTGATCAGCACCGAGGCGCCGAGCCCGCGCGTGCGCGCCATGGCCGCCAGATGCGCGCCGTAGGCGCCCGACTGGCTGGCGATGCCGATGGGGCCCGACAGCGGAAAGGCAAGCTCCAGCGAGGAGGAGAAGGTGCCGTAATAGCCGATCTCGACATTGTAGACGCCGAGCGTGTTGGGCCCCAGAACCCGCATGCCGTGGCGTTTGGCGATCGCCAGAAGGTCTGCTTGCGCGCGTTCCCCCGCCTCGCCCGTTTCCGCAAAGCCCGCGGAAAAAAGCGTCACCGAGCGGCAGCCCTTGCGGCCCAGCGCATCGACCACATCGGGCGCGTGTTTCGCCGCAACCGCGACGATGCCGGCCTCCGGCGCCTCAGGCAGATCATCGACGGAGGCGTAGCAGGCGAGCCCCTGCACCTCGTCGCGGGTCGGGTTGACCGGCAGGATCGTGCCCTTGAAGCCGGCCTCGAGCATGGCCGCGATGGGGCGCCCGCCGATGCGGGTGGGATCGCCGGATGCGCCGACGATGGTGACCGAGCGGGGGTTCAGCATCCCGCCGAGGCCCGCGAAATCGTAAGGGGTTCGAAGCTCGGCGTTCAAAGGGCGGCCTCCGATCCGAGGAAGGCGGTGACCTGGCTCGAAAGCGTGCCGCCGTTGCCGTGAAGGAGCGCGATATCGGCCCGATCCAGTTGCCGTTCGCCGGCCTCGCGGCGGATCTGGGCGACGCCCTCGGCGATCAGGAACATGCCGTACATGCCGGGATGGACGCAGGAGAGCCCGCCGCCATTGGTGTTGACCGCCAGCTCGCCGCCCGGCGCGATGCGCCCGTCGCGCACGAAGCGCCCGCCCTCACCCTTGGGGCAGAAGCCGAGGTCTTCCAGAAACAGGATCGTGTTGATGGTGAAGGCGTCGTAGACCATCACCAGATCGACATCGCCGTGGCTGACTTCCGCCATCTCAAAGGCGCGCGGACCGCTTTCGCTGGCCGCCGTCACTGTGAGGTCCGGCATGGCCTGGATGGAGCGGTGCCAGTTGGCGCCGGCAGCGCCCAGGAAATAGACGGGCGGTTTCGGGAAATCCTTCGCACGATCGGCGCGCACGAGAATGCAAGCCGCCGCGCCATCGGTGACGAGGCAGCAGTCGCCGGCGGTGAGCGGGTCGCTCACCATGCGCCGGGAAAGCACGTCCTCGCGCGTCAGCGGGCCACGGGCGAAGGCGCCCGGATTGAGGTTCGCCCAGCCACGGGCGGCGACCGCGACATCGGCCAGATCCTCGCGCCGCGTGCCGTATTCATGCATGTGCCGGCTGGTCGCGAGCGCGTAGGCGGTGATGGGATGGCGGGGGTGATAGGGCGTCTCGTGCCATTGCGGCTCCGACATGGAGACGAGCCGGCCGCCGGCGGTGCGCTGGTTGGAGCCGTAGCAGATAAGCGCGACGTCGCAGAGACCGGCTTCGAGCGCGAGGGTGGCCTGCAACAGGTGCATCTCGAAGCTGGAGCCGCCGATATTGGTGCTGTCGAAATATTTCGGCTTGAGGCCCAGATACTCGACCACGCTCATGGAGGCGAAGGCATGGCTGGAGGTCGCGGCGAAGACCGCATCGATGTCGGAAAGCTCCATGCCGGCATCGTCGAGTGCCGCGCGCACGGAAAGGCCGAGAAGCTCCATGGCGGAGAAGCCCGGCGCCTCGCCGACGCCCGCCGTGCCCATGCCGACGATGGCCGTTTTGCCGCGAAGGGAACTGGTCATGCGTGGGCCTCTTCGTTTGCGGCGCGGGGTGCGGTTTCGTTCATGGGCTCGAACACGACGCGCGGGGTCTCGCCCGTCTCAATGCGCGCCTTGACGCGGGTGCCGATCGCAACGCTTTCCGCGCCGGAGATGGTCGTCATCATCCGCACGCCCTCGTCGAGATCGACCAGCGCGACGTTGTAGGAGCCCTCGCGCTTGCGGTTGACGGTGATGGCGTAGACGGTGCCGGTGCCCTTCGCCTCCACCCATTCCAGATCGGCCGCGCCCGACGGCGCCATGACCTTGGGATAGAAGACATGCTCGCCGGTCGCGCGCGAGCGCTGGATCATGAAGCGGCCTTCGGCCAGATAGGCCTCGAAGGTCTGCTGCGGGCCGGTCTTTCCGGCAGTCGGGGCGCTTTTTGTCATGGGATCTCCGGGTAAGGCGGACATCAGGCGGAAAGCCCGGCGCGGGTGGTGACGAGGACATCGCTGCGGCCGCTCTGCACGCAGGCGCCGTCGCTGTCGATGAGGTCGAACCGGCGGCCGATGCGACCCGTGCGGCTTGGTCCGGGGCGGCCGGTGCCGCGCAGCTCCTTGTCGAGGATGGTGAGGCGCAGGCGCAGCGTCGTGCCGATCAGGATCGGCTTTTCGAAACGCCAGTCGGAAATGCCGAGCATGGCAACGGCCGAGCCTTCGAAGATGCCGAGCCCGTGCATCAGCCCGATCGCCAGACCGATGCCGAAACTGCCGTGCACGAGCCGTTCGCCGTAACGGGTGGTGCGGGCGAAATCGGCGTCGGAATGGATGGCGTTCCAGTCGCCGGTCAGCATCGAGAACATGGTGAGGTCGGTTTCGGTGATCGTGCGGCCGCCGGTCTCGAAGACCTGACCTTCCACAAAGTCCTCGAAATGCATGGCGCGGTGGCCCGGTCCAATGATCGTGGCGCCGGGTGGCGTGGAGCCGGGGGACGGACTTGCGGTCATCGGGCTTCCTCCTGCAGGCGCTCTTCGGCCATGGCGCGCAAGGTGGCGCGCTTGATCTTCAGCCCGTTGGCGCTGTCGGTGGTGGGATAGGTCTCAAGCGGCCAGACGCGGATCGGCACCTTGTAGGCGGCGAGTTTTCCACGCGCGTCGGCGATGACGGCCTCGGCGTCGAAGTTCGCCGGGTCGGGCGTGATGGCGAAGGCGACCGGCCGGCTCTGCCCGCCTTCGACGACGGCCACGACCTGCGCATCGTTGACGCCGGGGGCGGAGCGCAACACCTCCTCGATTTCGGCGGGATCGGTGAGGAAACCCGACAGGCGGATGGCGTCGCCCATGCGCGCCAGATAGACGAAGCTGCCATCGCCGCGCAGGTAGCCCATGTCGCCCGTGCGGAAGAAACCCTCCGCGTCGACGGCCCTTTCCGTGGCTTTCGGGTTGCGGAAATAGCCGAGGAAATTGGTGGGCGCGCGAACCTCCAGCTCGCCGACCTCGCCCGTCGGCAGAAGCTTGCCGCTTTCCACCTCGCGCACGCGCACCTCAGCATCGTGCGAGGCGGGCCGACCGCCGCCTTTGACCCGTTCCTCGGGCGCAGCATCGCCATCCTGCACGGCAAAGATGGCGCAGACTTCGGAGGATCCGTAGAGCCCCCGCAAGGGAACGCCGCGCTGCGCCGCTTCCAGCAGGATCTCGCCGACGCCGGGCGTGAAGGCGGCAAAGCCGCAGCAGCGCGCATGATCAAGACAGCCGGGATCAACCTCCAGCAGGCGGCGGTACATCTCGTCGGAGCCGACCATGTGGGTGAGACCATGCGCCCTGATGCGCGGGGCATCGGCCGCGGCATCGAACATGGTGACGAGATGAAGCGGCGCGACGCCGGCCATCGCCGCAAGCGTGGCATTGAGGCCAAACACACCGCAGAACGGCATGGCCGCGAGATAGGCGGCGCCCGGCGCATCGAAACCGTAGCTTTTTGCCGAGCGCAGCGCATGAAGCGCCAGCGTATGCTGCGAATGGGTAACGAGCTTGGGCGCGCTGGTGGTGCCCGACGTGGTGAAGAAGATCAGCGGCACGTCCGGTTCCGGGGCCGCGTCGCTGGCGTCGTCCGGCGCGCCGGAATTATCATTAGCCGGCAAAATATCATCCAGATCCACCGCGATCACGGGACGACCGACCAGTCGCTCCGGCAGTGGATCCGGCGCATCGAAGAGCGCGATGGTCGCGAGATCCGGCAGGTCGGCGTCCTCAAGGCCCGACAGGATCGACAGGAAATCGATCTTGCCGGTGCTGGGCGCGAGCAGCAGCATGCGCGCGCCGGAGGATTTCAGGATGTGCTCCAGTTCGCTGGTGCGGTAGCGGGTGTTGACCGCCGCGATCGCCACGCCGCGCCGGGCGCAGGCAAACAGGAAGGCCAGCCATTCCGGCCGGTTGACGAGCCACAGGGCGATGCAGTCGCCCATGCCGAGCCCTTGCGCCCGAAGCCAGCCCTCGGCGCGCGCGACGAGCGCGTCGAAGGCGGCGGCATCGAGCGTACCCCCGTCCTCGGTGACGAGGAGCGAGCCGGCGCGGCCGCGCGCGGCCGCCAGAAGGTCATCCAGTCTGTGTTTCATCAGTAGAGCGCCATCAGCTTGGAATTGTCGGCGAGGTCTTCGGGCAGGCCCTTCCAGATCATCCGGCCGGACTTCATCACCTCCACCCGGTCGGAGATTTTCAGCGCCTCGCGCACGTTCTGCTCGACCAGCAGGATGGAAAGGCCCTCGCGCTGCTGCAGCTGGCGAATGGGGGCGAGCAGATCCTGGAAGAGCTTCGGCGCCAGCCCGATGGACGGCTCGTCGAGCAGCAGGATGCGCGGCCGGCCCAGAAGCGCCCGGCCGATGGAGACCATCTGCGCCTGCCCGCCCGACAGGGTGCCGGCCCGACGGTGGCGGAATTCCGCGATGACCGGCAGGATGGAGAAGACCCAGTCGCGCCGTTCCGCGCGCTCGTGCTCGGGCACGCCGACCGCCCACATGCCCATCTCGAAGATCTCGTTGACGGTGAGGCTTGGAAAGATGCCGCGCCCTTCCGGCACCATGGCGAGGCCGGCCTTCGACAGCGACTTGGGGTCGGCACCGGTGACCGGCTCTCCGCGCAGGCGGATCTCGCCGGCTTCCGCCGGATGAAGGCCGAACAACGTCTTCATCAGCGTGGACTTGCCGGCCCCGTTGTGGCCGATGAGGCAGAGCACCTCGCCCTCGTGGAGCGTGATGTCGAGATCCTCCAGCACCAGCGCGCCGCCATAGCCGGTGGTGAGGCCCCGCGCCTCTAAAATGGGCGCCTCGAGGATCGGCGCACCGCTTAAGGCTTGTTCTTGTTGCGCGCTCATGCCCGGTCTCCGAAGTAGATGGCCGTCAGTTCCGGGTTCTCCAGAACGCTCTTGGGCTCGCCGTCGGCAAGCAGGCGGCCGCGGTCGAGGAAGGCGATGCGGTCGGAGATGCCGACGACGATATCGAGATTGTGCTCGATGATGCAGACGGTGACGCCGGCGGCGACCTCCTCGCGCAAGAGCCGCAGGAAGGTCTCGTAGCTGTTGGGATCGAGCCCGGAGGCCGGCTCGTCGAGCAGCCAGAGCCGGGCATCGGCCGCCATGATGCGCGCCAGCGACAGGAACTTGCGCTCCGCATAGGCGAGATCGACGGCGCGCACATGCGCCTTGTCGATGAGGCCGGTGCGCTCCATCACGTGGGCCACCTTCTCCCGCTTTTCCGCAGCCGAGGGGCCGGAGAACGAGAACGGCAGGGCGCCGGGCTCCATGACGGTAAGGATGTTCTCCTCCACCGTCATGTCGTTGAAGAGGCGCAGGTCCTGGAAGGTGCGGGCGATGCCGAGGCGGGCGATGCGGTAGGGCTTCATGCCGGCGATGTCGCGGCCGAGCCAGCGCAGCGAGCCGCCCGAGCGCACCAGATGCCCGGTGATCAGGTTGAAGAGCGTGGTCTTGCCGGCGCCGTTCGGTCCGACGAGCGTGGTGACGATGCCTGCGCGCAGGTCCATGGAGACGCCGGAAACCGCCTTCACGCCGCCGAAGTGCTTTTCAAGGTTGCGGATTTCCAGAAGGATCTCGGGTGCGTCGGCGGGCCGGGCGGCGGCGGATGCGAGAGCGTTCATCGGGTAGCCTCCGCCGGCTTGGACGCGGGAGCCTGCGCTTGCGTGTCCGGATCTTGTGGCCTCGGGCGCGCCTTCGCCTTCGATCGTCCGACCAGACCGCCGGGGCGGAAGATCATCAGCACGGCCATGCCGAGGCCGTAGATGATCTGCTGGATGGCGCCGATCTGGGTCTGCGGCAGGAAGCTCATGTAGGAGAGCAGGCCCGGCAGAAGCAGCAGAAGCGCGGCGCCGACGACGGGGCCGGCGGCGGTACCGGTGCCGCCGATGATCACCATCGCCATGACCAGCACGGAGGTATCGAGCGTGAAGCTCTCCACGTTGATGAAGGCGAGGTAATGGGCGTAGAGCACCCCGGCGGTTGCCGCCAGCGCTGCGGAGATGACGACCGAGATCGTCTTGATGAGCGGCACGTTCTTGCCGAAGCTTTCCGCCGCACTCTCGCTGTCGCGGATGGCGGTGAGCGAGCGGCCGAAACTGGAATGGACGAGAAGCCGCGTCGCCACCAGCACCAGCACGAGGACGGCGAGCGCCAGCGGGAAGAAGGCGGCCGGACGGTAGATCTGGTAGCCGGCGAGATCGACGGGCGGGATGCCGATGAGCCCGCCGATGCCGCCGGTGACCGACTTCCATTCCGAAAAGACCGTGACGGCCAGCACCTGAAGCCCCAGCGAGGCGGCGACGAAATACTCGCCGCGCACCCTGAGCGCCGGCAGGGCAAGTGCCAGCGACAGGACGCCGGCCACGACCATGGCGATGGGCACGGTGACGAACAGCGAGGCGGAGAGGCTCATCGCCACCAGCGCGCCGGTATAGGCCCCCACGCCGAAGAACACCGCATGCGCCAGCGAGAAGATGCCGGCGTAGCCCATGATGAAGTTCAACGTGATCGCAAGGATCGAGTAGATCGAGATCAGCACGCCGAGATTGAGCAGATAGGCTTGCATGATGGGTCTCCTCAGCGTGTCGCGTGGCGGCCGAAGAGGCCGGCGGGACGAAGGAGGATGACGAGGAAGAGGATCGCGAAGGTCACCGCCTCGGTCCACTGGCTCTCGAAGACGACGAGGGCGAGGTTTTCGGCCAGCCCCAGGATGAAGCCCGCCACCAGCGCGCCACCGATGGAGCCGATGCCGCCGACGATGGTGGCGGCGAGCGAGATCAGCATGACGTGGTTGCCGAGCGTGGGGTTGAGGCCGGAGCCGAGCGCGGTGATAACGGCGCCGGGCACCACCAGCAGCGAGCCGAGCGCGAAGGCGATGGAAGAGAGCCGGCGCGGATCGAGCCCGTAGGCTCGGATCAGCTCCGGCGAATCCGCCAGCGCCCTGAGCGCCATGCCCACATGGGTGCGGTTGAGGAAGAGAAGCAGCGCCACGAAGAAGAGACCGGCGCAGGCAACCGCGATCCAGGCGAGCGGGGAGACGTAGACCCCGTCCATCAGCTTCACCGAGCGGCTGAGCCCGGTGGAGATGGTGACGAAGGAACGCCCGAACACCATGCCCAGCACGTTCTGCACCGCGATGCCGATGCCGAAGGAGGCGACGAAGACGGTGAAGAAGGAGCCCTCGTGACGCTGGATCGGCGCGTAGACGAGCCGGTCCATCGCCACGCCGAAGGCCATGGCGGCAAGGGCCGCGAGCACGATGCCCGCCGCCATGCCGAGGCCCGTGGTCTCGGCCCAGTAGAAGACATAGGCCGCCAGCACGAAGGCCGCGCCGTGGGCGAAGTGGAACACGCGGGTCGCGCCGAAGATCAGCGAGAACCCGGCCGCGGTCAGCGCATAGAGCGCGCCGACCTGCAGCCCCGTGAAGGTGAGCTGGAGCCAGAGCATGGAGCGGGTGCCGTCTTTACTGGATGTCGACGGTGGTCAGGGCGACGGGCGCGCCCTTTTCGACCCGGTTCACCTGGATGGGTGCGAGCAGGGTGCCGTTTTCCTGGAACGACACGGTTCCGCCGACGAGATCGAAGGACTTCGTCGCCTTGCGCTCGGCCAGCAGATTGGCGCCGGTGACGGGCTCGCCCTTTTCCTCCAGCGCGTGGGCAAGCAGCGCGAAGAGACGGACCGCATTGTAGTAGTTGGCCACATAGGCCGAGGGCATGCGGTCGTGGGCGGCCTCGTAATCGGTGACGAAGCGCTTGGTGACGGGGTCGGAGGAGGTGTAGTCGACCGCCTGGGTGGTGAAGAGCAGGCCGTCAGCCTCCGGCAGCTTCATCGCCTCGGGCACGGAGAAGCCCGAATAGGAGGCGAACTGCGCTTCCACGCCGTTGTCGCGCAGCTGCTTTGCGATCTGCACCTGCTGGGCGCCGTAGGAGGCGATGTAGACCACGTCCGCGTTGGCGGCGCGCACCTTGGCGGCGATGCCGGAGAAGTTCTGCGTGTTGGTCGGCACCGACATGGCGTCGACCAGCTCGCCGCCCACGTCGGGCAGCGTCGCCTTCAGCTCATCGAGGATCGACTGGCCGAGCGGATCGTCGACATAGACGAGCGCGATCTTCTTCAGGCCCTGGTCGGCCAGATACGGCACCATGGCGCGCACTTCCAGGTTCGCCAGCGGAATGACGTTCCAGAAATAGGGGCCGAGCTTGGCAAGGTCCGGGCCGACGCCGCCGCCGTTGACGGCGACCGTCTCGCTGCGCTGGGCAAGCGTGGAGATCGCCTTGGAAACGCCGGTAAACGCCGACAGCACGTATGGCACCTGCGACACTTCGGTGAGCTTGGTCATGCCCACGACGGCGGGCTGCGGCAGGGCCTGACTGTCCTCATATTCGATCGTCAGCCGTCCCGACAGCATGTTGTCGGCGTTGACGTGCTGGGCGGCGAGGTTGGCGCCGGAGGCGAAGATGTCGCCATAGGCGGAATTGGGGCCGGACAGGGGAAACAGCGCGCCGATCTTCAGATCTTCGGCATGGGCGCTGCCGATGGCGGTTCCGGCGACGGCGATGCACAGCGTTGCCGCGGCCACAGCCGAGGCAAATCTACCCTTTTTCATTTTTTCTCCTCCCAGAGAGTTAGGCTTTATGCCTAGATGTTTTTCTATATCAAGAATGCTATTCTGCAAAGAGAAAGCTATATTGCACCGCATCAAAAGCAGCGGCGCCCGGTGCGCGCGATTGCGTCGCGACGCGGTTTCGCGGATCACGTAAACCATTGAAATCGGCCGAGCAGGGTCGATTCCCGGGCCGCAATCGGGCCCGACAAGAGGCTCAGAATGCGAAGAAAGAAAACCGAAGAGGGCGAGGCCGCGCCTGAGGGAGAGAACGGCCAGACGGCGACGAAATATGTCGGCGCGGTGGAGAACGCGGTGGCGATCCTGCGTTTCCTGACCCATGCGCATGGGCCGGCGGGCGTTGCCCGCATCGCCCGCGAAACGGAGATCAACGTCTCCACCACATTCAACATCGCGCGCACGCTGGCCAAGGAAGGGCTCGTCGCCTTCGACCCGGAAACCAAGGAATACCGGCCGGGCGTCGGCCTTCTGGAATTCTCCGTGCCGCTTCTGGGCACCAATCAGGTCGACCTGCTGCAACCGCGCCTTTCGGAGCTGGCGGAGACGCACAAGGCTCTGATCGGGCTTTGGAAGGTGACGCCGGGCGACCGGATCGTGCTGGTCGACCGGGAGGTAAAGGGCACGGTGGTGCGCGTCGACATGCAGCTCGGCTCGCGCCTGCCGGCTCTCATCGGCGCGATCGGGCGCTGCGTCGCCGCCTCGCGCGGCCTGCCCCGGGCGGAGCTGGAGCGCCGCTTCTCCGAACTGCGCTGGCAGAACCCGCCGAGCTTCGAGGACTATGCGCGCGATGTGGACAAGGCACGCGATACGGGCTTCGCGTTCGACCGGGGCAACCTCTTCGAGGGCGTCGACATCGTCGCCGCCGCCGTGCTGGACGAGCGCGGCAACGCCCGCCTCGGCATCAGCGGCATCACCATTCGCGGACAGATGTCGGAAGCGGAACTGGAGGCGCTCGCCCGCGAACTGGCAGAGGTCGCGCGCTATTTCGCAACCACGCTTTATGGACGGGCGGGCGGCTAGGTTATTCGCGCTGGACGGGGTTGGGCGGGAGCGAGTGGTTGGGCGGGAGCGGGTGGCCCATCCTTCGAGACGCGCTCTTGCGAGCGCTCCTCAGGATGACGTTGTGTTTGTTGATGGATTTTCTGAAATAACAACAAATACAACGTCATCCTGAGGAGGTCGCAAAGCGACCGTCTCGAAGGATGGGCCACGAGCGAAAGTCCCGGGCCATTTCCCACCCGGACTGCGCCGCTCGATGACGGCGCAGAGAACGGGGCGGGAGAAAAGCTTCCGGTCCTACGCCCCGCAAATCCGCCTGCGGGCCTCATCGCGCTCGGCGGCAAGGCGCGCGACGATGGTTGAGACCGGCTCGATCGCATCGATGGAGCCGACCCCCTGCCCCGCGCCGAAGATCTCCTTCCACGCCTTGGGCTTGGACGCGCCGGCGGCGAAATCCATGCGGCGCGGTTCGGCCGACGCGGCCTCGGCCGGATCTATGCCGGCGGCCGCGATGGAACCCGCCAGATAGTTGCCGTGGGTACCGGTGAACATCGGCGAATAGACGATGTCGGCGGCCGTGGAGGCGACGGCCATCTCCTTGTGCGCGTCGATCGCCATCGATTCCGCCGCCGTCAGGAACAGCGTGCCGATATAGGCGAAATCGCAGCCGAGCGCCTCGGCCGCCACGATCGCCCGGCCATCCGCCATGGCGCCGGAGAGGATCAGCGCCCCGTCGAAGAAGCGGCGCGCCTCGCCGACGAGCGCGAAGGGCGACATGCGCCCGGCATGACCGCCAGCTCCAGCTGCAACCAGGATCAGCCCATCGACCCCGGCGCCGGCCGCCTTGCGGGCATGGCGCATGTTGATCACGTCGTGAAACACGAGCCCGCCGTAGCCGTGGACGCGCTCGACCACCGTGCCGGGCTGGGAGAGCGAGGTGATCACCAGCGGCACCTTGTGCGCGGCGATCGTCTCCAGATCCTCGTCGAGACGCGGATTGGACTCGTGCACGATCAGGTTGACGCCGTAGGGTGCGGCCTTGCGGCCGGTCTCCGCCTCGAAGGTGGCGAGCCGGGCCTCGATCTCGCAAAGCCAGCGGTCGAGTTCGGCCTGGGGACGGGCGTT
Source organism: Breoghania sp. JC706 (assembly GCF_037026715.1). NCBI lineage: Bacteria > Pseudomonadati > Pseudomonadota > Alphaproteobacteria > Hyphomicrobiales > Stappiaceae > Breoghania > Breoghania sp. JC706. The sequence continues at coordinate 85,217 of NZ_JBANCG010000004.1, forward strand.
CAGCGCCGGAAACGTGCCGATGACGCCGGCCTTGCATTGCTCGACCACCAGATCGACGCCGGAGGTGAGAAACATCGGAGCGCCGATCACCGGCAATCCGGCCGCCGCGCGCAGGGTTTCAACGGTCCACATCTTCTTCTTTTCCTCCCGGGTCGTGTTCGACGTCGGCGTCATTCCTGAACGCCCTGCATTTCCTGAACGACCTGCGTTTCCCGCACGCCGTCGCCCCCCTCGCCTCCCTCCTGCCACTCCAGCACGAGCTGCGTCTGGGAGACGACGGCGGCGAGCTTGCCGTCTCCGCGAAAGATCTTCACCTCCCAGATCATCGTCTTGCGGCCGCGATGGTAAGGCGTGACGACGCCGCGCGCGGTATCGCCGATGCGGATGGGGCGCAGGAAATTCGTCTTGCTTTCGAGCGTCACCGTGCCCTGACCTTCGGGCAGGTTCAAAAGCGTGGCGGTGCCGCACAGATTGTCGGCAAACGACATCAGCGCCCCGCCATGCAGCACGCCGTTGCGGTTGCCAAGCCAGGCTTCCACCGGCATTTCGGCCACGACCTCGTCGCGCGCGAAACTGACCGTGCGAATTCCAAGGGCGCTGCTGAAGGGCGACAGCGTCTCAGCAACGCCGCGAAGCCGCTCGTGCTCTTCGCCGTCCATCATCTTGGAAAATGTCCTCCCATTTTCGAACGCGAGATTTAAGTGGGGGCAGAAACGCTGGCAAAGCATTTCAGCCATAGGCAACCGGCATGGCGGAGAAAGGGGGCTCGCGGCCGCACTTGCCGCCCGGCGTCTCCGCACCGGCCTTCCCGCTTGGGCCCCTCCACCGTCATCACCCGGCTCCGTCCGGGTGATCCAGCGCGTCCCGCGCACGCAGCCGAAGATGGATTGCCCGGACGAAGCCGGGCAATGACGACGGAGGGGTGTGAGCGGGAGGGCCGGAGCGGAAGGCCAGAGCATTATCCCCACCCGGGCTCGCCAAAAGGAGGCTGGCGGGGCGCCGCCCGCAAGGGCTAAGTTTTCCGCAAATTCCGGTGCGACCGTGCCGGGAGCGATTTCCTGGGAGGAGAAACCTTAATGAGCGACATCGCATTCATCGGGCTCGGCAACATGGGGCTTCCCATGGCGACCAATCTCGTCAAGGCCGGGCACTCGGTCGTTGCCTTCGATACGGTGCCGGAGGCGCTGGAAAAGGCGCGGGCGGAGGGCATGGCGATTGCCGAAGATGCGGCCGAGGCTGCGGCCGGCGCCGATTTCGTCATCACCATGCTGCCCAACGGCGCCATCGTCACCAGGGTCTACGAGGCGATCGTGCCGGCGGCGAAACCGGGCGCGGTGCTGATCGACTGCTCGACCATCGATGTAACGAGCGCCAAGGCCGCCCATGCGATGGCGGAAAAGGCCGGGCTTGGGTCGCTCGATGCGCCGGTTTCCGGCGGCACGGCGGGGGCTGCGGCCGGTACGCTGACCTTCATGGTGGGCGGCGGCCGCGCGGCTTTCGACACGGCGAGCGCCATCCTCGACGTGATGGGCGGCAAGCTCGTCTATTGCGGCGAGGGCGGGGCGGGGCAATCGGCCAAGATCTGCAACAACATGCTGCTCGCCATTTCCATGATCGGGGCCTGCGAGGCGTTTGCGCTGGCCGAAAAGATCGGGCTTTCGGCGGAAGCCGCTTTTGACGTGATCTCCACCTCGTCCGGCTCGTGCTGGTCGGTCAACACCTATTGCCCGGTGCCGGGCGTCGGGCCGAAGAGCCCGGCCGACAACGACTACAGGCCCGGTTTTGCGGCGGAGCTGATGGCGAAGGATCTGGGGCTTTCGCAACAGGCGGCCGACGCCTCAGGCCAGGCGACGCCGATGGGCGCCCGCGCGCTGGAGCTCTACAGCCACTTCCTGGAAAACGGCGGCGCGGGCAAGGATTTTTCCGGCATGATCAACTATCTGCGGGATGCCGCGCGCGGCGCGGAGTGAAGCGTCAGGCGGCCGGACGGGGGCGACTATCCCCCGTTCTTTCCACCGATATGCCTGTGCAACATTGTCAGGCTTGATCTGCGGGCGGTGATTGAGGACAAGAAGGGGCATTTTCCGCCTGCCACCTGCCGGAACCCCCACCATGTTCGATCTCATCATCCGCAACGCCAACCTGCCCGACGGGCGGGAGGGAATGGACATTGCCGTCAAGGACGGCGTCATCAAGGCCGTCGAGCGCGGCATCGCGGCTGAGGCGGGCGAGGTGATCGAGGCGGGCGGACGGCTGGTTTCCCCGCCGTTTGTCGATCCCCACTTCCACATGGACGCAACGTTATCCCTTGGCCTGCCGCGCATGAACGTCTCCGGCACGCTTCTTGAGGGGATCGACCTTTGGGGCGAGCTCCGGCCGACGCTGACGCGCGAGGCGGTGGTGGAGCGGGCGCTGAAATATTGCGACCTGGCGGTGGCGCAGGGGCTGCTGGCGATTCGCTCCCATGTGGACGTTTCCGATCCCAAGCTCGTGACGGTGGAGGCGCTGCTGGAGGTCCGCGAAAGGGTCGCACCCACGATCGACCTGCAGCTCGTCGCCTTCCCGCAGGACGGCTATTACCGCTGCGCGGCGGCGGCCGATGCGCTCAACCGCGCGCTCGACATGGGCGTCGACGTGGTCGGCGGCATTCCGCATTTCGAGCGCACCATGGAGGATGGCCGGCGCTCGGTGGAGGCGCTGTGCCGGATCGCGGCGGAACGCGGGCTGATGGTCGACATGCATTGCGACGAGAGCGACGACCCGATGTCCCGCCACGTGGAGACGCTGGCGGCCGAAACCGTGCGCCACGGGCTTCAGGGCCGCGTTTCCGGCTCGCACCTCACCTCCATGCATTCCATGGACAACTATTACGTCTCCAAGCTCATTCCGCTGATGGCGGAGGCGCGGCTGAACGCCATTCCGAACCCGCTCATCAACATCGTCATCCAGGGCCGGCACGACACCTACCCCAAGCGGCGCGGCATGACGCGGGTGCGCGAGCTGATGGATGCCGGCATCAACGTCGCCTTCGGCCACGACTGCGTGATGGACCCCTGGTACTCGATGGGCTCCGGCGACATGCTCGAGGTCGCGCACATGGCGGTGCACGTGGCGCAGATGACCTCGATCGCCGACCGCAAGCGCATCTTCGATGCGATCACCGTCAATTCGGCGCGCGCGCTCGGGCTCGAAGGCTACGGGCTCGATGTGGGCTGCAACGCCGACATGGTGCTCCTGCAGGCGCGCGGTCCGCTGGAGGCGCTGAGGCTGAAGGCGACGCGGCTCGCGGTCATCCGCCGTGGCAGGATCATTGCTAGGACGCAACCGAGGATTGCGGAGCTGAGCGTCGCGGGGCGCCCGCAAACCGTCGATCCCGCGGATTACGCGCCGATCGCGGCCTCGTGAGAGGCGCGGCAAACCGCCGGGAGAACAATCCTGCACGATGCAATATTGTGCAGACCGTCTGCTTGACAAAAATTTGAGCAGACGGTCAAATTTACGAGAGACAACAAGCGGGCGCATGACGGCCGCACAACCGGGGTTAACAGGGATATGGCGATCCTCAAATCGATGACACGCCGCGGCGTTCTGGCGAGCGGCGCGGCTCTTGGCGCGGGCCTTGCGGTAACGCTTTCCGGCACGCGGGCCGTTCTGGCGGACACGCCCTTGAAGGTGGCGGGCATTCACGCCTCGCCGGTGGAGAACGCCTGGAACTCGCGCCTGCACGAGGCGCTGCTGGCGGCGGCCAAGGACGGCGTCATCGAGTACGAGTTCTCCGAAGGCGTGTCGGGCACCGACTATCCGCGCGCCATGCGCGAATACGCGGAAAAGGGCGTCGACCTGATCGTCGGCGAATCCTATGCGGTGGAGCGCGAGGCGCGCCAGGTCGCCAAGGACTATCCGGACGTGGCCTTCCTGATGGGCTCCTCGGGCGAGGCGTCGGGCGACAATTTCGGCGTCTTCGGCACCTGGAACTTCGACGGTGCCTATCTGGCGGGCATGCTTGCCGGCAAGATGACCAAGACCAACATCGTCGGCTCCGTCGGCGCCATTCCGATCCCGGAAGTGAACCTCCTGATCAACGCCTTCAACGCGGGCGTTCACGAGGTGAACCCGGAGTGCAAGACGCTGGTCTCGTTCATCGGCACGTTCTTCGATCCGCCGAAGGCGCGCGAGGCGGGCTTGGCCGAGATCGATGCGGGCGCGGACATCCTGTTCGGCGAGCGCATCGGCACGGCGGATGCCGCCAAGGAACGCGGCATCAAGGCCGTCGGCTCGCTGATCGACTACACCGACCGCTATCCCGACACGGTCTTCGCCAACGCGATGTGGTACTTCCGCCCGATCCTCGATGCGGCGGTGGCCGACGTGAAGGCCGGCAAGCCGGTGGGCCGGGTCTACACCGCCTACGGCCTGATGAAGGAAGGCGGCTCGGACATCGTCTACACCAAGGGCGTGGCGCCCAAGGAAGCGGAAGAGGCGATGGAGAAGCGCCGCGCCGAGATCAAGGCCGGCACGTTCGAGGTGCCGCGCGACATGAGCGAGCCCAAGTAAGACGGCGCCGAAAACAGAACTGCGATTGACGGCGTGAACGCCCGACCAACCATGACAGGACAGGACGACGCGATGGCCCTTGCAGAGGCCATCGCGTCTTCACATGTGAGCGCGATCGAGGCGATGGATGCCGCGATCGGCGCCGCAAGAACCCATTCCGGCTTCGGCGCCGTCGACGTTCTCGTGCCAGAACTCGGCATCTGCGTCGCGGAGGTGATGGAACAGGAGCGGCTCGACCGGCCGGCCCGGTTCGTCACCCGGCCCTTCGCCGGCGTGCCGACGCTTGCCAAGAACCTCGGCAGCCCGTTCGCCGGCATTCCCGCAAGCGCCGGCTCCAACGCGCTGCGCGGCACCGCGAACGGCACCGCCGACAGCGAATTCGCCCGCCGGTTCCGCAAGATGGGACTGATCCCCTTCGGCTCCACGCTGGTGCCGGAATTCGGCCTGTCGCTGGCGACCGAGCCCCTCGGCCTGCCGCCGGCGCGCAATCCGCTCGATCCCGAACGCACGCCCGGCGGCTCTTCCGGCGGGGCGGCGGCGGCGGTGGCGGCCGGCATCGTCGCCATCGCGCATGCGACGGATGCGGGCGGTTCCATCCGCGTGCCGGCCGCCTGCTGCGGCCTCATCGGCCTGAAGCCCTCGCGCGGGCTGATGCCGGGCGGACCCGATTTCCGCAATCACCTCAGCGGGATAGCCTCGGAATTCGCCGTTTGCCGGTCGGTGCGCGATGCGCGCCGGGCCTTCGATCATCTGGCCGGCCATGCCAAGGGGCCGACGCCGGAACCCGTCCTCGATCCCGATATCCAGAGCCGGCTGACGATCGGCCTTATCGGCGATCTCGGACCCTTCGCGTTCGATCCGGCGCGCGAGAAGGCCTTGCGCGAGGCGGCCGCCCTTCTGGAAGGCGCCGGCCACCGGATCGTCGATATTCCGTTCGCCCGCCTCCAGACCTTTGTTGCCAGCAGCATGCGCGGCTTCGACCGCATTATCTGTGCCTCCATGGCGGCCGGGTTTTCGGACGGCACCCTCGACGAGGACAAGCTGGAGCCGCTGACGCGCGCGGTGCTGGAACGCGGGCGGGCGCTTTCGGCGGCCGAGCTGTGGAGCGCAGAGCAGGAAGGCGTGCTCGCCGCCCATGCGATGTGGCGGCTCTTCGGCGAGGTCGATCTCCTGCTGACGCCGATGCTCAGCGCCGCCCCGCCGAAGCTCGGCGCGTTCCCGACCGATCATGACGCGGTAGAGGCCCACTGGGGCCGCATGACGGCGTTTGCGCCGCTCGCCTCGCTCGCCAACATGACGGGCGTTCCGGCCCTTGCCATGCCGTTTGGCGAGGATGCGGACGGCCTGCCGCTTCCCGTCCAGATCATGGGACCGATGGGCGCCGACAGGCGGCTTTTGACACTGGCCGAAACGCTGGAGCGACTGCGGCCATGGGCTCACCGTTTTCCGGTCGCGGGGTTGCCGGCATGAGCGAGACACCTGTCCTGCGCCTCTCCAACATCTCCAAGCGCTTCGGCGACACCATCGCCAACGACGCGGTGTCCATCGATCTCGCGCGCGGCGAGGTGCTGGCGCTTCTGGGCGAGAACGGTGCCGGCAAGACAACGCTGATGTCGATCCTGTTCGGCCACTACACGCCCGACGAGGGCACGGTGGAGGTGGAGGGCCGCGCCCTGCCGCCGGGCCGGCCGCGCGCGGCAATCGATGCCGGCGTCGGCATGGTGCACCAGCACTTCTCGCTTGCCGCGAACCTGACGGTTCTGGAAAACGTCATGACCGGCACCCAGAGCCTGTGGCGGGCGAAATCGGACACGGCTTCGGCGCGCCGCAAGCTCGCCGAGATAGCCGACCGCTTCGGGCTGGCGGTCAACCCGGATGCGCGCCTCGGTGATCTGTCGGTCGGCGAGCAGCAGCGCGTGGAGATCCTCAAGGCGCTCTACAACGACGCGCGCATCCTGATCCTCGACGAGCCGACGGCGGTGCTGACCAACGCGGAGGCCGAGCGGCTGTTTTCCACCTTGCGCGAAATGGCGCGCCAGGGCCTGTCGCTGATCTTCATCTCGCACAAGCTCAACGAGGTGCTGGCCGCCGCCGACCGGGTGGTGGTTCTGCGCGGCGGCAAGGTGGTGGCCGAACGCCAGGCGGAAGCAACCACCAAGGAAGAGCTGGCCGAACTGATGGTCGGGCGCCAGGTCGCGCGGCCGAAACGCGAGGCCGGCAAGGCGGGCGATGTGGTGCTGGAGGCCATCGGCGCCTCCCTCGTCGTTGACGGCGTCGCGCGTCTCTCGGATCTCAACTTCCAGATCCGCGCCGGCGAGACGCTCGGCATCATCGGCGTTTCCGGCAACGGGCAGGCGCAGCTCGCACACCTCGTCTCGGGCCTGTCGGATGCGACCGCGGGCGAACTCAGGCTCTTCGGCGAACCGATCCCGACCGGCGTGGAAGCGCTGGTGGAAGCCGGCGTCGGCCGCATTCCCGAAGACCGCAACGCCGAAGGCGCCATCGGCGAGATGACGCTTTGGGAAAACGCCATTCTGGAGCGGGTGCGCTCGAAGCGCTTTTCGAAGAACGGTTTCGTCGACAGGGCGGCGGCGCGGGCGTTCGCGGCGACCATCATCGAGGACTTCGACGTGCGCGGCGGCGCCCCCGACCGGCGCACGCGGCTTCTTTCGGGCGGCAACATGCAGAAGCTCATTCTGGGCCGCAACCTGCACGACCAGCCGAAGCTGCTGATCGCCGCCCAGCCGACGCGCGGCCTTGATGAAGGCGCGATCGCCGCCGTTCACACCCGCATTCTCGAAGCCCGCGCCAAGGGAGCCGCCGTGCTGCTGATTTCGGAGGATCTGGACGAGGTGCTGAGCCTTGCCGACCGCATCCGCGCCATCGTCAAGGGACGGCTGTCGCCGCCGCTTGCAGCCGAAGAGGCCAATGCGCAGAGACTGGGGCTGATGATGGCGGGCGACTGGAACAAGGATAGCCAGTACGGGGAGGCCAGCCATGCGCTTTGAACGCCGCCCGCACCGGCCTTTCGCCCTCGTCATCGCCTCGCCGGTGATCGCCATCGCGGCCGCGCTCGCCATATCGGGTGTGCTGATCGCGCTGGCCGGCGCGCCGGTGCTTGAGGCCTATTACCAGATCGCCGTCGGCTCCTTCGGCTCCAAACTCGCCTTCACCGAGACGCTGACCCGGGCAACCCCGCTGATCTTCACCGGACTTGCCGCCGCCGTCGCCTTCCGGGCGCAGGTGTGGAATATCGGCGCGGAAGGGCAGTTCTACATCGGCGCCATCGCGGTCGCCGCCTTCGGCGCGCAGGCGACCGCCGGGCTGCCGGCAGCACTCGCCATTCCGCTTCTCATGTTCATCGGCGCCGTCGCCGGCATGATCGTGCTGCTCGTGCCGCTGGGGCTTCGGCTGCGCTTCGGCGTGGACGAGGTGGTGACGACGCTGCTTTTGAACTTCGTCGCGGTCCTGTTCGTCTCCATGCTGATCGAGGGACCGCTGAAGGACCCGCTGGCCTTCGGCTGGCCGCAGTCGGTTCCGGTCGCCGACAACGCGATCCTGCCCAAGCTGATCGAGCGCTCGCGGCTCCACATCGGGCTGGCGGTGGCGGTCGCGATCGCCGTCGTCGTCCATATCGTGCAGGCGCGCACGGTCTTCGGCATGCAGTCCAAGGCGGCGGGGCTCAACCCGAGAGCTGCGAAATTCGCCGGCGTGCCGCTCGCCTCCACGCTGATCAAGGTGGCGTGCCTTTCCGGCGGGCTGGCCGGGCTTGCGGGTGCTGTCGAGGTGATGGGCGTGAAGGGCTACGTGACCACGGATCTCTCGCCCGGCTTCGGCTATTCCGGCATCATCGTCGCCATGCTCGCCAATCTTCATCCCATCGGCGTCATCGCGGCCGCGCTCTTCACCGCCGCGATGTTCGTCGGCGCGGACGGCATGAGCCGGGCCATCGGCATCCCGAGCTATATCGCCGACGTCACCGTCGCCCTGTCGCTGCTGACCATGCTGGTGGCGCTGTTCTTCACGCAGTACAGGATCCGCAAATAATGGAGATCCTCGACATCTTCGCTTCCGCAGGCCTGTGGGCCGCCGTGCTGCGCATCGCCACACCGCTGATCTTCGGCACGCTGGGGGCGCTCCTGTGCGAGCGCGCGGGCGTTCTGAACCTCGGCATTGAGGGCATCATGACCTTCGGCGCGATGGTGGGCTGGCTTGCGGTCTTCAACGGCGCGGACCTGTGGACCGGGCTTCTCGTGGCCGCAATCTGCGGCGCGCTGTTCGGGCTGCTGCACGCCGCACTGACCGTGACGCTCGGCCTGTCGCAGCACGTGACGGGGCTCGGCATCACGCTGTTTTCAAGTTCGCTCAGCTATTTCCTGTTCCGCCTGATCGTGCCCGTCGCCGGCACGCCGCCGACCATCGAGCCGTTCCAGCCGATCGACATTCCGGGCCTTTCCGACCTTCCCTTCGTGGGACCTGCGCTGTTCACCCAGACCGCGCCGACCTATCTCGCGGTTCTGCTCGCCGTCGTGCTCGGCTACGTGCTGTTCTTCACGCCGCTGGGATTGGCCGTGCGCATGACGGGCGAGAACCCGCATGCGGCGGAGGCGCAGGGCGTCAACCCGATCACGGTGCGCTACGGCGCGATCATGGCCGGCAGCGCGCTGATGGGCGTGGGCGGCGCGTTCCTGACGCTGTCGGCGTTCAACTCGTTCTTCCCGACGATGATCCAGGGACGCGGCTGGGTGTGCATCGCGCTCGTCGTGTTCTCCTCGTGGCGACCCTCCCGGGCGCTGCTCGGCGCGCTGCTGTTCGCGCTGTTCGACGCCTACCAGCTCCGCCTCCAGACCGTCGTCGGCAAGGCGGTGCCCTATCAGCTTTTTCTGATGGTGCCCTACATCATGTCGATCGTCGCGCTCGTGGTGATGGCCCGGCGCGCAAGAGTGCCGCAGGCGCTGATGCAGGCCTATCGGCGCGGGGAACGGTAGCGGCGGAGGGGACCGAGGACACGGTCTCACACCCCGCCGCCGTCATCACCCGGCTCCGTCCGGGTGATCCAGCGCACGCCCCATGTGCTGCCGCCTGCGATGGATTGCCCGGACTTGCGCCGGGCAATGACGACGGAGGGGTCTGGGCGATCAAACTCGCAAGAACATGTCCCGAAGGACGGGCGACCTGCTCGCCTCCGAACGCAGCGCCCTACCCCCAGCTCCAGTAGTCGTCGCCTTCCTTGGCATAGAAGCGCGAGAGCACCATCTTGTGCACCTCCGAGGCGCCGTCGACGATGCGGGCGCAGCGGGCGTAGCGGTACATCCATTCCAGCATGGTGTCCTTGGAATAGCCGCGCGCGCCGTTGAGCTGGATCGCGGTGTCGATCGCCTTGTGCAGCGTGTCCGCCATGTGGATCTTGGCACTCGACACTTCCTTCCGGGCACGGTCGCCCTGATCAAGCTTCCAGGCCGCGTGCATGACCAAGAGCCGGCCCATCTGGATCTCGTGCGCCACCTCGCCGAGCGCCAGTCCGACCGATTCGCGATCGGCGAGACGAACACCGAAGCCCTCGCGGCGCGAGACATACTCCTGCGCGATCTCCATCGCCCGCTTGGAAACGCCGAGCCAGCGCATGCAATGGGTGAGGCGGGCCGGCCCGAGGCGGATCTGCGTCACCTTCAGCCCGTCGCCGACCTCCATCAGCCGGCAGCTGTCGGGGATCTCCAGCCCGTCGAATTCCAGCTCGCACACGCCGCCGTGCTCATCAGGGCCCATGTTCTCGATGCGCCGCACGATGCGCCAGCCGGGCTGGTCGCGGTGGAACAGGAAGGCGGTCAGGTGCCGGCGCTTCTCGTCCGGATTGTCGTCGGTGCGCGCGATCAGGATGAAGTGTTTTGCGATCGCCGCGCCCGAGATGAACCACTTGTGGCCGTAGATTTTCCAGCTGTCGCCGTGGCGCTCGGCGCGGGTGCGGATCATGCCGGGATCGGAGCCGCCGCCGGGATGCGGTTCGGTCATCACGAAGGAGGAGTTGACCTCGCCCTCGATGATCGGCTGCAGCCAGCGCGCCTTCTGCTCTTCCGTGGCCGTCATTTCCAGAAGCCGCATGTTGCCGTCGTCGGGTGCCGCGCTGTTGAAGACGCACGGCCCGAAGACGCAGCGGTTCGCCTCCTCGTAGAAGACGGCCTGGCCAACCATGGAAAGCCCGAGCCCGCCGCGTTCCTGCGACACCTGCGGCGCCCACAGCCCCGCCGCGCGCGCCTTCACGCGCAGCTCGTCGCGCAGCGCAAGGCGGATGTTCTCGTATTCGTTGTAGGTCGCGGGATCGGATTCGAGCGGCAGCAGGTGTTCGGCGACGAACGCGCGCACGCTGAGGCGAAGCTCCTCGTGACGGGGATCGAGCGTGAAATCCATCGGTCGTGTTCCTTGCAAGGGCAGAAAGGGACGGTGGGGAAAGGGCAGAAAGAGAGGGCGGGATCAGAGCGAATTGACGAGATGGCCGCCGTCGACGGGAATGACGGCGCCGGTCATGAAGGACGAGGCGTCGGTGGCCAGCAGCAGGAACGGCGCGTCGAGCTCGCCGAGATGGCCGATGCGGCGCATCGGGATGCGCTTGACCATCGCCTCGCCGCGCGGGGTCTCGAAGAAACCCTCGTTGATCTCGGTGGCGAAATAGCCCGGTGCGATGGCGTTGACCCGCACCTGAAAGCGCGCAAGCTCCAGCGCCAGCGCCTTGGTGAGCTGCACGACGCCGGCCTTGGAAATCGCGTAAGGGACCACGCCGGGGGCAACGCGCAGCCCGAGAACCGAAGCGATGTTGATGATCGCGCCCGGCGTTTGCGCATCGCGCCAGTGGCGGGCGGCTTCGGTCGCCATCAGCCACACGCCGCGCAGGTTCACGTCGAGCACCGCGTCGAAATCCTCGATCGTCTGATCGAGCGACAGGCCTTCGCTCGCCATGCCGGCGTTGTTGACGAGCACGTCGAGCCCGCCAAGCGCATCGGCAGCCGCCGTGGTGCAGTCCTTCACCGATGTCTCGTCGGTGACGTCGAGCGGCAGGGCGACGGCCTCGGGCGCGCCGGCGGCCTTCAGTTCGCCGACGAGTTGTTCCAGCCGGTCGATACGCCGTGCGGCGACGGCGACGCTGGCGCCGTTTTTCGCGCAGATTTCGGCAAAATGCGTGCCGAGCCCGCTCGATGCGCCGGTGACAAGTATGCGGCGGCCTTTCAGCCGTGCGCCAAGATCCATGAAATCCTCCCAGGTTCCCGTCGGCTTCTCCCGAGCCGGTTCGGTTCCATGACTTTAGGGGCAATGACGCGAATGGGAAACCTGTTCGCGATTGCGAAAGGAAAGGATCACCACGGATGCGTGCAGGGGCACTCAGGGTCTTGCCCGAAAATGGTATCGGGCTATGGGCTTTCGGCTATTCCTCCTCATGCCCCACCACCGTCATTGCCCGGCGAAGTCCGGGCAATCCATCGCCAGCCGCAGCATTCGGGGTGCGCGCTGGATCACCCGGACTTCGCCGGGTGATGACGATGGAGGGGTATGAAAGGAGGGGGAGAGGTATGAAGGCGCGTGGAATTCGGGACGAAGAACCAACTACCGATTTCGGGCCAAGCACTCAGGAGGCGGCGGCCGATCGCCATTCCTCGCGCACGGACGGGTCTTCCTCCCGCTCCGCGTTTTCGCGCCCGAGCCCCGCGAACTCCTCCCCCGGCAGCAGCCGCGACAGCGCCCAGACGGCCGCGCCGCGCACGTCCGGGGCCGGGTCATCCAGCAGTGCGCGCGCCTTTTCGGCCAGCGACGCATCGCCTGAATTGCCGATGGCGATAGCCACGTTGCGGATGAAGCGGTCGCGGCCGAGGCGCTTGACCGGGGAGCCGGAAAAAAGCGCGCGGAAGGCCGCGTCATCGAGCTCGGCAAGCTCGGCGAGTTTCGGGGCCTCCAGATCGGCGCGCGCCTTCAGTTTCGCCTCCCGCGCGGTTTCGGCGAACTTGTTCCAGGGGCACGCGGCGAGGCAATCGTCGCAGCCGTAGATGCGGTTGCCGATGGCCTGGCGGAATTCGCGCGGGATCGGGCCCTTGTGCTCGATGGTGAGATAGGAAATGCAGCGCCCGGCATCGAGCCGGTAGGGGGCGGGGAAGGCCCTGGTCGGGCAGATGTCGAGGCAGGCGCGGCAGGAACCGCACCGGTCCGCCTCCGGCGCATCGGCCGCAAGATCGAGCGTCGTGAAGATCGCGCCCAGAAACAGCCAGGAGCCGAAGTCGCGCGAGACGAGATTGGTGTGCTTGCCCTGCCAGCCGAGCCCGGCGGCGGCGGCCAGCGGCTTTTCCATCACCGGCGCAGTATCGACGAAGACTTTGACATTCGGGCCACTATCACCGCCCTCACGCGCCAGCGCGCCGATCTGGCCGGCAAGCGTCTTCAGCTTGCCCTTGATGACGTCGTGATAGTCGCGATGGCGGGCGTAGACCGAGATCGAGCCGACATCGGCCTTCTTGAGATTTTCCAGCGGATCGCGGTCGGGGCCGTAGTTCATGCCGAGCATGACGATGGAGCGTACGTCCTGCCACAGCACGCGCGGCGCGGCGCGGCGTTCCGCCGTCTCCTCCATCCACTCCATGGTGGCGTGGTGGCCGTCGGCGAGAAAGCGGGCAAGGCGCTCCGGCGCTTCAGGGATGGCGTCGGCATGGGTGATGCGGCAGGCATCGAAGCCCAGCGCCCGCGCCTTTTCCGCTATCGCCCTTTCAAGCCGCACACCCGGCTCCCCTTGCCTGCCCGTTCAATGCTGCGTTTCCGTTGCGCGCCCCGGGGCCTGCGCCTCAGAAATCGAGATCCGCGTAGCTCGGCGCCGGGCGCATGCCGGGGATTGTCTCGCCGAGCAGAGAGCGGAAGCTCGGGCGCGATTTCACCCGCGCGTACCACGCCTTGGCGTTCTCGTCCTCCTCCCAGGGCACCTCGCCCAGGTAGTCGGCACACGAAAGCTCGGCCGCAGCGGCCATGTCGGCAAAGCTCAGCTTGTCGCCGCCGAGCCAGCGGCGCGAGGCCGCGAGATAGCCGATATAGCGCATGTGGTGGCGGATGTTGGTGCGCGCGGCCCTCAGCGCTGCCGAATCAGGCTCGCCGCCGCCGGCCGATTTCGGCATCTCCTGCTTGTAGACCTTTTCGCGCACGAAATGGCCGATCACCTCGCGGTCAAACTTGCCGAGGAACCAGTCGACGAGCCGGCGCACTTCGGCCCGGCGCTCGGCATTGTCGGGCATCAGCCGCTTTTCCGGAATCATGTAGCCGCGCGTCTCGTCGAGATATTCCATGATCACGCCGGCGCCGCAGATGGGCGTGCCGTCGTTTTCCACCGCCACCGGAACGGTGCCGGCGGGATTGATCAGCAGGAAATCGCGGCGCCGCTGCCACGGGAATTCCAGGTAGGCCTCGAAATTGACGCCATACTCGTGCAACGCCAGGCGCACGAAGCGCGAGGCCGGGGAGAAGGGGTGGTGATATACGATCAGCATGCGTGGTTCATATACTCGTACCGCGGTCCGCTGGGCCGCCTTCAACATTGTTGATGTGCCCAATACGAGAAACCGGTAAACGGATCCTGCAAGCGCCGCTTTTCCGCCTGCAAGATCTTTCAGGACCCTTACCCGACGCCGCAAGGCGCCGCCAGATCAACCTGCCAGGTCGGGAGCCGGACCGGGCGCATTGCCGGGTATAACCACGCCCGCCCGGTCGCGTTTCCCTCTCCCGATCCTCTATCCTCATCAACGGACCCGATTTCCATGGACCTACAGACCATCTTCGAGGCGCTTATCCTGGGCACCGTCGAGGGCCTGACCGAATTCGTTCCCGTCTCCTCCACCGGCCATCTGCTGCTGCTCGGCCATTTCATGGGCTTCGAGAACCCCGGCAAGACCTTCGAGGTCCTGATCCAGCTCGGATCGATCCTCGCGATCCTGTCGGTCTATTTCTCCAAGCTCTGGCAGCTCTTCATCAGCCTGCCGTCGGACCCCAGAAGCCGGTACTTCGTCGCCGGCATCCTGCTCGCCTTCCTGCCGGCCGCCTTCATCGGCTTTCTCGCCCATGATTTCATCAAGGCGGTTCTGTTCGAATCCCCCGCGCTCATCTGCACCACGCTTTTCCTCGGCGGCCTGATCCTGCTGTGGGTCGACCGGCTGGACCTGAAGCCGCGCTATCACGACGTGGCAAGCTACCCGATGCGGATCTATTTCGGCATCGGCCTGTGCCAGTGCCTGGCGATGGTTCCCGGCGTTTCGCGCTCCGGCTCCACCATCGTCGGCGCGCTGCTGATGGGAACCGACAAGCGCTCTGCGGCGGAATTCTCCTTCTTCCTGGCGATGCCGACCATGGCCGGCGCCTTCGCCCTCGATCTCTTCAAGAACCGCCACGCCATCACCTTCGACGATGCGGCCGTCATCGGCGTCGGCTTCGTCACGGCCTTCATCGCCGGCGTCGTGGTGGTGCGCTGGCTCCTCGACTATGTCTCGCGCCACGGCTTTGCGCTGTTTGCGTGGTGGCGCATCGTGGTCGGCCTTGCCGGCTTCGCCGGACTTTACGCCTTCGGCTAAACAAAAGCGGCAAGACCGGACCGGCCTTGCCGCAGAAAATTGTCGCAAAAAAGACCGCCGCCACCGCAAAAGCTGCGGCGACGCGCCCGCCCCCTACTTGGCGTGATAGGCGGAATCGAACTGTCCGTGCACGCGGAAGCGCCAGAGATAGGTCGGCAGGATGGCCGCCAGCGTCACCGGCGAAATGCCGAGACCTTCCAGCGTGTGCCCCGCATCGGCGGCTTCCTTGGAAACCACATTGTCCACCTCCAGCATGCGGACCTGATCGACGGTGAGCGGTGCCTTCGGCAGGATCTGCACGATGCGGGCAAGCGCACGCGCAAGACCGAACGGCAGGCTGACGAGCAGACGCTTGCGCGCGGTGATTTCCAGCATCAGCTTCATGCATTCGCGGAACGTCTTCACCTGCGGGCCGCCGAGCTCGTAGGTGGCGCCGGCTTCCGCCTCGCCATCGACCGCGCGGGCCACCGCCTCGGCCACGTCGCCGACGAAGACGGGCTGGAACTTGGTCTCCCCGCCGCCGATCAAAGGCAACATCAGCGACATGCGCGCCATGGCCGCGAAGCGGTTGAAGAAATCGTCCTCGGGTCCGAACAGAATGGAGGGCCGCATGATCACGGCTTCCGGCACGGCCTCGCGCACCGCGGCCTCGCCGGCCGCCTTGGAGCGGGCATAACCGGCGGGCGAATTCGCATCCGCGCCGATGGCCGAGACGTGGACGAGATCGGTGATGCCGGCCTCGCGGCAGGCTTCGGCCACGGCGCGTGCGCCGAAGGCCTGGACGGCATCGAAGGTCTGACGGCCGCCTTCGGCGAGGATGCCGACGAGGTTGACCACGGCATCGGCGCCGGCGATCGCGTGCGCGACCGAATCGGGATAGCGCAGGTTCGCCTGCACGGCGTGGATCTGACCCACGGTGCCAAGCGGCTGCAGGTGGAAGGCGAGATCGGGCCGGCGCACGGCCACCCGCACCCGCCAGCCGCGCTTGGCCAGCGCACGCACAACATAGCGGCCGACGAAACCGGAGCCGCCGAACACCGTCACAAGTTTTCCGTTGAGCGGAGTGGTCATGATCGCTCCTTCTTCCAAGCCCACCGCATGTCACGCGTTGCGACCCCGCGCGCGCCACGCGCCGGACCGGCTGACGACCAGCGGTCCGATTCGTCTTGCGCGCAGGCTCTGCGCCAGGGTCCTTTTCCGGTGATCCGTCGCCCTTGCGGCTTAAACGGACCATCCTCCCGGCACGCCGTCATCGAAGGCGTGGGCAGCGCAGCATCGTCGCGTCCTCAGCCTCATACCGCCTTGGACGGCGCGTGTGAAGTGCGCAGGATCTCCAACACCGTTTTGACGCGCGCGAGGACAAAATAAAACGGGTGTTGAAAAGCCCACAGGAACCGCTTGTTATGTGATTGACAAGGCGCGGCGGGGTCCGTATGTATCGCCGCCATCGGCCCAGGTGGCGGAATTGGTAGACGCGCTAGCTTCAGGTGCTAGTGCTCGAAAGGGCGTGGAGGTTCGAGTCCTCTCCTGGGCACCAAATTCCGGTTTCAGACGATCTGCCACAGTCTGAAACATTCGAAAAAGCTCCGGTTCTCCGGGGCTTTTTTCGTATTCGGGGTCTGTTCGTTTTTTGGATCGGGGGCAGGATCGCCGTCGTGGCGCAGGTGGGCGGACGAGACGCCGCCGGCATGCGCGGTTCGCGCTTTTGTGATAGGCAGACGACGTCACAACGGCAGGCAGTCGCATCGAAGGCAGTCCGGCGCAGGCCGCTGCCGGTCCGGTTGCCGCTTTCTCCCGAAACGGGCAGATATGAACGCGCTGCGCCTTCTCGTCCTCCTCTTTTCGGTGTTCGCGTTGCCGGCGGCGGCGTTCGCGGCCCCCGATCAGCCGCCCGCGCCCGCATCTTCATCCGCGCCTCTTAAGGTCGGCGTGCTCAACTACATGGGCGAGCGCGAGGCCATCGCCACATGGGCCGACACGATCGCGGTGCTGAACGAAGCCCTGCCCGGGAACACGTTCGAACTGATCGCCCTCACCATCCCGGAAATGACGCGGGCTCTGGAAAAGGGCGAACTGGCCTTCATCATCACCAATCCCGGCCAGTACGCGGTTCTCGAATACCGCTACAAGGTCAGCCGCATCGCCACTTTGGAAAACGGGCCGCCGGTCGCCTCCACCGTCTTCACCGCCTCGCCCGACATCGCCTCGCTCGCCGATCTTGCCGGAAAGCGGCTGGCGATCAATTCGGTGAACGCTTTCGGCGGCTTCCAGCTCGTGTGGCGGGAACTGCATGCACTCGGCATCGATCCGCCCGACGGCGTGCGGCTGGTGGAGATGGGCAATCCCATGTCCAATGTGGCCGAGGCGGTTCTGGCGGGAAAGGCGGATGCGGGCGTGCTCAGGGGCTGCCTGCTGGAAAGCCTGCAGGCGCAGGCGCCGGAGCGATACGGCGCGCTTCGCGTCATCGGCCTTCAGGCCCAGAGCGAGATCCCTTGCAAGCTATCAAGCCGCATCTATCCCAACTGGCCGTTCGCCAAGACCAAGGCGACCGACCCGGCGCTCGCCAAGAAGGTGGCGCGGGTGCTGCTTTCCGTTCCCGACGGCGAGGGCCACCGGACATGGACGGTGCCGCTCGACTACCAGCCGGTGCTGGAGGTGTTTCGGGAGCTGAGGATCGGCCCCTATGCCCGCACCGGGCGGATCAGCGTGCGCGAGTTCTTCGACGATTATCGCGACTGGTTCATCGTCGCCGGCGTCGGGCTCCTGTGCTGGGGGCTCTATTTCGTGCGGGTGGAGACGCTGGTGCGCAACCGCACAAGGGCGCTGGCGGAGACCAACGACACGCTGCTGCACGAAATGGCGGAACGCCGGAAGGCGGAAACGCAGGTCCAGCAACGCCAGCGCGAGCTGGAGCACGTCGCCCGCCTGTCGATCCTCGGCGAGATGGCGACGGCGATCGCGCATGAACTCAACCAGCCTCTCGGCGCCATCGCCACCTACGGGCAGGGCTGCCTGATGCGGATAGACGCGGGCACCTTTTCGAAGGACGACATGCGCCTGGCGGCCGGGCAGATCGTGGAACAGGCCCAGCGCGCAGCGAAGGTTGTCCAGCGCATCCGCGCCTTCGTGCGCAAGCATCAGAGCGAGCCGGAGGACGTCGACCTCAACCGGCTGGTGCAGGACTGCCAGGTGGTGTTCGGTGCCACGACCTCGCGCGCAGGCATCGCCGTCGACATCGCGCTCGAACCCGGATTGCCCGTCGTCATGGCCGACCGGGTGCAGATCGAGCAGGTGGTGTTCAACCTGGTGCAGAACGCTGTCGATGCGCTGAAGGCGCAGGAGGAAGGCTCCTCGCCAGAAATCGCTGTTGCGACGAAGCGTCAGGGGGCGGGCGTGGAGCTGTCGGTGGAGGATACGGCAGGTGTGCTGAGCGACGCGGTTCTGGCGCGTTTCGCCGAACCGTTCCTGACCACGAAGACGGAAGGCATCGGGCTCGGACTTGCGCTTTCGCGCTCGATCATGGAGGCCCATGGCGGCCGGCTCTGGGCGGAACGCATGGCCGGCAACAGGACGCGCGTCGCCTTCTGGCTGCCGGCGGCGGAGACGAGACCGGACGCAGAAGCCCCTTGCGAGGAGAGAGAAACAGATGGCGGCTAGCGCAACCATCTACATCGTCGACGACGATCAGGCGGCGCGCGACGGGCTCGCCTTCATGCTCGGCTCGCTCGGGCTTGAGATCAGGAGCTTCGCCGCGCCGGAGACCTTTCTCGCCGAGTTCGACGCGGAGGTGCGCGGCTGTTGCCTGTTCGACATGCGCATGCCGGGCATGACCGGGCTGGAGCTTCTCGACGAGATGAACCGGCGCGGGTGCTTGCTGCCGGTGATCTTCATCACCGGGCACGGCGACGTTCCGCTGACGGTGCGCGCCATGCGGGCGGGTGCCTACGACTTCGTGGAAAAGCCGGTCAACGGCATGGACCTCCTGGAGCGCATCAACGAGGCGCTGCGGCTTTGCGACAGGCGGCAGGCGGAGCAGCGGGCGAAGACGGATGTGGGCGCGCTGGTCGCCAGCCTGACCCCGCGCGAGCGGGAAGTGGCGCGCGCGGTGATGGCCGGCAAGCAGAACAAGATGATCGCCTTCGAGCTCGGCATCTCCATGAAGACCGTGGAGATCCACCGCCACAACGCCATGGAAAAGCTCGGCGCCGGCTCGGCGGCGGAATTCGTGCGCAAGCTGATGGAAGCCGGGTGGACGTGAGTGTCTGCGGCGCAAGGGCGGCCCCGATCCCTCCATCGTCATCACCCGGCGAAGTCCGGGTGATCCAGCGCTCTCCGCGCCCTCTGCGGCCGACAATGGATTGCCCGGACAGAGCCGGGCAATGACGGTCGAGGGGGCGGTGAAAAGGGCGCCAGAAAAGGCCGGGCCCGACATCACCCTATAAATGTCATACGCTTGCCCCTCGCCTTTCCCTCCTGTATCGCGGCTCCGTCTTCCCCCGATCCCTCCATCGTCATCACCCGGCGCAGTCCGGGTGATCCACCACTCCCCGCGCGTTGTGGGCCGGCGATGGATTGCCCGGACACAGAGCCGGGCAATGACGGCGGTGAGGACGGCGAAAATGGCAAGAGAGAACGTCCGGGATCGCGCCGGCGCGACCCACCGGAGACGGCTACCGCAGCACTCCCGGATGACTTTTCGCCCAAACCTCGGGGTAAACCCCTAATCCCTTAGGGGTGAGAGCCGATTATCTCCTTCGCGCAGCCGATCTAGCCTGACACCTGACCGAAATGGGGATTCAGATGTCATGGCTACGAACCGACGTGACTTTCTAAGGTCGATCGGCACGGTGACCATGGGGGCCGCCGCCAGTGTGGCGGGCGCCTCCTCGCCCGCCCGTTCCGCCACGGACACCGCTGGCGCTGCAGCCGCAAAAGGGCCGCATCACGGCATGGTGGTGGACTTGCGCAAATGCATCGGCTGTCAGGCCTGCACCGTCGCCTGCATCATGGAAAACGATGTGCCGGAGGGCGCGTTCCGCACGCATGTGTCGGTCTACGAGATCGTGCGCGAGGGCAAGGATCCGGCCATGGCGATGCTGCCGCGGCTGTGCAACCACTGCGACGAGCCGGCCTGCGTGCCCGTCTGCCCGGTGGGCGCGACGTTCAAGCAGGAGGGCACAGGCGAGGTTCTGGTCGATGCCAGCCGCTGCGTGGGCTGCGGCTACTGCGTGCAGGCGTGTCCCTACGATGCGCGTTTCATCAACGAGGAAACACAGGTCGCGGACAAGTGCACCTTCTGTTTCCACCGCACGTCTGCCGGCCTGCTGCCGGCCTGCGTTGAAACCTGCGTCGGCGGCGCGCGCAATTTCGGCGATCTGAACGATCCCGACAGCGTGGTCTCCAAGCTTCTGGCGGAAAACGCCGTCGCGGTGCTGAGGCCGGAAATGAAGACCCATCCCAATGTCTTCTACATCGGGCTCGATCAGGCGCTGTCCGGCCGGGTGGCCGGCGAGCCCGCCTATCATCCGCCGTTCACCCAGCTGGAAGAGGAGACCGCGTGATGGACCTCCAGATCCATGAACTCGTCGGCGCCAACCATGCCGCCGTCTGGCAGCCCTGGGCGGTGCAGTATTTCTTCCTGATCGCCACCAGCGCCACCGCTCTCTTCTTCACCCTGCCCGCCTTCGTGTTCCGCCGCGCGCAGGCCCTGCCGATGGCCCGGCTCGCCATGCTGACGGCGGTCACAACCGGCATTACGGCGCCCATCGCGCTGCTGGCCGACCTGCATGAACCCAACCGGTTCTGGCATTTCTACGCCTATTTCCAGCCCGGTTCCTGGATGGCCTGGGGCGCGTGGATCGTGCCGGCCTTCGTCGCGGTGCTGATCCTTTACGCCTGGGCCGCCTACCGGCCGCAGCTTGCCGAGCTTTCGCAAGGCGACTGGCGCTTTGCATGGCTGTTCCGGCTGCTGAGCCTTGGCGGCAGCAACAACGCCTTCACCCCGGCGGTGGGTTCGCTCGCGGCGCTGCTCGCCGTCGCCATCCTCACCTACACGGGGGCGGAGGTCTTCGTGGTGCGGGCCCGGCCGCTGTGGAACACGCCGCTGCTGCCCTTGCAGTTCCTCGCCACCGGTTTCGTCGCCAGCATCGGCGTCATGCTGGTGCTGAACGCGCTGATGCTGCGCCAACGGGCCCTGGAAGGGCAGCTCAACCGCATGCTCGTGGCAGCCCTTGCCGTTGTCGGCGCGATCGGCGCGCTGTGGTTCGCACTGGGGCTCAGCGGGCTTTCTCCGGTCATCGCCGAAGCCTTGCGTTCGGTCGCGGGTTTCCCGGTCTGGCAGCACGTCGCGCTGTGGGCGGTGCTCGCCATCGCCTGCCCCTTCGCCATCGCACTGCTTAAGCCCTCCGGCACGGGCCTTCTCACCGGCCTCATCGCCGTCCACGCGGCCTGGATGTTCCGCTGGACCGTCTTCATGGGTGGACAGTCGGTGCCCAAGGTCGGCAGCGGGCTCTATGACGCGCTGCTGCCCCGCGGGCTCGACAGCCTGATGGGCGTGATCGGCACCTTCGGGCTGTGGATCTTCCTCATCATCGCCTTCACCACGTTCATTCCCTGGACCAGCGCCGGCACGCCTGAGCGGCACGCCGCCCGCCGCACGGCCAGCCAGAGCTGAGGAGACGCAGTCATGACCTCACGCCGAAACGTTCTCAAAGGGGCTGCCGCTGTCGGATCGCTGGCGGTCTTCGCGGCCGGATATGCGGAGACGGGCAAAAAGCTCGTCAGCGGCGCCTGGGCCGGGGAAAAGCCGCGCAAGAACCTGACGGGCAATGCGCCGGAACCGGAATACCGGATCGATGCCGCGACGGGCGAGGTGATCCTCAACCCCGATCAGCAGCTCAGCTACGCCCAGTGCATCGGCTGCACCACCCAGTGCGGCGTGCGCGTGCGCATCGACAAGCGCACCGGCAAGGTGCTGCGGGTTGCCGGCAATCCCTACAGCCCGATGAGCACCGATCCGTATTTGCCTTACGAGACCTCCGTGCGCGACAGCTTCAAGGCGATGGCGTTGGCGGGCGAGAAGGACGGCATGAAGTTCCGCTCCACCGCCTGCGGACGCGGCAACGCGGTGCTGCAGCAGGTGGACAATCCGCGCCGGGTGCTGAAGCCGCTGAAGCGCGTCGGCACGCGCGGCAGCGGCAAGTGGCAGACGATCTCCTTCGACCAGCTCATCGAGGAAGTGGTCCATGGCGGCGATCTCTTCGGCGAGGGCAAGGTCGCGGGCCTGAAGGAGATCCGGGACCTGAAGACCCCGATCGACCCGCAAGCGCCCGAGTTCGGCCCGCGCGCCAACCGGCTTGCGCTGATGAACTGCGTCAACGACGGGCGCGACGGGCTGGTGCTCAGGTGGCTGAAGCAGGGCTTCGGCTCCAACAACTTCGTGCGTCACGGCTCCTATTGCGGCGGCGCCTACCGCTCCGGCTCCGGCGCGATGTTCGGCGACTTCAAGGCCATGCCGCACGCAAAGCCGGACTTCGGCGAGGCGGAGTTCATCCTGTTCGTCGGCACCGCACCCGGCAATGCGGGCAATCCGTTCAAGCGGGTCGGCAATCTGGTGGCGTCCGCACGCGCCGACGGCAAGCTGAAATACGTCGTCGTCGATCCGGTCCTCAACAATTCCCAGAGCGAGGCTTCCGGTGCGCGGGTGGACTGGGTGCCGATCAGGCCCGCCACCGACGGCGCGCTCGCCATGGCGCTGATGCGCTGGATGTTCGAAAACGACCGCATCAACAAGGACTATCTGGCTCAGCCGAGCCAGAAGGCGGCGGAGAAGGCCGGCGAAGCCAGCTGGACCAACGCCACGCATCTTGTCGTCACTGAGCCTGACCACCCGCGCCACGGCCATTTCCTGCATGCCTCCGACATGGGCCTTGCCTTTGCCGGTGATGCTTATGGGGACGGCGATCCGGTGCTTGTGGCAAGCGATGCAGGCCCCGTGGTTCCGGACGAGGCCCCTGCCCCGCTGTTCTTTGACGATGTGGTCGAGCCCCCGGCCGGCGCGATCCGGGTCGCAACCTCGCTGTCGCTGCTGCGCGGCGAGGCGCTGTCGCGTTCGATGGCGGACTACGCCGACATCACCGGCATTCCCGAGGCGCGGCTGGTCTCGCTTGCCACGGAACTCACCAGCCACGGGCGCAAGGCGGCGGTCAATTCGCACGGCGGCATGATGAACGGTTCGGGCTTCTACAACGCCTATGCGCTGATGATGCTGAACACGCTGATCGGCAACCTCAACCTGAAGGGCGGCACGATGGTTTCGGGCGGCTGGTATCCCGACCAGAACGGCCCGCGGTATGATCTCAAGAAATTCCCCCGCATGGTCAAGGCCAAGGGCGTGCCGATCGGGCGGAACATCCCGTTCGAGAAGACCTCGGAATTCAAGCGCAAGAAGGCCGCCGGCAAGCCCTATACCGCCGAGGGTCCGTGGTATCCGAACGCGCCGGGGCTTGCGACGGAATGGATCTCGACGGCGGTCAACGGCTATCCCTACGCCCTTGAGGCGCTGATCTTCCGCAACACCAATCCGGTCTACGGCATTCCCGGCATCGAGCACCTGATGGACCGGCTGAAGGACCCGAAGGTGATCCCGCTGATCATCTACATCGACCCGTTCATCAACGAAAGCGGGGCGATCGCCGACTATATCGTGCCGGATTCGGTGATGTACGAGACATGGGGCTTCACCCAGCCGTGGGGCGGCGTTGCCACCAAGGCGACCACCGCGCGCTGGCCGGTCATTCCGTCGAAGGCGGACAAGACGCCGGACGGCCAGCCGATCGGGCTTGAGAGCTTCCTCATCGCCACGGCGAAGGCCATGAACCTGCCGGGCTTCGGCGACGACGCCATTCCGGATGCGGACGGCAAGCTGCATCCGCTCAATCGGGCGGAGGACTGGTTCCTGCGCGGGGCCGCGAACGTTGCCTATGTCGGCGGCAAGCCGGTTGACGACGCCAGCGACGACGACATCGCCCTTTCCGGCGTGAGCCGCATCGCGGACGACCTGAAAGCCGTGCTCACCGAGGAAGAATGGCGCAAGGCGGCCACGGTCTACGCAAAGGGCGGGCGCTACGAGAACATAGACAGGTCCTACAAGGGCGAGACGGCCGCCCACCCGTTCAAGGAGCCGATGCTGGTCTACAACGAGGCGCTGGGCACCTTCCATCAGGCGACGACCGGCCGCACGATGCCGGGAACGCCGGCCTGGCGCGAGCCGGAATTCACCAACGGCGACAAGGTGAGCGCGCACTATCCGGCGGCCGAATGGCCGGTGCAGGTGGTCAGCTTCAAGTCGCCGTTGCAGAACTCCTATTCCATCGGCGCGCCGGCGCTGCGGCGGATCGTGGCGAGCAACCCCGCGATCGTCGGGACCGAGCTTGCCGCCCGTAACGGTCTTGCGACCGGCGACAGGATCCGCCTGACGACGCCGGGGGGAAGCCTGGAGACCGTGGTGGTGGTGCGCGACGGGGTGGCTCCGGGCGTGGTCGCCATCATGCACGGCTTCGGCCACCGGGCCTTCGGTGCCAGCGAGATCCGCATCGACGATCAGGTCTGGGAGGCCGACGAGGGCATCGGCGCCGGGGTGCTCTTGAACGACATCGGCATGCTGGATCCGACGCGGACGACGAACCCCGGCGTGTGGGTCGATCCGGTCTCCGGCACGGCGGTGCGCCACGGATTGCCGGCGAAGCTCGCCCGGATCGCGTGAGACGACGGACCGGGCGGCGCGCCAGCCGCCCGGTCCGAGCTCCGCTCACGGCCCGCAATGCGGCGTCGTCGGCGGTTGGCAGGGGGCAAGGGTTCTGGCATACACGGTCGAAATGCGCCGTTTGCGCGCCCTTCCTTCTGTTTCCACCGGGATACCCCGCATGACCATCCGCCTGCACAGGGGCGACCTGCCCTCACTCGATTCCTATCCGGCCGGAGGCGCCGTCGCTGTCGACACCGAAACGATGGGCCTCAACCCGCACCGCGACCGGCTGTGCGTTGTGCAGCTTTCGCCCGGCGACGGCACGGTGGATGTGGTGCAGATCGCGCAAGGCCAGCGCGAGGCGCCGAACCTCGCCGCCCTGCTGGGCGATCCGGCGCGGGTCAAGATCTTCCATTTCGCCCGCTTCGACATCGCCGCGCTGCACGAAGGGCTCGGCATCGACACGACGCCCGTCTTCTGCACCAAGATCGCCTCGCGGCTGGTGCGCACCTACACCGACCGGCACGGGCTGAAGGATCTGACGCGCGAGTTGATCGGCGTGGAGCTTTCCAAGCAGCAGCAGAGCTCCGACTGGGGCGCAGCCGAACTCACCGAGGCCCAGCTCACCTATGCGGCCTCCGACGTGCTCTATCTCCATGCCCTGCGCGACGAGCTGATCGTCCGGCTGGAGCGCGAGAACCGCATGGAGATCGCCCAGGCGTGCTACCACTTCCTGCCCACCCGCGCGCGCCTCGACCTTGACGGCTGGCCGGAAACGGACATCTTCGCTCATTCGTGATGCAATCTGGGCCTGATGCAATCTGGGCGCCTGATGCAATCTGGGCGAGAGGCCAATCGGGCGGCGGCACCGCAGCCGCGGCCCGCGTTCACGCGGCGTTCAGGGAGCGGGCGCGAGGATCAGGCGGATGTGGTCCACATTCGTCCAAATGGCGCGTATAAGGATCGGCAAGGATCCCCTGCAATTCCCGACAAGAGACCAGATGGATCAGCGAACGGACCCGATCGGCCCGCACTCCACCGCCGGAGACGCAGACGGCCTCTCTTCCGGACTGTGGGGCGCGCAGACCCCGGAACGGCTGCGCCGCGAGCGCCGGGCGGCGCGCCGCCATTCGACGCGGGTACGCTGGCTGAAGCGCCTTCTGCCGGCGATCAGCCTGCTGATCGTGGTGGGCGTCCTCGGCGCGATGATGCTGCGCAATCTCCTGCCCGGTTTCGATCTCGGGTCGATCGACATCACCAGCGAGGGCATCGTCATGAGCAATCCGGAGCTTTCCGGCCATGACGGCGAGCGTTCCTACCATGTCACCGCCAAACGCGCGATCCAGAGCCTGATGAACCCGAAGATCATCAATCTGGAGGAAATCGACGCCCGCGTGAAACTCGGCCCCGACGAATGGGTGGCCTTTACCGCGCCGCACGGTATCTATGACGGTGGCAACGAACGGCTGAAGCTTTCCGACGGGATCAATCTTGAATGGAGCCGCGGCTATCACGTGACCCTGAGCGGCGCGGAGGTCGACCTGAAAAGCGGCGCGATCCTGTCCGACGACACCATTCACGTGAGTTCGGACCAGGGGACTTTCCAGGCGGGCCGGATTTCTGTTGCAGACAACGGCGCGAGCGTCCATTTCAGCGATGGGATAAAGATGACACTCAGACCCGCCCATACGGGCGACAAGAAAAAAACGGAGCAAGCTCAATGATCCGCTCCCTGCCGGTCGCAGGCCTGCTTTTTGCCGCCATTGTCGCCCTCGGGCTCGCCTCGGCCGTGCCGCCGGCCGCCGCACAGACCTTCTCCGACAGCTTCGCCGGCTTCGGCTCCAACGAGAAGGAGCCGATCCAGATCGAGGCGAAGGAACTCAACGTTCAGGACAAGGACCACACGGCCGTATTCGTCGGCGACGTGGTGGTGCGCCAGGGCGACGCGACGCTGAAGACCCAGCGGCTGAAGATCTACTATGCCGGATCGGCCGCCGGCGGGCCGGTGCAGAGCCGGATCTCGAAGATGGAGGCGAGCGGCACGGTGCTGATCTCCTCCAAGGACCAGACCGCGACCGGCGATCAGGCCTCCTTCGACATGGAGCGCGAGCGGCTCGTGCTGTCGGGCAAGGAGGTGGTGCTCTCGCAGGGGCCGAATGTGGTCGTCGGCAGCCGCCTTACCGTCAACCTCAAGACGGGCAAGGTCGACCTGGAGGCGCCGAACAAGGGGCGCGTGAAGGTGCTGATCACGCCCAACAGCCTGAACGGCAAGGGAACCGGCTCGAACTGATCCGGCGGCCTGCCGCCGCGCGGCCAAGGTCCGGCGCCGCCGTGTCGTGCGCTGCCTGACCGAATTCCGGGCCGGCCCTCGTCCCGGTTGACGACCGGGCGTCCCCGCCCGTCCCTCGACACGTCCGGACAAAGCCTATAGGAAAAGCCGCCGGAACCTTCGACGGCCGAAGCCCCATACCGAGACCAGAACCCTTGAGACTGTTCCCCTTCCCCGTGCCGTTTTCGAAGAAGGGTCGCGCCGGACCTCAGGTCCGCGACGCGAACGCACCCGACGATGATGCGCTCAACAGGGACGCTCTCGTCATCAACGGCATCGGCAAGAGCTACCGCCGGCGCCGTGTCGTCAAAGATGTCAGCCTGTCGGTGCATCGCGGCGAGGCCGTCGGCCTGCTGGGTCCGAACGGTGCGGGCAAGACCACCGTCTTCTACATGATCACCGGCCTGATCCAGCCCGATCACGGCACCATCCAGCTCGACGGTTTCGACATCACCCGGCTGCCGATGTATCGCCGCGCCCGCCTCGGCATCGGCTACCTGCCGCAGGAAGCCTCGATCTTCCGCGGGCTTTCGGTCGAAGACAACATCCGCGCCGTGCTGGAAGTGGTGGAGCCGAACCGCCGGAAGCGGGCGGAGGAGCTCGACGCGCTGCTCACCGAATTCGGCGTCACGCACCTCAGGAAATCGCCAGCGATCGCGCTGTCGGGCGGCGAACGGCGGCGCGTGGAGATCGCCCGCGCGCTTGCCAGCCGTCCCGCCTTCATGCTTCTCGACGAACCGTTCGCCGGCATCGATCCGATCGCCGTGGGCGACATCCAGCACCTTGTGCGCCATCTGACGCAGCGCGGCATCGGCGTTCTGATCACCGATCACAACGTGCGCGAGACGCTGGGGCTGATCGACCGCGCCTACATCATCGCCTCCGGCGAAGTGCTGACCGAGGGCCTGCCGCGCGACATCGTCGACAATGCGGACGTGCGCCGGCTCTATCTGGGCGAACAGTTCACGTTCTGACGGCAGGCGAAACCGAAACGGGCAAAGCCTCGCGCGGCGTCGGTGGGGCGACCATCGGTCGTATCGCCGTTTACGCTTTGAACGCACGCGCGACGTAGTGTAAGACTCCGAAGAAAGTCCAAAAGCAAGAATTGGACCAGTTTTTCGCAACGGGGTCGCAAATCGCGCATGGCCATCGCACCGAGACTTGAGGTCCGCCAGAGCCAGTCACTGGTGATGACGCCGCAGCTGATGCAGGCGATCAAGCTGCTGCAGCTGTCCAACCTCGATCTCGTGGCCTATGTCGATGCGGAACTGGAGCGCAATCCCCTGCTGGAACGCGGCGAGGGCGACGACGGCGGCGCACCGGAGGGGGGCGAAGGCGGGACAAGCGAAAGCGGAGCCCCGGAGAGCGGCGACGCGGAGCCGGCGAACGCGGAGGGCGCCGACTGGGTCGATGCCCAGATCGAGCGCGAACCGGGCGCGATCGCCGACAAGCTCGATGCCGATTTCGGCAATGTCTATCAGGACGACACGCCGTCCGGCACCCAGGACCCCGGCGCGCTGGCGGGCGACCCGTGGCAGCAGGGTGGCGGGCGCGGCGCGGCATCCGGCGAAGGCTACAATCTGGAGAGCTTCGTCGCCGAGGACGTGTCGCTGTCCGATCATCTGGGCGAGCAGATGGCGCTGCTGATCACCGATCCGGCGGAACGGGTGATCGCCCGCAATCTCATCGACAATCTGGACGAGGCGGGCTACCTGCGCGCCGATATCAGCGAGGTTGCCGAACGGCTTGGCGCGGAGCCGGCGCAGGTCGAAAGCGTGCTGGAGCGGTTGCAGACGCTGGAGCCGACCGGGGTGTTTGCGCGCGACCTGGCCGAGTGCCTGAGCCTGCAGCTGAAGGAGAAGGACCGCTACGACCCGGCGATGGCGGCGCTTCTGGCCAACATCGAGCTGCTGGCGAAACGCGACATCGCCGCGCTGAAGCGCCTGTGCGGGGTGGACGACGAGGATCTTGCGGAGATGATCGGCGAGATCAGGGCGCTGAACCCGCGCCCGGGCAGCACCTTCGGCAACGTGCTGGTGCAACCCATGGTGCCGGACGTGATCGTGCGGCCGGGCGCCGACGGCGGCTGGTCGATCGAGCTCAACAGCGACAACCTGCCCAAGGTCCTTGTCAACCAGACCTATTACGCGACCGTGCAGAAGACCACGCGCAACGAGACCGAGAAGGCCTATCTGACCGACTGCCTGCAGACGGCCAACTGGCTGGTCAAGAGCCTCGACCAGCGGGCGCGCACCATCCTCAAGGTCGCCACCGAGATCGTGCGCCAGCAGGACGCCTTCCTGACCCATGGCGTGCAGCATCTTCGCCCGCTCAACCTGCGCACCGTCGCCGATGCCATCGGCATGCATGAATCGACCGTCTCGCGGGTAACCTCCAACAAGTACATGGCGACGACCCGGGGCATCTTCGAGTTCAAGTACTTCTTCACTTCCGCCATCGCCTCGTCGCAAGGGGGCGACGCGCATTCGGCCGAGGCGGTGCGCCACCGCATCCGGCAGATGATCGATCAGGAAAGCCCGGATGCGATCCTGTCCGACGACACTCTCGTCAGCATGCTGAAGGAGGCGGGCATCGACATCGCGCGGCGCACGGTGGCGAAGTACCGGGAGTCGCTGCGCATCCCCTCCTCCGTCCAGCGGCGGCGCGAAAAGAAGGGCTGAGGCGCGGGTCCGTCCGGGCGCCATGCCGGGATCATCAGGGGGGCATCAGCGGGCCATCCGGCATCCGTCCGGGAAACCCCTACTGCGCAAAAACGCCCCGGCGCTGCCAATTGACTTAACCGCGCCGCCGACTTAGAAGTCCGGGCTCGTTCAGTCGAGACAACCTCACGCGACAGAAGATGCGGCACATGAGGGGCGGTCGTGATATCTTGCCCCTGCCGCGGCAAGCGGTCCGGGCGATAAGACAGGGATATCTGGCCTGGCGCCCAGGTCGATGACAACAACGTCAGAGGAACTCCATGACCTTGCGGATTTCGGGAAAGAACGTCGATGTCGGCGATTCCATGCGCACGCATGCGGAAGAGCGGATCGATGACGCGCTTTCCAAATATTTCGATGGCGGTTACGACGCCACCGTCACGGTCGGACGCGAAGGCTCCGGGTACCGTTCGGAATGCAAGATCCGGCTCGACACCGGTGTCGTGTTGCAGGCTTCGGGTGAATCTCAGGATCCGCGCGCGAGCTTCGACCAGGCCGCTGAGCGCATCGCCAAGCGTCTGCGCCGCTACAAGCGCAAGCTGAAGGACCATTCGGCCGACATCAGCGTGCGCGATGCCACCGACGCGACGTCCTACGTCCTCGCCTCGCCGGAGGAAGAGGAAGAGGTCGAAGAGAACTTCAACCCCGTCGTGATCGCCGAGACGCCCTCGCGCGTCAAGACGCTGACGGTCGGCATGGCGGTGATGGAACTCGACCTCACCGAGGCTCCGGTGGTAATGTTCCGCAATGCGGGCAATGGCGGCCTCAATGTCGTCTATCGCCGCAAGGACGGCAACATCGGCTGGATCGATCCCTCCCTGTCCGAGACGAAATCGTCCTGAGCGGACAACGGTCATTTGAAGCACCCGCGCGTACCCCGGTACGCGCGGCGAAGCCATATGGGCTAATACAATGGATTTGAGCGACCTCATCACGGCAGACGCCATCATTCCGGCGCTCAAGGTGAACAGCAAGAAGCAGGTCATTCAAGAGGTGGCGGCGAAGGCCGCCAGCATCACCGGCCTGCCCGAACGCGATATTTTCGACACGCTGCTGCAGCGCGAGCGCCTCGGCTCCACCGGCGTCGGCCACGGCATCGCCATTCCGCACGGCAAGCCTGTATCGCTCAACAAGCTCGTCGGCGTCTTCGCCCGACTGGAGCGCCCGATCGATTTCGACGCGCTTGACGACCAGCCCGTCGATCTGGTGTTCCTGCTGCTGGCCCCCGAGGGCGCCGGCGCCGATCACCTGAAGGCGCTTGCGCGCATCGCCCGTCAGTTGCGCGATCCCGGCATCGCCGCCAAGCTGCGCGCCAGCACCGACGCGGCCGCGATCTATGCCCTGCTGACCCAGCCGAACACCTCCACCAACGCCGCCTGAGGCCGCAGAGCCGAGGCGGTCGGCAGGCCGGGACCACCCGCCCCCCAAAGACACGCATGTGCAAACCTTGGTGCGGCCTTGGCACAAACGGGCCGCAACCGGGGCGCATTCGGCACGATGCGCGACGTCGTCGCGAAAGTGTCGCAACGGCAGACACGATGCTATAGTGCGCCCGCGTCCGAACAGGCAGCCTTTGGGGGAGGGTGGCTCGTCATGCAGGATCTCGTCGGTTTCGTTCTCGCTGGGCTGGCTTTGACCGGAAGTCCCGGGCCAAACACGCTGAGCCTCGCGGCCGTGGGCGCCGCCTACGGCTTCCGGCGCGGGATCCTCTACATGATCGGGCTTCTGGCCGGCATGGTGCTCGTGATGGCGATCACGGCGACGGGGCTCGGCGGCCTGATGCTGGCGATACCGGGCGTGGCGCCGGTCGTCACCGCGCTGGCGGTCGCCTACTTCCTCTATCTGGCCTGGAAGATCGCCTCGGCGCCACCGCTCGAGCGGACATCCGACATCGACCGCGCGCCCTCCTTTCGCGGCGGGGTTTTCCTGTCGCTGGTCAACCCCAAGGCCTACGCGGCCATGGCGGCGCTGTTTTCGGGCTTCGTGCTCTTTGCCACGAATGCGGAAATCGATCTTGCGGCAAAGGTCGTCGCACTTGCCGCGATCATCGCCCTGGTCAATGTCTTCTGGCTGTCGGCGGGCTCGGCCCTGACCACGCTCTTTCGCGACCCGCGGGCAAGTCGCGTGATCAATATCGGCTTTGCGGTCCTGCTGCTCGCCTCGCTGGCCTTCGCGCTGGCGATGTGAGGCGGCTCGCGGTTGTGGCGGGAGCGCACCGGTCTGGCGGGTGCAAGCGGCCTATCCTTCGAGACGCCCGCTTGTGCGGGCTCCTCAGGATGACGTTGTGTTTGTTGCGAAATTCCTTAAAGCCGGCAGCACGATAACGTCATCCTGAGGAGGCTGCGCAGCAGCCGTCTCGAAGGATAGGCCACAGCCAAAATACCGGCCGATCCGCTCGCCTGAAGCCCCACAAAAGGCGACCCCAGACGCAAAAGGCGGCGCCGTTTCCGGCACCGCCTTGCAAGGTCTCTTCTGCGTGATCCGTTGCTTGCGCCGATCAGTGCACGCTGACGGGGGTCAGCTCGTTCTCCACCGCGTTGGCGAGGATCGCGTCGCGGCTGTCGGAAAGCATGATCGGCGAGCCGTCGGCGCCCAGAAGCGCCCACAGCTTGATCCCGCCCGCCATCTGCGGTGCGCTCGGAAAGAGCTCGTTGATGTCTTCCGAACGCAGCTGGCGAATGTAGGCGATGTGGCCGTCACCCAGATGGGCGAAAGCCTCTTCGTGCATGTTCTTCAGGTTCTCGGTCATAGACGATCGCTCCTGGGTTACGCCGCCGGGTTCGGGTTTACGCCCCTTACCTTGCGTGCGGCTCGCCGAACGCGAAGTGCCGGGACAGCCGGGCCTGCTCAATCGTGCGCGGAAATCGCGATCCGTCGCACGGTCCGCTCCGGTTCGGGGCGGACAAGATCGATCGAAAGCAGACCGTCCTTCAGATCGGCACCCAGGATGACGATGCCTTCCGCCAGCACGAAGGTTCGCTGGAACTGCCGGGCGGCGATGCCGCGATGCAGGTACTGGCGGTTGTTGTCCTCGGTCTGCCGACCGCGGATGACGAGCTGGTTTTCCTCGACCGTCACATCGAGCTGATCGCTGGTGAAGCCGGCCACTGCGAGCGTTATGCGCAGGATCTCTCCCTGCTCCCCGTCACGCGGTAAGCGCTCGATATTGTAGGGCGGATAGCCGTCGTTGGCGGCCTTGGAGACACGATCCAACACCCGTTCGATATCGTCGAAACCGAGCAACAGAGGGCTCGAAAACGCCGAGAGACGCGACATCGTCAAAGTCCTTTTCCCAAGCGACCTTGGCCTTAGCGATCTTGCTAAACCCGGACCCGAATTCGGCATCCGGTCGGACCTTCCGGTCCTCTTCGAGGATGAATATGGGCAGTTTGCGGGCACGGTTCAAGAATGGACGCTGCGCCAAGTGCCCATCATGGTGGAGAAATCGTGCAAGGGCAGAGAGGGCTGGACGCGCGCACCGAACCGGCGGGTTCAGCCCTTGGTGCCGGGCGTGCCGCCGCCTCCATCGCCGCCGCCGTTGAGCCCGCCGTTTCCACCGCCCTCGCCGCGACCGCCCCCGCGCTCGGGCGGCTGGGCCTCGGCCGCAACGCCGCAGGTGGAGCTTGCGCGGAAGTCGGGCCACAAGGAGGGCTGCTGGCGCAGCAGCGGGAACATGGCATCGAGAGCCGCCGCATCCTGTCGCCTGAGCGGCGAGACGCCGGCCTCCACCATCACGCTCGTGCACGGCGTGGTGACCAGCCGGCAGCCGCCACCGCGACGGCAGACCTCGGCGCTGCCATGCAGCAGCAGGAAGGCCGTGCGGCCGGCCGTGTGCGTGACATCGACGACAGTGCCGCGGATGCCGACGGTCGCCACCGGCGTGGTGATCGAGACCTCATCGCGGCCGGGCCGGGTTCCCGCGCCGAGAAAGCGCAGCGCCCCCTTGGTCATGTGCAGCCTGACGCGCGACGCGCCGCCACGAAAGACGAACTCGTCGAGAACCACCTCGCTGCCGGCGCCCACCACGAAACGGGATCCGTCGACGAAACGGAACTGGCCGTTGGAGGCGGCACGCGCCCGGATGAGCTCGCGGAAATGCACGTCGCTTCCCCGCGACAGCAGCCGGGGAGCGGCGGACGACATGGTGCCCGTCACGGAGCCGGCGATCGCGTAGGCGGAGCCGATCGTCTCGGCCGCGGTGGCGAGGCCGGCGGACAAGGCCAGAGTTGCGAAGGCGATGCAGGTCGTGCGGATCACGGTATTAGCCCCTCCAGGATAGCTGACTGCGCCGCGCATATCCTCCGACAGGTCGCGTTGCGACGCTGTGCCATCAATCACGTTGCGGCAATTGTGCCGCAGCTTTGCAAAAGCCTCCACCGGAAAAGACGCGGACCTTCAGGAGACGGGCGCGCCGGATACGAAAAAGCCGCGGCAATGCCGCGGCTTTCAAGGTCGGTTCCGCGATGAGTTGCGTGTTCAGACGGCCTCTACCGCGCAGGCGATGCCCTGGCCGACGCCGATGCACATGGTGGCGAGCGCCCGCTTGACGCCGCGCTCCTTCAGTTCCAGCGCTGCCGTGCCGGTGATGCGGGCGCCCGACATGCCGAGCGGATGGCCAAGCGCGATGGCGCCGCCGTTCGGGTTGACGAAATCCGCATCCTCCGCCACGCCCAGATCGCGCAGAACGGCGATTCCTTGCGAGGCGAAGGCCTCGTTCAGCTCGATCACGTCGAAATCGGAGATCGAGAGACCGAGCCGCGCCATCAGCTTCTTCGACGCCGGCGCCGGGCCGAAGCCCATGATGCGCGGGGCGACGCCGGCGACCGCGCCGCCCAGAATGCGGGCGATCGGCGTCAGACCGTATTTCTTCACCGCCGCTTCCGAGGCGACGATGAGCCCGGCCGCACCGTCATTGACGCCGGAGGCATTGCCGGCCGTCACCGAGCCGTTTTCGCGAAACGGCGTCGGCAGCTTGGCGAGCTTTTCCGCCGTGGTGCCGGGGCGCGGGTGCTCGTCGGTATCGACGACGATCGCATCGCCCTTGCGCTGCGGGATCGTGACGGGAACGATTTCCTTGCCCAGCCGGCCGTTTTGCTGCGCGGCGACCGCCTTGTCCTGCGAACGGGCGGCAAAGGCGTCCTGATCGGCGCGCGAAATGCCGAACTGCTCGGCGACGTTCTCGCCCGTCTCCGGCATGGAATCGATGCCGTACTGCTTCTTCATCACCGGATTGACGAAGCGCCAGCCGATGGTGGTGTCGTAGATCTCGGCATTGCGCGAGAAGGCGCTGGTGGCCTTGGGCATCACGAAGGGCGCGCGCGACATGGATTCCACGCCGCCTGAAATGACAAGATCCGCCTCGCCGGCTTTGATCATGCGCGCCGCCGCCAACGTCGCGTCCATGCCGGAGCCGCACAGGCGGTTGATGGTCGTGCCAGGCACCGTTTCGGGCATGCCGGCGAGCAGAACGGCCATGCGGGCGACGTTTCGGTTGTCCTCGCCGGCCTGGTTGGCGCAGCCGTAGATGACGTCGTCCACGGCGGCGAAATCGATCGACGGGTTGCGCTCCATCAGCGCGCGGAGCGGCGCGGCGGCGAGATCGTCGGCCCGCACCGCACTCAGGGCGCCGCCGAAGCGGCCGATGGGGGTGCGGATGTAATCGACGATATAGGCTTCATTCATGGTCTTTGCTTTCCTCTCACGGCCGGTCCTCTCCGGCCAATCTTCTTTCGGCCAATCTTGTCGCGACCTGTCGGCCGTTTCGCCGCCTCAGACCTGATCGCCGTGGGCGGCGGCGGTGCGGGCGTTGAGCGCGCGCAGTACCTCAAGTTCCCGCGCACTCGGCGGCGGGGTTTCCTCCACCGTGTCGGCGAACTTCACGCGCCAGCCGGTCGCCTCGACGATCTCGTCGCGGGCGACACCGGGATGGATGGAGACCACCGTGAATTCCTTCGTCTCCGGGTCCGGCCGCATGACGCACAGATCGGTGACGATCATGTTCGGGCCCTTGGTGGTGACGCCGAGCTTCTCGCGCGAATTGTGGCCTTCGCCGTGACCGAGCGAGGTGCGGAAGGAGAGCCTGTCGACGAAGCTGCGCTTGCCCTGCTTCATGACGACGAAGATCTGGCCGCAGGAGGTGGCGATCTCCGGCGCGCCGCCGCCGCCGGGCAGGCGGACCTTGGGGTTGTCGTAGTCGCCGATGACGGTGGAATTGATGTTGCCGTACCTGTCGATTTCCGCGCCCCCCAGAAAGCCGACGGTGATGCGCCCGCCCTGCAGCCAGTAGCGGAACATTTCCGGCACGGCAACGGTCGTCAGCGCGGTCTCGCACAGCTCGCCGTCGCCGATGGAGAGCGGCAGCACCTCCGGCTTCGTGCCGATGGTACCGGATTCGTAGATGAGCGTGATGTCGGGCGCGTGGGTGAGGCGGGCGAGGTTGCAGGCCGCCGACGGCATGCCGATGCCGACGAAGCAGACATCGTCATTCGAGAGCGCGCGCGCGGCGGCGATCGTCATCATCTCTGTGGAAGTGTAATCCATCGTCGCCCCCTTCAGGCCGTCTCGCCGGCGAAGGCCGCGAACGCTTCGGGCCCCTTTTCCATGACGTTTTCCTTCATCCAGGCCCTGAAGGAATCCCGGTCGCGCGCGATCGGGTCCCAGGCCTTGTAGAAGGCATTGTCGCGCGGATACCGGCCCTGCACATAGGAGGGATGGGCGCCGCCCGGCACCTTCACGACCGCCGAAACGGTCCAGGAGGGCAGAACGCAGGAATTGGGCGAGGGCGGGGCGAGATCGTCGACGATCTCCTCCACCGTGACGATCGAACGGCTGGCCGCCAGCACCGCCTCCTTCTGCACGCCGACAATGCCCTCGATCAGCACGTTGCCCTGCCGGTCGGCGCGATTTGCGTGGATGATCGCGACATCGGGACGAATGGCGGGAACGGCCGCCAGTTCCTCGCCGGTGAAGGGACAGGTGACGGACTTGATGTTCGGATTGACCTTGGCCAGATCCGCGCCGCGATAGCCGCGGAAGATCGCGCAAGGCAGCCCCGCCGCGCCCGCCTCGTAGGCGTTCGCCATGGCGGCATGGCTGTGCTCTTCGAGAACGAGCGGCTTCGGCCACTGTTTCTCGACCGCATCGCGCAGCCGGTGCAGCGAGCCGACGCCGGGATTGCCGCCCCAGGAAAAGACCAGCTTGTCGACGCAGCCCATGCCGATGAGCTGGTCGTAGAGAATGTCCGGGGTCATGCGGATGATGGTGAGGCCGGTGCGGCCCTGCCGGATCACCTCGTGGCCGGCCGCATAGGGGATGAGATGGGTGAAACCCTCCATCGCCACCGTATCGCCATCGCGCACCAGCTCCGCAACGGCATCCTTCAATGTCATGATACGAGCCATCTTACCCGTCCGCCTCTCCCTTGGTCATGCCCGTGCGGCACGGGTCCGGGCGGCGCTCTCTTCCTCGCGTCACCACCCGCTCCTCCCCGTGCCGGACGTCGATCCGGCCGGATCGCGGCGGCATGACCACCGACGACCCTGTTTACATAACATCGCAATCACCTCGAAGGCTCGCTTCTTTTTCGGCAAGCCGAGCCATCTTCCCGGTACGGCGCGCCAAACGTCATTCGGGCCGATCGTCCGAAGGCGAGCCAACGGAGCCGACTGTCTGCCGAGGGCGGCCGGATCTGCTCGGGACTTGGCGCGGAGTCCGGGAAGGCGATTGCAAATGTTCGAAATGCGAACTAAAATTCGCATAGCGATACGTTTTGCGTCCGATCCCCGCCCCTGTCAAGAGAGCGGAGACGGCGACATGACGAAGGGGGATCCATGGTGCATCTGGAAAGCGGTTCGCTCGCCCCGGAGACGGACGACGACAACGAGATCTCCCGGGGCCGCGAATTCGTCGGCTCGCTGGAACGCGGCCTGAAGGTGATGCAGGCGCTGGGCGATGCGCCGGAAGGCCTGACGCTGACCGACGTCGCCGGCCGAATCGGCCTGACGCGTGCGACCGCGCGCCGCTTCCTGCTGACGCTGACGGAGCTGGGCTACGTGCGCCAGGAACGCCGGCTGTTCATCCTGACGCCGAAGGTTCTGTCGCTCGGGGTCTCGTATCTCAGCAACCGGCCGATCTGGCAGAACGCCGAACCGGTGATGCGGGAGCTCTCGCGGCAGGTGAACGAATCCTGCTCCGTGGCGGTGATCGACGGTACAGAGATCGTCTATGTCGCGCGCGTCGCCGGAAAGCGGATCATGTCGGTCAACATCACGATCGGCACCCGGCTGCCGGCGCTCACCACCTCGATGGGCCGCGTGCTGTTGTCGAACCTGTCGCCGCCCGCTCTCAACGCCTTTCTCGCCAAGGCCCATATCGAGCGGTTCACCGAGCACACCATCACCGACCGCGAGGCGCTTTTCGCCGAAATCGACAAGGTGCGAACGCGCGGCTACGCGCTTGTCGACCAGGAACTGGAAATCGGGCTCAGGTCCATCGCCGTGCCCTTGCGCGACCGCGCCGGGCGGGCCTTTGCAGGGCTCAACATCTCCACCCAGGCGGCACGCGTGGCGCGCGAGGCTCTGGTCGGGGAGTTCCTGCCGCTCATGCGCGAAACAGCCCACCGTATCGAAGAGTTCTACAGCGCGCAGTCGCAACAGTCCCTGTCATAACTCCCAATATGTTCGAATTGCCGAGGCCGCTTTCCTTACCGAATTGGCAGAAAGTCTACCTGAACCGGTCTCCGAACGGTATGACACCGCAGATTCCTATGGTATACACATCGTCAGACTTAAGGACCCACCGCGCAGAAGGTCCGTGCTAATATTACACTCAGTCGCAGTGCACGTGAGAATTAGAGAGAAAGGACGCGCATCTCTGCGCACCCAACGGAAGGGCCCAAATGGTCACGCCACCAAGACAAGCCGCATCTACGCGGGACAGGTTGTTATTCTCGGCCTGCCGGATATTTGCTTCGAAAGGCTATCGCGATACCACGGTCGCCGACATATGCGACACCGCCCAGGCCAACATCGCCTCGGTCAACTACCATTTCGGCAACAAGGAAAGTCTCTACCGGCAGGTTTTCCAGCGCCAGATCGATCTCTACGAACCGCCTCAGGTACCGCCCATGGACAAGGCGGGCGATGGCGAGAAGGTCTTGAAGTCCTTCATCGTGGATCGGCTGGAATGGCTGGTGCAGGATGACCCGCTGGAACGGCTGATCCGGGCGGAGATGGTACAGCCCACCGGGCTCGTGGACGATCTGCGGACCGCCGGGCTGGAAAAGACGCAGACCCACTTCCTTGAGGCCGTGCGCATGATCAGCGGCGATGTTCTGCCCGAGGCGACCGTGCGCCTTTGCGTGACGAGCATCCTCAGCCAGTGCCGGGCCTTGATGGCGCTGAGCCAGCTCGGCTTCTACCCCTCCTCCAATCCCACCGACGCCGAGATCGAAGCCTTTGCCAATCACGTCGCGGTTTTTTCCGTGGCGGGGATCAAGGCGCTGGCGGAACCCGGCAAGGCCGCGACGGCACATCTTGTCCGTCAGAAAGCCACGTCTCAATCGAGCGAACCGCTTCCGCAGCACTCGTGACCGTCTGGCCGGCGGAGACCCCGCCGGCCGCGCGATCGGACACCGGCGGACGCTCCACCATGAACACCGGCAGACCGAGGCCGCGGGCAGCGTCCAGTTTGGCGCGTCCGGCATCCCCGCCGCTGTTCTTGGCCACCATGTGCGTGATCGCATGGCGGCGCAGCAACCGGGTTTCGGCCTCCACATCGGCGCCCGGCCGGCCCAGCACGATCTCGCCCGGCGGACGCGCGGCATCGGGAGCCGGCGGATCGATCATCCGCATGACGAAACGCACGTCACGGCGATGGGCAAAGACGCCGATCTCCTGACGCCCGATCCCCAGAAACACGGACGCCCCCGCCGGCAGTCGGCCCGCCGCGTCCTCAAGCGACACCACCCGACGCCAGTCATCGCCCGGCCCTGGCTGCCAGGCGGGGCGTTCCAGACGAAGATATCGCGTCGCCGTCTCGCGGCAGGCAGCAACCGCGTTGGCGGATATGCGGGCCGCGAAAGGGTGGCTCGCGTCGATCACCGCATCGATCCCGTGCTCGCGCAGGAACGCCGCAAGCCCCGACGCCCCGCCAAAGCCGCCGCTGCGCGTCTTGACGGCGAGCGGCAGGGGACGCGTCGTCACCCCGGCAAGCGAGGCGATCACGCGCAGGCGGGCATCGGGGGCAAGCAGGCCCGCGAGTTCGCGCGCCTCCGTCGTGCCGGCGAGCAGGAGGATGGTGAAGGACCTATCCATGTGGCCCCTCTGCGGCGGCACTTTCGGGTCCGCCGGCCTGCGCAATGACCGCACCGTCGCGATCGACGACCACCACATCGGCCAGAACCGGCGCGCCAGCAAGCGTCTCGCGCACGCTCGAAAGCGCCCGCTCCGCGATCAGTCTCGCGAGCGGGAACCCCGCTGTGGCGGCCTCGTCGAAGACCTGCTTGGCGGTATTCGCGCCGCGCGCGGAGGCGACGAGGCCGGCAGGTGCATCTGCCTCCTCCAGCACGCCGGAAAGCCAGCCGAAATCGACGCTGCCGCGCCCTGAGTGAAGATCGAGCAGCCCCTGGGCGAGCTTCACCATCTTGCCCGGCCCGCCGCCGATGGTGAGCCGGGCGACGGGATGCTGGCGCACGTACTTGATCACGCCGCCGGCGAAATCGCCCATGTCGAGCATCGCCCGTTCCGGCAGCCCGTGCAGCGCACGAACGGCGGCCTCGGAGGTGGAGCCGGTGCAGCCGGCCAGATGGGCAAGTCCGGCGGCGCGCGCGACATCGATGCCGCGATGGATGGACGCAATCCAGGCCGCGCACGAGAACGGGCGCACGATGCCCGTCGTTCCCAGAACCGAGAGCCCGCCGAGAATGCCGAGGCGCGGGTTCGCCGTGCGTTTTGCGAGTTCTTCCCCGCCTGCGATGGAAACCTCGATCTCCACGTCGCCGGAAGCGCCCCACACCGCCGCGACCTCGGCGATCGCCTCGCACATCATGCGGCGGGGGACGGGATTGATCGCCGGTTCGCCCGGCGCAAGCGGCAGGCCGGGCAATGTCACCGTGCCGACGCCCTCCCCGGCCTTGAAACGGACGCCGGAGCCGACCGGCAGGGCCGCGACCCGCGCGGAGATGAGTGCGCCGTGGGTGACATCGGGATCATCGCCCGCGTCCTTGACGATGGCCGCCTCGCACCAACCCTCGCCGCGCCGCTCGCGCGCCAGCGCAAAGCGCGGCGCCTCGCCCTTCGGCAGGCGG
This sequence comes from Breoghania sp. JC706, assembly GCF_037026715.1. NCBI lineage: Bacteria > Pseudomonadati > Pseudomonadota > Alphaproteobacteria > Hyphomicrobiales > Stappiaceae > Breoghania > Breoghania sp. JC706. The sequence continues at coordinate 126,453 of NZ_JBANCG010000004.1, forward strand.
ATTTCGACCGGATCGGGAAAACCTCCGCCGAGCAGCGCCTGATAGGCGGCCTTGGCCGCGGCGGTGGCGCAGGCCCCCGTCGTCCATCCTCTTCTCAGAGGGCCCCGTCTGAGCGCATGCTCCCTGTTGCTGGCCGGCGTCTGCGTCATGGCGGCGGAGTATAGGTGCGGCGAGCCCCCAAGACGAGCGCCGCATTCGTCCGTTCACCGCGTTTCACGGTGCACGGGCACCCCGGATGCCTTGCACGGCGGCACGGAAACGGTAAAACCGGATCATGGTGCATTCTCTCAATCTCAACGGCGGACCGGAGGGGGACGGCTTCCTTCCGCGATTTGAGCCCGGCTGGGTCTGGCTGGCGGGGGCGGGCCCCGGCGATCCGGGGCTCGTCACGCTGCACACGCTCAACGGCCTGAAGCAGGCGGATGTGGTCGTCTACGACGCGCTCGTCGACAAGCGGATCCTCGGCTGGATGCGGCCGGGCGCGGACGCCGATTACGCCGGCAAGCGCGGCGGCAAGCCCTCGCCGAAGCAGCGCGACATTTCGCTGAAGCTGATCGAGCTGGCGCGGGCCGGCAAGCGCGTGCTGCGGCTCAAGGGGGGCGACCCGTTCGTTTTCGGGCGCGGCGGCGAGGAAGCGCTGGCGCTGGTGGAGGCGGGCGTGCCGTTCCGGGTGATCCCGGGGGTGACGGCGGGGATCGGTGGGCTCGCCTATGCCGGCATACCGCTCACCCATCGCGACGTGAACCAGGCCGTGACCCTGCTGACCGGCCACGATCAGAGCGGCCTGACGCCCGATGCCTTCGACTGGCACGCCATCGCCCGCGGCGCGCCGGTCATCGTCATGTACATGGCGATGAAGCATCTGGCGGCGATCTGCGGCAAGCTCATCGAAGGCGGGCGGAGCGCCGGCGAACCCGTGGCGATCGTCACCCGCGCCTCGCTCGACGGGCAGCGGGTTCTGGAGACGACATTGGCGCGCGCGGCTGACGACGCCGCGCAGGCGGGCATGGAGCCGCCGGCGGTCGTGTGCGTCGGCGACGTGGTGCGGCTTCGCGCGGGCCTCGACTGGCTCGGCGCGCTGGGCGGGCGCGAACTCGTCAGCGATCCGCTCGGCCTCGGGACGCGCGGCGGGCAATCGGAAACAGGATGAGCAGCGCCACGCGCAGAAGCGCGGTTTCCGGTGCGCCCGGCCTCCTTCTGGCCGCGCCGCAATCGGGGTCGGGCAAGACCGTCCTCACGCTCGCGCTTCTCAGGGCGCTTGCGCGGCGTGGGCTCTGTGTGGCCTCCGCCAAGGTGGGCCCGGACTATATCGATCCGAAATTCCACGAGGCGGCCAGCGGCCTCCCCTGCCCCAATCTCGACCCCTGGGCCATGCGGCCGGCGCTGCTGCGCGACCTCGCCAGCCGGCAGGCGGCGAAGGCCGATATCCTCATCGTCGAAGGCGTGATGGGGCTTTATGACGGGGCGGCCGACGGCACCGGCTCGACGGCCGATCTCGCCGCGCTTCTGGGCTTGCCGGTGATCCTGATCGTGGACGCCGCCCGGCAGGCGCAATCGGTCGCCGCCCTGGTGCGCGGGTTTCGCGATCACGGGCATGAGCCCGACCGGGAGCCGGTCCGCGTGGCCGGCGTGATCCTCAATCGCGTCGGCAGCGAGCGCCATGCCGGGATGCTGAAGGCGAGCCTTGAGACGATCGCGATGCCGGTGCTGGGCGCCGTGCCACGCGCCGCCGACCTCGCCCTGCCCGAACGCCATCTGGGCCTCGTTCAGGCGGGCGAGCATGCCGATCTCGACGCCTTTCTGGAGCGCGCGGCCGATATCGTCGCAAACGCCGTCGATCTTGATGCGCTGGCCCGGCTTGCCGCCCCGCTGGCGCTGCCGGGCGACCACATCGCACCGACGCGGCTCGCCCCGCTCGGCCAGCGAATCGCCGTCGCCCGCGACGAGGCCTTCGCCTTCGCCTACCCGCACCTGCTGGAAGGCTGGCGCGAACAGGGGGCGGAACTTTCGTTCTTCTCGCCGCTCGCCGACGAGGGGCCGGCGCGGGAGGCCGATGCGGTCTATCTGCCCGGCGGTTATCCTGAACTTCATGCCGGGCTGCTGGCGCACAACGAGGGTTTTCTCGCCGGGCTCAAAAGCGCCGCGGACCGCCGTGCGCTCGTCTACGGCGAATGCGGCGGCTACATGGTGCTGGGCGAGGCGCTCACGGATGCACAAGGCACCATCCATCGCATGGCGGGACTTTTGCCGCTGGAGACGAGTTTCGAGAGGCCGAAGCTACACCTCGGCTACCGCAGGCTGACGCCCTGCCGGAGCCTGCCGTGGGCCGGCGCCCTCACCGCGCACGAGTTCCATTATGCCAGCGTTTTGCGGACCGGGGATGCACCGGCCCTTTTCGAAGCCTGCGATGCGGAGGGAACGCGACGCCCCACGATGGGTTTAGTGAGGGGCGTGGTCATGGGGTCCTTTGCTCACGTCATCGACGGAACATGACTCTCCGCAGCTCACGCATTCATAACGTCACCCTCCCGCAAGCTTTTCCCCTGACAACGCTGAACGCCCCGTTCACCCGGCATTCAAACGGCCGAAGCGATGGTGGGCAACAAAACAACCGGAGCAAGAAAGATGAAGACCTTCAAAGCCATTCTGGCCGCCGCCGTCATCGGGCTGAGCGCGACCGTCGCCGCCGGCCCCGTGCTCGCCGGCCCCCAGCCGATCGAGCTTCACAAGCACCAGTACAAGGGCGAAGGCCCGGCGATCCAGAAGAAGAAGCCGTCAAAGCATCGTACGGAGAAGAAGAAGCGTCAGTCCAAAAAAACCTACGATTCCTACAAGAGCTACCAGAACTACAAGAAGCATCCTTCCCAGGTGAAGAAGACATATCCCAAACGCCGTGACGACTGGATGCGTCGCGGCGGGCACATGCCGCGCACCTATCGCAACCGCCCGGTCGATTACCGCCAGCACCATCTGCGGAAGCCGCCGGCCGGCTATCACTGGGTCCGCCACGACGACAAGTACGTGCTCGTGGCGATCACGTCGGGGATCATTTCCTCGATCATCAACGCAACGCGCTGAAGCAACGTTTCCCGACCGACGACCGCGCGCCCGCCATTTGCCGATGGCGGGCGTTTTCGCGAAATACGCGTATGCCCTAACGTGATTACCACTTTCACCGCGCCGGCAAGTCCTCTACCCTCCGAGGCCATTCCGTAAGCCCAGAGCATCCCGCGCTCCAGTGAGCGCATAAGAGTTGCTCCAGCGGAGAGGAGACCCGGTTTGACGACAGACCAGTGCAACGTGCTTCTGATCCAGCCTCGCTTCACTGTCGGGTCCTTCTGGAACTATCAGGACACGTGCAAGATCGTCGGTGCCAAGTATCCGGCCCCGCCGCTCGGCCTCATCACGGTCGCGGCGATGCTCCCTGCAAACTGGACCATACGGCTCGTCGACTGGAACACGCAGGCGCTTGAGGACGCCGACATCGACTGGGCGGACCTGATCCTGACCGGCGGCATGCTCCCCCAGCAGCCCTCCACGCTCGAAATCATCGACCGTTGCCAGGCGCGCGGCATTCCCGTCGCCATCGGCGGACCGGACGTCACGACGAGCCCCGATCTCTACGAGCACGCGGATTTCCGCGTGATCGGCGAGGCGGAGGGCATCATCGGCGATTTCATCGACGCATGGCGGCGCGGCGACCGCTCGGGGCTGTTCACCGCGGAGAAATTCAAGGCGGACGTGACGACGACGCCGATCCCCCGCTTCGACCTGCTGAATTTCAAGGACTACACACAGATCTGCGTGCAGTTCTCGCGCGGCTGTCCGTTCACCTGCGAGTTCTGCGACATCATCGAGATCTACGGCCGGGTGCCGCGCGCCAAGACGAACGACCAGATGCTGGCGGAGCTTCAGGCGCTCTACGAACTGGGCTATCGCGGCAACGTCGATTTCGTCGACGACAACCTGATCGGCAACAAAAGGGCAGTGAAGGCCTTCCTGCCGGAGCTGATCCGCTGGCAGAAGGAGCGGCATTACCCGTTCCAGCTCTCCACCGAGGCCTCGCTGAACCTCGCCGACGATCCGGTCCTCCTCAATCTGATGCGGGATACCGGCTTCTTCACCGTGTTCATCGGCATCGAGAGCCCCGATCCGGACGTTCTCGTCGCCACACGGAAGAAACAGAACACCCGGCGCGACATCGCCGCCAGCGTGAACAAGATCTACGAGGCGGGCATCTTCGTGCTGGCCGGTTTCATCGTCGGCTTCGACGAGGAGAAGGCGAGCGTGGCCGAACCGATCTGCGACCTGATCGAGGAGGCGGCGATCCCCGTCGCCATGGCGGGCCTGCTGTTCGCCCTGCCCGACACGCAACTCACCCGCAGGCTCGAACGCGAAGGGCGGCTGCACCCCGGCCACGACCATTCAGACGGCGATCTCGGCGACCAGTGCACCTCGGGCCTCAACTTCGACACGCTGCGCCCGCGCGCGGAGATCCTGGCGGACTACCGCCGCATCGTCGATCACATCTACCGGCCGGAAAACTATCTGGCCCGGGTGCGCAAGGTGGTCGACCGGCTCGACATGTCGGGCCCGAACGGCGACCTGACGCGGGCACGGTTGAAGAAGGACATCGCCGAGTTCTTCCGCATCACCTGGGCGCTGACGGTGCGCCGGCCGGAACATCGCCGCGCCTACCTGTCGCTTCTGGGCTACTGCATCCGGAACAACCCGCGCGCGCTCAACGCGGCGCTGATCCTTTATGCGCTGTTCGTCCACCTAGGCCCCTTCTCGCGCTATGTCGTGGGCGAGATCGACCGGCAAATCGAGGCGGTGGAGACGGGAGAGTGGCAGCGGCCGGTTCTGGAAGCCGCACAGTAGGCGCGGCTGTTCAGGCCGTCTTCTTCCGCTTCGGCCGCAGCACGTGCACGTGGTCGGCATCGTAAAGCGCGCTGTCGCGGAAATCCGCGTTGCGGGCGGCAAGCGCCCGGCCGACGAAGATCAGCGCCGTGCGTGTGATCTTGGATACGCGCACCTTTTCGCGGATATCACCGAGCGTGCCGTGCAGGAAGGCCTGATCCGGCCAGCCGACCCGGTAGGCGACGACGACGGGACAATCGGCGCCGTAAAGCGGAACGAGCTGACGCTCGATCTCGCGCAGGTTCCTGACCGAAAGATGGATCGCCAGCGTCGCACCCGACTTGCCGAGCGTCTCCAGATCCTCGCCTTCCGGCATGGAAGAGGATTTCATCGCCGTGCGCGTCACGATGACGGTCTGCGCCACTTCCGGAATGGTGAGTTCGGTCTTGAGCGCGGCGGCGGCGGCGGCGAAAGCCGGCACGCCGGGCGTCACCTCATACGGAATGCCCGCCGCGTCGAGCCGGCGCATCTGTTCGGCGATGGCGCCGTAGATGGAAGGGTCGCCGGAATGGACGCGGGCGACGTCCTTGCCGTCTGCATGCGCCGCCTCGATCTCGGCCACGATCTCGTCGAGCGTCATCGACGCGGTATCGAGAACGCGCGCGCCCTCGGGGACTTCCGCGACGATGGCCTCCGGCACCAGCGAACCGGCATAAAGGCAGACCGGGCAGGCGCGGATCAGCTTCAGCCCGCGCACGGTGATGAGATCGGGATCGCCGGGCCCGGCGCCGATGAAATGGACGGTCATGAGGGTCAGGCCTTCTCTGCCTCAACGGCAGCGTGCTTGGCCGCATAGCCGCGCGGCGTGTAGACGTAGGGTGTGAGCGCGCCGCGCGCTATGGCGCGGGTCGCGGTGGAGCCGACGAGGACGATGGTCAGCATGTCGACATCGTCAATCGCGAGAGTGCCGAGCGTCGTCACCCGAACCGCCTCGCCCGGCCGGCCGAGATTGGAGGCAAGCACCACCGGCGTTTCGGGCGGCCGGCGGCGCAGCAGGATCTCGCGGGCGCGTTCCAGCTGGGTGCGGCGGCGTTGCGAGACGGGATTGTAGAAGGCGACAACGAAATCACCGGCCGCAGCTGCCGCGATGCGCGCCTCGATCACCTCCCACGGCGTCAGCAGGTCCGACAGCGAGATGGTGCAGAAATCGTGGCCAAGCGGCGCGCCGATACGGGCGGCGGCGGCCTGAAGCGCGGAGATGCCGGGCGTCATGACGATTTCCACCCGGCGCGCGGCATCGCTGACGCCGCCGTCGTTTCCGGGGCGGTCGAGGAGTTCGTAGACGAGCGCGCCCATGGCGTAGATACCGGCGTCGCCCGAGGAGATCAGCGCGACGTTGCGGCCCTCGCCGGCCAATTCGAGTGCCGCGCGAACGCGGTCTTCCTCCGCGCCCAGCGGATAGTCGTGGCGCTCCTTGCCGGCGATTGCTGAGGCGACGATGTCGAGATAGAGCGAATAGCCGACGACGGCGTCGGCCTCCGCGATCATGCGGCCGGCTTCGGGCGTGCGCCAGGCGGCGGTGCCAGGTCCGATGCCGACGATGGAGAGCCGCCCGCGCGGCCGGCCGATGCGGCGCCAGTCGACGAAGCCTTCGGCCCGCGCGATCGCCACGGTGGCGTTGGCGCTCTTGCGCTTTTCCACCACGAGCCGGCCGGCCTCGCCGACACCGGCAAGGGCGGCTGCTTCCGCGACGCCGTGACAGCCGACCTCCGCGAAGACGACGTCGGAGGGATTGGCGAGACGCGGGGTTTCCGCCTCCAGCGCGGCTGCATCGAAGAGACGAAGCGGAACGCCCAGTTCCTCCGCCAGCAGGATCATCGCCGCTTCATCCGCCTTCAGATCGAGGGTTGCGAGCGCCGCGATGGAACCGGAGGCGAGGTCGGCCTCGGCAAGGGCGCCGAGAACGAGACCGCGCAGCTCGTCATACCCGCAGTCGCGCGCCGAGCCGACGCCGACGACGAGCGTCTTGGGGTGATAGACCAGCGTTTCGGAATCGCCTGCAACCGGCTTCTCGGTGGCGATGAGGCGGACTTCCTTCATGCCCTTGGGCGGCGTGACGGATTCGCGGCGCCACAGGTCGCGCTGGTCGAGCCAGTGCGGCTCGCCCTCGATCAGCGGCGTCGCGCCGGCCAGAAGTGCCGCCATGACGGACTTGGCATCATCCGGGTTCGCCAGCCGCCAGCCCTTCGGCGGTTCGTCGAGGGCGACGCCCAGCACACGGTCGCCGGCCGTCGTCACGGCCGCGGTGGAGCCGATGCGGGTGGCGATCTCGCGGGCGAGATCGTTGGCGCCGCGATGACCGCCCAGAAGCGGCACCACGTGTGCACCATCGGCGGAGACGGCGAGGACAGGCGATTCCTCGCGCTTGTCCTCCAGCATGTGCCCGAGCGCGCGGATGAGGATGCCGGCGGCGCAGACGCCGACGATGGGCGTGCGCGCGGCAAACAGCGTGCGGATGTGTTCGCTCGCATCCTCGAAGGTGAGATCGGCGGCCATGACGCGGCCGGAAAGCCCGTGCACGCGCCCGCCGATGGCGCCCGCGATGCGGCGCGCGGCATTCATGCCCGACGGGCTCAGGACGATGATTGCGGCGCGAGGCTCCACGGCTCGTCTCCCTTGTAGATGAGGATCATAGAGAAATAGGGCGCTTCATCGGTCGCGACGTCAAGGAGCGGCATGACCCGCTGCCCGGCAAGCGTCGCACGCTCGATGTAGCCGGCCTTTTCGCTGAGCCCCATGTCGTCGAGGACGCGGCGCACCTTCGCAAGATGACGCCCGACCTTGATAATTGCCGCGGCGTCACACTTCACAAGTTTCGCATGCAGCGAGGCTTCGTCAAGAGGGGCCGGAATGACGGCGAAATGATCGTTGCGCGCGGCCAGCGGCCGGCCGAGCGCGGCGGCGCAGGCGGTGAGCGAGGTCACGCCCGGCACGATCTCGCAATCGTATTCCGGCGCCAGCCGCTCGAAGAGATACATGAACGAGCCGTAGAAAAACGGATCGCCCTCGCACAGCACCACCACGTCGCGACCCGCATCGAGATGGCCTGCGATCCGTGTCGCGGCATCGTCGTAGACCTCGCGAGCGGGGAAGCGTTCGGTCCGCATGGGCACGACGATGGGGATCTCGGTCGCCTCCGCCGGGATGAACCGGGCGGCGATGGCGCGGGCGAAGCTCTCGCCGGTATCGGGCGCCGGATAGGCGACGACGGCGGCCGATGTGATCAGCCGGTGCGCCTTCAAGGTGATGAGATCGGGATCGCCGGGACCGACGCCGACCCCGTAAAGCGTGCCGCTCATGAGAGGGTATTCCTAGGTTGGGTCCGGGTTCTGGCGAGAGACCATTGCGTGACCGGCATGGCCGGGCGCCAGCCGGTGAGGCTGCCGACGGCGGAAGCGCGCGATACCGCGAGGCGCACGAGATCCCCGCCATGGCGGGCATGAAGGGCCAGCAGCACCGCCTCGCTTTCCAGCGTCACCGCATTGGCGACGAGGCGGCCACCGGGCTTCAGCGCCGCAAACGAGGCCTCGAAGACGCCTTGCGAAAGCCCGCCGCCGATAAAGACCGCATCGGGCGCCGCAAGACTTCCAAGCGCGCCCGGAGCCTCGCCCTTGCGGATGTCGAGATCGGGCACGCCGAGGGCGAGCGCGTTTTCCGCCATTAGCGCGCGGCGGTCGGCTCGCGGCTCGAGCGCGATGGCGAGGGCGCGGGGCGCGGCGCGCATCCATTCGATGGCGACCGAGCCGCAGCCTGCACCGATATCCCACAAGAGCGCATCCGGCAGGGGCGCGAGCCGTGCGAGCGTCAGGGCGCGGACCTCGCGCTTGGTCATCTTGCCGTCGTGACGGAAGGCGGCGTCGGGCAAGCCCGGCACGCGCGGCAGGACAACGGCATCGGGTCCGGCGACGCAGTCTATGGCGAGCGTGTGGAGCGTCGCGACATCGGCGTTCCAGTCGCGCGCGATGTCCTCAACGCGGCGTTCATCGGGGCCGCCCAGATGTTCGAGCGCGACCATGCGGCTTTCGCCGTAACCAGCTTGCGTCAAAAGGGCGGCGACGGTGCGTGGGCTGTCGGCGACGGTCAGCGCGAGAATGCGGGCACCGGGCGCAAGCGCGAGTTTCAGGCGTTCGGCCGGGCGGCCGTGCAGGCTCAGCGTCTCGACGTCCGCCAAAGGCCAGCCCATGCGGGCGGCGGCGAGCTGGAAGGCGGAAGGCGCCGGCAGCACGCGGATTTCGTCGGCCGGGATACGGCGGGCGAGCGTCGCGCCGATGCCGAACCACATCGGATCGCCGGTCGCGAGCACCACGACAGGCCGGCTGCGCAAGCGCGCGATTTCCTCAAGGCCGGCGTCGAGCGGCGATGGCCAGGGGCGCGTTTCGGCATTGAGCGCGCCGGCCAGTTCGAGGTGACGCTTGCCGCCATAGACGATCTCGGCATCGCGAAGGATGCCCCGCGCGGCGGCCGGCAGCCCGTCGATGCCGTCCTCGCCGAGCCCGATCACGGTGAGCCAGGGCGCCGTCATTTGTCCTTCATCCCGAAAGGCTTGTGCGGCCGCGCCTTGTCGAGCGGGCGGACGGCACCGTCGCCTGCTCCCTCGTGCGAGCGCGTGCCACGGGCGCGCGACGGCTTGCCGGAGGCGTCCTCCGCCGGTGCGCCGCCATGGGAGAGAAAGCCGCGCGATCGCAGCCCCGCTGCTGGACCGGCCGGTTTCGCGTCCGGCTTGCGCGTTGCGGGGCGGCGGCTGTTTCCGTCCTCGCCCATCACGGACCCGTCTCCTCGATCAGACCGGCGGCGACCGCGTTGACGGCGGCAGCCGCCATTGCCGAGCCGCCGCGCCGGCCCGTGACGGTGGCGAAGGGAACGCCGCGCGGATTTGCGACGAGTTCCGCCTTCGATTCCGCCGCGCCGACGAAGCCGACGGGGAAGGCCAGGATCGCGGCCGGCTTCGGCCATCCCTCATCGAGACATCCGAGCAGGTGGAAAAGCGCTGTCGGCGCGTTGCCGATGACGACCACGGCGCCGGCCACGCGATGGCGCCACAGCTCCACTGCCGCCGCGGTACGGGTCGTTCCCTCCCGGATGGCGAGGCCGGGCACGCGTTCGTCCTCCAGCGTGCAGACGATCTCGTTTCCCGCAAGCCGGCTGCGGATGATGCCGGAGGCGACCATGGTGGTGTCACAGAGGATCGGCATGCCCGCCTCTATGGCGGAATGGGCGGAAAGCACCACGTCTTCGGAGGCTTCGAAGTCGTCGATCAGATCGACCATGCCGCAGGCATGGATGAGGCGGATGGCCAGCGGTTGCAGGTCGACCGGCAGGCGGTCGAGCGGCGCCTCGGCGCGGATCGTTGCAAAGGATGCTCGGTAGATGGCGCTCGCGTCGCGTTCGTAGTGGAGGGTCACGTCCCCTCTCCTTGCTTCATGCTGCGCGGCCCCAGCGGATGATCGGCATGCGGATACGGATGGTGGTGATGGCCGTGATCGTGCCCATGATCGTCATGATCCCCGTGGCCTTCCGCATGATCGTGATCGTGGTGATGATGATGGTGATGACCATCGCCGTGATCATGGTGGTGGTGATGGCCGGCGCCGATGCCTTCCACGTGGTGGTGGTGGCTTTCCTGCGGCAGGCCGATCTCCGCCTCGAAGCCCAGCACCTGTTCGCGGTATTTGCAAAGCTGACAATTCATCACATTGGCGCCCTCAAGGATCTCGCGGACACGCTCTGCCATCGTGTCGATGACGAAGTCGTGGTCGTTGAGATAGGGCGCCTTGAGAAACTCGATCTCCGGGTGCCGTGCCGCGACCTTGTCGGTGTAGTCGTAGATGCGCTTCACCAGCACGCCGGTGAAGAGGAAATACGGGAAGACGACGATGCGGCGGTAACCGAGCTTGGCCGCATGTTCCAGACCGGGTTCGACCAGCGGGAAGGTGACGCCGGAATAGCAGGTCTCGCCCCAGCCGAAGCCCATGCCCTCCCACAGAAGCCGCATGACCTTGGCGACGTTGGAATTGGCATCCGGATCGGACGCGCCGCGCCCCACCACCATCAGAAGCGTCTCGTGCGCCGGGACATCCGTGCCCGCGGCCGCGATCGCCTCGCCGATGCGCGCGGCGGCCGCACGCACCATGCGGGTATCGACGGCAAGCTCGCGGCCGTAGTCGATCCGCATCTCCGGGTGCTGCGCCTGATAGGTGTTGAGCACGGAGGGAATGTCGTTCTTGGCGTGGCCGGCGGCAAACAGCATGCCCGGCACGGCCAGAACCCGGGTGCAGCCGGCCGCGCGCAGGTTATCGAGGCCGGTGCGGATGATGGGGGTCGCGAATTCCAGATAGCCGTAGTCGACCGGCCAGTCCGGGAAGCGCTCGCGCAGGCGTTCGGCCAGCACGGCGAATTCGGCGACGGCGTTCTCGTCGCGGCTGCCGTGGCCGCAGATCATCAGGCCGAGTTTGTCGCTCATCGCGTCCCCTCCACACCGCGTTGCGGCCGCTGAGGACAATTCGATGGGGACAAGTCTTTGCGTATTGCCATGGAAGGCCTCCCGCTTCTGTTGATCCAACGTCCGCGAGGGCGTGCGGGCGGCTTTGGCGATCGCCTTTGCGAATCGTAAAACCGGCTCCTTGCGCCGAACGGCTCCGGGATTGATCCCCTGTTTGGGTCGATCGCACCGGACTCGCTTCCAGCCCCTTGCGGGACGCCGTCCTGTTGGAGGCGACGCTAGCGGAGGCGCCCCCCCGGATCAATCGCCTTGCCCCGATTGCCGGCTTTCCGCGCGCCCCTGTGGCAATTTCATACGCGCCACCGGTTGCATCGGCGGGGCGGGACGTCACATACAGGGTGAACGCTTCGCCGCACGCGGCCTCATCGACAGGGAAAATTCATGTCGCTCCGAGTCGTCTTCATGGGTACGCCCGATTTCTCCGTACCCACCCTCATGGAAATCATCGGACAGGGCCACGAGGTCGTCGCCTGCTACACCCAGCCCCCGCGACCGGCCGGGCGCGGCATGGAGGAACGGCCCTCGCCGGTTGAGGTGAAGGCGGAGGCGTTTCACATCCCCGTCTACACGCCGCGCACACTGAAGAGCCCGATCGAGCGCGAGAGCTTCCTGTCGCACGAGGCCGACGTCGCCGTCGTGGTGGCCTATGGGCTGATCCTGCCGAAGGATATCCTGGAGGCGCCCGTCAACGGCTGCCTGAACCTGCATGCCTCGCTGCTGCCGCGCTGGCGCGGGGCCGCGCCGATCAACCGCGCGATCATGGCGGGCGACCGGGAAACAGGCGTTGAAGTGATGCGCATGGAGGAAGGGCTCGATACCGGCCCGGTGTGCATGGCGGAGAAGCTGGCGATCGGGGCGGACATGACGGCCGGCGAACTGCACGATGCGCTGTCGCGCCTCGGCGCCGACCTGATGGGCCGGGCGCTCGCCGCCCTTTCGCGCGGGGCGCTGACATCCGAACCGCAGGCGGAGGACGGCGTTACCTACGCAAGCAAGATCACCAAGGAGGAGACGCGCATCGACTGGTCGCGGCCTGCGGCAGAGGTGCACAACCACATTCGCGGGCTTTCGCCCTTCCCCGGCGCCTGGTGCGAAGTACCGCGCGGCGAGAGCATGGAACGCGTGAAGGTGCTGCGCAGCACGCTCGGCGAAGGGTCGGGCAAGCCCGGCCAAGTGCTGGACGGGCTGACGATCGCCTGCGGCGAGGGCGCCGTCCGGCTGACCCAGGTGCAGCGCGCCGGCAAGCGGCCGATGGAAGCGGAGGAGTTCCTGCGCGGCTCGCGCATCGATCAGGGCACGATGCTGCCCTGATCCTGTGGCCCTGATCTTTTTTGGCTAGGAAATCCGATCCCGAACCTTCAAATCAAGCGAGGCAAGCACATGAGCGAGCCCACCACCGGGACGACAGCCCCGGCAAACCTCACCTTCCGGCCCGTCGGGCCCAATGACGCCGTTCTCATCGGACGGCTCGTCGGCGAAGCTTTCGAGCGCGACACCGAGGCACGCCTCGTCGGCGCCCTGCGCATCAGCGACGATCTCGTTCTGGAACTGATCGCCAGCGACGGCGCCAACATTCTCGGCCATGTGGTCTTTTCCCGCGCCACGATCGCCGATGGCGACGCCGATCTGGCGATCGCGATCCTGGCGCCGCTGTCGGTGCGCCCGGACATGCAGAAACACGGCATCGGCACCGCACTCGTGCGCGAAGCGCTGGAGCGGCTGAAGCGCGAGAATATCGACATCGTCGTGGTGGTGGGCGATCCCGCCTACTTCACCCGGTTCGGTTTTTCCCCAGGGCTCGGCGAGAAGTTCGACACGCCCTGGTCGGGACCGAACTTTCTGGCGATGGAACTGAGCGAGGGAAGCTCGGACCGGCTGCCGGCGACGCTCACCTTCGCCAAGCCGCTGACGGCGGGCGAATAGCCGGTGCAAAACGCGCCTTGCGGGTGTCGCAGGGCGCGCGCGCAATGATGTCCTTATTGTGGCAGGCGACGAGGTGCTCTAGCCTCGCGCCATGGTGCACTTCGACTATCGCAAGGGACTGATCATCCTGCTGCCGCTCGTCCTGCTGTTTCTCGCAGGGCTTGCGGCCGGCGTCGTCGCGATATTCCTTGTCTGCAACCTGCCTTTGATGAAGCGCACGTGGGATCAGGGCCGCGCCATGTCGTTTGCGCTGTCGGCCGCGCTGTCGCTGACGCTGACGGTGCTGATCGGCTCGATCCTCTCCGGTCTGCTGCTGAAGCTCGGCCTTTTCGGCGACGATGTCTACGTGCCGGAGAGCTTCCCGCTGTTCCTGGCGCGGCCGACGCTGGAATTCCTTCTCGTCATGCTGGCGGCGCTTGCGGTGGCGATGCTCGTCTTCGGCTTCGTGCGCCGTTCCTCCGAGATCGTCCAGCGTATCGTCGTGCCGGCCGCGTTCATCGTCGTCTTCGTGATCGGGCTGGCGCTGGTCAAGACCTGGTCGAGCTACTGGATCCTTGCCGACCAGTTCGATACCGATCTTTTCTTCGGCACGCTCTTTCAGATCGTCCGCGGCGAATTCGCCCATATCGGCATCGCGTTCGGGGCGCTCGGCGATGCGATTTCGGCGCCCGGCGGCGGGCTGTTCGGGCGCCTCTTCCAGACCGTGGGCGGGGAGATCGACACCCTGTGGCGCACCGTGCGCAATGCGGGCGGCAACCAGTTCGTGCTGGTGGAGGCCTTCCCGGTCATCTTCGCGGTGTCCTCGCTCGCCGCTCTCCTCTATATGGTTCTGCGCTGGCCGTTCACGGCCTTCTCCCACGCCAAAGACGAACACTGACGAGAACCAGGCGCGCCGTGCCCCGCTACAAACTCACAATCGAATATGACGGCACCGGTTTCGTCGGCTGGCAGCGCCAGGAAAACGGCATGTCGGTGCAGCAGGCGATCGAAGAGGCCATCGCCGCCTTTGCCGGCGAGGCTCCGGGCATTCGCGGCGCGGGACGCACGGATGCGGGTGTGCATGCCACCGGCCAGGTGGCGCACGTCGATCTCGCACGCGACTGGGACGCGGAGAAAGTGCGCGAGGCGACCAACGCGCATCTCAGGCCGCACGCGGTGGCGATCCTGTCGGCGGAGCGCGTGGCGGACGATTTCGACGCCCGTTTCTCTGCCGTGAAGCGGCATTATCTCTACCGCATCATCGACCGGCGGGCGCCGCTGGCGCTGGAGCGCCACCATGCCTGGCACGTGCGCCACCGGCTTGATGAGGGTGCCATGCACGCGGCCGCGCAAGGCTTTCTGGGCAAGCACGATTTCACCACCTTCCGCGCCAGCCAGTGCCAGGCGAAAAGCCCGGTGAAGACGCTCGATGCGTTTTCGGTGAGCCGCGAGGGCGACGTCATCAGCCTGACCTGCTCGGCCCGTTCCTTCCTGCACAACCAGGTGCGCTCCATGGTCGGCACGCTGAAGCTGGTGGGCGAGGGCAAGTGGACGGCTTCGGATCTTAAGGATGCGCTTGATGCGGCCGACCGCACCCGCTGCGGGCCGGTCTGTCCGCCGGACGGGCTCTACCTGACGCGCGTCGACTACTGAGGGCTCAGCCGAAGCTGACGAGCCGGCTGAAGCCGAGCGAGATCACCGTGGAGAGCGCCATGTCGAAGACGACGATGCCGACGGCAAAGGAGATATTCGCCTCAAGCGCCACCCGCGCCACCCGGAAGCGGAGATAGAGGGCGACGCCCGTGGCGATGAGCGAGACGAAAGTGAAGCCGTCGAGCCCGACCAGTCCGAGCCCGTAAAGCAGGGCGGCGACTAGCAGCGGCAAGGCGGCGAGCAGCTCGCTCCAGTTGCGCACCACCACGAAGCCCACGTAGTGCCGGCCGATGCCGAGTGGTTTGGCCAGAAGCGCCAGAACCACCGGAAAGGCGAACCAGTCGAGCAGCAGCCGCACCGCCTCGATCCAGTAGAAGGATCCCAGTTCGAGATCCTCGGCGCCGGGAAATTCGCTGATCGCGATCTGCAGCTGCGCCTTGGAGACGAGCAGATAGGGGATCATCAGCGGCACGACGATCAGGAACGAACGCCAGAAACCGGCGACCGACAGGTCAAAACCCTGAAGCCCGCGCGGGTTGCCCTTGAAGATCTCCCAGGCTCCGGCAAGCGAACCCCTGATTTCGGCGCCACTGAAGATCATGCCTCAAGCCTTGAAATAATCGACGAGAAAACGCCGGTAGATGGCGGTGAGCTTGTCCAGATCCTCGATCGTCACGCGTTCGTCGACCTGGTGCATCGTCTGGCCGACGAGACCGAACTCGACCACCGGGCAATAATTCTTGATGAAGCGCGCATCCGAAGTGCCGCCGCCGGTGGAAAGCTCCGGCGCCCGACCGACCTCCGCCGCGATCGCCGCGCCCAGGGTTTCGATCAGGGCGGCGTCGTTGGTCAGGAAGCTGTCGCTGCCATCCTCGCGGAAGACAAGTTCGTAGGAGACCGTGTTGCCCGCCGCCTCGCGCATGGAATCCTCGATGTGGCGGGCAAGCGTTTCGCGCGTCCAGGTATCGTTGAAACGCACGTTGAACCGGGCTCCCGCCTTTTGCGGGATCACGTTGAAGGCGGGATTTCCGGTGTCGATGCTGACGATTTCCAGGTTCGAGGGCTGGAAACGTTCGTTGCCGTCGTCGAGATGCAGCGCGTCGAGCGCACTTGCAAGGCGCATCAGGCCGGGGATCGGGTTTTCCGCCAGATGCGGATAGGCGACGTGGCCCTGCCGTCCGGTGACCGTCAGTTCGCCGGAAAGCGAACCGCGCCGGCCGACCTTGATCGCATCGCCGAGATGCTGCGGGTTCGTCGGCTCGCCGACGATGCAGGCATCGAAACGCTCGCCGCGGGCCGCGCACCACTCCATCAGCCGCACCGTGCCATTGACGGCGGGCCCCTCCTCGTCGCCGGTGATGAGAAACGAGACGGAGCCTGCGAAGGCTTCGCCCGCCTCGGCGACGAAATCAAGTGCCGCGGCCGCGAATGCCGCTACGCCGCCCTTCATGTCGACGGCCCCGCGCCCATAGAGGACGCCGTCCGCGATATCGCCGGAGAAGGGCGCGTGGCTCCAGCTCGCCGCATCGCCCGGCGGCACGACATCGGTGTGGCCGGCGAAGGCGACGTGCGGACGGCCGGAGCCAATCCGCGCGAAGAGATTCTCCACATCCGGCGTGCCGGGGGTCTCGAAGGTCACGCGATGGACCTCGAAACCGGCCTTTTCCAGAAGGTCGGCGAGACAGGCGAGCGCACCGCCTTCCTGCGGCGTCACGCTCGGGCAGCGGATCAGATCGCGGGCGATGCGGACCGCTGCCGACAGACCCTGTTCGGTGGGAGCGGCATCGGTGGGGGCGGCGGTCATGGACGATCCTGGCAGGTTGGAATGCGAACGGGGCGGAATTATCGCTAGGGCCGGTCGGGCCCCGGACCGTAACGGTTCGGCCCCGGATCGCCGGGCACCAGACCGATATACACGGCGAGCAGAAGATTGGCGAAGGGCACCATCCAGATCAGCGCGGCCAGGCCCGACCAGCCGCGATCGCGACAGCGCTTGGCGATGATGACCAGCGCGGACCATTCGAACGGCAGCATCGCCAGCAGCACGCCGGCACTGGCATCGGTCATGCGGACCGTTTCCAGCGCCCCGTCCGGGCCGGTGTCGAAAATCAGCGTGGCTTCCCACATGCGCCCGAGCACGAACATGAGGCACACCACCACGGCAAGCGCGAGCCAGTAGACGTGACGCGAGACGCGACCGGCCGGGCTGAAGAACAGCCAAAGGAGGGTCATTAGGCCGGCTGGTGTCGGACGCTGTTCGGTCATGGGGCGGTTTCATCCCGGGCGTGAAGGCGACGGCATGCGGAAAAGTCCCCGGCTGCGACCATCGCTGGCAAGCGTTACCTATTGTCGTTGCCGGCGGGACTCAAGGGTCTTGTTTCACACCGCCGACATCTTGTCGCCGTTTCCGGCGCGGCCGGTGACGATTTCCGCGAGCCAATCGCAGGCGGCGCGCACGGCGGGACGTTCCTTGACATCCTGATGCACCACGAGCCAGAGCGGACGTTCGACGCTGACGGAGGCATCGATCACGCAGAGGCCGCGCGAGGGCTCGATCATCCAGTCCGGCAGCATGGCCGCCCCCAGCCCCGCCTCGCTGGCAACCCGAATTCCGGAGAGCGTTGCGATGCGGGCCCTGGGCGAGGTCGCCCCGAAACGCGCCCTGATCGCCGCGATTTCGGGCATATCGTCGAGGTCGCGCTCGTAGGCGATGTAACCGGCCGGCTCCTGATCGGAGCGCCCGGCCATCCGGAAGCGGACACGGCCGAGGCGCCGGGCCACCAGCTTGCCGCGCGCGGGCCGCTGCAGACGGATGGCGATATCCACCTCGCGCCGGGCGAGCGAGCTGGTCTCGTTCGTTCCGATCAGTTCCAGCACCAGCTTGGGATGGCGTCGCGCGAATTGCGCAAGATGCGGCACGATCAGATGTTCGATGACCGCCAGAACCGATGTCACACGCACCGTCCCGTGCAGGGCCTCCTCTTCCCGAGAGGCCTTGGCGAGCGCACGCTCCATGGCCTCGGCCGCCGCAACGACGGCACGGCCGGCGGCACTGGCCACAAGTTTCCTGTCCATCCGGCTGAAAAGCGTCGTGCCGGCACCAGCCTCCGCCGCGGACAGACGACGCGCAACGGTCGTCTCGTTGACGCCCAGCCGGCGCGCGGCGCCCGCTATGGTGCCGGACCGTGCGATGGTCAGCACCAGATGATGATCGTCCCAGTTCAGCATGCCTGCATTTTTGCAGGTTTGAACGGCGTAAGCGAGGCGTTTTCGCGCCTCTCCGTGCAGCCTATTGTGCGCCGAAATTTACAGGTCGCGAGCAGCTATCATGACATCGAGCCTTCATGCCATCCCGAAGACCCTGCGCGACATGGCCGGCGCCGGCGGCTGGCAGAGACCCGCGCCAGGCGAGGCGGCCGTGGTGCTGATCGATGCGCAAGAGGAATATCGCTCAGGTGCCCTCCAGCTCGATGACGTGACGTTGGCGCTCGAGGAAATCGCCCGCTTGCGTCAGCACGCCCGCGATCTCGACCTGCCGGTCGTTCACGTCCGCCATGTCGGCGCGCCGGGCGGACTGTTCGATCTGGATGCGCGTGGCGGAGCGTTTTGCGTGGAAGCCGAGCCGCTCGCCGGGGAAACCGTGATCGACAAGCGGTTGCCGAACTCGTTTGCCGGAACGAACCTTGCCGAAACGCTTGCGGACAAGGGCATCCGTCGCATCGTCGTCGCCGGCTTCATGACGCATATGTGCGTCTCCTCGACCGTGCGCGCGGCGCTGGATCTGGGGCTTGAATCGGCGGTGGTGGCCAGCGCCTGCGCGACACGTGCCCTGCCCACTCACGACGGCAGCGTGGTATCGGCAGGCGATGTTCATCGGGCCGCCCTTGCCGCGCTCGGCGACCGCTTCGCACACATCCTGCCCGGTGCCGCCGCCGTCTGAGAACGTGGCGGTCCGGCCCGCACGCGGGGGCATGCGGGCCAGAAGACGGATCAGTCGCGCAGCAGGTCGTTGATCGAGGTCTTGGAGCGGGTCTGCGCGTCGACGCGCTTGACGATGACCGCACAATAGAGGCTCGGGCCCTGCGTGCCGTCGGGCAGCGGTTTGCCCGGCAGGGAGCCTGAGACGACCACCGAATAGGGCGGCACCTTGCCGATGTGGATTTCGCCGGTGGTGCGGTCGATGATCTTGGTGGAGGCGCCGATGAAGACGCCCATGGAGATCACCGCGCCCTCGCCGACGATGACGCCCTCGACGATTTCCGAACGCGCGCCGATGAAGCAGTTGTCCTCGATGATGACGGGGCCGGCCTGCAGCGGCTCCAGCACGCCGCCGATGCCGACGCCGCCCGACAGGTGGACGTTCTTGCCGATCTGGGCGCAGGAGCCGACCGTGACCCACGTGTCGACCATGGTGCCGGCATCGACATAGGCGCCGAGATTGACGAAGGAGGGCATCACCACGACGCCGGGCGCGAGGTAGGCGGAGCGGCGGACGACGCAGCCCGGCACGGCGCGGAAACCGGCCTCCTCGAAATCGAGCGCACCCCAGCCTTCGAACTTGGAGGGCACCTTGTCCCACCACGTGGCCTCGCCCGGCCCGCCCTTGATGACGGTCATCGGGTTGAGCCGGAAGGACAGCAGCACCGCCTTCTTGAGCCACTGGTTGACGACCCAGCCCTCTTCGGTCTTCTCCGCGACGCGCGCCTGGCCCTTGTCGAGCAGGTCGAGAGCGGCCTCCACCGCATCGCGGACGTCGCCGCGGGTCGAGGTGCCGACATTGGCACGGTCTTCGAAGGCGGCATCGATGGTCGCCTGCAGCGCAGCGAGGTCGGGATGGGCAGTCATGGGTCGCAGATTCTCCGAAAACGGCTTCTTGATGGGTCAGCGCGCGAGAAAAGCCGCCGCGGACAGGGAAGTCAATACGCCAGTGATCGTGCCCGAACGCGCAATGGCCTTTGCGACAGCACCTCCCCGTGGGTCATGACACTGGACGCTCCCTCCCCTGCATCGTAGACGGATACACCATCGCCCTTCCCCAAAGAGCCCGCCCATGGAATTGTGGATCCCGATAACGATCGCCGCGGCCTTTCTGCAGAACGTGCGCTCGGCCCTCCAGAAGCACCTGAAGGGGCGGCTCGGCACCACGGGCGCGACCTTCGTGCGCTTCGGCTACGGCTTTCCCTTCGCCAGCGCCTATGTGGCCGTGCTGCATCTGGGGCTCGGGCATCCGCTGCCCGTCGCCAACGTCCCCTTCGCGCTCGCCGCCATGGCCGGGGGACTGGCGCAGATCTTCGCGACCTTCCTGCTCGTCCACCTGTTCTCCTACCGCAACTTCGCGGTCGGCACGGCCTATTCCAAGACCGAGCCGGTTCAGGCGGCGATCTTCGGGCTGGTGCTGCTGGGCGAGACGGTCACCGCGTCGGCCGTGCTGGCGATCGCCATCGGGGTTGTCGGCGTGATCGTCATCTCCATGGCGCGACAGCCGCTGTCGTGGCGGGCGGTCTCGGCATCGCTCGTTGGCCGCCCGGCCCTGATCGGGCTCGCATCGGCTGCCCTGTTCGGTGCCTCAGCCGCCTGCTATCGCGCGGCGTCCCTGTCGCTCGGCGGGCCCGACTTCCTGATGAAGGCGGCCTTCACGCTCGGCTTCGTCACCGTGTTCCAGACCGCCGTGATGGCGCTTTACATGCGCAAGCGCGAGCCGGAGCAGTTAGCCGCCAGCCTTGCCCACTGGCGCATCGCCGTGTGGGTCGGGCTTGTCGGCGTGACGGCGTCCGCCGGCTGGTTCACCGCGATGACGCTGCAGAAGGTCGCCTATGTGCGGATGCTGGCGCAGATCGAACTGGTCTTCACCTTTGCCGCCTCCGTGCTGATCTTCCGCGAGGCGATCAACCGCAAGGAGATCATCGGCTGCGTGCTGATCGTCGGATCGATCGTGCTGCTGCTGGTGGAGCGCTGAGGTCGGACCCGGCGGGGCCCCCTTTCAGCTCCGTCCGCGATAGGGCGGCACACCCTGGTCGGGGATCCAGATGCCGGCCGGCGTCTCGCCCGTCTGCCAGAAGACGTCGATCGGGATGCCGCCGCGCGGATACCAATAGCCGCCGATGCGGAGCCAGCGGGGCGCGAGGCGTTCCACCAGCCGGCGGCCGATGGAGACCGTGCAGTCCTCGTGGAAGGCGCCGTGGTTGCGGAACGAGGTGAGAAAAAGCTTCAGCGACTTCGATTCCACCAACCACTGATCAGGCACGTAGTCGATGACGATGTGGGCGAAGTCCGGCTGGCCGGTCACCGGGCACAGCGAGGTGAACTCCGGACACACGAAGCGGGTGACGTAATCGGTGTCCGCATGGGGATTGGGCACCCGGTCGATGACCGCGCTTTCGGGATCTGCGGGGATTTCGGTCGGCCGGCCGAGGGCGGGGGTGTCGGAGGAAGGGTCGCAAGACATGGCAGGGCTCCGGATCGGATCGCGCCGGGGCTGCGCACCGGAGCCGCGTTTTGGCAGGGCTCCGGGAATGGCCCCGTGATCCGGCACGCATGACGGAACACGGGACGAAAAGCAAGATGCGGCAAGGGCCGAAAGCGGACGGGATCGAGCCTCGTCAGCCGACCTTTCTCGCGCTCTCCAGGAAATCGTTCAGATCCGTGCGGATCTGCTGAAGCTGCTGCACCTGATCGGCCAGCGAGCCGGAGGCGTGCAGCACGTGGCCGCTGATTTCCGTGGTGCCCTCGTTCGCCGATCTGACGGCGCTGATGCCGGCGGTGATGCTGCCCGCGCCGCGCGCCGCCTCCTCCACGTTGCGCGCGATCTCGCCCGTGGCGGCGGTCTGCTGTTCGACGGCAGACGCGATGGCGTTCGATATCTCGCTCACCTTCTCGATGGCCTCGCTGATCTCGGCATTGGCGACGACCGCATCACCGGTGGCCGCCTGCAGGGAGACGATCTCGCCGTTGATCTCCTCCGTCGCCTTCGCCGTCTGGCCGGCAAGCGCCTTGACCTCCTGGGCAACCACGGCAAAGCCCTTGCCCAGTTCGCCCGCACGCGCGGCCTCGATCGTCGCGTTGAGCGCGAGCAGGTTGGTCTGGGCGGCGATGTCGTTGATGAGCTGGACGACCACGCCGATGCGCTGCGACTTCTGCGAGAGGCCGTCGATCTCGCGGTTCATCGAGCGCGATTTCTCCACCGTGCCCCGGGCGATGTCGGCCGCACTGATCACCTGGCGGTTGATTTCGCCGATGGATTCGGTGAGTTCCTCCGTGGTGTCGGCGACGTTGCGCATGTTTGCAGCCGCCTGTTCGGCCCCCGAAGACACATCGAGCGAGCGAGCGCTGGCGCCACTGCTGGAATTCGCCATTTCCCCCGCGGCCCCCTTCAATTCGCTCGTCGCCTCGCCGATACGCCCCACCGTCTCGTGCAGCCGCTTCTCAAGCCGCTCCGCGAGATCGCGGAAATTCTCGTGTCGGTCGCGAATCTTGTGGGTCGCGGCATTGATGCTGCGTGCGGCTGCCCCGAAGGCGCCGACCATGCCCTTTTCCGAAATCAGCCGGAAATGCCGGTTCTGGCCGACATAATCGAGACACGCCTTGGATTCGCGCAGATAGGCGTCCGTGCGGTCGATCATGAGATTGATGGCGTGCATGAGCTCGCTGAGCTCGTCGCGGTCGTCGATATTGAGAATGCGCGCTTCGAAATCACCGTTGGCAACAGCCTTGCAGACCGCGGTGGCCTTGCGCAGCGATGCGCGTCTGGACCTGAAAAACATGGTCGTCTCGTCCTGTCCTAACCTCGGCCAGAAGGCCTCGGCACATCGGTTTCAGGCCGCCTTGTCGCGCTTGCCGGAAGCGGCGAGCGAGGCGACGAATTCGTCGTAGGGGAGACCCGTTCCCGCGATGGTATCGACCAGCATGCGGAAACCGGCGGCAAGCTGCTCCTTGCCGTTGACGTGGCGCGCTTCCTCTTCGCACAGCGCGCGGTAAAGCGGGATGATCGGGTTCTCCAGGACGTTACGGTCCGGCACGCGACGGTTGGAATGATAGCCGATCATCCTGCCGGCCTCGTCGTAGCTCGGGGTAACGTGGGCAAAGACCCAATAATGGTCACCGTTCTTCGCCCGATTGATCACATAGGCGAAGATCTCCTGACCGGCCTCGATCGTGTCCCACAGGAACTTGAAAACCGCGCGCGGCATGTCCGGATGCCGGATGATGCTGTGCGGCTGCCCAAGAATTTCGGCTTCCGTATATCCGGCAATATTCAGAAATGTGCGGTTGGCGTACGTAATACGCCCTTTCAGGTCCGTCTTGCTGACGATTACGTCATCTTCCGCGAAGAATCGCTCGACTCCCGTCAGCGGCCGAGACTTGCTCATTCATCCACCCCCGCTTCCTTGTTTTTGATTAGGTCCCTCAGAGCGCGAAAGCCTTTTCCATTCCGTCGATTGACCCTCTTCGCTCTGCGTAAATTTATGATAAATAAAGTTATAGCGGGGATTACCTAACGCAAGATGACCGAAGGGCCGAACTGCGACATTTTGCATAGGTATTTTCACCTAACATCATACCCTACGGAAACATGCGCGTCTGGATTGCATCGCTGTCCGGTGCCGGATCATGCCGGGACCGCGAGAGCGAGAGGCACGGGGAGACGGTTGGGCAAGGAGGATGCGCGGGAAGAAACGTCGGGGCGTTCGCGCCGGCCAAGGCGTCGCTCCCAACGTACGGCGCCACAAGAGGGCATCACCGAACGATGTCACCGGACAATGTGACCGGGCGGAGCCGGCGGCCTGACCATGAAAGCGGATGCGTCGTGCCCGGGCGTTGCGCCGGACCCGGCCTCAGGCGCTGGCGCGCTGCTTGTCGTAGCGGGCCTGCTTGGTGAACTTCTTCACCACGCGCTCGCGCTTCAGTCGGGAAATGTGATCGATGAAAAGGACGCCGTTGAGGTGATCGATCTCATGCTGCAGGCAGGTGGCGAGCAGGCCGTCGGCCTCAAGCTCGCATTCGTTGCCGTCGCGGTCGAGGAACTTCACGCGCACCCGGGCCGGGCGCTCCACATCCTCGTAGTATTCGGGGATCGACAGGCAGCCTTCCTGATAGACGGACTTTTCTTCCGAGGACCAGACGATTTCCGGATTGATGACAACCCGGGGATCCTTGGGCTGATCGTCCTTGGCGACATCCAGCACAAGCATCCGCTTCGGGATGGCTATCTGAATCGCGGCCAGGCCGATGCCCGGCGCGGCATACATGGTCTCAAGCATGTCATCGGCGAGCTGACGAACGTCTGCGTCCACCTTCTCGACCGGCTTGGAAACCTGACGCAGCTGGGCGTCGGGCAGGATGATGATGTCGCGTTTGGCCATGGCCCATGAGATAGGAAATCCGAGGGCCGCGGTCAATCTCGCAGAATGCCGAAGACGAACGCAAACCGGGGCGAAACCGCCCCGGCCGCGCTGTCTTTTCAGGAAATCCGGCTCAGGAACGCCTCAACCGCGCTCGACCTGGCTGACGTCGCGCACCGCGCCGCGGGCGGCCGAGGTCGCCAGCGCGGCGTAGGCGCGCAATGCCGCCGACACCTTGCGGGTGCGGGGTTTTTCAGGCTTCCAGGCATTCTTGCCCCTGGCTTCCATCGCGGCACGGCGCGCGGCCAGAACCTCGTCGGAGACGGCCAGATGGATGGTGCGGTTGGGGATATCGATCTCGATCGTGTCGCCCTCCTCCACGAGGCCGACGGTGCCGCCCTCGGCGGCTTCCGGCGAGACATGGCCGATGGAGAGCCCGGAAGAGCCGCCGGAGAACCGGCCGTCGGTGACGAGCGCGCAGACCTTGCCGAGGCCCTTCGACTTCAGATAGCTCGTCGGATAGAGCATTTCCTGCATGCCCGGGCCGCCCTTGGGGCCCTCGTAGCGCACCAGAACCACGTCGCCGGGCTTGATCTTGCCAGTAAGAATGTCGCTCACCGCCTGATCCTGGCTTTCGCAGATACGCGCCGGGCCGGTGAATTTCAGGATGCTTTCATCCACACCCGACGTCTTCACGATGCAGCCTTCCTCGGCGAGATTGCCGTAGAGCACGGCGAGGCCGCCATCCTTTGAGAAGGCGTGATCGAAGGCGCGGATGACGCCGGATTTACGGTCGGTGTCGACGTCGTCGAAGCGCCGGTCCTGGCTGAAGGCGGTTTGCGTCGGCACGCCGCCGGGAGCGGCGCGGAAGAACGTGTGCACCGACTGGCTGTTGGTGCGCATCACGTCCCAGCGATCGAGCGCATCGCCCATGGTCGCGGCGTGGATGGTGGGGACCGTGTTGTCGATGAGGCCCGCGCGGTCGAGTTCGCCGACAATGCCCATGATGCCGCCGGCGTGGTGGACGTCCTCCACGTGCACGTCGGCAACCGAGGGCGCGACCTTGCACAGCACCGGCACGCGGCGCGACAGCCGGTCGATGTCGGCCATGGTGAAGTCGACCTCGCCCTCCTGGGCGGCGGCCAGCAGGTGCAGCACGGTGTTGGTGGAACCGCCCATGGCGATATCGAGCGACATGGCGTTCTCGAACGCCGGCACGGTGGCGATGGAGCGCGGCAGCACGCTCTCGTCATCCTGTTCGTAGTAACGACGCGCCAGATCGACGATCAGGTGGCCGGCCTCCACGAAGAGCCGCTTGCGGTCGGCGTGGGTAGCAAGCGTCGTGCCGTTGCCGGGAAGCGCCAGACCGAGAGCCTCGGTCAGGCAGTTCATCGAATTGGCCGTGAACATGCCGGAGCAGGAGCCGCAGGTGGGGCAGGCGTTCTGCTCGTAGGTCATGACGTCGGCGTCCGACACCTTGTCGTCGGCTGCGACGATCATCGCGTCGATCAGGTCGACGGACTTCGCCTCGCCGTTTTCCAAGACGACCTTGCCGGCCTCCATCGGCCCGCCGGAGACGAACACGACGGGAATGTTGAGGCGCATGGCGGCCATCAGCATGCCCGGGGTGATCTTGTCGCAGTTGGAGATGCAAACGAGCGCATCGGCGCAATGGGCGTTGACCATGTACTCCACGCTGTCGGCGATGATCTCGCGCGAGGGCAACGAATAGAGCATGCCGTCGTGGCCCATGGCGATGCCGTCATCGACCGCGATGGTGTTGAATTCCTTGGCGATACCGCCGGCCTTCTCGACCTCGCGGGCGACCAGCTGGCCCATGTCCTTCAGATGCACG
The DNA here is from genome assembly GCF_037026715.1 of Breoghania sp. JC706. Classification (NCBI taxonomy): domain Bacteria; kingdom Pseudomonadati; phylum Pseudomonadota; class Alphaproteobacteria; order Hyphomicrobiales; family Stappiaceae; genus Breoghania; species Breoghania sp. JC706. The sequence goes on from NZ_JBANCG010000004.1 coordinate 152,620, forward strand.
TGACCGGGCACGAACTGGGTGAAGGAATTGGCGATGGCGATGATCGGCTTGCCGAAATCGCCGTCCTTCATGCCCGTCGCGCGCCAGAGACCGCGCGCACCGGCCATGTTGCGGCCATGTGTGGAAGTGCGGGAACGATACGGGGGCATGAGCGAACCTCGACAAGTCTTGCTGGTTTGGCGGCTGGCTGAATCCGGCGCCCTTTTTCGCAGCTTTGTGGGACGGAAGAAAGGCCGGAGAGGGCGAAAGCGGTACGCATGGGTACGGATGCAACCGCACAAGCCAGTCGTGGCCGGAATACTCGATCAGCGGATCCAGGCGAAGAATTTGAACCAGAGGCCTGCTTCCCTCAGCCAATAGGGGATCTGCAAGACCCAGGGCACGGCGCAGACCACGAGGACGGTGCGCCGTGCGATGATCGAGGGAAACCTGTTCAGGAGAAAGCCGACCATCGCCGGCAACACCAGCATGATCGCAACCGCGAGCAGGGTTGCTGCGCCGACTGAAACGGCCCTCGCGGGGACTGTGGGATATTCCACCGCACGACCGCCCGCTACGAGGGCTACCCAGGTGATGATCGGAGAAAAAAACAGGATGGCCCAAGCGACAATGCTCCACACGACCTGCCATCCCGAGGACAGACGCTCCACCTTCGGAGCAGAGGCGAACAACCCGATTGCCAACAGGACCAGGATCATCGCCGTGGCGCCAATCTCGACCAGCACGCGCACCCGATAGAACCAGTTGGGTGGCATCATGTTGTATTCGTAGATGCCCACCATGTAGCCGAACGCGATCATGGAAAGGCCCAGAGCAACGAGCGTTGCGAGCAAGCCCCTCGCAGACAGCAACCGCGCGGCGACCATGAAGGGAAGAAAACCAAGAAGCGCCACATTCACGGCTCCAAAGGCCCGGAACATCTCGACGTGCGTGAACCGCTCCAGGCTCGTCAGGAACTGCCATTGGCTGAAAAAGAAGATCGAAAGGTATTCCACCTGGCCCCCCCGGCTTTCGTGGATGCATGAACGTTGCGGCCGCCGGCACCATAGACGGACGGCGGGAGCGATGTCGCCTTCCATTCCGCCATGTGAGGCCCAATATGCGCCTCGCCATTGCCGGTTGGAGCCACTGCTACCGCGTTTGATCTCAAGCTCAATCACCCTGTCTTTCCGCCGTCATCACCCGGCGTAGTCCGGGTGATCCAGCTCTCGCCACGCATGCCGAGGCCGGCGATGGATTGCCCGGACTACGTGCCGGGGGATGACGGCGGAGGGGTATGAGCACGAGATCCGGCAAACGCACGCCAGACGAGACCTGGCCGTCCAGCTCACCTTCGATCGTCCTTCGTACGGCCATCCAACCAAAAGTCTCCCCATCGCGCCTGCCCCGAATCGTTCTATGTTTGTTTCATGAATTTGTCAGAGCCGCTCTTTCAGATTTCGGGACGCTGGATCACCGTTGGCGAGGCGATGGTGGCGGCCGGGGCGTGCCTGCTCATCGTTCTGATCCTGCTCGTGCTGCGGCAGTCCCGCGCCCGCCGGCGGGCGGAACGGGCCGCGCATTATCATGCCCGCGAGCTGGAAGCGCGCATCGATGCGCTGCTAAACACGCAGGCGGAGATGACCGGCCGGATGAAGACCATGGCCGAGCATCTGGGCGCGCGGCAGTCGGACCTGATGCGCTCGCTCAACGAGCGGCTCGACGGGTTCGGGCACAAGCTCGGTCAGTCGATGGCGCAAAGCTCGCAGACGACGCAGGCGAGCCTCTCCCACCTGCATGAACGCCTCGGCATCATCGACCGCGCGCAGAAGACCATCACCGATCTTTCCGGCCAGGTCGGCGCGTTGCAGCAGATCCTTTCCAACAAGCAGGCGCGCGGGGCCTTCGGGCAGGGGCGGATGGAGGCGATCATCCAGGATGCGCTGCCCGAGACGGGCTATGCCTTCCAGGCGACGCTTTCGACCGGATCGCGGCCCGATTGCCTGATCTTCATGCCGAACGGCGCACCGCCGCTGGTCATCGATGCGAAGTTTCCGCTGGAAGCCTTCAACCGCATCCGCGACGAGGAGGACGATGCGAAGGCCGCCGCCCAGCAGTTCCGCCGGGATGTGGCAAAACACGTGCTGGATATTCGCGAGCGCTACCTTCTGGCGGGTGAGACGCAGGACACGGCCTTCATGTTCGTGCCGTCGGAATCGCTGTTTGCGGAGCTGCACGAGAATTTCTCCGACATCGTGCAAAAGGCGAACCGGGCGCGGGTGGTGATCGTCTCGCCGTCGCTTTTGATGCTGTCGATCCAGGTGATCCAGTCGATCCTGCGCGACCAGAGGATGCGCGAGCAGGCCCACGTCATCCAGGCAGAGGTGCGCCACCTGATGGAGGACGTGACCCGGCTCGACGAGCGGGTGGCGAAACTTCAGCAGCGCCACACCCAGACGGGCGAGGCGATCGGACAGATCCTGACGACGACCGGCAAGATCACGCGTCGCGGCGAACGTATCGACGCGCTGGATCTCGGCGAAGAGGGCGAAGCCGCACGCGATGTGGCGATTGTCGCGGGGGACGATGTGGAACAGGGCACAGAGGACGGCGATGTCCTGCCGATACCGCTCAGGCGGTCGGAGCCGGGCGGGGCGTGAAGATCGGCGTTGCGGCGGAGAGGATCCGATGCAAGAAGCCCATCGCTTAGCCGCCTTTGTAATCTTCCCATCACACGAACTCTCTAGAGATCGCATCGCTCGGGCAGCCACCCTCCTTCCAGGCAGCGCCCGGCCCAACCCGCCTTTTTCAATTGCCACATCTCGGGGATGCGACAATGCGTAAACTTCTGGCCGCAGGCCTTCTGCTTTCCACCGCCCTTGCGGCGTCCATGACGATACAGCCGGCCGCCGCCGGCGACGAAGGCAAGGCCTTTGAGGCCGTTCTCGCCGGCCATGCCGTGCTGCCGGCAAAGACGCTCATTCCGGCGCCGGCCGATGCACCGGAGAGCCTCAAGACGTCCGGCAAGTACACCGGCAAGACGCCGGCCCGCATCGCGGGCGAGCCGACCGACGGCGACGCCCTGCCCTTCAACGGCCAGCCCGTGCAGGGCTTTTCCGGCATCAAGACGCTTGGCGACGGCACCTATTTCGTCGGCACCGACAACGGCTTCGGCAAGAAGGTCAATTCGCCCGACGCCATGCTGATGGTCCACACCATCAAGCCGGACTTCGCCAAGGGCACAATCGAGATGGTGAAGACCACCTTCATCTCCGATCCCGACAAGGTCATCCCCTTCGTGATCGTCAACGAGGGCACCGACACGCGCTATCTCACCGGCGCGGACCTCGATGTGGAAGGCTTCCAGCCAATCGGCGACAAGATCTATATCGGCGACGAATTCGGCCCCTATGTCATCGCCGTCGATGCGGCGTCGGGCAAGGTCACGGACTTCTTCGAGACGGAAGTCAACGGCAAGACCGTGCGTTCGCCGGACAATTACGCCGTTCAGCTGCCGAACCCGGACGGTGCGCGGCCCGACTATAATCTGAAGCGCTCCAAGGGTTTTGAAGGCTTCGCCCAGTCGATGGACGGCACGAAGCTCTATGGCCTGCTCGAAGGCCCGCTTTTCGACGACAAGGAAGGCGCCTACGAGAACATCGGCGGCGTCGATGCCTCGCGCATCGTCGAGTTCGATGTCGCCAAGGGCGCGTGGACCGGCCGCTCCTGGCTCTATCCCTTTGCCGCCAACGGCCACGCCATCGGCGACTTCAACATGATCGACGAGACGCGCGGTCTGGTGATCGAGCGCGACGACGGACAGGGCGACGCGGAACTCGCCTGCAAGGACGGCGCGAGCGAGGGCTGCTTCAAGGAGCCGGCGACCTTCAAGCGGATCTACATGATCTCGTTCGACGGCGTTGAAGCGGACCAGCCGGTGAAGAAGGTCGGCTACATCGACCTGATGGACATCAAGGACCCGGACGGCCTCGCCCGCCTCGGCAAGCGCGAGGATGGCCGCTTCACCTTCCCGTTCGTGACGATCGAGAACGTCGACAAGGTGGACGACGAGACCATCGTCGTCGGCAACGACAACAACTTCCCGTTCTCAAAGGGACGTGACGTGTCGGCGCTCGACAACAACGAGATGGTGATCCTCAAGGTCGGCGACTTCCTGAAGGCGCACTGATCGGAAGCCGGGGCGCGGACAGGACATTGTCGGCGCCCCGCGCATTTCCCGAGTACGTTTGGAATTCGGAGCGCCTGTGGCGCACTGATTTGCTGGTTTCCGGGTCTGGCCATGCAGCTTCGCTGCAGACCGCCCGGAATGAGGAGTTGGGGGGTGACCTGAAGCCCGCCCCCCCCAAACTCCTCATTCCGGACAAGTGAGGCGTAAGCCAAGCGCCGAGCCGGAATCCAGCAAATCAGTGCGCCGCAGGCGCTCCATATCCTCTGGCTTTCTTCTCCTTCCCTCCCCGTCCGACCTTCCCAACAGCGCGCAGCCTCAACGCTTGCCCGTTGACAAACCCCGAAATAACCAGAAAACTGGTTTTATGGTTCATTCAGATCCGAAACTCGACATCGAGGAAGCCGCGCAAGGCTTCGCCGCGATCGGCTCGGAGGCCCGGCTGCAGGTGGTGCTGACGCTGGTCAGGGCCGGGCGCGCGGGCTTGAGCGTGGGCGACATCCTTGCGCGGACGGGCATGGCGGCATCGACGCTGGCGCATCATCTGCGCTTTCTCGTCGCCGCCGGGCTGATCGAGCAGGAAAAGGTCGGGCGGAGCGTCATCAACCGGGCGGACTTCTCCCGGCTGGAGGCGCTGGCCGGCTATATCCTCGCCCAGTGCTGCGCCGACGTGGTGCCGCCCCTGGCGCTGGAGAAGGAGGGAACAGACGCATGAGCCTGATCGAACGGACGGCCCCTACGCCGCTTGCCCGGATGAAGCCGTGGCTGACCTCGCCCTGGATGGCCGTCGTCCTCTGCCTGCTGGCGGTGGCACTGTTCGATCCGGCCCATTTCGGCGAGGTCAGCGGCATCGCCGCCGGCTCCTTCGCCCGGACGCTGGTCTACATCGCTTTCGCCGTGCTCATGGTCGCCTATCTGAAGGCGGCAGGGGCGGAGACGATCATCGCGCAGGCATTCAAGGGGCGCGAGATACGCATGATCGTGCTGGCGGCGCTGTTCGGCGGACTGGCGCCCTTCTGTTCGTGCCAGGTCATTCCGTTCATCGCGGGGCTGCTGGCGCTTGGCGCGCCGCTTCCCGCCATCATGGCCTTCTGGCTGTCCTCGCCGCTGATCGACCCGCCGACCTTGTTGATCACCGCCGCCGCGCTCGGCTGGCCGATGGCGATTGCCAAGGCGGCCTCCGCGATCTTCCTCGGGCTCTTCGGCGGCTTCGGCCTCAAGGCGATGATGGGGGCCGGGCTCTTTCGCGATCCGCTGCGCCCCCGCGCGGTGCCCGGCAGTTGCTGCTGCAAACCGAAATCGCCCTTGTCGGGAAAGCCGTACTGGCGGTTCTGGGAGAATGCGGAGCGGCGGGAGACATTCGGCAAGGAGCTCGCGAGCAACGCGCTCTTTCTCATGAAATGGCTGGCACTCGCCTATGTGCTGGAAGCGCTTCTGCTCATCTACGTGCCGGCCGACGCGGTGGCCGGTGTCGTCGGCGGAGACGGCGTCGGCGCAATCGCCGTGGCGGCGCTCGTCGGCATGCCCGCCTATCTCAACGGCTACATCGCGCCGCCGATGGTCGCCGGCCTCATTGCGCAGGGGATGAACCCGGGCGCGGCGCTCACCTTCATGGTGGCCGGGGCGGTGAGCTGCATTCCGGCGATGACGGCGATCTGGTCGCTGGTCAGGCGCGACGTGTTTCTCGCCTATATCGGCTTCGGCCTTGCCGGGTCGATCCTCGCAGGCCTCGCCTATCAGGTCGCGGCGTAGGCCTCACGCCTTCGCATAGGCCTCAAGGCCCGCGCGCAGGCGCTCCAGCCCCCCCTTCAGCGCCACGAGTTCGTCGACGCTCATGCCGGTGGCCCGGACGACACATTCCGGGATCGCATCGGCCTCGCCGCGCAAGTTACGTCCCTTTTCGGTAAGACTGACGCGCACGACCCGCTCGTCGGCGGTGTCGCGGCGGCGCTCAAGCAGGCCCGCCTGCTCCAGCCGCTTCACCAGCGGCGTGAGCGTGCTCGATTCAAGACCGAGCGCCTGGCCCAGCGCACCGACCGTGCGTCCGTCCGTTTCCCAAAGGGCGACCATCACCAGAAATTGCGGATAGGTCAGGCCGAGCCTGTCGAGCAGCGGCTTGTAGACCCGATTGAAGGCGTGGCCGGTGGCATAGACCGAAAAGCAGAGAAAATTCTCCAGCCGCAGGAGATCGCCGGGCGCAACAGCCTCGCCGGGCCGCCCGTCCTGGCCGGGTTCCTGGCCCGGTTCCTGGCCCGCATCCGGTGCACGATAATCTGTGGCGTCCCGCCAATGTGCGGGCGTGCTTTTCGGGTTTGTCTCGGTTGCGCTCATAGTGGCCTCGCTTTCCTCCTCAAAATAAATCGCACGCGATTTAATCGCAAGGCTTGACAAAATCCCGCAGCTTTCCATTTTATATCGCACACGATCCTTTTGAGCGCGATTATTCTCGCATCCTCACATCGAACGGGTTGCGCGCAGCCCGGCTCCACGAATGCAAATCGATACCGGCTCTTGCCGGGACAACAGGAAAGGACAATGCCATGTCGCTCAACGTTCTCTATCGCACCGCTTCCAAGGCCACCGGCGGACGCGACGGCTCGGCGAAGAGCCTCGACGGCACGCTCGAGGTGAAGCTCGACACGCCGAAGGAACTCGGCGGTGCGGGCGGCGAGGGGACCAACCCCGAGCAGCTGTTTGCAACCGGTTATGCGGCCTGTTTCCTGTCGGCGCTGAAGCTCGTTGCCGGCCAGGCCAAGGTGAAGCTGCCGCCGGAGACCGCGATCACCGCCACTGTCGGCATCGGCCCGCGCTCGGAAGGCGGCTTCGGCCTTGAAGTCGGGCTGTCCGCCTCCGCGCCGGGCGTCGACAAGGCGACGCTGGAAGACCTGGTCGCCAAGGCGCACGAGGTCTGCCCCTATTCCAACGCCACGCGCAACAACGTCGACGTCGCACTTTCCGTCGTCGAATAGCGTTCGCGCCTTCGGCATTCGTTCCGCTCATCGTCCGGGCCTTGTTCGGGGCCTGGACGGTTGGCAGCCGCGCCCCGGCAGCCTAGATTGGCGCCTCGCTTCGATGCCCGGTCCGTTCCGGTCCGGGCTTTCTCCGCAGTTCGAACGACGGACCGACGCATGGCGCTTCTGATTGCCGTTAGCGGCTGGGACAGCGAAAGCTGGACCTCGCGCTTCGAGGCACTGCTTCCCGGACACGATGTCCGCAGCCACCCCGAGACAACCGGCAATCCGGCGGATATCCGCTATCTGCTGGCCTGGAAGCCGGACGGAGAGCTGCTGCGCTCGCTGACGGGGCTGGAAGTCATCTTCTCGCTGGGGGCCGGTGTCGACCATCTGCTCAAGCACCCCGACCTTCCCGACGTGCCCATCGTCAGGATCGTGGATCCCGACCTCACCATGCGCATGAGCGAATGGGTGGTGCTGCAGGTTCTGCTGCATCATCGCAAGCACCGCCTCTATCACGCCCAACAGCAGCAACGCCTCTGGAAAGGCCACGACCAGCCGGCGGCAAGCGCCGTGCGCGTCGGCATTCTGGGGCTTGGCGTTCTGGGAGCGGATGCGGCCACCGCCCTTGCGCGGCTGGGCTTTCAGGTCGCCGGATGGAGCCGGTCGCCGAAGGCTATTCCCGGCATCCAGTCGTACAGCGGCACGCAGGGGCTGGAGGAAATGCTTCAGCGCACCGACATCCTGGTCAATCTGCTGCCGCTGACGGGGGAGACGACCGGGCTTATCGATTACAAGCTGCTTTCCCGCCTCTCCACTGACGGAAGGCGTCATCCCAACTGCGATGCGCCCGTGCTCATCAATGCCGGGCGCGGCGGCTCTCAGGTGGAGACCGACATCGTGCGCGCGCTCGATGACGGAACGCTTGCGGCCTGTTCGCTCGATGTGTTCGAGCACGAGCCGCTACCCGCGCCCGCGCCGCTTTGGACACACCCCAAAGCGTATGTGACGCCGCACATTGCAGCCGACTCCGATCCGGAGTCCCTCTCGCGCTACGTCGCAGCGCGCATTCGGGCCCATGAGGCCGGCGAGGGACTGATCAACGTGGTGGATCGGACGGCCGGCTACTGAGCCGGCTCAGCGCGGACCGCGACCCGGCGCACGCCTATTCGGCCGCATGAATGTCGGCGGCCTGTGCGGCGCGCGCGGCCTCTTCCGCCTCGCCCAGCAACTGCCACAGCAGGGCGAGACGCTCGCCGCCCATGGCCTTGGCGATGGCGGTTTCGGTACGGCGCCAGCCGCGCCAGGCATCGCGGAAGACCGCCCGGCCCGCAGCGCTGACGACATGGCGCTGCAGGCGGGCGTCGTCCGCCCGCTCCACCGCCACCCAACCGAGCGCTTCCATCCGGTCGAGCGTGCGGGTCATCGTCGTACGGTCCGTGCCGAGCCGCTCCGCCAGGGCGCTGATGCCCATCCCGCCGGCCCGCTCCAGCTCCGCGAAGACCGCGAACTGGACGATGGTGACGCCCGTGTCCACCAGCGCCGCCTCGTAAAGCCGCGACAACCGACGGTCGGCCCGGCGCAGGCGATAGCAGGTGCAGTTGAGATCGTCGCTCATGGCAAGGCCGATCCATTCATGTGCTGATACACGGGAAGACTAGACGCACGACGCGGAACGCGCAAGAATAGCGATAAGAGTGTATCAGCACGCTATTGGGAGGCAGCTTGATGAACGAACCTTCGCAGATGCGCTACGGCGTTGTCTCACACGAGGATGTCGCGGGAATGAACGGCCTGGAGATCCTGCAGGCCATGCTGGAGCGGCGCTTCCCCGCCCCGCCGATCATGAAGACGCTCGCCTTCAACCTTACCGAGGTCGGTGAAGGCTACAGCCGGTTCGTCGGGCAGCCGCGCTACGACTTCTACAATCCGCTCGGCACCGTCCATGGCGGCTGGATCGCCACGCTGCTCGATTCCGCCCTCGGCTGTGCGGTTCATTCCTCATTGGCGGCCGGGGAGACCTACACGACGCTCGAATTCAAGGTGAACTGCACCCGCCCCGTCTTCGATACGACCGGCGAACTCGTGTGCGAAGGCCGGCTCGTTCACCGCGGCAGGCGGACCGCAACGGCGGAGGCGACGCTGAAGGACGATGCCGGCCGGCTCTATGCCCATGCCAGCGAAACCTGCATGATCCTGCCGGTTCCCGCCCCGGCGGCGAAGACCTGAGCGAACCGCTTTTCCCCAGATCAACGCCCGACACCGGCTCCTCGCCCTTCTCAGGCCCCATTTCCCCTTTGAGCGTATGCCCTTGCGTCGTTTGGCGGTAACGGCTTATCTGAACGCCGCTCCCCGCCGGGGGCAACGTCTGGAGGGACGCCTTGGAAGATGAAATCGCACTGGTCGGGCTTTTCTTGCTCGCCATCATCATTGCGGCGATCCTCGGTTTCGTCGCCTGGCTCAGAACCGGGAGCCTGAGGCGCCGGGTGATGGTGCTCGAGCACGAGATCCGAATGCTTCGCGAGGCCCGCGCGGCGGCTGCCGCGCGCCCCGATGCAGCGGCACCAAGCACCGCTCCATCCGGCACGAGCGAAAGAGAAGCGCGCAAGGAAACGGAAAAGCCGCAAGAGGCTCCGGATTCCGCCGCCGCGATGTCCGACTTCCTGTCGCGCGTCCCCCCTGCCGAAAAAACGCCGGCGACCCCCGGTTCCGACACCCCTCTCTCGCCGGCGGACAGGGCCCGCGCGCGGGTGCCCTCAATGGCCGCGACCTCCACTTCCGCCGAGAGTGCCCCAGTGCGCAAGGCCAGTCGGAGCGAGGACGACGGCTCATCTTTCGAAATGCGGTTCGGCGCGAACTGGACTGTCTGGATCGGCGGACTGGCGCTGGTGCTGGGCGGCATCTTCCTGGTGCGTTACTCGATCGAGGCGGGCTTGCTGCCGCCGATCGTCCGCGTCATCTTCGGCGGGCTTTTCGCCGCCGCGCTGATCGGGCTCGGCGAATGGACCCGGCGGCGCAAGACGGCGGAGACGGGCAATGCGCGTGCCTACATTCCCGGCATCCTGACGCTTGCCGGCATCACCTCCGCCTTCGCAAGCGCCTATGCCGCGCATGCTCTTTACGGGCTGATCGGGCCTGCCGCCGCCTTTGTGCTGCTGGGCGCCGTGGCCCTGTTGACGCTTGCCGCATCGCTGCTGCACGGACCGGCGGTCGCCAGCGTCGGGCTCGTCGCCTCCTACGCGGTGCCGTTTCTCGTTTCCTCCAACGAGCCTGCGCTTGCGCCTGTGGTCTTCTACGGCCTGTTCGTCACGCTCGCGACCTACGCGGTAGCGCGTGTCCGGCGCTGGCGCTGGCTGGCGATCGCCGGCGCGCTGTGCGCCGTTGCCTGGGCGCACGTGCTGAGCGCACTGGCCGCCCCCGCAGACGCCGGTTTTCTCGCGATCTACGACATCGGCGCGCTCGGGCTTGCCGCCTTCTTCTTCGTGGTGAACCTCTATCCGCGCAACGCGGAACCGGATGAGGTAAAGCCCGACTGGGTGGTAAGCGCCATTCTCACCGCACACGCCCTGCCGGTGCTTTACCTGTTGCAGATCGACACCTTCGGCACCGTATCGGTCGCGACACTGGTCGTCGTCATGGCCGCGCTGCTGGTGCTTGCGAGCGAATGGCCGGCCGTGGCGGCCGCAGCGCTCGCCGCCACCGTTCTCGGCACCTTCGCGCAACTCACCTTCGAGGTGCCGCTCGGCCCCTCGTCCTTTGCACCCGACATGGCCTCGGACCCGATCATCGCGGGCGCTCTCCTCAATCCGGCAACCTCCGCCTATCTCCGTTTCGGGCTTGCGGTCGGACTGTTGCTCGGGCTTGCCGGGCTTGTCGGAACCTGGCGGTCCGCCGGCCGTTGGGCGCTTTCGGCAGCCGGCACGGCCGGGCCGCTCGCGATCTTCGCCATATCGTATCTGCGCACCGATACGGCGGGGCTGGAGACGGCCTTCGGGCTTTCCGCACTGGCGCTGGCGGCGGCTTTTGCCGGCGTGACCGCCTTTTTCGAGACGCGGCTGCCGCACCGGGCCACCACGCGGGATCTGGCGGTCTCGGCCTATGCGATCGCGACCATCGCCGCGCTGGTAACGGGTATGGCGATCCTCCTGCGCGAAGGCTGGCTGGAGATCGGACTGGCGCTGCTCACAACCGGCATCGCCTGGGTGGAGGTTCGCAAGCCCTCAGCCGTGCTGCGCTGGCTGGCGGTCGCCGTTGCCGCCTGCTGCTGCCTTGCGGTCGCGGACGATCCGACCATCGCGGGCGCGGCGCTCGGCACCACGCCGATCTTCAACTGGCTGCTCTACGGCTACGGCGTGCCGACACTCGCTTTCGCTGCGACCGCCTGGCTACTCGCCTTGCGCGGCCGCGACCTGCCGCAGGCGATCTTCGAGGCGCTGACCATCGTCTTCGCACTCGCCACCGCCATCATGCAGATCCACCACCTGATGACCGGCGGCGAGATCTACGCCTCCGCCGACACGCTGGAGGAGCGCAGCGTGCAGACGCTGCTGGCACTCGCCGCCGCAATCGGTCTGCAAAGGCTGCACGGCTGGGCGGGAGGACGGATCTTCGATATCGCCTCGCTGCTGCTGGGCTATGCGGGCTTCGCGATGATCGTCGTGTTCAACCTCCTCATCCTCAACCCGATGGGCACCGGTGATCCGATCGGCACGAACGTCATCTTCAACCTGCTGATGCCCGCCTACCTGCTGCCCGCGCTCATGCTCGCCTTCCTCGCATGGCAGGCGCAGGGGCGGCGGCCGAAGGCCTATGTCATGACGGCGGCGGTGCTGTCGCTCGTCATGGTCTTCGCATGGGTTTCGCTGGAGGTTCGGGCGCTCTTCCACCGGCCCTATATCAGCCGCGGCGATTTCTCGGATGGCGAGCTTTACACCTACTCCGCCGTCTGGCTGTTGCTCGGCATCGCGCTGCTTGTCGCAGGCGTCTTCACCCGATCGCGAGCCGTTCGTCTCGCGTCGGGCGCGGTCGTGGCGCTGGTCGTGGTCAAGGTGTTCCTCATTGACATGTCCAGCCTCACCGGCATCTGGCGCGCGCTCTCGTTCATCGGGCTCGGCTTCGTGCTGATCGGCATCGGCGCGCTCTATCAGCGTCTGTTGCGCGCCGTGCCCAAAGCGCAGGGAGAGACCTCTGACGAAAAGCCCGATTGACCTTTCGTAAGGCCTCCAGATTCCGCTCGCGGACCCGCGCCGGATGCGCTAGGCCGGAAGCTGCGAACAAATAGCTTTTTGAAGAGTGACAGCATGAAATCCGTCTTCTCGCAGCGTCAACTCCTGCACACCCCCTCCAAGGAACTTTCGGACGGCGAGATGCGCCCGGCAGTGGAGCTTCCGGCGCGAGCCGAATATGTGCGCGACCGCATTCTGGAAGTGGGGCTCGGCGAGATCGTCGAGCCGTCTACCTTCGGCCGCGCGCCGCTGGAGCGGGTCCACACCACCGACTACCTCGACTTCATGGACGGCTTTCACGCCATGCACGAGGCGGCCGGGCGCAGCGGAGAAGCCTTCCCGTTCTGCTGGCCGACGAAGGGGCTGCGCTGCGACGTCACCCCGCGCCACATCGACGGACTGCTCGGGCGTTATTCCTTCGACGCGGGCACGCCCATTGGCCCGATGAGCTGGGAGGCGGCGAAGATCAGCGCCGATACCGCGTTGACGGCCGCCAGGATGATCGCCGAGGGTGCGCCCGTCGCCTTCGCGCTCTGCCGGCCGCCGGGACACCACGCGATGACGGACAGGTTCGGCGGCTACTGCTTTTTGAACAACGCCGCGATCGCCGCGCAATACCTGCGCGACCAGGGGGCCGAACGCGTCACCATCCTCGATGTCGACTATCACCATGGCAACGGCACGCAGCAGATCTTCTACGAGCGCGGCGACGTGCAGTTCCTGTCGCTGCATGCCGATCCGGCCGAGGAATACCCCTATTTCCTGGGCTATGCCGACGAGATCGGCGAAGGCGAGGGGGAAGGTGCCAACTACAACTGGCCGATGCCGCTGGGCACCGACTGGGCGGGCTGGGGCGCGTCGCTCGACGAGGCCTGCAAGCGGGCCGCATCCTTCGGCACTGATACGCTGGTCGTCTCGCTGGGGCTCGATCCCTTCGAGCGCGACCCGATTTCCAAGTTCAAGCTGAAGAGCGACGACTTCACCCGCATCGGCGCGCGGATCAGGAAGCTCGGGCTGCCGACGCTGTTCGTCATGGAGGGCGGCTACGCCATCGACGCTCTGGGCGTGAACTGCGTCAATGTGCTCACGGGGTTCGAGGGCGCCTGAGGGCACACCGCGCGGGGCGGGGCGTCTGCCATGCCCCGCCGCCGGGACCTGTCGGCAGGAGGGCGCAAATCGACTTGCGGCTTGCGCGGTTTGGAGGCATGAGGAGCCGCGCGTTCTTGCGCAGCTCTTCGAAGGATCAAGCCATGTCCTGGCTCTTGTTCATCCCGGCCTGTTTCGCGCTCAACATGGCGCCGGGTCCCAACAACATCACGGCGTTCGCGACGGGTGCGCGGCTCGGTTTCTGGGCCGGCTTTCTCGCAGCCCTCGGCCGGCTTCCCGCCTTCGCGTTCCTGATCGCCATCACCGCCGTCGGTCTCGGCGCGGCGCTCGCGGCCTCCGCTGTCGCCTTCTCGGTGATCAAGTACGTGGGCGCGGCCTATCTCGTCTACGTCGGCATCCACATGTGGCGCGCCCGGATCGATACGGCCGGCCAGCCGGTCGAGCGCGATATCCGCGCGCTGGCACGTCGCGATTTCCTGATCGCCATCACCAATCCCAAGGCGATCGCGATCTTCACCGCCGTCTTTCCGCAGTTCCTCGATCTCGCCCAGCCGGTGGCGCCGCAGTTCCTGTGGATCGGCGCGACGTTCCTGTGCCTGGAGACGGTGGCGATCGCCATCTATGTCGCCGCGGGAAAGCTGCTGAGCGGCGTCATCAACCAGACGGCGATCGGGCGGACCCTCAACAAGGCGGTCGGCGGGTTTCTCGTCTTCTCCGGCGCCTCGCTGGTCCTGTCGCACTGACATGGCACGGCGCGCGGCACGAGACCGGATCAGCAAGGCGGCGCGCATTCTGGCGCTCGCAATCATGCTGCCGGTCTGTGCCGCCGCCTTCGTGCGGGCACAGGAAGCTCAACAAGCCCCCGCCGCCGACAGCCCCGCCCTGAAAGAGTTGACCGGGGACGACTGGCGCAGCCAGATCCGCGTGCTGCGCATCGGCGTGCTTTCGTCCGGCGATGCCGCGCGCGCACTCGCCATGGCGGAGCCCTTTCGCGCCCACATGCAGGAAACGCTGGGCCTGCGGGTGGAGCTGATACCTGCTCGCGACATGCAGGCGTTGATCGACGCCATCGTCAACGCACGCGTTGACTACGCGCGCCTCAGCGCCAGCGCCTTCGCCACCGGCTGGGCGCTGTGCCGCTGCCTGGAGCCTCTTGCCGCTCCGCTCGCCTCAGATGGAACCGACAGCTACAACGCCATCGCCGTCACCCGGGCCGGTTCGGGCATTTCCCGGCTGGTCGATCTGAAGGACAAGGCCGTGGTCTTCGCCGGTGCCGGGTCCGTGAGCGGCTACATGGTGCCCGTCGCAGCTCTCAGGGAGCAAGGCATCAATACGGACCGCTTCTTTTCCCGGCAGACCCAGGCGACGGGCCCGGAAGCCGCCATTGCCGCAATGATGCGCGGCGACTATGACGCGGCTTTCGCCTGGTCGAGCCTTGCCGGTGATCAGGCCGAGGGCTACAGCCGCGGCCCGCTGCACCGCATGGTCGCGCAAGGACGGCTCGCGATGGACGAGGTTCGCATCGCCTGGCGCTCCGACCCCATCCCCCACCCGCCGCAGGTCGTGCGCGCGAACCTGCCCGAGGCGCTGAAATCGCAGCTGCGCGCGGCGCTGTTCGATCTGCTGGCGGCAGACCCGCTAGCCTATGATGCGGCGGAACCGGCATTTTCCGGCGGCTTCACGGCCGTGACTCGCGACGGCTACGGCGTCCTGCTGCACGCCTTTACGCCGAAATAGCGCGACCGCCGCGGCTGTCCTTTCGGAAATCGCCGGAACCGCCGCGGGGGCCCTCACGTTTGCCTTGCAGTAGCCGGGACGGATCGAGGTCCGGGCGCGCTTCGTGCAAGTGAGCGGTGCGGCCCGTCCCTGAGAACCGAAAACGTTTTGAACCCGGCAGATCGGGCATGTCTGCGGCGACCGCATCGAAACGGTCGAAGGCAGCGTGCGCCAGCCAGGAGCAGGACCATGCGAACCAAGACAGCCGTTGCGGGTCTCGTCTACCCGCAGGTCAGCGCCGTGCTTTTCGGCCTCGGCATGATCGCTACACTGATGATCCCGGCACTGAAGATCCACGCGATGACCATCCTGCCGATCGTCATCGCGTCGAGCCTCATCCTGTCGGCGCCGCTAGCGTGGTGGATCGCGCCGCGTCTGCGGCTTCGTCACTGGCAAAGCCGGCGAGACGCGCCGTATGACGCGCAATGACGATTTCCTCGTTCGTGGGAATTGCGAAGCAGGGCAGGCTGGACGCCGCCGCGATCTCAACGGCGTTGGCGGCGTTCTTCGCCTCGTCGAGAGCAAGTCCGAGCCAACCGAGTTCGGCACACACGAGGCGCCGCAGGAACGGGGAATTCTCGCCGATGCCGCCGGTGAACACGAGCGCATCGACGCCGCCAATCTCCGCCGCAAGCGCCCCGACCTCGCGGCGGATGTGGTAGGCGAAGTAGTCGATCGCCTGCCGCGCGCGCGGATCGTCGCTCTGTTCAAGCGTGCGCATGTCGGAACTGATGCCGGACAACCCCAGGAGGCCGGACCGGTTGTAGACGAGGTCCGTCACCGCCTCCACCGACATCGCCTTCTCGCCGAGCAGATAGAGCAACACGCCCGGATCGAGCTGGCCGCAGCGCGTGCCCATGGGCAGGCCGTCGAGCGCGGTAAAGCCCATCGAGGATGAAAGAGAGCGCCCGTTCCGCATCCCGCACATCGAGGCGCCCGCACCAAGATGGGCGACGATGACGCGACCCTCCGCAACATCGGGTGCGATCTCGCGCAATCTCTGGCTTACGTATTCATAGGACAGGCCATGGAAGCCGTAGCGGCGCACGCCCTCGTCGAAGTAGCTGCGCGGCAGGGCAAAGGTATCGCTCACCCACGGATGCTGACGGTGAAAGGCAGTATCGAAGCAGGCGACCTGAGGAACCCCGGGAAAGGCCGCCTGGGCGGCCCGGATACCGGCCATGTTGTGCGGAACGTGAAGCGGCGCGAGCGTCGCGCACAGGTCCAGTTCAGCCTCGTTTTCCGTGGTGAGCAGCAGCGGCTGAAAATGATGCGGCCCGCCGTGGACGACGCGATGACCGACGGCCACCACTTCCGCATCCGGGAAGGCATCGCCCAGAAAGGTCATGATCACGGAAAGCGCCGAGGCGTGATCGACAATCCCGGAAGGGTCTGGATGACGATGGGGCGGCAGCCCCCCTCCCCCGCCGCGTTCGGCGTGAAAGGCCGGCGCCGTGCCGATACCCGTAACCTTGCCGCGGCAGACTTCCACGGCCTCGATCGTCGCGTTGATGACTGCGTAGAGCGCAAACTTGATGCTCGACGAGCCGGCGTTGAGAACCAGAACGGAAGGTTTCATCTCAAACGTTACCCGGCTCGGCAGGCGCATTCCCGCTCGCAGATTTCCCCGCGCAAGATCCCATGGCGAATTTCTCCTCCGTATACCCCGGGGCGTGGTCCCGCAAACAAGACAGGAATGGGTCCACCCCCTAGCCCGTTGGGGCCAGATCCGGCCGATCCGGCCGCAACATCCTCAAAAAAAGTCAACTCAGAGCCGATCCCGGACGGTCGGCCTATTCCGCCTCGTCGGGAAGTGCCTTGGCCGCAATGCCGGTGCGTTGCCAGTGCGTGTAGAGCAGAGCGAGCGCGCACGACGCCAGCCTCGCCCGGTCATCGTCAGCGCGGCTGGTCAGGATGACCGGAACACGTGCGCCCAGAACGACACCGGCGGCCTGCGCGTGGGCGATGAAGGTCAGTTCCTTGGCCAGCATGTTGCCGGCTTCCATGTTCGGCATGATCAGGACGTCGGCATGACCGGCGACCAGCGATGTGATGCCCTTGGTGCGCGCGGCGTTGACGTCGACGGCATTGTCCATGGCGAGAGGACCATCGACGATTCCGCCCTTGATCTGGCCGCGCTCCGCCATCTTGGAGAGAATGGCTGCGTCGAGCGTGGAGGGAATAGCCGGGTTGACCGTCTCCACCGCCGACAGAACGCCGACCTTCGGCGTCTCGATGCCCATGGCGCGGGCGAGATCGATGGCGTTCTGCGTGATGTCGACCTTGGTGTCGAGGTCGGGCGCGATGTTGATCGCCGCATCGGAAATGATCAGCGGGGCCGGGCGGCCGGGCACGTCCATGATGAAGGCGTGGGAGATACGGCGCGTGGCGCGCAATCCGCCATCGCGCGAGACGACGGGTTTCAGCAGGATATCGGAGTGCAGGTGCCCCTTCATCACCGCGCCCGCCCGGCCTTCGTGAACGAGGGCGACGGCCTTCTTGGCGGCTGCGATCTCGTCGTCGGTCTCCACGATCTCGCATCCGTCAAGCGACTGGCCGAGCCGGGCAGCGACAGCCCCGATATCTTCAGCGCGCCCGATCAGAATGGGTCGAATGAGACCGGCCTCGGCCGCCATCAGCGCGCCGCCGAGCGAGGCATCGTCGTCCGGCCAGACGACCGCCGTCGCCAATGGCTGAAGCGTCTGGGCTCGTGCGATGAGCCGATCGAAGTGCAGATGCCGCTCCACAAGGATCTGCGGCACTTCGTGCGCGGCCAGAGTGATCTTGCGTTTGGGTGCCTCCACGACCCCCTCGCCCTCGGCCACAAGCCGACCTTCGGCGGTCTCAACCTTCGTGGCGACGCGGATGAGGTTGGCCGGCTCCTTCGCCACCACCGTGACGGTGACCTTCAGCGTGTCGCCGATCTGGGCTCGGTCGAGGAAATCGAAGCACTGCGATCGATAGATCGTGCCGGGGCCGGGCAGAATATTGCCGAGAACCGCGGAAACCAGTGCCCCGACCCACATGGACGGCGCCAGGGCCTTGTCCTTGCGGCCGTCGCCGTTGTGATCGAAATCGGGCAGGTTGAGGGGGTTCAGATTGCCCGACGCATTCGCAAATATGTAGAGATCGTTCGCGGTGCACACCCGGGAGATGCTCGCCGTATCCCCGACGGAGATCTCGTCGTAGGTCTTGTTTCCCACCATTCCGCGCGCCTCGTTCTGGGACGGTTTGCCGCACCGCATGCGGCGCAATTGCGCACTGCAATATCACGGCGGGTGACGGAGCGTCGAGCCTCATCGCCCCCGAAATGGCGGTCCTTCGCAAAACCGCGCAGACGGAACCGCGTATCGCAGCAGCCCGAACCGCAGCGACTTCACGCTCAGCAGCCGGGATCCGCGATCGTGTCGACGATGCGCGGCCGCAGGTAGAAGGTCTCGCCCATGTCGATGGAGTTGGGAATGATCGCGGTGAAGATCGGCTTGTAGGGGAAGGACGAAACCGAGACGATGAGCGAGGTATTCGCCAGCTTCAGGCTGGCCGGGATCTCGATTGGCGGCGGGGCGTTCTTGTCCCATGCCGTGCTGCCTTGCGAACAACTCCAGGCAACCGTCGCGTTGGAATCCTCGTCGAAGAGGACGCTGGAGACGATCATGCCGAGCCCATCTGCCTCGTAGGGCTGCATCACCGTATCGGAGGCCTTGAAGATATCGGTCATGTCGCTGGCGCTGACGCTGTCGCTCTGGGCGACCAGATCGCCGACAGTGAAGGCCACCTGCGTGACCTTTCGATCGTAGGTGAGCGCCCGGGTGAGTTCGGCAGAACCAAGCAGCAGGGCGATGAGAACCGGAAGGACAAGCGCGAATTCCACGGCCGCGACACCGCTGCCGCACCGGGCGAAGCGCACGAGCAGCCGGGCTCCGCGGCCTTGTTCCTTACATGGGCAGGGAATGCTCATGACGAGCCCCCGCTGCTGGTCGTTTCCGGGAAGGGTTCTGTGCGGAAGGCCTGGACGGCGCCGAGCAGGCGGCTGCCGTCCTCCAGATCCGCGAAATTGACCCCCATGTAGGATGTCACCATCGGCCAGCGGTAGAAGACACGCACGACGACGATCGTCGAAGCGCCGGCATTCACGTAAGTGAAGCCGTCGCTCTTGAGCTTTTTCTCCTCGATGGGATTGGACAGCGAGATACCGGCGAAGGACGAAAAGGTCTGGACGTCGACCGACAATCTGTCGGAGGAGAAGAAGCCCGGTAGCCGGTCGAGAACCTGCTTCTTGAAGGCGGCGGCGTCGAAGGACTGGGAGTAGGCCTGGCCGGTGCGGATCAGCCGGGCGGCATCGGCCGTCGCATTGTCGAGAATGCGGCCGGCAAAGAACATCAGCCCGATCTCGGTGATACCCAGGATGAGGGCGAAGAACGGCAGCGCGACCATGGCGAACTCGACGGCCGTCGCCCCGCCCTCGTCGCGCCGGCCGCGCCGGATCAGGTCTGCAAAACGCCGCGTCGCGAGCCGGACCGGCGAGATCCGCCGGAAGGGCGCAGGATCGGACGGACCTGCTCTTGTCATTCTCAACGCCTCGTCTTCGCCTGCCGTGCCGCGGTCCATACTGCCTCGGCACTATTGACGATCCGTTTCCAGCCCGCAGTGCCCTCAAGCGCGCCCATGAAGGTTACTGGTCGGAGCTGGCGCTTCCGCCCTCCGACAGCGATTTGCGCTGAGATATCTGGCCGTAGGTGTCGTTGAAAAATTCCTTGGCATCGCCGACGCTGAGGTAGGGCTTGCAGACCGGCGAACAGCCGTAGCTGTAGCTGGCCCCGGCCCGCGTCACCGTTACCACCGAGGAGGCCTGCGGCTGCACCTCGATCACCTCGTCGATGATCGGATCGCCGGCCTTGTTCAGGATGACGAGGTTGGTCGAGCCATAGGACTTGCCGGTGATGACCAGGGTCGTGCGGTCATGCATGGTCACGTCGGCGATGGCCGGGTTTCCGATGATGATCGTGTCGGCCGGCTCGTCGATGCGGAAGACCTTGGCGCGATCGGTGACGACGGACACCACACCGTCGGCCGATGCCGGCATCGCCGCCACGAGCAGTGCGCCGGCAATCGGCAGGATCCGCAGGAAGGTGCAACGCATGGATCTCTCCAATCGAGCTTCGGGCCTGAAGGCTGCAGAATACTGCGCGCTTTTGGTGAAGGAATGGCTAACGGAAGGTTCGCGCCCGGCCGGCGAATGCCGGCTTTCTGCGCCCCCATGGCCAGAACGGCTCGTCGGCATCGGCACACCGTCGTGACATGCTTAACGAAAAACTAATTGATGGCCAAAAATTATAGTAAATATATAGTAATTATTTTCTTTCCCGCCATCCACAAAGCCCTTTTGCTTCTTAATAAAGGAATGGAATGGCAATATATCCTTAACCATAGGGGCGATTGCCTTGCTGAATTGCGAAAGCGCTCCCTCAATTAACTTGATTGAAACTACTGATCCCTAGTGTGACCTCAGTTTCGAGCGGCGACCAAAAAACAAGCCCGCCGAACAGGTGCTGTCAAAACCACGTGGATGTAGGAGCATAACCATGAAGACCCTTTTCGCCCGCTTCGTGAAGGACGAGTCCGGCGCCACCGCGATCGAGTACGGCCTGATCGCCGCGCTGATCTCCGTCGCGATCATCACCGTCCTGGGCACGATCGGCACGAGCCTGAACACGAACTTCGAATCGATCTCCGAAAAGCTGAAGTAAGAAGTCGCGGTAGCCGATATTGGCATCAGGCTTCCGACGGACTGTCATTTCGACACGCTTATCGCGCCGCCGAGCTACGGCGGCGCCGCTCCGAATTTTTCTCTGACCAGAGATTATCAAGAAACGGGTGGCTTCATGCCGCCCGTTTTCGTTTTGGAAACCAGGTTTCCGGCAGATCCGCAAATGGCGGAAAGCAAGCGACACCAGGGCCCGAACGGGTAGTTAACGCGATATTCAATGCCTTCAGGCTAGTCTTGCGGTCAGGTTCGACAAAGCGGTCCAGACAATGTTTGCGCAAAGCCTCTTCTTCGTCTTTCCAATCATCGTGGTGCTGGCCGGTATCAGCGACTTGATGACGATGACGATCTCAAACCGGTTCTCGCTCGGCCTCGTCGCCGCGTTCGTCGTTCTCGTCCCGTTCGTCACCGGCTGGGACCCTGCCACGTGGGGCAGCCATCTGGCGGCGGGCGCGATCATGCTGGCCGCCACTTTCACTTTGTTCGCCTTCGGCTGGATCGGCGGAGGGGATGCGAAACTGGCGGGCGCGATCGCACTGTGGCTCGGAATGCCGCACCTGATCGCTTTCATCGTGTTCACGACACTTTTCGGCGGAGCCCTGACCCTCGGCCTGCTCGGCTTTCGCAACATTGCCATACCGCATGTTGCAGTTCGCCTTCCCTGGGTCGTGCGGCTGCATGCGCTTGAGGATGGAATTCCATACGGCCTGGCACTGTCTGCCGCCGCTCTTGTGTTGTACCCGCAGACAAACTGGCTCGCACTTCTGCATTAGCAACTGGAACCAAGCCGCATCTGGATGTCTATAAATTATTAAATATTTTTTAACTAATTAATTTTCTGAATTCTATGAATATTAATAAAATAGAAATTTTCATTAACAATTTATTAAAAAATAAATATGATTCCGCCCGGTTAACTATGTTTTATCCATTTTCCACCGAAACTTGAGGCCACCGAGGCAGCTCTGCGGCCGTGTGCCGTCGCCACATCCATGTGGCCGCCTCGATGTGAACGAGTGGGAAACTGGCGATGAAGTTGGCGCGTATTGCCGTGTTGGGCGTTGCACTTGGAGCGGGTCTCATTGCCGCAAGGCTGATGATGAACATGTCCGCCCCCGCACCCGACCCTGTCGAGACGGTGCAGCTCAAATCCGTGATCGACACCACCGACGTGCTGATCGCCTCCGACGACATCGCCCTCGGCTCCGTGCTGCACGCCAAGGACATGTCGTGGGAACCCTGGCCGAAGGGCAGCGTCACGGCCGGCTTCATCACGCGCCAGGAAAAGCCCGACGCCCTGACGGAGATGGCCGGGCGCATCGCCAAGGCCCCCGTCTTCGCCGGCGAACCGATCCGTGAACAGCGCCTTATCAAGACGGATCGCGGCTTCATGTCGGCGATCCTGCCGAAGGGCAAGCGCGCCGTGGCCGTCTCCGTGGAAGCGGTGACGACGGCCGGCGGCTTCATCCTGCCCGGCGATCATGTCGATGTGATCCTCACCAAGGCCGGCCGTCGCGGGTCTTCCGGCGCGGTCAGCCGCACGATCCTGCAGAACGTGCGCGTGCTGGCGATCGATACCAAGACGAAGAGCGAAAACGACGAGAAATCGCTGCCGCCGAACCGGACCGCAACGCTCGAACTCGACCCGACGCAGGCCGAGATCATCACCGAGTCCCAGCAGCTCGGCACCATCGCGCTGACCTTGCGCAGTGCGGAAGATTCCCTCGCCGGCGACGACAACGCAGTGACCAGCGGTGGCGGCGTGAATTTCGTCAGGTTCGGGGTCACAACGCAAGAATCCACGCGGGAATGATCTCGCACGCGGCAAGAATCCACGCGGCAATGACGCTGCGCACGAAGGAGTGAACCGATGGTCCGCGGAGCGCTATTGAAGGGGCTTCTGGTCGCCCTGAGCCTCGCCATCGCAGGGCTCATGGCGACGGGCGTTCCGGCCGAGGCCGGTGGCGCGTTCCCCAAGAAGGTGCGCATCGCAGCCGGCCAGAGCACCATGGCCGGCCCGCTTTCGGTGGGCATCGGCCGCTCCGTCGTGGTGGAGACAGGCGACGCGGTCGCCGACGTGCTGGTTTCCGATCCCACCGTCGCCGACGCGGTCGTGCGCACGCCGCACCGCGTCTTCGTGCTGGGCGTCAAGGCCGGCCAGGCCAACCTGTTCCTTTTCGGCGCCGGCGGCCGGCAGATCGCCAGCCTCGACCTGACGGTCGCGCAAGACACAAGCGAGCTCAACAACCTGATCAGGCGTCTGGTGCCCGGTTCCAACGTGAACGCCGAAATCGCCAACAATGCCATCATCCTGTCCGGCACTGTTCTGACGCCGCTCGATTCCCAGAAAGCCATCGAGATCGCCAAGGGCTATACCGGCGGCAGCGCGGACAGCGAGAAGTCGAACGTCATCAACATGCTGAACGTCATCGGCAAGGAACAGGTGTTCCTGAAGGTCACGATCGCCGAGGTCGAGCGCACGCTGGTGAAGCAACTCGGCATCGACTTTCAAAACGTCTCAATCGGCGCAGGTAACTACACAGGCGCCTATTCCGGGACATTGCTAGACACCACCATTGCAAGCCTCGGCTTTTCGGCCGGCAGCACGACCATCAACGGCTACCTGAACGCCCTGCAGGAAGACGGCGTCGTGCGTACGCTTGCGGAGCCGACACTAACCGCGATTTCCGGAGAGAACGCCAGCTTCCTCGTCGGCGGTGAATTCCCGATCCCGGTTTCCAGCGACGACAACACCATCCAGGTCGAGTTCAAGCCCTACGGCATCGGCCTCGATTTCACGCCCGTCGTGATGTCCGGCGGACGCATCAGCCTCAGGGTGAAGACGGAGGTCAGCGAGCTGACCAACGACGGTGCAGTGGACATTGGCACGCTGACGATCTCGGCCCTCAAGGTGCGCCGGGCAGAATCGACAGTGGAACTGCCCTCCGGCGGCTCGCTGGTGATGGCCGGCCTCCTGCGCGACAACTACGAGGATACGCTGTCCAAGGTGCCCGGCCTGTCGAAGCTGCCGATCCTGGGCTCGCTCTTCAAGAGCCGCGACTTCCAGCGCAACCAGACTGAACTCGTCGTCTTCGTCACGCCCTACATGGTCAAGCCGACATCGCCTTCCAAGCTGACGCGCCCGGACAAGAACCTGGCGCCGGCCGGCGATGCGGAATCGCTTTTCTTCGACCGCCTGAACCGCGTCTACCGGGTCGATCCGACGGCTCCCACCGGCTCCTATCAGGGACAGGTCGGCTTTATCTATGAGTGAGGACAGCAGCATGGCATTTGCTCAAGGAGCCCCGGCCTTGTCTCGGCGATCGTCCGGGCATCGGTCAAGGCGCGTGCGGCGTGCGGCGCTGCTTGCCGCTGCCGCCGGCCTCGCCCTGCTTTCGGCCGGCTGCCAGACGAATCCCACAACAGAGACGCTGGCACTGCATGATTACCAGCTGCGTCATCCGATCGTGATCTCCGAGCAGGCGGAAACGTTCGACATTCCGGTGGGTGTGGAAACACGGCGGCTGTCGCGCTCGATGCAGCGCGCCGCATCCGATTTCGCACACGAGGCGCGACGCAACGGTGCCCGTTACGTCGAAATCCTGGTGCCATCCGGTTCCGGCAACGAAGCGGCGGCACATTCGGTCGCCGGCCAGCTGCGCCACGCGCTGGCAAAGTCCGGCATCTCGCCGCAGAACGTTTCCATCCGCGCCTACCCTGTCGACGCTCCAGCGGCGATCGCCCCCATCCGGCTCGCCTATCCAAAGGTCATGGCGGCCGTCCACCCCTGCGGGCGCTGGACGGATTCCCTAACGGCGGAAACCGACAATCGCGACTATGCCGATTTCGGCTGTGCCACCCAGAGCAATCTCGCAGCGATGATCGACGATCCCGTCGATCTGCTCAGGCCGCGCGAGATGGGACCCGCCGACCGGGTCCGCCGCGACACCGTTTCGGGCAAATATCGCGCCGGCACGACGCCGAGCGGCACCTACACCGAGGGTGTGGGCGCGAAGGTCAGCGATGTCGGCAGTTGAGGTTAGTTGAGATGAACGAATTGGCGCATCAGACTTCGGCGCTCGATATTTCTGCCGAAACGCCCAAGGCCGATGCCGGTGGGCACGCACAGGATCGCGGCGAGATCGCGCAGCTGCGCCCGGTGCCGCGCGTCGCCATCCAGGCCTTTTGCGAGACCCCCGGCGTCGCCCAGGCGATCGAGCAGGCCTCGGAAGACCGGCGCATGGCCAAGGCGCACACCAAGGTGCACATGGGCGGCATCGCCGCCGCGGTCGACTTCTACCGCTCCGCACCGACGCCTAACCTGATCGTTCTGGAGATGCGCGGTGCGCTGCGAACGCTTACCGACGCGCTCGACGAACTGGCCGAGGTCTGCGATGCGGGCACGAAGGTGGTGGTCGTCGGCGAGACCAATGACATCGAACTCTACCGCGACCTGATGCGACGCGGGGTCAGCGAATATCTCGTCGCCCCCATCGACCTTTTCGACGTCATCGCAACGGTCAGCGAGATCTTCGGCGACCCGGAAGGCGCACCGCTCGGGCGCACCATCGCCTTCATCGGCGCCAAGGGCGGCTGCGGCGCCTCCACCATCGCGCACAACGTGTCCTGGTCGATCGCCCGCAGCCTGGAAACCGAGGTGGTGCTGGCCGATTTCGACCTGCCTTTCGGCACGGCCGGGCTCGACTTCAACCAGGATCCTCTTCAGGGCATCCTGGAAGCAGTCTCCTCTCCCGACCGGCTCGACGACATGCTGTTCGACCGGCTCCTGTCCAAGTGCAGCGAGCACCTGTCCATTCTCGCGGCGCCGGCGGCGCTGGAGCGCGTCTACGACTTCAGGGAAGACGACTTCTCGCAGTTGGTCGATATCATGCGCCAGGGCGTCCCGACGGTCGTTTGCGACATCCCGCACATGTGGACGAGCTGGGTGCAGCAGATGCTCTCCTCTGCCGACGAAGTGGTGATCGTCGCGGAACCCGATCTCGCCAATCTGCGCAACGGCAAGAACCTTGCCGACAAGCTGCGCCAGCTGCGCCCGAACGACCACACGCCGCATCTGGTGCTGAACCGGGTGGGCGTGCCGAAACGACCGGAAATCAAGCCGGCGGATTTCGCCGAGGCGCTGGAGCTGACCATCGGCGCCGCGATCCCGTTCGATCCGCAACTCTTCGGCACGGCCGCCAACAACGGCCAGATGATCGCGGAGCTGGGTGGCAAGAGCGAGATTTCGGAGACTATCACGACGATCGCGCAGCTCACCACCGGGCGCCGGGAATTGCATCAATCGCGCCGGCGCTCGCCGCTGGCGCCACTACTGCAGAAGTTGCGCGGCCGCGGCTGAGCGGCACGGCGACAGGGAGACGTCTCTAGATGTTCGGCAAACGCGGCAGTTTCGGCACAAAGGACGGCATGGCAGCGGGCCAGGGGACCGCAGCGGCCGTCGCGCCCAAACCCGCCCCGAGGGTGATGGCCGAACCCGAACCGGCCGCACCGCCCCCCGCACCGGAACCGAGCCGCCTCGACGCGGCCTCCCAGCCGCGTCCGCCCGAACCGCTGAAGACCGCGGGCCAGCGGGCGCGCTCGGAAGAATATTACGACACCAAGACCTCGATCTTCTCCGCGCTGATCGACACGATCGACCTGTCGCAGCTCGCCAAGCTCGATCCCGAATCGGCGCGCGAGGAGATACGCGACATCGTCAACGACATCATCGCGCTGAAGAACGTGGTGATGTCGATCGCCGAGCAGGAGGACCTGCTCGACGACATCTGCAACGACGTGCTGGGCTACGGCCCGCTGGAGCCGCTGCTGGCGCGCGACGACATCGCCGACATCATGGTGAACGGCGCGGAGACGGTCTACATCGAAACCGAGGGCAAGGTTCACCAGACGCCCATCCGCTTCCGCGACAACCAGCAGCTGATGAACATCTGCCAGCGGATCGTCTCCCAGGTCGGCCGCCGCGTCGACGAGGCGAGCCCGATCTGCGATGCGCGCCTTCCAGACGGCTCGCGCGTCAACGTCATCGCCCCGCCACTGGCGATCGACGGCCCCGCCCTGACGATCCGCAAGTTCAAGAAGGACAAGCTGACGCTCGATCAGCTTGTCAAGTTCGGCTCGATCACACCGGAGGGTGCGACCGTTCTGCAGGTCATCGGCAAGTCGCGCTGCAACGTGCTGATTTCCGGCGGCACGGGCTCGGGCAAGACGACGCTTTTGAACTGCATGACGAACTACATCGACCGCGACGAGCGCGTCATCACCTGCGAGGACGCGGCGGAGCTGCAGCTGCAACAGCCGCATGTGGTGCGGCTGGAAACGCGGCCGCCGAACCTAGAAGGCGAGGGGCAGGTCACCATGCGCGATCTGGTCAAGAACTGCCTGCGCATGCGACCGGAACGCATCATCGTCGGCGAGGTGCGCGGCCCGGAGGCCTTCGACCTCCTGCAGGCCATGAACACCGGCCACGACGGCTCGATGGGCACGCTTCACGCCAACTCGCCGCGCGAGGCGCTGTCGCGGCTTGAATCGATGATCACCATGGGCGGCTACGCCCTGCCCTCGCGCACCATCCGCGAAATGATCGTCGCCTCCGTCGACGTGATCGTACAGGCCGCGCGCCTTCGCGACGGTTCGCGCCGGATCACCCACGTGACGGAGGTGGTCGGCATGGAAGGCGACGTGATCGTGACGCAGGACGTGTTCGTCTACGAGATCGTCGGCGAGGACGCCAACGGCAAGATCATCGGCCGGCACAAGTCGACCGGCATCGGCCGGCCGAAATTCTGGGAGCAGGCGCGCTATTTCGGCGAGGAGACCCGCCTCGCCGCAGCGCTCGATGCCGCGGAAGTGGCCGACCGCGAGACCGCATAACCCGCCGGGCAGGATCGCGCGGGCAACGAGAGACTTTGCGGCGGTTCGACCTTTGCGGACCGCTTGCCCCATGAACGGCATCGCCGCGAGCGTGCGCAGGATGGCTGCTCCCGCGCCGCTCCGATCCAGGAACAGAGCATGTTTTCGCCGGAAGTCACCCTCATCGCCGTTGTCGGCCTCGTGGTTCTCGCCACGGGCGGAGTGCTCTATGCCCTGCTGCAGCCGGCGCTTTCGGGCGACAACCGCCAGGCGCGGCGAATGGCGCAGGCCGCGACCTCCCGCGTCGCGGTGGTGGCCGATCGCCGGTCTGGTCTCGATGCCGACAAGCGCCGCAAGTCGATCCAGGACTCGCTCAAGGAAATAGAGAACCGCCAGAAACAGAAGGCGAAGAAATCCAACGACCCGGCGCTGATGACGCGCATCCAGCAGGCCGGATTGTCATGGACGCGCCGCCAGTTCGTGATGATTTCCGTCGCCGCGGGCGCGATCCTGTCGCTTCTGGCCCTGCTGCAGGGCATGCCGCTGTTGGTGGTCGGGGGTGCCGCGATCGTCGGCGGGCTCGGCGTGCCGCGCTGGTACGTCAATTTCATGCGCAAGCGGCGGATCAAGGCGTTTCTGGAGGAACTGCCGAACGCCGTCGACGTCATCGTGCGCGGCATCAAGGCAGGTCTTCCCCTCAGCGACTGCCTGAAGGTGATCTCGATGGAGGCACGCGATCCGGTGAAGACCGAGTTTCGCCGTATCATCGAATCTCAGGCCGTGGGCGTTGCGCTGCCCGATGCGGTGGCGCGCCTGCCCGAACGCATGCCGACGCCAGAGGCCAATTTCTTCGCCATCGTCATCGCCATCCAGGCTCAGGCGGGCGGCAATCTCTCCGAAGCGCTCGGCAACCTGTCGAAGGTGCTGCGCGACAGAAAGCGGATGCGCGGCAAGATCCAGGCGGTGTCGATGGAGGCGAAGGCATCGGCGGGCATCATCGGCTCGCTGCCGGTGATCGTCGCGACGCTCATCTACATCACCAGCCCCGGCTATATCGCGATCCTGTTCACGGAGCCGGTCGGAAAGATCATCCTCGGCTGCGCCGGCTTCTGGATGTTCTGCGGCATCATGATCATGCGCAAAATGATCAATTTCGAGATCTGAGCGGAGGGGACCATGGACCAGATCATGAACCTTCTGCTGAACGAGCAGTTTCTGATCGCGGCGCTGACGGCGCTGGCAGTGGCGGCGACGATCATCACCATCGCGCTGCCGGCGTTCGAGGGCGACACGCTCAAGAAGCGCATGAAGACGGTGGCGCTGGAGCGCGACGAAATGCGCGCGCGCGAACGCTCCCGTCTGGCCGCGGCGGAAAAGGCAAAGGTATCCCTGCGCCACGAGCCGAAGCAGAACCTCAGGAATTTTGTCGATCGGCTGAACCTCAAGAATGCGCTGGTCGACGAGAAGACAGTCGCGAAACTGCGGGTCGCGGGCCTGCGCGGACAGCAGGCGCTCTACACCTTCCTGTTCGCCCGCGTCGTCGTGCCGATCATCCTGTTCGTACTCGCACTTCTCTACTTCTTCATCGTGTTCAAGACCCAGCATCCCGCCGGCATCAAGATCTCATTTTCGCTGATGGTTGCGATGCTCGGCTTCTATGCGCCCAACATCTACGTTTCCAACCGCACCAAGAAGCGGCAGCAGTCGATCCGCATGGCCTGGCCGGACGCGCTCGACCTGATGCTGATCTGCGTTGAGGCGGGCATGTCGATCGAGGCGGCGTTCCGCAAGGTGGCGGAGGAGATCGGCAGCCAGTCCGTCGCCCTGGCCGAAGAGCTGGCACTGACGAATGCCGAGCTTTCGTACCTGCAGGAACGGCGCAAGGCGTACGAAAACCTCGCCGCGCGCACGGGACTGGACGGCGTGAAGGCGGTCTGCACCTCGCTCATCCAGGCGGAGCGCTACGGCACGCCGCTCGGCACATCCTTGCGCGTGATGGCGGACGAGAACCGCAACGAGCGCATGCAGCTCGCCGAGAA
The DNA here is from genome assembly GCF_037026715.1 of Breoghania sp. JC706. Classification (NCBI taxonomy): domain Bacteria; kingdom Pseudomonadati; phylum Pseudomonadota; class Alphaproteobacteria; order Hyphomicrobiales; family Stappiaceae; genus Breoghania; species Breoghania sp. JC706. The sequence continues at coordinate 182,520 of NZ_JBANCG010000004.1, forward strand.
GAAGGCCGCCGCCCTGCCGCCGCAGCTCACCGTGCCGATGATCGTGTTCTTCCTGCCGGTGCTCTTCGCGGTGATCATGGGGCCTGCGATCATCCAGGCGATGCGGCTTTAGGGGACGAACCCGCGTTTTGCGGCTCGGCGCAAGCATTCAAGAGCATCGTAAATACCTGCGTTTCCCGGACAAATATTTCCAGATCTAATCGTTATGTTATTTTAACCATAAGAATTAATACGAATTTATCCCAAATATCCTAGGCATTTTCCCAAAGGAAGATGGGGACGTTCCGGTGCACCGGCCGTCCCGCGCAATGGGGTACCAAGGGATGAATGCAACCATTCGTGAATTGCTCGCCGAACACGGCGGTCTCCCGGTGGCGGTCGAGACGCTTGCCGACGATGCCGATCTCTATGAAGCGGGATTGACGTCCTTCGCCTCCGTCCAGGTGATGCTGGCGCTCGAAGAGCACTTCGACATCGAGTTCCCCGAAACGATGCTGAACCGCAAGTCGTTCGCCTCCATCGGCTCGATCACGGCCTGCGTCTCAACCCTGTGCGGTGGACAGGAGGCAGCGCAATGAACGTGGTTTCCAGGATCGAGGCGCTCGATCTGATCGAACGCGCCCGCCGCGTCGCCGCGATCGCCGCCGCGCACGCTGACGATGTCGACGTGAAGGCGCGGTTTCCGGGGGAAGCTGTGGAGGCCATGAAGGCGGAGCGGCTGCTCGGCATCCACATCCCCGTGACCTTCGGCGGCGAAGGGGCGACAACGGCGGAGATCGCTGAAGTTTGCTCGATCCTCGGCCAGGCCTGCGCGGCCGCGGCGATGATCTTCTCGATGCACCAGATCAAGGCCTCCTCCATCGTGTCCCACGGCGCGGAGGCGCCCTGGCATCAGGCCTTCATGAAACGGATCGTGGACGAGCAGCTGCTGCTGGGCTCCGCGACGACGGAAGCCGGCATCGGCGGCAACATGCGCAATTCGATCTGCGCAGTCGAGGTCGACGGCGACACCTGCAGGCTGGAGAAGGACGCCACCGTCATCTCCTACGGCGAGGAGGCGGATGCCATTCTCGTCACCTCGCGCAGCCATGCCGAAGCCCCCCCGTCCGATCAGGTGATGACCGTGTTCCTGAAGGGCCAGTACACGCTGGAAAAGACCCACGACTGGGACACGCTCGGCATGCGCGGCACCCGTTCCGACGGGTTCCTTTTCAAGGCCGAGGCTCCCGCCGAGCAGATCCTGCCGAAGCCGTTTGCCGAGATCGCGGCGCAGTCGATGCTGGCCAACGCGCATATCCTTTGGAGCGCGGTCTGGTACGGCATCGCGGCCGATGCGGTTGCCCGCGCGCAGTCGTTCGTGCGCGCCGCTGCGCGCCGCACGCCGGGCGTCACCCCGCCGGGTGCGCTGCATCTGGCCGAGGTCTCCGGCGAGCTTCAACTGGTGAAGTCGAACATCGTTTCCGCGCTGGAGCATTTCGAGGCCGCGCAGGGGGATGAGGAAAAACTGTCGTCGATGGCCTTCGCGGTGGCCATCAACAATGTGAAGATCTCTTCCTCGCAGATGATCCTGACCATCATCAACCGCTGCATGATCATCTGCGGGATCATGGGCTACAAGAACGGCACGCCGTACAGCCTCGGCCGGCACCTGCGCGATGCCCATTCCGCGCAGCTGATGATCTCGAACGACCGCATTCTCGCCAATTCGTCGACGATGCTGCTGGTGCAGCGTCCCGATACCAGCCTGTTGGGGTAAGCCAATGGACATGCAGAACCCTCTCCTCAACCGGCTGTTCGATGCCGGCATCCTGATCGACACCGGCGTCGACGGCCTTTACGGCCGCTCGGGTGCCTTCGAGGACGTCATCGCCCGCTTCGAGGCGCTGATCGACACCTTCGGCGGCGCCGACAACGCGGAACCCATCCGCTTTCCGCCGGGCATGAACCGGGTCCATTTCGAGGGCTCGGGCTACATGAAGAGCTTTCCGCAGCTCGCAGGCACGGTTCACAGCTTCTGCGGCTGCGACAAGGATCACATGAACCTGCTGAAGTGCATGGCCGAGGGCGAGGACTGGACCAAGGGCCAGGAGGCGACCGACATCGTGCTGACGCCGGCGGCCTGCTATCCGCTCTATCCGACCATCGCCAAGCGCGGCCCGCTGCCCGGAGGTGGTGGCCTCTACGACCTGCAGTCCTACTGCTTCCGGCATGAGCCGTCGAAGGATCCCGCACGGATGCAGATGTTCCGCATGCGCGAATACGTGCGCATGGGCACGCCCGCCGAAGTGCGGGATTTCCGCGAGAGCTGGATGGAGCGCGGCCGCAAGCTGATCGAGACCGTGCAACTGCCGGTGGAGATCGACGTCGCCAACGATCCCTTCTTCGGCCGGGCCGGCAAGATGCTGGCGAACAACCAGCGCGATCAGAACCTGAAGTTCGAGCTGCTGATCCCGGTCACCTCGACCGCCAAGCCGACCGCCTGCCTGTCGTTCAACTACCACCAGGACCATTTCGGCTCCACGTGGGGGCTGAAGACGGCCGACGGCCAGGTCGCGCACACGGCCTGCGTCGGCTTCGGACTGGAGCGCATCGCGCTGGCGCTGTTTGCCCATCACGGGCTCGACACGGCCGAGTGGCCTGAGCAGGTGCGCAAGGCGCTTTGGGGGTGATCATGACGGAAGACACCGGAGCGGGAGCGGTGTTTCCCGGGCTTGATCCGGCCGACTACCTGCGCCATCCGCTGCACGCGATGACGCGGGACTGGCCGGAGACCAACTGCTATCTCGACATCTGGATCGAGGTGCTGGCCGCCCTCGGCCTGCCGCCGGAAGCAGCGCTGGGCTTCGCCATCACACAGGATTTCGAGGGCGACCAGTTCACCTTTTTCAAGGTGCCGCTCGAAGATCTGGAAAGCCTCTTCGGCATCAAGGTCACGGAACTCGCGATCTACGACCGGGTGGAACGGCACGTGGCCGAACAGATCCGGCGCGGACGGCTGACGCTTGTCGAGATGGACAGTTTCTACCTGCCCGACACGCAAGGCACCAGCTACCGCAAGGAACACGGCAAGACCACCGTCGCCGTCAACCGGCTCGACGTTCAGAACCGGACGATGGATTATTTCCACAATCTCGGCCTGCACCGGCTGGAGGCTGAGGATTTCGACGGCATCTTCCATATGAATGCAGGCCCCGACGACGCGCCCTTTCTGCCCTATACCGAGTTCGTGAAGCTCCCCGCCGGATATCCCTCGAACGAGCAGATCCTCGCCGGGGCGACGGATCTCCTGCGCCGGCACATGAAACGCCGCCCCGAGGCGAACCCGATCGCCGCTTTCGCTCGGGTGTTTCCCGACCAGGTCGCGGCGGTGGCCGAGCGGCCTTTCGGCTTCTTCCACCTCTACGCCTTCAACACGCTGCGCCAGCTGGGTGCGAATTTCGAGCTTTTCGCCAGCCATCTGGAATGGCTTTCCGGCAACGGGCACGCGGGGCTCGATGCCGCGATCGAGGACGCGCGGGCGATCTCCGCGACCGCCAAGGTCGTCCAGTTCCAGCTCGCACGCGCGGTGATGCGCAAGAAATTCGACAAGCTGGCGCCGGCATTGCAGCCTGCCGTGGAGGCCTGGGACAGGCTCGTCGAACGGCTGGACAAGAGCCTCGCTCAGACGAAATCCCGCGCCGCCTGACGGTTCGAACATGAACGGAAACGCAATGGCGCGGCGGGCATTCGCATCCGCAGACACGGTTTCGCGGCTCGACGCAGGCTGGCGGCTGACGCTGACCGCGCCGGACGCGTTTGTTGATCCGGCGAAACTTGCAGCGATTTCCGACTGGGTGCCGGCCCACGTTCCGGGCACGGTCGCCGGCGCGCTCGCCGCCGCCGGGCGCTATGTCCCCGAAGATCCGACACCGCTGCACGACAAGGACGCTTGGTACATTTGCGAGGTGCGGGCGAACGATCCGGGCCCGCACGCGCTCGTGCTCGACGGGCTCGCGACCGTCGCCGAGGTCTGGTGGAACGGCGAACGGGTTCTTTTGAGCGACTGCATGTTTCTCGCCCGCGAGGTGGCCGTCGAGACGCGGGATGCGAACGTGCTTGCGATCTGCTTTCGCGCACTCGGTCCCCGGCTCGACCAGAAAGGCCCGCGCGCCCGCTGGCGACCGCAGCTCGCTCTCTCGCAAGGGTTGAGACTGATCCGCACGACGCTGCTCGGCCACATGCCGGGCTGGTGCCCGGAAGTCCACGCGGTCGGGCCATGGCGGCCGATATCGCTTGTAGCGCCGGGGCCGCAAATCGTCGTGAAGCGGCTTGCCGCGCGGCTCGATGCGGAGGGGACTGGATACCTGTCGCTCGCCTTCCACATGGACGGCGAGGACGATGCGCCGATGGTCATCTGCGCGGGAGAGAAAGCCGCAGCCACCCGACAGGCTGACGGCGACTGGCTTGCCGAACTGACGCTGCCAGGCATCGAACCATGGTGGCCACACACGCACGGCGCGCCGACGCTGCACGACATTCGCATCGAGGCGGGTGGGCAGGCGTTCGATCTCGGCCGGACTGGCTTTCGCCGGATCGAGGTCGAACGCGGCGACGATGGCAACGGCTTTGGCCTCAGGATAAACGGCGTCGATGTCTTCTGCCGCGGCGCGGTGTGGACGAATGCCGATATCCTCACCCTGCCCTGCGACCGCGACAGCTATCGTCCGCTTCTCGATCTGGCGGTCGAGGCCGGCATGAACATGCTGCGCATCGGCGGCACCATGGCCTACGAGGGGCCGGAATTCTTTGCGCTGTGCGATGAACTCGGGCTGATGGTCTGGCAGGATTTCCAGTTCGCCAACTACGACTATCCCGTTGCCGACGAAGCCTTTTCAGACACGGTGCGGAACGAGGCCCGGCAGGTGCTGGAAGGCACGCAAGGAAACCCGTCACTCGCCGTTTTGTGCGGCGGCAGCGAGATCTACCAGCAGGGCGCCATGCTCGGCCTGCCCGAGGCGCGGTGGAAGGGACCACTCACAGAGACCCTGCTCGCCGCTATTTCCGCCGAACTTCGCCCCGACGTTCCCTACGTGCCGAATTCGCCTTCCGGCGGCGCGCAGCCGTTCTTCGCGAACGAGGGCATCGCACACTATTACGGCGTCGGTGCCTATCTGCGCCCGCTGGAGGATGCGCGGCGCGCCAACGTGCGTTTTGCCGCCGAGTGCCTCGCCTTTTCCAATGTTCCGCAGCAGCAGACGCTCGATGTGCACCTGCCGGTGAAGCCCGGGCACGATCCGCGCTGGAAGGCACGGGTTCCGCGCGACCGCGGCGCGGGCTGGGACTTCGAGGATGTGAGCGATCATTACCTGAAGCTTCTCTACGGCGAGGATCCCGCCGGTCTGCGCTACGCCGATCCGGGCCGCTATCTCGATCTTTCGCGCGCGGTCACGGGCGAGGTGATGGAGGCGACGTTCGGCGAATGGCGCCGCGCGGCCTCTCCGTGTGCCGGGGCGCTGGTGTGGACGTTGCGCGATCTCCTGCCCGGCGCCGGCTGGGGCGTGATCGATGCAACAGGCGAGCCCAAGCCCGCGTGGTACGCGCTGAAGCGCGCCTTCCGGCCCGTGCAGGTGATGCTCACCGACGAGGGTACCAACGGGCTCGCCGTCCATGTGATCAACGAGACCGGGCCAGCGAAGGATATGATCCTCACGCTTGCCTGTCTGCGCGCCGGACGCACGCCTGTCGTTTCGGGCCGGCGGGAGCTATCGCTGAACGCGCGCGCGGCGCTCGAAATTCCCGCGACCGATCTCTTGCCCGCCTTTTTCGACGTCAGCTACGCCTACCGCTTCGGCCCGCCCTCGCACGACGTGACCGTGGCCCGGCTTACCGATCCGGAGACCGGAGGCACCATTGCGGAGGCCTTCCATTTTCCGCTGGGTCGGTCCGGTGTCGCATCGCCGGCAGAAATCGAGGTGGCGCTTGAAGGCAGCGCGGCCGATGGCTGGTGCCTGCGCCTGACCGCCCGCAGCTTCGCGCAGTCGGTCCACATCGCGGATGCCGCATTCCAGCCCGAAGACGACTGGTTTCATCTGGCGCCGGGGGCCGACAGGATCATCGCGCTGAAACCGCGTGCGGGTACGGCGCGTGAGGTCGCGCCGCAGGGAACGGTGACGGCGCTCAACGGCGGCGGACAGCGCACCTATTGAAGCGCGTGAGCGCGGGGACGGTTTGCCGGCGGAGCCTCAGCCGCCGCTCTTCTTCTGCCGCAGCACGATGGCCCATGTCGCGACGATCAGCACGGCCTGCACCAGAAACCGCATCAGCGCCGCCCCGAAAAGCCCGCCCATGGCGGCGCCGAACCAGACGGCGGGGATCAACGCCAGACTGGTGACGATCAAGAGCGCCATGCGGGTGGTCTGGCGGCCGACGGCGCGCAGGATATCCGCCCCCACGCCGGAGAACCCCATCAGCAGCGGATAGAGCGCCAGCGTCTTCACCACCCCGGGCGCTCCGGCGAAATCCTCGCCAAGGATCAGAGGGATGTAATCGGCGGCGACGAACAGGACGAGCGCGACGGGAACCGCCAGTCCGGCGGCAAACGGCAGGATCTTCAGCCCGTAGGCGAGGCTGCTGTCGCGGCCGGCCTCGGCATAGCGGAAATGGCGCGTGTAGGTCGCATAGAGGAACGCCCGCACCGGAGCCGATGCGGCATCGATGATTCGGAAGCCGGCCGCATACTGGCCGCCGGCTTGCGCGCCCAGCGCATGCACGACCACGGGCTTGTCGAGGTCCTTCATGGATCCGATCGACAGGAACTCCAGGCAATAGAGCGCGCTGAGCTTCAGGTCGGCGCGCACCACCGTCAGGACCGGGCGGCCGAGATCGCGCACAACGAAGGTGATCGCGACCAGTGCGGAAAGCGCGCCGGAGGCGAAGAACCACCAGGCCCACCCGCTGACGGTCAGATCCGGCACGACGAGGGCGGCGGCGAACAGGAACAGCAGTTTCGAGGCGGCGGCGAAAACGTTGATGAACAGCTGCCGGTGCGCCTTGTCGAACGCCATGTAGGATTGAGCCGCGAGCACCACGAGGCGGGTGAACAGCAGATCGGACAGGGAGATGACGACGAGCGGCAGCAGGGCGATCGCATCGCCCAGCAGATGGTGCAGGAAAAACAGAGTGGGCAGACCGACGAGCGGAAATGTCAGCGCCATCATGATGAGCGCGTGGCCGAAATAGACCGGGAACGACTTCGGTTCCACGGCCACACGCTGGACGAGCAGGTATTCGCTGCCGAGCCCGATCATCAGAGCGGCGATGATGGACACGCTCGTGATGGAGACGAACACGCCGTAGCCGTGCGCGCCCAGCGTACGCGAGATCAGCATGAAGAAGCCGAGCTGGATCACCAACTGCAGACCGAAATTGATCGTGTAGGAAATCGTGTTCGCGACCAGCGGCGAGCGCGTGAGACGCGCCAACAGGGCGGCAGCTCTGGTTCGCGGGGTCTCCCCGGCGCTGAAGGGATCTGTCGGCATGGTGCGGTCCGATACGGGAATGCGATTTTGGCGCGCGGGCGATCGCGGACAGAATGACACGCCGGCCCTATAGAGCTCGATAGCACGTCGCCCTTCCAACCGGGTTAACACGTAGGCGTCGGGAGGAGCGGGAAAAGGCTTACGGGCTGTTGACCCTTCCGTGTCATTGTCGGCGCGCTGTCCCTATCCCCGCCACAAGAGCGACCGCGAAAGATGCTTGCCCGAACCCTCGTTCTCACCTTCCATGGCCTCGGCGATCCGATCGTGCCGCTCGCCTCCGGCGAGGGGCGCTATTTCGTTGCCGAGCAGACCTACCGGCGCACCATAGAGGCGCTCGACCCCCTGGAGGCCAGGCACGGCATCCGAACCCGGATCACCTTCGATGACGGCAACCTCTCCGACTATGCGACCGGACTGACGGCGCTGGTTGAGGCGGGCCGGACGGCGACCTTCTTCGTTCTCGCCGGCCGCATCGACGCGTCCGGCTATCTGAGCGGCGCACAGCTTCGCGAGATGGCCGGCGCCGGCATGACCATCGGCACGCACGGCTGGGACCATGTCGCGTGGAGCGGGCTGGATGAGGCCGGGCGGACGCGCGAGATGGTGGATGCGCGCAAAAGGATCGAGGACACGGTCGGGGCTCCGGTCAACGAGGCGGCCATTCCGTTCGGCCGTTTCGACAAGACCGTGCTGGCGCAGCTCAAGCGGCTCGGCTATCGCCGCATCCACACCAGCACGGGTGGTCTTTCCTTCGATGATGCGTGGTTCTGTCCGCGCTGGTCGGTCACCGAGACGTTCGAGCCGGCACGCGATCTGGCCCCGCGCGTCTCGGCGGGTCAGATCCTTCGCGGCACGCTCTACGCGCCGTTGCGACGCCTGCGCTACCGGATCTAGTCGGGCTTCCTGTAGAGCTCGGCCAGCGGCAGCCCCAGAACCGAGCGCAACTTGCCGAGGTTGAGGGCGAGCTTCTGGCGCATGCGGAAAGAGAACGCGCGATCGACGGGACGCAGCACCAGGGCCAGAAGCGCGGCCGCGACGACCTTGGCAAGCGCATCCAGCGAAAATGCGAGATCCCGCAAGAGCCCGTCGTGTCCGGCCCGGCGCGCATCGGCGTAGGACTGGCCGGAACGGACCGCGCGGCGAAGCACATAGGAAGGAGCCAGACGTTCGGACGGCACATGTTCGCGGGCGACCGCATCATCCGTTGCGACGATGATTGCGCCGCGAGCGGCGGCGGCTGCAAAAAACGCGGTGTCCTCGCCGCCCGTCACGCCAAGGGCAGGATCGAAGCGCAATCGGAGCCGGGAGGAGAGGTCCGCCTTCATCAAGGTGTTGCCGCCGCGCCCCGTGGAGAGCCGTTTTCCCCTGTGTCCCCACTCGTTGTAGAGCGGATTGGCGCGCACGAACCACTCCGGCGCGTCGGCCGGATAGACCGGACGGACAGGGCCGATCACCACGTCGGCCTGAAATTCCCTTGCCGCTGCGAGCAATCGCGACAGCCAGTCCGGCTCCACCCATTCGTCATCGTCGACGAGCGCGATCCAGTCGCCCGTCGCCGCATCGAGAATGGCGTTGCGCGCCGCCGATATGTTGCCCGCCGCGACGGGAAGGCATTTGACGGACAGATCTTCGAGCGCCAGCCCCTGCACGATGCGGGTGGCGGCGCCATCGCGGGAATCGTCGGCGACGAGAACGGAAACCGAGACGTCCGCCGGCAGCGAAAGTTCTGCGAGCGAGCGCAGGGTATCGGCAAGCGAGGGCCGGCCGATGCTGGCGATGGCGATGGCGATCTGGACGGTGACCATCGGGGGCCGGATCCTTCGCGTTCGGCAAAGCGGAGCTGGGTGAAACACGGGAAACCTTACCCTTGGCATCTTTGACGTACCATTAAAGGAAGACTAGGGATTTTGCCCTCTAGTGGAGTGATGAGCGCCGGGCAGGACCTGAAGGCCCGGCCCGCGTTGCCGTCCCCGCCGTTTTCGGGCCCGGAGCGAAACGATGAATGTTCCCCATATCGAGTTGACGGAACGCGCCGACGGCGTCGCGGGCGTCGCGCCGGCGCAGCCGTTCGTCTTTGACGGGCTTGCCGGTTTCTTCCATGCGGCCGCGGGCGATACCGCGATTCTGCTGCTGAGCCCGTGGGGCTATGAGGAACTCTGTTCGCGCAAGACCTACCGGATGCTGGGCGAGATGCTGGCAGCGCGCGGATATCCGACCCTGCGCTTCGATTACCCGGCGACGGGCAACTCTGCGGGAAAGAGCGCGGAACTTGACAACGAGCGGGCCTGGCGCGATGCGACGCGCCGTGCACTGGAGGAGCTGCGCACGCTGAGCGCCGCAAGCCGCGTAATCGTCATCGGGCAGGGTATCGGCGGTGCGCTGGCCGCCGATCTTGCATCGGAAGCGGAAATGGCCGGGCTTGTTCTGCTCGGTCCCGTATCGCAGGGACGCGGCTACCTGCGCGAGCTTGCCGCCTGGACCGCGATGACCAAGCCGACATTCCTGGTCGATGCCTCCGACGGGCCCGAGGGCGGGCTGATGGCCGGCGGCTTCGTGCTTTCGGCCGCGACCGCAAACGAATTTCGCGCGCTCAACATCCTGAAAGCTCCGGCGCCGCGCGCATCGCAAATCCTGCTGGTGGAGCGCCCCCATCACCCCGGCGATGCCAAACTCGCCGCCAGCCTTGAGGAGCGGGGCGCCTCCATCGACCGCCTGCCCTTCGAGGGTTATGTCGACTATGTCTCCAATCCCACGCTCTCCATCGTGCCGGCCGCAACGCTCGACGGCGTCGCCTCCTGGATCGCGGCGCGGTTTTCCGCGACGGCCGCGACGCCATCCCGAGACATGCCGTCGCTGCCGGCAACATTCACGGGGCCGGATTACGAACAGACACTGGTGCGGTTCGGCCCGGCGGGCATGTTCTTCGGCGCCTTCACGAAAGCACCCGAGCGAGCCCCGACGACGGCTTTCCTTTTCCTCAATTCCGGCTACGACCATTCGATCGGCTGGGGACGCTCCACGGTCGATTTCGCGCGCGCTCTCGCGGCGGCGGGCATCGCATCGCTGCGGATGGATGTGGCGGGGCTGGGCGAAAGCCGGCTCTGGCCGGGACAGGCGCCGCAGGTGCTCTATTCCGACCGGCAGCTGGACGATGTTCGCGCCGCGGTCGACTGGCTGGTCGGCGAGCACGGCGTGGAACGGGTTCTACTGGTCGGGCGATGCAGCGGGGCCTATCTGGCGCTGATCGCCGCGCAAGCGGATCCGCGCATCAAGGGCGCGGTCGCGATCAACACCCGCCGCGTAGTCTGGGATCCGGACGAGGACGTGGAGGAGACCCTGCGCGAACCGATCCAGACGCTGGAGACCTATCGGCGCAAGATGGTCGACCGGCAGATGCTCAAACGCCTCGTGACCGGCGACCTGCCGTTGTCGCGTGTGGTGAGGCGGCTTCACGGCGCCCTGTCGCGGGCTCTCGACAGGAAACTCGCGCCGGTGCTGCGTGGATATTCGCGCCATTTCAGGCTCGGCCGAATCGTCAAGAAACGCTTCGGGACGCTGCGCGATCGCGGCGTGCCCGTGAGCCTGGTGTTCTGTGAAGGCGACCGCGGGCTTGGCGATATCGCGGCCTGGTTCGGCGACGATTTCTCCGGCCTTCGCGCCTATTCCAACGTCACGCTGTCGATGATCGAAGGCGCCGACCACAACCTGACGCCGCCGCCGGCCCGTGCCGAGGTGCTCGATCTGCTGGTCCGGTTCGCTACGTCCGGGACATCTCCCAACCGCGGCTGAAGGATCGGACTTGAGGGCCCGGCGACGTCACGAGCGCGGGTCGGGCTCTGCGTAGTATTCGTCAAGCGCTTCGAGAATGGCGGCTACGGCCTTGCGATCGGCCTCGGGCAGGTGCCTGAGACGCGGGATACTGTTGAGAACAGAGAGCATTTCCGCATTCTCCGGCAAGTCTTCGGCCGGTACCAGATTGGGCGGAAGCCCGTCGCGCGAGGGAGCCGGGGGGAGCCGATGCGCCGGTTCGGACCTGAGACTTGCGGAGACCTGTCGCACCGCTTCACCGCCCACGGCGAGCGCGGTCCCCACAAGCAGGCCGAAGATGCCCGCAAGCGCGACCAGAAGCTTCTTCTTCGGCCAGACTGGGTCTTCAGGCACGCGTGCCGGCGCGATGATGCGGGCGCTGGGGGCCACGACCTGATCCAGTTCGGCGATTTCCTTCACCCGGCCGAGAATGTTCTGATAGAGCGCCCGCGTCGTCTCCGCCTCTGTCTCCAGCTCGCGCAGGCGGATCGATGCCGCGTCGCTGACATTGGACTTTGAAACGGAGGAGCGCAGCGCCCGCTCCAGATTGGCGACCCGCTCGCGCGCCACGCCGTAATCGATGCGCGCGGCATCCGCGATGCGCCTTGTTTCGGCCAGCAGCAGCCCCTCGATGCGCTTGACCTGCGCCTTGGCGCGGATCAGATCGGGATGCGACGGCAGCAGCTCGGCCTCCAGATTGGCCTCCTGACGCACGGCGGCAGTGTATTGATCGCGCAGCCGCGAGACGGCCTGGGAGCTGTCCGGCGATGCGGAAATGCCGTTGATGGCCTCGGGACTGATGCCCTTCTTCACCACGGCAGCGATCTCGTTGTAACGCGCCTCCTTTGACGCAAGCTCCGCGCGCGCGGTGGCCAGCTGCGCGTTGAGATCGCCAAGTTCCTGATTGACCAGAAGCCCCCTGTCGCCAGTGCTCTGGAGGCCGTTCTCCTCCTTGAACCGCTGCACCGCGGTTTCCGCCTTGTGAAGCCGTTCGCGCAGTCCGATCAGACGCTTGTCGATCTGGTCCGTAACCTCGACGGAGGAGGTTTCCTTCTGCCGTTTCTGATCGGCGAGGAAGCTCTCCGCGATGCCCTGTGCCAGTTTCGCGGCCTTTTGCGGATCCTTCGATTCCACCGAAATGCTGATGACGAAGGTCAGCCCCTCGCGTTTCACGATCAGGGCCTTGCCGAGGGCCTTGACTGTCTTGTCCTCCAGCTGCTGCGCGCTCATCGTCGCGTCCGATGGTCGGGCGAACGGGAGCGCGCGGGCAAGCAGAGCCGCGAGCCCCGGTTTGGCGTTTGCACCGAATTCATCGTCATCGACGAGGTTGAAACGGCGCACGACGGGGCGCAGCACGGTATCAGACGAGATCAGGGCGACCTGGCTGTCGATGACACCACTCTCGTTGCCCGAGCGCGAGGCGACGTTCGGGTTTTCGAACGGCTGGCGAACCGAGGGGTCGATCATCACCAGCGTCGTCGCGCGGTAGATCGGCGACACCAGAAGCGTGAAACCGGCCGTCAGTCCCGCGAACACGAACGCCGTCAGCACCACGAGCCAGAGGCGCTGGCGCAGGATCGTCGCGATAGCCCTGATGTCAATCGGCATCGGGCGGGGGGACGTGTCTGGGGAAACTTGCACGGTCGCGAGCCTGGCAACTACGGAACAGTCTTAACCGTTAGTAACGCCGTTTGGTTAGAACTTCGCTAACGTCAACTTGAAACGCGCCACTCGGCCTGACGGGCGTCCCTCAATCTGCTCCGCCAGCTCGCGGCGCGGGCGCACGCGGCAGCAACGCCGCCAGGATGAAGAGCATCCACGTCAGCGAGTAGCCGCGAAACCAGCTGCTTTCGAGCATGTTGTGACAGGCGACCGTGAGAACGAGTGTCATGGACAGCCAGCACAGCGCCGGGTTGCGCCAGGCGATGCGGGCGGCCGAGAAAAATGCCGCCACGATCAGCGCCAGAAGGATGGCCAGGCCGACGATGCCGTTTTCCACCAGCACGTCGAGATAGCCGTTATGGGCCTGAAGCAGGCCGACGACGAAGCCCGGTGCCTCGCGCTCGACGATCGATCCGGCGCCGATCCCCCAGAACGAGGAATACCCCTGCCCGAGGATCGGACTGCGACCGATGACATCCAGAACAAACTGCCAGATGACGGTGCGCCCGGTGAAGGTCTCGTCGCCGAAGAGCAGCATGGAGAGCTCTTCGAAGCCGAAACGCGTCATGGCGGAGAGATAGAACCAGCCGGCAAGCGCGAACGCGAGGCAGAACAGCAGGAACAGGGCGGCGTTCATCCTGAGCGGGCGGGTGATCAGGATGGTCACGCCGATGATCGCGGGAAGCAGGACGGCGAGGCCGAGCGAGGTCTTGGACCGGCTTTCCACCAGCGCATAGAAGGCGGCCAGCAGAAGAGCCAGGAAGAGGGCCCGCAGTCGTCCGCGCTTCGTCGCCGCGCCGTAGATGCAGAAGAGGACCGCGAAGGCCATGGCGGCGCCGAGGCCGTTCTTCTGGGAATAGATGCCCTCGTGACCGATGGGCCCCGGCGGCGTTGTCAGCACGACGGCCAGGTTGATGACGACCGTCGCGGCGATCACCGCAAGAACCCGGTCTAGCGCGGCGTCGCGATCATCCGCCAGCACGATGGACATGCCCAGCGACAGCACCACGATCGCCTGCAGCACAAGCCGCCGGAAGGCGATGCCGGGCACCGGCGACCACAGCACGCTGAGGGCAGCGAAGGCCAGATAGATGAGCAGCAGCAGCGTGACGGGATCGGCCATGAGCCGGCCGAGGTGCCTGAAATTGTGCGCGGCAGCCGCCACGGTCGCGGCGAAAACGCCGATCCAGAACAACTGGTTGAGAACATTCGACTGGGAAGCCGCGACGTTGATGTCGACATCGGCGCCGGCACCGCCCCATTGCATCAGGAACGGCGAGACGAGCAGCGCATAGGCGAGGATAAGCGCCGGGATCCAGCGCAGGACAAGTCCCGCGAAGGCATGCGCCTCGACCGGACGCGCAACGATGGGCTCGGAATAGCGATCGTCCGTCACGTGGTCCCGCCGATGTCCGCAAGGTGCCGCCAGTCGCGTTCGCCCCGGGCGGTCTGGCCGCGACAATAGCATTTCCCGCGATTCGGGGCACGCGCATTGGCGGCCTGCGGCGCGATCGGGCGGCCGCGGCTCGCGATCAGGCTACCGTTCAAGCGCGCCGGTCTCCAGCCCCAGCGCCTCGGCCGTGCCGGCATCGACCGTGCGGCTTGCATTGTCGGCAAGCAGGCCGAAACCCTTCGTGTAGTCCCACAAGGCCCAGCCGAAGCCGTGGCGTTCGGCGGCTTCGCGCACGTCCTTCAGCCACCGCAGGCGGCTGCCGTCGTCAGGGATATCCTGCGGCCAGCGGATGGCGCTGAATTCCCCAAGCACGATCCGGTCAGGGGCAATGCCGTGCGCCTCGGCCCAGTCGGAAACGGTATCGAACCGGCGCTCGATCATGTCCGGTCCGGGTTTCTGCCTGCCGTAATAGTCGTCAACCTGCGCCTTGGCGGCGGCGAAGGCATCGGTCGGCTGCGGGCTGCCTTGCCTTGTCAGCCGGGCGAGATGGGCCTTTGTCAGGGCAAGCGTCTTGTCGATGCTGCCGCTCGTTGCGGGATAGGAGAGACCGGCTAGATAGCGCGCCGGCGGCGAGGACCAGGGCAGCGACTGGTGTGTGAAATAATAGGGCTCGTAGAAATGAAAGTCGTAGAGCGTTGCCGCGTCGTAGGCGGCGGGATCGAGCCGCACCAGACCGTCGACCGACGACCAGCACCCGCCTGTCAGAACGAGAGCAAGAGACGGAGCTGCCGTCCGCACAGCCTTAAACAGTCGCCTCTGGGAAATGGTCCAGTCTTCGCCATCGCCGCGAACGCACTTCGGCTGCGGCTCGTTCATCAGTTCCAGCGCGACGCTGTCGGCAGGAAGACCGGCGAGCCGGCCCGCAACCTCGACCAGAAAGGACCGGTAGCGCAAGAATTTCCCGCCGTGCGGATCGGCGAGAATGTCGGCCGGACGCCAGACGGAGGAATAGGTTGCGGGGTGGATGTCGACGAGAACGGAGAGCCCGTGCCCCTGCAGGCGCACGACCCATTGCCGAAGGTCGTCAAGCAGCAGCTGCTCGTCGCTGTCGGTTGCCGCCAGAAACGGCCCGGCATCGACGGGAAGCCGCACGAAGTCGAAGCCAAGCGCCACGAGCCGGTCGAGTTCAGCATCCGACATGTGCGCCAGCTCGCCGTCGAAGGGCGGCCAGAGATAGTGCCCGGGCCGCGCCGGATCTGAGCGCGAGAAGCTCTGCTGGCGCGAGAGATTGACGCCACGACGGAAACGGGGAAGACGCGGGGCCTCGACCGCCTTGCCGGCGGCAGGGCCGGTCCCGCCAACCGGTGCGGCCTGCGCGGACTTCGGCGATGCCATCGGCCCGGCCGGTTTCGATGCGGCAGGGATTTCGGATGCCGCGACCATTGCCGAGGGGAGAGCGGGAGCCGAAGAGGGAGCGGGTGGCGGCATCATCAGCGCCAGGGCGATGACGACCGAGGACAGGATGCCGGCCACTGCGACGAGAAGCCCCCGCCAGTGCCGGTGATACCCGCCGGCCTTCATCAGGCGCTCCGGGCGAATGTGAGGAGGTCGTTGCGGTAGCGCGCCAACACGGCCGCAGGATCGAACCGTTCCAGCATCTCGCCGGCGCTGCGGCCGATCGTTTCGCGGTAGTGCGCGTTGCGCGCAAGCAGGTCATCGAGCGCGGCAGCGATTTCCGACACGTCGCCCGGCGTCGCCGCCCTGCCGACGTCCAGACCGTCGAGATAGCCGTCGATCCCCGTTCCCCGGCCGTAGAGGATGGGGATGCCGGCAAAAAGCGCTTCGAGATAGACCATGCCGAAGGTCTCGTTGAAGCTCGGCAGGACGAGGCCGAGATAGTGCGGCAGCGCCGATGTCAGGGCGTCATTGTCCATGCGGCCGAGCAGGCGGACGCAATCGGACAGCCCCGCCTTGCCGATCTGCGCCTTGACAGCGGCGACGCTCTCGTCCGTGCCGCCGCCGATCAGATCGAGGCCGATTTCGGGATGGGCGGCATGGTGGCGCCGGAAGGCCTCGAGCATGCTGTCGAAGCCCTTGCGCCCGCGAATATCGAAGTTGAATACGCTGACAAAACGTGGCTGCGGCGCGCACACCGGGATCGCGCCCCTCGTGTTGGTCACGATATTGGGCAGCAGCACCTGCTTGGCCGGGTCGATATCGAGATGCGCCTCCAGGATCGGACGGAACCAGGCAGAGACGTAGTAGATCCGTTGCGCGCGGTCGGCGACGCGCTGAAGGCGCGGACGATAGCCGGGCTTGAAGCGCAGGATCTTGCTTTCCGCCTCCCCGCGCACGGAGACCAGCAGCGTGACATCTTCGCCCAGATGCTCGGCGAGCCACAGGCCGGCCAGTCCCTCGAAGGCGAACTTGTGGGCGTGGATGATGTCCGGGCGCAGGCCCTCGCTTTCCAGCATGGCGGCGATCCGCCGGCCCACCGCCTCCATGGCACGCGCAAGGCCGATACCGAACGGCGGCGCGAAATACCGGAAGGCGAAGAGGCGCA
Organism: Breoghania sp. JC706; assembly: GCF_037026715.1. Classification (NCBI taxonomy): domain Bacteria; kingdom Pseudomonadati; phylum Pseudomonadota; class Alphaproteobacteria; order Hyphomicrobiales; family Stappiaceae; genus Breoghania; species Breoghania sp. JC706. Next base: position 199,462 of record NZ_JBANCG010000004.1, read on the forward strand.
CGCCGCCGACCATGCCGCAATCGCGAAAATGGGTCCGGTCAGGGCGGCTGGTGCGCGTGGTGGAAACCACGATATGGCGGGCATCGGGCGTGCCGGCGACGAGCCGTTCGACCGCCGTCGTCGTCGGGCCGCGATGGGGATCGGGATAGTCCGCACTGATGTGCAGCACCAACGGCTTTTCCCTCGGTTCCGGCTGTCGCGCCGGTCCTGTCGGAGCCGCAGTCGCGGCTTGCGTCATTGCCATTGGAGGAGGCTCCGGCTGATTGTCTGGAACGCGGGTCCCGAACGGTTGTCCGGAACGCTTATGGCACCGGCGACCCGCCGCCTTCGCGCGCAAGGTAGGCCGATATGGTTAAGATCCCGTGGCTTGCGGCGGCCTTACGACTCTTGCGCCTGTTGCGGCCGGCGACGCCACGGACATCGAGAAAATCCTCGGGACATTTACGGAGAGTCCACTATTCCCTGTCATTTTCCCTTACGACCGATCCCGATGCCGGAGCGAGCTCGATGGCCCGATTGCTGTTCGACACAAGAGATATCGCCAAGGCGCCTTTCGACCTCAAGCAAAAAGAGGCTATCTCCGGGATGACTTGTGAGATTTCGGACGAAATCCCGCAAGAAATACTGGCTTCGCGCGAGATCGTCCATGTCGTGCGCCAGTATGCGCCGGGCATCGGCGGACTGGAAGAGTTCGTCGCCAAGCTGGCGGAGCATCAACGCTCCACCTTTCGCAAGGTTCGCGTCGTAACCTGCGACCGGATCTTCGCCAGACCGGAGGAGCGGCTGCCGGCTCGCGAGACCATCAACGGCGTCGAGGTCGTGCGGCTGCCCTATGTCGGGTCGCGCCGCTATCCGATCGTGCCAGGACTGTGGCGGGCGCTGGCGGGGGCGGACATCGTGCATGTGCATGCGATCGACTTCGCCTTCGACGCTCTCGCCCTCACCCGGGTGCGGCGCAGGCGGGTGGTGATCGCGACGACCCACGGCGGCTTCTTCCATACCGCCCGGTTCGCGACACTGAAGAAGATCTGGTTTGCAACGCTGACCCGCGCCTCCGTTCGCGGCTACGACGCGCTGGTCTGCTGCAGCGCCTCGGACCTCGCCCGCTTCGCCCCCATCGCGTCCGGGCGCGCGCGGCTGATCGTGAACGGGGTGGACGTGGATAAGTTCGCCGGGGCCAGTGCGCCGAAGCTCTCCCGCAACATGGTGACGCTCGGGCGCTTCTCCTCCAACAAGCGGCTTGACCGGCTGATCGAGGTTGCAGCATTGCTGAGGAAGGAGGATCCGGCATGGCATCTCGATGTCTGCGGCGTTCCGGCCGACATGTCGGCGCAAGCGCTCAATGCGCTGATCGCGCAGCGCAACCTTCAAGACCATGTCACGCTGCATGTCGGCCTGCCGCATGAAGGCGTGCGCGAGGTTCTGAGCCGCAATTCCTTTTTCGTCAGCGCCTCCGAATACGAGGGCTTTGGCCTGGCGCTGATCGAGGCGATGAGCGCCGGCCTTCTGCCTGTCGTTCATGCCAATGCCGCCTATGCCGCGTTCGCCGAAGCCCATCCGGGCATCGACATCTGCGACTTTTCCAAGCCTGAGGAAGCCGCGGCGCGGCTTGCGGCCAGCCACCGGGGGGCAACCAAGGACCTCGACGCGCTGCGCCGGCAGGCGGTGGAAACCGCACAGATCTATTCCTGGGAGCGGGTGAAACGCGAATACGACCGCGTCTATGCGGCCGCGCTTGCTTGAACTGAATTGATTGAAAAGACTTGTTTCCCGGCCGGTCAGACGTAACTGTCCGGCAGACATTTCCCGCAAGAGGTGGCCATAGGTGTCGTCCAACGTCCCCGCGTCCGACCAATGCGACACTGCGACGATCCGGATCGGACCGCTTACCTTGCAGCGGCTTGAGAGGGACGGAGCGATCGCGCTCGTCGGTGCGGCGGTCGCGGAGCGGCGCAAGCTCGATCTTGCCATCTGCAATGCGCACACCGTCCTGCTCGCGATCGACGACAGTTCCTATGCCGATACCCTGAACCGCATGACGCTTCTGAACGACGGGGTGGGCGTCAATCTGGCAAGCCGCATGGTGAGCGGCGCGCCGTTCCCAGCAAACCTGAACGGCACCGACCTGATCCCCGAGCTCCTGTCCCGCATCGGCAGGCCCCTGCGCCTGTTTCTGCTGGGCGCCTCGCAAGCCTCCGTGGAGGGCGCCGCCCGCCATATCGCGGACACCTATCCCGATCACGAGATCGCGGGCTTCCGGAACGGCTATTTCGCCGGCGAGGAAATCGACGGGATCATCGAGACGATCAATGCAGGCAAGGTCGACCTGCTGATGGTCGCGATGGGCAATCCGCGTCAGGAGCGATTCATCACCGCCAATCGCGACCGGCTGGATGCGACGGTCTGCATCGGCGTCGGCGCGCTGTTCGACTTCATGTCGGGATCCGTCGTCCGCGCGCCGAAGTTCATGCGGATGCTGGGCCTTGAGTGGCTTTTCCGACTGATGCAGGAGCCGGGCCGGCTCGGGCGACGCTATTTCATCGGGATCCCGCGGTTCCTTCTGGCCACGCTGCGCCTGCCGCGCGACCGAGACACGCTCGGCAAACGCCCGATGTGAGCGAGGCCGGAAAGATCCCCCACAGCCTGCGGGATATCAAAGCCTGAACCATCACGGCGAACGTGATACGTGTCGCGGTTGACCCCGGCGTGCCGGCTTCATCTGACTGAAAGGTGAGGAAATGGTGGAGCCAATCGGAATCGAACCGACGACCTCTTGAATGCCATTCAAGCGCTCTCCCAACTGAGCTATGGCCCCACTCTGTACCGGGTGTTGGGAACGGCCCCGGCGCCGTTGTGTGGGCGGAAAATAGTCGTGCCCGCAGCGATGTCAAGCGGAAGATCGACCTGTTTTCAACCGAATGTCATTTCCCGCCGAAGATCGCCGATCTTTGCCTGGGGATAACGGGACGGACCGGTGCAACCGCACCGGTCCCGAAACCCGGCGAACACGAACGGGACCTGACGAGATCCTGCCCGCCCTATTCGTCGTCTTCCCGCTCCACCACGATGCCCGGAACGTCGTCATCGTCGTCGTCCTCGTCATCGGGCAGGAATGCGTCGTCGTCAGTGTCGTCGATATCCTCGATCTCGTCGTCATCGAGATCAACCTCGGTCTTGCCGGTGGACGTTGCCTCTTCGTCGGCATCCTCCAGCGACACGACAACGGCCTCCTCGACCTCCAGATCCTCCTCGTCATCCGCAACCACCGGCGCGACCTTGGCCGGCTTGCCCGCCTTCGACGGCCTAGGCCCCGTCGCCGCAGGGCTCACGATGGTGCCGCATTTCGGGCAGGTGATCGGAGATCTGTTCAGATCGAAGAATTTCGTTCCGCAACTGGGGCACAGCTGCTTTGTCCCAAGATCCGGTTTCGCCACGATTTCAAACCCTGTGTAATTCGCCAATTTCGTGCTGAGCTGCGTCCCCATAAACATCGAAACGCCCCCCTGTCAAAGCGTAAAATCGGCCTTACGCGAAAACCCGAAGTCGAAGCGGATTGCCGAGATGACGAACCCCGGCCGGCGTGCTAGGAAACCGCCTCATCGCTGCGGGACCCCGATCGTCCCGTCGCGGGCCGCGATGCGCAACGGTCGCGCGTTCCGGGACGGCGAGCTTCAAGCGCCCCGCAAGCCGCCGATGAAAGCCCCCGCAAGCCGCCCCACTCCGGCAGAACGGTTTGCACAGGACGAGGATGACGAACCTTCCCATGAGCCATGCGACGAAGCCGATGACCGCCCGCGCGGGCGCCCCGCTTTCCGGCACGATCCGGGTGCCGGGCGACAAGTCGATTTCCCACCGGTCCTTGATGTTCGGTACGCTTGCGGTGGGTGAAACGCGGATCGAAGGCCTGCTGGAGGCCGAGGACGTGCTCGCGACTGCCGCGGCCATGAAGGCGCTGGGCGCCAACGTGCGCCACCTCGGCCCGGGCGCGTGGAGTGTCGATGGCGTCGGCGTCGGCGGACTCAGCGAACCGGAGACGGCACTCGATTTCGGCAATGCGGGCACGGGTGTGCGGCTGACGATGGGGATGGTGGCAAGCCACGCGCTGACGGCGACGTTCATCGGCGATGCCTCGCTCTCACGCCGGCCGATGGGCCGGGTGCTCGACCCCTTGCGCGACATGGGCGCGGAGGTGCTGGCGCGCGCCGGCGACCGCCTGCCGCTGACCGTGCGCGGCCCTGAAACCGCCCTGCCGATCAGCTACCGGGTGCCGGTGCCCTCCGCGCAGGTGAAGTCGGCGGTCCTGCTCGCCGGGCTCAACGCGCCGGGGGTGACGACCGTCATCGAACCCATTCCCACGCGCGACCATACAGAACGCATGCTTATCGGCTTCGGCGCCCACCTGGAGATCGAACAGGCTGCGGACGGAGAGCGGATCCTGCGGCTCACCGGCCAGCCGGACCTGAAGCCCCAGGCGATCACCGTTCCCGGCGACCCCTCCTCCGCCGCCTTCATGATCGTCGCCGCCCTCATCGTTCCCGGCTCCGACGTGACGGTTCGCGACGTGCTGCTCAACCCGCACCGCACCGGCATTCTCAAGACGCTGGAGGAGATGGGCGCCGACATTTCCATCGAGAACGTGCGCGAGACGGGCGGCGAGATGCTCGGCGACGTGCGCGCGCGCCACTCGCGGCTGAGGGGAATCACCGTGCCGGCGGAACGCGCACCCTCGATGATCGACGAGTATCCCGTTCTGGCGATGGCCGCGGCCTTTGCCGAGGGCGAGACGCGCATGCTCGGCCTGCACGAACTTACAGTGAAGGAAAGCGACCGGCTCGCGGCCGTTGCCGACGGGCTCGCCGCCAATGGCGTGCCGCACGAAAAGGGTGACGACTGGCTGACGGTCACGGGCGGTGCGCGCGTCAACGGCGGCGGCACGGTCACCACCCACCTCGATCACCGCATCGCCATGAGTTTCCTCGTGCTTGGTCTTGCCAGCGAAAACCCGGTGAGCGTCGACGACGGGGCGCCCATCGCCACGTCCTTCCCGGACTTCAACGACCTCATGGCCGGGCTCGGCGGACGGATCGACATCCAGGCGGAAGACGCGGCATGATCATCGCAATCGACGGGCCGGCCGCTTCCGGCAAGGGCACGCTTGCGCGACGGCTGGCGGCGCGTTTCGGGCTCCATCATCTGGACACCGGGCTCACCTACCGAGCGGCTGCGGCCAAGATGCTCGCCGACGGCGTTCCCCTCGATGACGAGACGCAGGCCGCACAGGCGGCGGAACACGTTGACTTCTCCGCTCTCGACCGCGATACCCTGTCTCTGCACGAGATCGGAGAGGCTGCCTCCAGGATCGCGGTGATGCCCACGGTCCGCCGCGCCCTGGTGGAGGGTCAGCGCAGGTTCGCGCAGATCCCGCCCGGAGCCGTTCTCGACGGCCGCGACATCGGCACGGTGGTGTGCCCGGACGCGGACGTGAAGCTCTTCGTCACCGCCTCGCCGCAGGTGCGGGCGCGGCGACGCACGGACGAACTCCAAGGGCGCGGGCTCGCCGCGAATTACGACGAAATCCTCGCCGATCTCGTGCGCCGCGACGAACGAGACAGCACGCGTACCGACTCTCCGTTAAGGCCGGCGGACGATGCGCACTTGCTCGATACCTCGGAAATGGATATAGAGACCGCGTTCCGTAAGGCTGTGGATATTGTCGACGGCCTGTGAGGGCGGAACCGCATAGAGCTGCGAAGGGGGCACCTCCGGGCCGCGCCCCTTTTTTGGCATTCGGGACCATGTGCCCGAACGGGAGGTGATCTTCATCCGGCGACGCCGGTTCGATCCGTCCTTTTGCCGCTGTTCCGGCCTTCGGCCCTCACTCGGTTGCCCGCACAAGAGCTGCCATGGGCAGGGTCTGCGTGCCGGTGCTGCCGACCGCGTGTGACCTCACCGCCTTCCGGACACATTGAGAATGAAATGAAGACCGCCCGCAGTCCAGGCGCCTGCGCCGGCCGTTCCTTTGGAACGGATGCCTCCCGCGAAGGGGAGGCCGGCTGGATCCTGCGGACAAACGCAACACGAACCACCGGTGCATGCCAGAAATGGCTTATGGAGTTTCAATGACCGCTTTGAATCCCTCTACCGAGGATTTTGCTGCCCTGCTCGACGAGTCTTATGGCGGCTCGGAAATGCAGGAAGGCACCGTCGTCAAGGGGACGGTGATCGCTTTCGAAAAGGATCTCGCCGTCATCGACGTCGGGCTCAAGGTCGAAGGTCGCGTTCCGCTGAAGGAATTCGGCGCCAAGGCGCGCGATGGCGAAATGAAGATCGGCGACGTGGTCGAGGTTTACCTGGAGCGCGTGGAAAATGCGCTCGGTGAAGCCGTCCTGTCGCGCGACAAGGCTCGCCGCGAGGAAAGCTGGGTCCGTCTGGAAGTCTCGTTCGAGAAGAACGAGAAGGTCACCGGCCAGATCTTCAACCAGGTCAAGGGCGGCTTCACCGTCGATCTCGACGGCGCCGTGGCCTTCCTGCCGCGCTCCCAGGTGGACATCCGCCCGGTGCGCGACGTCGGCCCGCTGATGCACACGCCGCAGCCCTTCCAGATCCTGAAGATGGACAAGCGCCGCGGCAACATCGTCGTCTCGCGCCGTGTCGTCCTCGAAGAGACCCGTGCGGAGCAGCGCTCCGAGCTGGTCCAGAGCCTCGAGGAAGGCCAGGTCGTGGAAGGCGTGGTCAAGAACATCACCGATTACGGTGCGTTCGTCGACCTCGGCGGCATCGATGGCCTGCTGCACGTCACCGACATCGCGTGGCGCCGCATCAACCATCCGTCGGAAGTTCTGTCCATCGGCCAGACGGTCAAGGTGCAGATCATCCGCGTCAACCAGGAAACCCACCGCATTTCGCTCGGCATGAAGCAGCTCGAGGCGGATCCGTGGGAAGGCATCGAGGCCAAGTACCCGGTCAACGCGCGCTTCACCGGCCGCGTCACGAACATCACCGACTACGGTGCGTTCGTGGAACTGGAGCCGGGCATCGAGGGCCTGATCCACGTCTCCGAGATGAGCTGGACCAAGAAGAACATCCATCCGGGCAAGATCGTCGCCACCTCTCAGGAGGTCGAGGTGATGGTGCTCGAGGTGGATCCGGTCAAGCGCCGTATCTCGCTGGGCCTCAAGCAGACCCTGCAGAACCCGTGGGATGCCTTCGCCGAGAAGTTCCCGGCCGGCACGGTCGTGGAAGGCGAGGTCAAGAACAAGACCGAGTTCGGTCTGTTCATCGGTCTCGAGGGCGACGTCGACGGCATGGTCCACCTCTCCGATCTCGACTGGAACCGTCCGGGCGAAGTCGTCATCGAGGAGTTCAAGAAGGGCGACATGGTCAAGGCCGTGGTGCTCGACGTGGACGTCGACAAGGAGCGCATCTCGCTCGGCATCAAGCAGCTTGAAGGCGATCCGTTCGACACGGCGGCTTCCGGCGATGTCCGCAAGGGCGCCGTCGTCACCTGCGAGATCGTCGAGGTGAAGGACACCGGCCTGGAAGTGAAGCTCGCCGACAGCGATCTGACGGCGTTCATCCGCCGCGCCGATCTGTCGCGCGATCGCTCCGAGCAGCGCCCCGAGCGCTTCTCCGTGGGCGAGAAGGTCGATGCCCGTATCACCCAGTTCGACAAGAAGACCCGCCGTATCTCCCTCTCCATCAAGGCGCTGGAAATCGCCGAGGAGAAGGAAGCCGTGGCGCAGTACGGCTCGACGGATGCCGGCGCCTCGCTCGGCGACATTCTGGGCGCCGCTCTGAAGGCTCAGCAGGAAAACGGCGAGGGCGACGAGGAGTAGGATCTCCTTGCGCATTGCCAAAGATCGGGGCCCGCGCGGTTGACGCGCGGGCCCTTTTCTTTTGAAGTAGCACCCCGGCGAGCCCGTTCGCCGGTAATCTGTATTCGGAGATTTGAGTCGCACGCGGGGACCGGTCCCCGGACGCGGGACCGAAAGAGCTCCCGCAATCCGGCTTCGGCCCGATCGTCCTGCCGGTATCGGCGCCCGTTACCGGCGCCGACGGCTCGGGGCGCTGCCTGCGCAAGCCTTCGGGACGCCGCACGCTCGCACGAGCGCCAACCGGGCGGCCCGACCTTTTGAAATCGAGCATTCCCGAACCCGGGCGGCAACGTTGCGGACGGACTGCTCAAGGAGGCATGAGCCCCATGACGTTCGATGCCGACGTGATCGTCGACCGGCGCCGCCTGCGCCGAAAACTCACCTTCTGGCGCGTGCTTGCCGTCATCGGCGTCGCGGCCGCGATCATCGTGGCCGGCGCCTATGCGTACGGGGTCGAGGGTGGCGCGAAGAGCCGGCCGCACATCGCCCGGCTGGACATTTCCGGCCTGATCACCGACGATCGCGACCGGCTGGCGCTGATCGACCGGATGACCAAGTCCGATGCGGTGAAGGGCGTAATCGTCGCCATCAACAGCCCCGGCGGCTCGACCACCGGCGGCGAGGGCGTCGTGGAGGCGCTCGCGAAACTGCGCGCCAAGAAGCCCGTCGTCGCCCATATCGGCACGGTCGGCGCCTCGGCCGGCTACATGATCGCGATCGCCGCCGACCACGTGGTCGCCCGGCACAACTCGATCACCGCATCTATCGGCGTGCTCTTCCAGTACGGCAACGCGGGCAAGCTGCTCGACACGATCGGCGTGCACATGGAAGCGGTAAAGAGCGCTCCGCTGAAGGCCGAGCCGGATTTCTATTCCGAAACATCGCCGGAGGCGCGCGCCATGCTCGCCTCTCTGGTCAAGGACAGCTACGACTGGTTCGTCGATTTCGTCGCCGAGCGGCGCGGCCTCGACCCGCAAACGGCGCGCGCACTCGCCGACGGACGTGTCATGACCGGCAACCAGGCGCTTGCGGCCAAGCTGATCGACGAGTTGGGCGGCGAGGAGGCGGCCCGGCAATGGCTGGTTTCCGAAAAGGGCCTGGATGAGACACTGCCGGTCATCGAGTGGCGCAAGGACGAACCGGCCTTCGGCGAGCTCGGCTTTACGGGTAAAGTTGCCCAGTTGTTCGGCAAAGGCGTCGCCGAGGCCGTGTTCGGCACCGGTACAATCCGTAAAATAGTGCTGCCGGAAGCACTTATGCTTGACGGTCTGGTATCTGTTTGGCAGGCTCCTTCGATCGCCGAGACACAGATTACCGGGGGGGCGAACGAATGATAAAATCGGAACTCGTTCAACGCATCGCAGAACAGAACCCGCACCTGTATCAGCGCGATGTCGAGAATATCGTCAATGCGATCCTTGACGAGATCGTTGATGCCCTCAAAGGCGGTGACCGGGTGGAGTTGCGCGGCTTCGGCGCCTTTTCCGTGAAGAACCGCCCCGCCCGCGTCGGTCGCAATCCGCGCACCGGGCAGAAGGTCGATGTCACGGAGAAGTACGTCCCCTTCTTCAAGACCGGCAAGGAAATGCGCGAACGGCTGAACGGCGGCAAGGATCTCGGCGCCGACGACTGAGCCTGACGCCCCACCTTGCGCACGCCAGGAGCCCCCGGAACAGGCATCCGGGTGGCCTGACCTGCATATCCGGCATTCCTTTTCGATGCTCGCGCGCCCACGCAGCCTCGGTTCTCGATCCGTTCGGGCCGGGGGTTTGCGCCTTTCCCGCCGCATGCGGCATCCCGTGTCACTCTCCCCCACTTGCCGCTTGCCCCCCATTCGCGGCATCATGGTTGTGAATTGCGTCGCTTCGCGCCTTCGGGCCTGTTCCGTGCACCCGGGAAACCAGATCGCCGGGAACGGGCTCGCAGAGTGCTCCCGAGCGGTTTTCCGTCGTTCCGGCGATTTCGTCACGACGGCAGGCGCTCTGACGGGGCCCCGCGCGGCCCAACAGCATGAGGTTCCTCCGCCGTGCTCAAACGGATCGTCAAGACCATCCTGCTCCTGCCTGTCGCCCTGGTGGCCGGGCTGATCATTCTGCTTGCCGTGGCCAACCGTCACGAAACGATGCTGTCGCTCGATCCGCTTTCGCCGGGTCAGCCGGCCTTCTCGATCACCGTACCGCTGTTCTGGCTGCTTTTTGCCGCGCTCGGTATCGGCATCCTGCTCGGCGGCATCGGCGCATGGGCCAGACAGGGCAAGTGGCGCCGCCAGGCGCGCCACAAGCGCCGCGAGGCCGACAGCCTGCGCCACGAGACGGAACGGCTGAAGGAAGAAGTGCAGGCGGTCAGCCCCGCGCGTCCCGGCCTGCCGGCCCCTGCTTCCACTTCGGGCGACAAGCGCGCCGCCTAAAACACCGCCCGACCGGTTTTCGCCGCAGGGCGTAGACCCGTGTTCGGGAAGGATGGCCGGCTTTTTCAGAGCGAGGGGTGCGGATGCGTGTGATTACCGCTGCCGAGATCAACGGCTCCCTGACGTTCCGCGATCTGGTGGAAACGCTTCGAAGCGCCTTTCGCGCCGACGTCGCCGCACCGGTGCGCCACCAGCACACCATCGCGCGCCCAGACGGCGCGGATGCCGCGCTGCTGCTGATGCCCGCATGGAACGATTTCGCCGCGCAGGGCACCTCGCAGCGAGGCTATATCGGCGTCAAGATCGTCTCCGTCTTTCCCGACAACGCGATGCTCTCCAAGCCTTCCGTCATGGGCACCTACATGCTCATGTCGGGCCAGACAGGAGAGCCGCTGGCGGTGATGGACGGACAGGCGATCACGCTTTGGCGCACGGCTGCCGCCTCCGCGCTTGCCGCAGGCTATCTCGCGCGCGAGGACAGCAAGCGGCTGATGATGATCGGCGCCGGCGCCCTGTCGCCCTACCTGATCCGCGCCCATGCGGCCGTGCGACCGATCTCGGAGGTGCTGATCTGGAACCGCACGCCTTCGGCGGCTGAAAAGCTCGCGCGCGCGATCAACGGCCGGCACGGTCTGACAGTGCGTGCGACGGAGGATCTGGAAGGGGGCGTGCGCGGTGCGGACGTCATTTCCTGCGCGACGATCTCGCCGGAGCCGCTGGTTCTCGGAGACTGGCTTTCCCCCGGCAGCCACCTCGATCTGGTCGGCGCCTTCCGGCCCGACCTTCGCGAAAGCGACGATGCGGCGGTCACCAAGGCGCGGCTCTTCGTGGATACGCGTGCCGGCGCCCTGTCGGAGGCCGGCGATCTGGTCCAGCCCATCGCCGCCGGCGTCATTTCCGCCGAGGACATCGCCGCCGATCTCAGCGAGCTGTGCCGCGGCGAAAAGGCCGGGCGGCGGTTTTACGACCAGGTGACGCTGTTCAAGTCGACCGGCACCGCGATCGAGGATCTTGCTGCCGCCATACACGTCTTCCGCAGGGCCTGACCGGGCCGCGTTGAGGCGCTCCCTACTCGCTGCCCGGAGCCCGATAGCCCGGAAGCGACCAACCGTACTGGATGGCGCCGGCGCGCAGGACGAAGGCGATGAGGCCCCCAACGGCCGCCGCCGGCCACGGCGGAACCGAGAACTCGACCATCACCACATAGGAGAACGCTCCGGCAAAGGCAGCGGTCAGATAGATCTCGCGGTTGACGATGACGCTCGGCTGGCTGGCGATCGTATCCCGGATCACGCTGCCGAAAGCCGCCGTGGCGACGCCCATCAGCACGGCAACCGCGGGCCGGTCGATCACGGTCAGCGTCTTGGCGGCACCCATGACGGAATAGCTCGCCATGCCCACTGCATCGGCCCAGCGCAACGGCTTGCCGAGCGCCTCGCCCAGATGCGCCATGAACCACGTCGCGATGCCTGAAACGACACAGACGACGAGATAAGTCTGGTCGCCCACCCAGAAGACCGGAACGCCAAGCAACAGGTCGCGCAACGTTCCCCCGCCGATGCCGGTGAACGTCGCAAGCAGCACGAAGGCGAGGATGTCAAGCTTCAGGCGCGAGGCGACGATGCCGCCGGAGACGGCAAAGACCGCCACGCCGATGAAATCGAGGATCTGGAGAAGGTTTGCCATGCGGCAGGGTAGCCTGAAAGGGGGCGGCCGGAAACGGGAGCCAGGGACTTGTCGCAGAACTCATTCGCTCGTTGCCGGCGCCAACCGCTGCCGTCCGGTTGAGAATTCAGCTCCGGTGCTCAATCTCTTCAGTGTCATCGACTCGCTTTGCGAAAATGCGCGCCCCGAAAACCGATGCTTCCACCGTCATCACCCGGCGAAGTCCGGGTGATCCAGCGTTCGCCACACATGCCGCGGCCGGCAGTGGATTGCCCGGACTTCGCCGGGCAATGACGACGGGAGGGCATGAGGGGGAAGAATTCGCAGATAAACCAGTTCCCTGCCAGTTCCCCGCTTGTCCGGGCCGGATCTTACGCCGTCTTGTCGACCGTCTGTCCGGCCTCGCCGGCGCCCTCCGGCTTCGGCTGCGGCTTGGGGCCGCCACGGGCGACGCCGACCATGGCCGGACGTAAAACGCGCTCGCCGATCACGTAGCCGGTCTGGACCACCTGCACGACCGTGCCGTTGGGCACCTGGTCGTTCGGCACCTCGAACATCGCCTGGTGGAAGTTCGGATCGAACTTCTCGCCCGACGGGTCGATCTGCTTCACGCCGTGCTTCTGGAGCTGGTTGAGCATCTCGCGCTCGGTCATCTCCACGCCTTCCAGAAGCGCCTTCAGACCATCGTCGGCATTGGCGCGCATTTCCTCCGGAACGGCTTCAAGCGCCCGGCGCAGGTTGTCGCCGACATTCAGCATGTCGCGGGCGAAGCTGGCGATCGCATAGGATTTCGCGTCCGAGATCTCACGCTCGGTGCGCCGGCGCAAGTTCTCCATCTCCGCCAGCGTGCGCAGCGTGCGATCCTTCAGCTCGGCGTTCTCCGCGACAAGCGCATCCGCGTCCTTCGGGCCGTCGTCGTTCGCCGCGTCCGCCGGGTCGTTTGCCTGCGCGCCTGCGGCTGCGCGCGCCCTTTCCTCGGCGAGATCCACCGCGGCTTCGTTTTCAGTGTTCTTGGTTTCGTCGCTCATAGTGTCCCCGTCATCGAAACGGCAGGAATGATACCGATTGTGGCTCGCATTTGAGGGTTCCGGCGCAGAAAATCAAGTCCGCTCATCCCGCGGCATCCTGTTGCGCGGCCGACCTGTCGCGAGAGCCCGGCAAGACAAAGGCCCCGGCGCTGCGGGCACCGGGGCCTTTGACGTGTCTCACGGCCGGGGCCCGACGGGCCGGATCAAAGCGCGCTCTTGATCCAGTCCGAAAGCCGGCTCTTCGGCGCGGCGCCAACCTGGGTGGCGGCGAGCTCGCCATTCTTGAACAGCAGAAGCGTCGGGATGGAGCGAACGCCGTACTTGATCGCCGTGTTCTGGTTTTCGTCGACGTTCAGCTTGGCGATCTTCACCTGGCCTTCCATCTCGTTGGCGATCTCGTCGAGCGCCGGGGCGATCTGCTTGCACGGTCCGCACCATTCCGCCCAGAAATCGACGACGACGGGTTCGGAAGAATTCAGCACGTCCGTATCGAAAGACGCGTCGGTGACCTTTTCAGTCGCCATGGGAAAACCTCTTCGGTTTGAGGGTCGCGCAATGCGACCCGCGTTGCCGCAAAAGTAGGAAGGTCGGCACGAGGCGTCAAGCGACGGGGCGTGTCTCCGACGCCTCAGCCCGTGACGGTGAGCCCCCTGACGGCGGCATCGAGCACATCGCGCGGGATCTCCATCAGGCGCGGGGTCTCGGTCCAAAGCAGAACCGCACGCACCCGGCACCCAGGATAGAGCCTGGAAACCAGCAGCCGATAGACGCCAAGCTGCGCAATGTAGTCGGCCGGCACCGCCTCGACGGTTTCCGGAGGGTCGGCGTTGGTCTTGTAGTCGACGATGAGCACCTCGTCGCCTTTTGCGACCAGCCTGTCGATCTGGCCGGAGACGGCGTAGGTCTCGCCTTCCCCGTTGGCGAGCGTGCCGACGATGGGCACCTCGGCCCGACTTTGCGGCGAGAAGACTTCCGCGAAGGCGGGATCGTCGAGCACGGCGAAGACCTCGTCCAGAAGCTGCTGGGCACGCTGCGCAAATCGCGCATCAAGCGCGCTTTCGAGCAGCCCTTGCGCCCGCGTTCTGCGCTCCGCCGGCGCGATTTCGGGCAACGACTGCAACAATCTGTGGACGAGTTGCCCGCGCACCAGCCCCCAGTGGCCCGGATCGAGCGCGGCTTCCAGCGCATGGCGCGGTTCCGGCTCCTCGATGGATTCGGGCAGCAGGTCGGCAGCGCGCGAAGGCGCAAGCCGGCGCGGCGGTCGATAAGCTTGCGCCGCGTCGAGAATCCAGTCGGGCAGCGGCACAGGCCCGGCCCGGCCTTCCGTATCGCGCTCTGCGGCGCTCTCCGGCGTCGGGGCCTTCGTCTCCTCCTTGTCCGCCGCCGTCCGCGCCTTCTGCCAGCAGCGCGCGACGACCTCCCCGGCTCCGTCGCATATTTCTCTGGCCTGGGGCGACAGGGCGTGTTCGACGAGAGCGTGCCAGCACCCTTCCGCAGGCCCCCGCGCTCCGGCGAAACCGCATACGACCAGCCGGTCCCGCGCCCGCGTCATCGCCACGTAGAGAAGCCGGCGGTATTCCTCTTCCGCGGCCTCACGCACCCCGGCGATCGCTTCCGCATGCCATGCGGTCTGATCGCTTGCGGCCGGTTTCCAGACAAGCGCAGGCGCCGCGACGGGATCTTTCGACAACGGATAGGCGAGAATGTCCGGATCGTGGCCGTGATGTGCGGGCTTGCCGCCCGAATCGACCAGAAAGACGATCGGCGCCTCCAGCCCCTTGGCGCCATGCACGGTCATGATCCGTACCGCGCCACCGGCCCCTTCCATCTCGCGCTTGATCTCGGTGGGCGCGGCGGTCAGCCACGCGAGAAAGCCTTCGAGCCCCGGCACGCCGGTTCCCTCGTAGTCGAGCGCGAGGTTGAGGAACTCGTCGAGGACGTCGTCCACTTCCTGGCCGAGCCGTTCGCGCATGCGCCGGCGTCCGCCATCGGCACCGAGAATGCGGGCATAGAATTCGTAAGGCGGCACGAAGTCCGCCCGGGCGCGCCAGTCCTCCAGCGTCGCGAGCGCGAGCTTCCAGGCCGGCTTGCCGTCGGCGCGGGCGCGCAGGGCCTGCCAGAGCGTGCGCTCGCCGCGATCATGGGCAAGCGCGAAGAGGTCGTCGTCATCGAGCCCGAAGAGCGGGCTCTTCAGCAGGCAGGCGAGCGAGAGATCATCCTGGGCCAGCAGCACGAAGCGGCCGAGCGCCACCAGATCCTGCACCGCGATGTGCTCGCTGAGCGTCAGGCGATCCGCACCGGCCACCGCCACGCCCGCCACCTTCAACGCCCGATTGAGCGCGGCGACGAAGGCCCCACGTTTCCTGACCAGCACCAGCACGTCGCCGGCGCTTGCCGTTCCCTCGCGCTGCCATCCGGCCACCGTTTCCGCGATGCGCTCCGCCACGCGGATCATCGGGCTCCCGGGGCCCGCATGGTCGAGCGGCTCGCGCCAGTCATCGGGCGGATCGGTCTTTTCCTCCGCCAGCATCGGCCAGATCTCGACAAGGCCCGGATCGTTGCGCCTCACCGCCTCGTGCACCGGCGCCTCGCCGTCGCGCGAGAGGCCCTTGCGCACGGCTTCGTCGGCGAAGACCAGATCGACCGCGCCCAGCACATCGGCGGTGGAGCGGAAGGAGAGCGTCAGGCGCACATCGTGGAAAATGCCGCCGCCCTCGCTCGCGCGGCGCTGAAAGTGGCGCCGCATTTCCGCGAAGTAGGCCGGCACCGCGCCCTGGAACGAGTAGATCGATTGTTTCTCGTCACCGACGGCAAAAAGCGTGCGCGTGACGGGGCGTGCGCCCTCGCCTGCGAAGAATTCCTCGGCCAATGCGCTGATCACCTGCCACTGGCGCGGGCTGGTGTCCTGCGCCTCGTCGACGAGGATGTGATCGAGGCCCTGATCGAGCTTGTACTGCACCCAGGCCGCCGCCTCGCGGCTCGACAGCAGATTGGCGGTCTTGACGACGAGATCCTCGAAATCGAGCAGGCCGCGCTGGCGTTTGTCGTGCTCATAGTGCTGGAGGACGCCATCCGCGAGACGCATCAGCGCGGCTGTGCCCTCCATGGTGACGATGGCACGTCGGCGCTCGAAGAGGGCGACGAGCCGCGCGGCCTCATCGACCAGCGCATCGACGACGTCGGGAAATCCTTGCTGGATCGCCTTCGTCGCCGGACTTTTCAGCGGCTCGCCCTTCTTGGTGAGGAAGGCTGCGAGGTACGCGCGCCGGCGCTCTTCCTCGGAAGGCGCGGCAATCGAGGCGTCCAGCGCGTCTGCCTTCGCAATATCGGTCTTGGTGCCGGTCCGAAGCGCTTCGGCGATGGCCTTGCGGCGCTCCGGTTCGATGGCAGCGTCGAGAATTTCAGCGTCGCAGGCCGCGACGGTCTCGCCCGGTGCCACGCCGAAGGCCCTGGAGAGGGCCGCAAGCCCGTCTTCCAGCGTGCCGGCTTCCACGATCCAGCGGCGCAGGTCGTCGCGTTTGGCGATGACCGCATCGACAACGTCCGCGACCTTGCCGTCCGACATCAGCGCGATGAGGCTCGCGAGCGCACGGCCGAGCGGGCCGTCCTCGTCCTCGGCCGCCTGATGCAGCACGCTTGCGCGGGCCTCGGTCAGCAATTCGTCCTGCACGCGCTCGTCGAGCACGGTGAAATGCCCGGCGACATTCGCTTCCAGCGGAAACTGGTGCAGCAGCGATTCGCAGAAGGCGTGGATCGTCTGGATCTTCAGCCCGCCCGGCGTTTCCAGCGCGGTGGCGAATAGCCGGCGGGCGCGGGCGAGCTTTGCCGCATCGGGCGGCGCCTCGCCCATGTCGGTAATGGCCGCGGCAAGCGCGTCATCATCGAGCGACACCCAGTCGGCCAGCGTATCGAAAACGCGCGAGGCCATCTCGGCGGCGGCTGCCTTGGTGAAGGTGAGGCAGAGCAGGCGCGCGGGATCGGTGCCGTTCAAAAGCAGCCGCACGACCCGGCGGGCGAGCACGAAGGTCTTGCCGGCGCCCGCATTGGCGCTCACCCAGGCGGAGGCCTGCGGGTGGGAGGCGTTGCGCTGGCGCTCCAGCGTGACGGCGGGGATCTCCATCAGCCTTCGCCCTCCTCGCCAACCGACCATTCGCGCACGCGGGCCAGATGATCGTAGTCGCCGTCCATGTTGCCCTCGAACTTTGGCCGGGCGCGGGAAAGATAGCCGGTCTCGGGCCGGTCATAGGCGTGGACGAGGCCTTTCAGGCGTTCGAACGAGTCTTCCGCCAGTTCCGCGATATCGGCGTCCGCGCCCACCGACTTGTACTGACCCGGCTCCGTGCCGCCGGAAAGCCGGATATAGGCGAGCTTGGAGACGGGCGCTTCGGCCGGAATGTCCTTGAAACCGCCGCGCGTCGCCATGGCGGCCTCCAGTGGAAGTTGCGGCGCGAAGAGGCTCGCCACCTCTTTGGCCGAAGGCGGCGTGCCGGTCTTGTAGTCGAGCAGCACCAGCGAGCCGTCGCCGGCGATATCGATGCGGTCGGCGCGGCCGGTGAGAAAGAAGGGGCCGGCCGGGCCGTCGATCTCCACGCGGCCGGCGATTTCGGCGTGACGGGCCGCGATGTCCGCGCGTCCCGCCTCGAATTCGAGCACCAACCACTCCGCTATGCGCACGAAGCGCGGCCACCACAGCGCGTGAATCTCGGGAAATGCGGCAAGCGGGGCGAAGCGCTCGCGGCCCATCTCGACGAGCCGGTCGCAGGCGGCCCGATCGAAGGGGCCGTCCCACTCTTGAAGGAAGTCGGCCAGAACGTCGTGGATCAGCGTGCCGCGCTCCGCCGCCCCCGGCAGCCCCCCGATCGGGGCGACCGGGTCGAGCTTCAGGATATCGCGGGCAAAGAGGGCATACGGATCGCGGATCCAGGTCTCCACCGCCGTCACCGACACCTTGCGCGGGCGCGCTTCAACCGGCGGCTTCGGCCAGGGCCGGGCGGCGGGGCGGACGGGGCCCTTCGCGGCATCGAGCGCACGCGCCCAGTCGAGGAACCGGCGGCCGCGTTCGGCCATTTCCGTGGCTGTCTCGCGCCCTGCGAGCGTCAGAACGCGTTGCAGCCAGCGCGAGGCGACGGTGGGCGCGGAACCGCTGCGCGCCGCGCGCGACAGCAGCACCTGCCTTGCGCCCAGACCTTGGGCGAAATCGTGCGCGGCAAGACCGATGCGTCGTTCAGGCGGCTCCAGTCCCACGTCACGCTTCATCGGCCGGTTGAGCCACGGGTCATTTCGGGTGGTGGCGGGCCATGTGCCTTCGTTGAGGCCGGCGAGTACCAGCATGTCGGGCCAGTGGAGACGCGCTTCGAGAGGGCCCCAGATGTGAATGCGCGGATCGGCGGGCGCGCGCGAATGAACCGGCACCCCGGATATCAGCGCATCGAAGACCGGCGGCCAGTCGGAGGCGGGAATGGCGAGCCCAGCCCCCTTCGCCTCGATCACGCCGGTGAGCGCCGCAGCCAGAGCCTCGCCAGCCTCGCCGGAAAAAAGCGCAATATCCGAGCCGGTCTCGTCGGCCGCCAACGCCTTCAGGCAGGCGACGGAACGCTCGGCGAGGAGCTCGACCGGCACAAGCCCGCGCCCCTCGAAGAGTTCCTCAAGCGGCCGCAAAGCCTCGGCCAGACGCCGGCAGAGATCGCGCGCCGCGCTCCATTCCGCCTCCGACAGGCGCCGCCAGCGCGGCAGACGGGTATCGACGGCTGCCTCCGCTTCGGCGGCCTCCAGCGCAACGAGCAGCCCTTGCGTGCCGTGGCGCGCCCGGGGACCGCGCAGGATCGCCCGCTCCAGCGCCCGGGTCGCATCGCGGATGGCGCTGGCCGGCAGCGATAGCCGGCAGAGCGGATGCTTCAGCAATGCCAGCAGGGTGACCGGTTCCAGCCCCTCAAGCGCCGCCGAGGTGGCGAGCCGGGCAAGCGTTGCGGGCGTCGAACGGTGAAGCGGCTGGCCGGCGCTGTCGTCAACCGCCAGATCCCAGCGCCGCAATTCGCCGGCGACCCGACGGGCGAGCATACGGTCGGGCGTGACAAGGGCAGCCTGCCGGCCGTCGGCGACAGCCTCGCGCAAGGCAAGCGCCAGCGCCAGCGCTTCCTCCGTCTCGTTGCGCGCGACAAGGAGCGAGACATCCGCGAAGGCATCCGGCGCACGGGTGACCACAGGCTCCTTCAGGAAGGCGCGCCAGGCATCCGTCGTCTCCGCCGGACGCAAGGCCTCGGCGACGATGACTTCACGGTCTGCGAGTTCCGGCGATGCGGGAGTTGCTAGATCGACAACCTGATCGCGATCCGCGTCCAGATGCATCAGCAGCCTCTTCAGGCCGTATTGGGGATGGGAGGGAACCGGGTTCGCGGTATCGGTCAGTGCCCGCCAGACGGTCTCGTCCATGCCGCGATCGAGCCCCGGCAGAACGACGGCCCCCTTCTCCAGATGCGCCACCACCTTGATGAGGTCGGCGGTGGCCGGCACGGAGCCCGTGGAGCCCGCCACAATCACTGGTCCCCGCGGCGGGTTTTCGGCAAGGCGCGCGGCTTCCCGCCGGATCAGGGCCGAACGGCGCGCATTGGGGTCCATGCGGCCATTTTCAGCCAGATAGGCGGGCCAGATCTCCGTGGCGATCTTCAGGAATTCCAACGTGATCTGCCAGTATTCGGCGTGGTCGTCGGGAACCAATGCCTGGATCGCGGCCCAGTCGGCCTCCTCCGTCTCGATCTGGTCCATCAGGGAAAGAAGATCGGCGGCGAGCCACGCAGCATCGGCGGGGGATGCCGGGATGGCGATCGCCTCGCCGGGCTTCAGCTTCAGCACCTCGCGGCGGACTTTTGTGGCCCAGGCGAGGATCAGCCGCGTCATGGCGATGCGCCGCTCCATGTCGCTCATGGCGGGCGGCAGCGGCTCCAGATCGGCGCTGGCGTGCAGCACCAGCTCGCTCTCGTCGACGCCGCCCAGGGGCCGGATGCGCGGCAGCAGCGCCACATTGCCACCGAACGCGCGCTGGAACGCCTCGCGGATGGAGCGCGCCGCGCGCCGCGTCGGCAGGTAGATGGTCGCGTCCGCCAGCGCCAGCGGATCGCGGCCGGGGGCAAAGCCCGGGATCAGCGTGCCGTCGATCAGCCGGTCGACCAATGTGTCGAGAAACGGCGCTGTCGGCGGGATGGAGTAAAGGCGCGGCTCGCCCGGCATGGTGGCCCCCGGTGGAATCAATGCCGGGAGCTTAGGCCAATTCGCTGCCCGACCGAAACGATCGGTGCAACGTCGGCCGCTTCCGCGATCGCGTCTCTCAGGCCGCGCTTTCGCGGATCTTGGCTTCCGCCTTGCCGATGGCCTCGGGTGTGCCGACATGCAGCCACAGGCCGTCCATGCGCACGCCGAAAAGCCGGTCCGCCTCAATCGCCCTGTCGAACAGCGTGTTCAGCGAGAACGCCCCCTCCGGCGCGCCCTCGAAAAGACGGGGGTGCAGCAGCGCGGTGCCGGCATAGACGAAGGGCGCCACCTTGCGCTCCTCGCGCCGGGCAAGCAGGCCGTCGCGGTCCATGACGAAATCGCCGGGGCCGGAATAGCCGACCGTCTCCACCGTGGAGGCAAGCATCAGCAGCGCGTCCATGCGGGTCTCGTCCCAGGCCTCGAACATCACCTCCAGGTTCGGCCGGGAGCCCTCGATCCAGAAGCTGTCGGAATTGAACAGCAGGAACGGGTCGGGGCCCAGCTTGTCGAGCGCATGGACAATGCCGCCGCCAGTCTCCAACAGGGCGCCGCGTTCGTCGGAAATCTCGATCTTCGGCGCGGACCGGCGGGCGAGATGAACCTCGACCAGATCGGCCAGCCAGTGGACGTTGACCACGGCGGTTTCCACGCCCGCATCGACCAGCCTGTCGAGGCTGCGATCGATCAGCGCCTTGCCGGCGACTTCGACGAGCGGCTTCGGGGTGGTCGCGGTGAGCGGGCGCATGCGCTTGCCGAGGCCGGCGGCCAGGATCATCGCCTTCTTGGGGCGAAAGGTGTTGTTTTTGGTCATGTCTTCAATCTTAGAGGGCCGTTCGCCGGCCTTATCCGTGTTCTGACGTGAATTTTCTATCGCGGCGCGAATCGATCGTACCAGAGCTTCATGTCGGAAAGCTCAGGGTGCGACAGCGAGCGTTCCAGATAGGCAAAGAGCCGCGGCATGTGCACGAGGTAGCCGGGCTTTCCATCCCGCCGCGCAAGCCGCGTGAAGATGCCGATGATCTTGGTCACCCGGTGCGCGGCGAGAATAGCGTAGTCGCGCCTCAGTGCCGCCTCGTCGAATTCCTTATCCCGTGCCCGGCGGATATCCACATAGCGCGAGACCAACGCCTCTTCCAGCGCGGCGGGTATCGTGACGCGGGCATCCTGAGCGAGCGAGGCGAGATCGTAGGCCTCCGGTCCGATCACCGCGTCCTGAAAATCGATCAGCCCGAGGCGGTGGTTGCCCGTCTCGCCATCCCGCCAGATCAGGTTCGGCGAATGGAAGTCGCGCAGCACCCAGGTCGTGGGCGATGTCTCCATCAGGGCGATCAGCCGGTCCCAGCCTTGTCCGAACGCGATCGCCGCCTCTGGCGAGGCGGGAGCGCCGGTCACGTCCGGCACGTACCAGTCGAGATAGAGTTCGGCCTCGATCATCAGCGCATCGCGGTCATAGGCCGGTACATGGTGGACCGCGCCGTCGCCGACCGCCACCTCCGCCGGCCATGGGCGGGCATGCAGGTCCGCCAGCAGGTCCACCGCAGCCATGTAGCGTTCGCTGACCGGCGCACCGTCTGCAACGATGGCGCCCCGGCCCAGATCCTCAATCAGCAGGAAGCCGGCATCGAGATCGGCGGCATAGATTTCCGGCGCGCAAAAGCCGGCCTCGCGCAATGCCGTGCCGATGGCCACGAAGGGACGCACGTCTTCGGCCAGATGCGCGATGCGGCTGTAGGGTAGGCCGTTTCGTACCGGCGGGCCGTCGGGCCGGGCCGGCGCATTCATCGCGATGGCGTGACGGGCCGGCGTGTCGACGGTCTCGTAGCGCCGGGCAGAGGCATCGCCCTGCAAGAAGCGGCGGGTCGCATCGCGCCAACGGGCGTTTTTGAGAAAGGCGCGAAGCGCGAAGCTTCGCGGCAGGCGCTCCGCCCAGTCGCCGGCAGCGGCCGAAAAGGTCGCGACACGGGCATTCGCGGACGCCCCCGGCTCCAGCGCCAGCCACAGCGTGTCGGCCGGCAGCATGCCGTCGGCGCGCTCGGGCCATTCGATGAGTGCGGCGCCTTCCGCCAGCATGTCGTCGAGACCGAGTTCCACGATCTCGTCCGGATCCTCCGTGCGATAGAGATCGAGATGGGCGACGGGAAAACGGGAGAAGTCATAGGGCTGGACGAGGGTGAAGGTGGGGCTTGGAACCTCAAGCTCCGGATCATTGGCCAGCGCCCGCAGCAATGCGCGGGCGAACGTCGTCTTGCCGGCCCCAAGATCGCCGTGAAGTGCCACCGCGTCGCCGGGTCTCAGCACCATGGCAAGGTCTTCCGCAAGCCGCTGCGTGGCGGCTTCGTCGGCTAGATCGATCCGCAGGGTGGACAGACTGGACACGGGTGGTTTCTCGGACGTTATTGCGACGCTGACCGGCTTATAGCGCGCATCGGGCGGAGCGGTGAAGAGCGCCGCGCTCTGCTCACGCCGTCACTCGGCCGCATCGCGCTCCGCCGCTTTCGGCTTTTGCGGAAACTTGGCCACCACCGTCGTGCCGACGTTCTCCTCCGACTGGATCTCCACCGTGCCGCCGTGCAGTTCGACGAAACTGCGGACGATGGCGAGCCCGAGACCGGCGCCGCGACGGCGCGAGCCGGACGTGTGACCGACAAAGCGCGAGAACACGCTATCGATGTTCTCCTTGGCGATGCCGCAGCCGTGATCGCGCACCACGAAGCGGATCTCGCCATGATTGCGCATGCACGAAAGCTCCACGACGCCGCCCTCGTCGGAATAGCGGATCGCGTTGGAGATCAGGTTGAAGAGAACCTGGCGCAGGCGCCGCTCGTCGGCAACGAAGGTGCCGATGTCGGCCGGCACATCGACCCTCAGATCGATGTTCGTTTCCACCAGCCGGTCCTTCACACCCTCGATGGCGCCGGCGACCGCATCGGAGATCGCAACCTCGCCGAGGTCGAGCTCCATGATACCGGCATCGATGGTGGCCAGATCGAGAATGTCGTTGATGATCGCCAAGAGCGCGGAGGACGAGGACATGATGTAGTCGGTGTATTCCGACTGCTTTTCCGTCAGCGTGCCGAACTTGGGATCGGAGAGAAGCTGGGCGAAGCCGATGATGTTGGTCAGCGGCGAGCGCAGCTCGTAGGACACGTGCTGGACGAAGGTGTTCTTGAGCTGATCCGCCTCGCGCAACGCCTCGTTCTTGTCCATCAGCGCGCGTTCGACGTTGACCGAGTCCGTCACGTTGACGAAGCCGACCAGCGTGCCGCCATCGGGCAGCGGCACGGTGGTGTAGTCGAGCACGTTGCCGTCGGGACGCTGCATGCGGCCGGAGGCGCGCGCGCGGTTGTCGGCAAGGCCGGTGATGGTCGTCGTCAGGCCCTTCCAGGCCTGCGGATCGGGGAACAGGCGCGCACAGGTTCCGAAAACGTTGGAGACGTGCGGGCTCTCGCCGAGATCCTCCTCCGACAGCTGCCAGAAGGAGGCAAACGCCGGGTTCCAAAGACGCAGGCGACCATCGGAGCCGAACACCGCAACGGCCTCGGTCAGGTGATCCAGCGTCTCGCCCTGCACCCGGATCAGCGCGTTGTAGCGGCTTTCCAGCTCGATGCGTTCGGTGACGTTCTCGTAGATGTAGGTGACACCGCCCTTGGCATGCGGGTTGGCGATGACGCGCAGCGTCTGGCCGTCGGGCAGGTGCCACCACACCTCGCGCGGCTCCAGCGACTGGTAGCTCTCAAGATGCTTCTTCTGCCACTGCCGGTAGTCGGCCTGTTCGGGCAGCTTGCGCGCCGCGCGCATGGCATCGAGCACGGCACCGTCGTCCGGGCCGCTCTCCAGGAAGGCGGGGTCGAGGCCGAAGAGGGTCTGGAAGGCGGCGTTATGGAACTGCAGACGGCGGTCGGGACCGAAGATGGCGACAGCGGTGGCCAGCTGGTCGAGGGTTCGGGCGTGGAACTCGACGGTGCGCTTCAGCTCGGACCGCATCTGCTCAAGCTCGGAGGTATCGAGCGCGATGCCGGCACTGCCGGAGGAGCGGGCGACGTCGATGACGTCGAAGACATGACGGCGGCCGGCGGCGACGACGGGCAGGCGGGCCTTGAAGCGGCCGTCGTCGTCACGCTCCTCGCTCATGGCGCGGCGGCCGGCGGCGTCGAGCAGCTCGATGTCCTGTTCGACCGCATTGCCGGCATCGGCTTCCACGGCGGCGGCGTAGGCGCGGTTGACCCAGGAGATGCGGCCTTCCGGATCGCGCAGCCAGACGGGACCGTCGAGCGCATCGAGAAGCGCCTTGAGCGTCGTCATGTCGGAGTTGAGACGGGCGTGATCGTGCGCGAGATCGGCATGGCGCGCGCGCTCGCCGGTCAGGTCGCGCAGGCGCAGAACGGCCCAGCCGCCGGCGGTGCGGCCCGAGGCCTCGATGAACCCGCCCTGCCGGGCCTGCAGCGTCAGCGTGAAGGCTGCGCCCTGCTCGCGCAGCGTTTCCAGAAGGCTTTCGAGCCGTGCGGCGCTGTCGGGCTGGAGCCACGTGCCGAAGGCCAGCAGCGCGGCGGGGCTGCGCGGCGCACCGCTGGCACCGTTGAGACCGCCAAGCACGATGGGCTCGGCCTCGCGCGAGGGCCATACGACGAGACGCTGGTCGTCCGTATCCAGCACCCCTTCGAGCCGGTCGAGACGCAGCTTCAGGTCGCCGTTCTCGCTCGTCAGCAGGTCGATCCGGCTCTGGGCGCGGCGGCGGACGCGCACCATGCCGACGGCGCTAGCGACCCCGAAGGCCACAGCGCCGACGAAGGCGGAGAACCAGATGACTTCAAGCGAGTTGAGAGGACCGGCGCCGGCCGACAGACGCGGCAACGCCGCGGCGGCAAAGGCGGCGGATGCGCCGGCGAGCGGGAGCGCAGCGGCAAGCATGGTGGAGGAAAGCAGCGCGCGAACGACCGGACGGCAGCGACTGAAGACCGGGATGCGCCCGCTGCTTTCGGCTCCGGAGCACGGTTCCATTGGCGACACGTCAGGCGCGGCGCGCTTTGCGCCGCCTTCCTGCATCGCGCATGGAATCCGCCCGTGCCGTGCCGCGCCTATACGCGCACGGATCTTGCCGCAGTCCGGCATCGAAACCGTCCCCTCCGCCGCTGGAGGCGTAGATGAAAACCCGAATCCCCGTCGCCGTCTGCCTCGTGCGGCGTGTGATTCGCTTCACCATAACGCGTTTGGGAATCAGGCAGAAGAGTACCAACCCCTAAAACGGAAAGCGGAGCGCGCCTGTGACGCACTCCGCGAGTCAATCCCGGGGTTTGGTCCGCAGCCGGGCAGTGGAAAACCCTTGGACAAGCAACGGACGCGACCGTCGCCGCCCTGCCCGCTCCGGCTCAATCCGATCAGTACTTGTAGAGTTCGCTCTTGAACGGACCGGTCTTCTCCACACCGAGATAGGAAGCCTGGTCGTCGGACAGAACGGTCAGCTTGGC
Organism: Breoghania sp. JC706; assembly: GCF_037026715.1. NCBI lineage: Bacteria > Pseudomonadati > Pseudomonadota > Alphaproteobacteria > Hyphomicrobiales > Stappiaceae > Breoghania > Breoghania sp. JC706. Next base: position 225,146 of record NZ_JBANCG010000004.1, read on the forward strand.
GCCGAGCTTTGCCAGATGCAGGCGGGCGACCTTCTCATCCAGATGCTTGGGCAGGATGTAGACTGAGTTCTTGTACTGGTCACCCTTGGTGAACAGCTCGATCTGGGCCAGCACCTGGTTGGTGAAGGAGGCCGACATCACGTAGCTCGGGTGGCCGGTGGCGTTGCCGAGGTTCACCAGACGGCCCTCGGAGAGCAGGATCATGCGCTTGCCTTCGGGGAACTCGATGAGGTCCACCTGCGGTTTCACGTTGGTCCACTTGTAGTTCTTCAGGCTTGCGACCTGAATCTCGTTGTCGAAGTGGCCGATGTTGCACACGATCGCCATGTCCTTCATGGCGCGCATGTGGTCGAGCGTGATGATGTCCTTGTTGCCGGTGGCGGTGACGAAGATGTCGGCGGTGGGGGCAACTTCGTCCAGCGTCTTGACGTCGAAGCCGTCCATCGCCGCCTGCAGGGCGCAGATCGGGTCGATCTCGGTGACGACGACGCGCGCGCCGGCGCCGGCGAGCGACTGGGCGGAGCCCTTGCCCACATCGCCGTAGCCGCACACGACCGCGACCTTGCCGGCCATCATCACGTCGGTGCCGCGGCGGATGCCGTCAACCAGCGATTCACGGCAGCCGTAGCGGTTGTCAAACTTCGACTTGGTGACGCTGTCGTTGACGTTGATCGCCGGGAAGGGCAGCTCGCCGCGCTTCTCCATCTGATAAAGGCGCATGACGCCGGTGGTGGTCTCTTCCGACACGCCCTTGATCGAGTCGCGGATCTTCGAGTACCAGCCCGGATTCTTCGCCAGACGCTTCTTGATGGTGGCGAAGAGGGCTTCCTCTTCCTCGTTCGACGGATTGTCGAGGACGCTCGGGTCCTTCTCCGCCTTGGCGCCGAGCAGGATGAGCATGGTGGCGTCGCCACCGTCATCCAGGATCATGTTGCAGGGCTCGCCCTCGAACTCGAAGATCTTGTCGGCGTATTCCCAGTACTCCTCCAGCGTCTCGCCCTTCACGGCGAAGACGGGGATGCCGGCCTTGGCGATCGCGGCCGCCGCCTGGTCCTGGGTGGAGAAGATGTTGCACGAGGCCCAGCGTACCTCGGCGCCCAGCGCAACCAGCGTCTCGATGAGAACGGCCGTCTGGATCGTCATGTGCAGGGAGCCGGCGATGCGCGCGCCCTTCAGCGGCTTGGACGCGCCGAATTCCTCGCGCGCGGCCATCAGGCCCGGCATCTCGGTCTCGGCGATGTCGATCTCGGTGCGGCCCCAGTCGGCAAGGGCGATGTCTTTGACGATGTAGTTGCTGGCGGTCATGTGAATTCCTGTGGTTGCGTGAACCGGATAGGGGCGGAGCGGGCTGCCCGTCCGCGCCTTGCGGCCACAAACCGGAATCCGGAACCGGAAAACCGGAAAGCGGCCGAAACGATCGGCCGGTTTATAGCGCCGATAGGGAAATGCGGCAATAAGGATATAAAGATTTCTTTATATTGATGGCTGGAACGTTAATCCTGCGGCGGACACTTCCGACCTTGACCGCGCCCCGTCCCGGCCGGCTCAGCGCACGAGCGGAGCAATCCCGCCGAGCAGGCTTGCGGGAAAAATGCCGAACCCGAGGCGCTGATCGTAGAGCAGCAGGGCGACCGCCGACAGAAGCGCCCACAGCACGCTCGCCAGCGAGCCGATCAGGAAATATTCCGCCCTGATCTGCTTTTCGAGCTCGGGGAAGCGCGCAACTGTCTTCAGCGTGATGACCGCGACGAGAACTTCCCACTTGCCCAGAACCAGGCCGGCAACGATCAGCAGCCGTTCCAGCGCACCGATCACGCGACCGGCCTTCAGTTCGCGCGTGCGATCCGCAGCTCCGGCGCTGCCGTTCTCCGCCCCCTCGGCCGCCGTCATGACGATCTGCGTGCCGAGCGGTTCGATGATGCCCTTCTTGATGAAAAGGTTGCCCGCCTGCCAGATCACCGGAATGAACAGCGCGTAGCCGACGAGGATCACGGCAAGGGTCCCTGTCTCCATCATTCCGCCTCACCCCTTTCGTCCAGGGCGGCCCTTTCATCAAGGGCGGCGAAATAGCCCTGCAGGGCGGCAAGCTGGCGCTCATAGAAATCGCCGTTCGCGGCCGTCAGCCCCTTGTAGACGGCGCGTTCGCTGACCGTTTGCCGTCCGGCGATCTCGGTAACAGTGAGCCCTTCTCCCAGATACGCGAGGATGTAGCCGCGCTGGATCGCCGTCCAGCCCCGCTCCAGGAAGGTCAGCGTTTCGCCGAGCCCGTTCAGCAACGGCTCGACATCAGGCGCATCGGGAAAGGAGAAGCGATAGGCGCCGGGCGCCGCCTTGTCATCGAGACGTTCGCGGGCCGCGGCCAGCCCCGAGCCCATCATGTTCCAGGCCCTGTCCGGGTTGAGCGGCGTTTCCAGCTGCACCGCGCCGAGCACGAACCGGCAGGCGACCTCGCGGCCAAGGAGATCGAGGCGCAGCGCATGTATGAGCCGGAAACCCGCGGCGAACGAGTTGACGAGTCCCTGGAACTCGTCTCCGAGCGTGATCGTCAGCGGCGAGGCGACATGTTGCGCATGATCGCGATTGGCCCTCTCGACTGCCGTGTTGAAAGCCGCGTGGAGTGCGGCGCGGGAGGGCGCCTTCTCGCTGGCGATCAGATCGCCCATGACCACCGCGAACCGAGTCCGCCTGTCACGCGCCATGCCATGCCTCCGACAACGACGATATGAACCATTATCGGTTCAATTTTGAAAAATGTACCACATTGGGTTCAAAAATACAAAATGCACCCCAATTGGTTCAGTCATGACTGGAGGCGTCCCGATGCGGGCAGGCGGTAGGGGAGTGACGGGTGAGCAACAGCGGGGTGGCGTGCGCTTCGGCGGATACACTCAGTCGGTTTCGCCGAACCCCTGCTCCACCAACTCCACGATGGCCGCCATGGCCGCACTGGCCTCGCGGCCGGCAGTTGCCACATGAATGCAGCATCCGGGGCTCGCGGCGAGCATCATCAGGCCCATGATGGAGGTGCCGCCGACGGTCTGGCCGTCGCGCGAGACCTCCACCTCGGCATCGAACTGCTCAACCAGTTTCACCAGTTTGGCGGAGGCGCGCGCATGCAGCCCGCGCCGGTTGACGATCTTCAGATCCCGCTCTTCCGCGGGCGTCTCGATGCGGCCATGGCGGGACATATCGTCCGCGTCCGCCTCTTCGGCCAGCGCCGCCTGCTGTTGCTGCCCGGCGGCCGGGCGGTCGTCCTGCATCACGGCGCGCTCTCCTATTGTCCGGACAATACCTGGCTGGCGACGGAAATGTACTTCCGCCCGGCCTTGCGGGCCTGCTCCACGGCATCGGCAAGCGAAGTATCGGCGCGGACGCTCGCCAGCTTGATCAGCATCGGCAGGTTCACGCCGGCAACCACTTCCACGTTCTTGCCTTCCATCACCGAGATGGCGAGGTTGGAGGGCGTGCCGCCGAACATGTCGGTAAGAAGCACGACCCCGGACCCTTCGTTGACCCGCTCCACGGCGGCGAGGATATCCTGGCGCCGCTGCTCCATGTCGTCGTCCGGACCGATGGAGATGGTCGCGATCCGCTCCTGCGGACCGACCACGTGCTCCAGCGCCGACTTGAATTCCTCTGCCAGTCGCCCATGCGTGACGAGGACGAGACCTATCATTGCTGACCCGCTTGCTTGTTTGTCACCGGCGTGCCCTGCCGTTCGCGATACCAGGCCATTCGAAGGGACGGGCCGGTGCGAAGTATCCGCATCGATCCAGCCGCAACCGGTCTGCGAGACAACCTGCCCGGTTCGGCACCCGATCCTTCAACGCCCAGCCCCCTAACGTTCCGCACCTTGGCGCCGTTCCTGCGCCGGACGAGCCCCGCTTTCCGGGCCACCTCAGACCCGGGCCGTTGCCGCACTTCCAGGCGGTACTTCGGCGAGACCGGCGTCCACCGGCATATTTTTCGGAACGCTCATCTTGGCGAGGCTTCGCCGCAGTGCAAGAAAAATCGCCAGCCGAGCGGTCAAATTTCGTGCGATTGCGGCGCAGATGCCCGGCACATCCCGGAAACTGCGCATGAAATCGCCTCAGGAGGCCCTTTCGGCCTGCCCGCAAGAACCGCAGGACCACGCCGTCAGAATTGCCGGGATTGCTGCAACGCGGTCAGGGTCAGCGCGAGAGCCTGGCCGATGTCGTGCTCGGGCGCGGGCTGGCGCGGCAAGGTGACGCCGGCGATCTCCGCCCTCAGCGCGGCCTCCTCCGGCATGCGGTCGATGGTCTTTGCCGGCACAAGGTCGACGACCAGCCGCACCACGGCGGCGGGCAGATAGGGCACGGAGCGGATACCGCGGCCGCGCTGTTCGATCAGGCCGGCGATGGCCGGCGGGACACGGGCGACAAGGCGGCCACCCGAGACATCGAGCGCCACGCGGTCATCTCCGACAAGGGCGGCAAAGTGGCCAGCCCCGCGCGCATGCCCGACCAGCGCGAGCCCCAGCGCGGACTTGCCCGAGCCCGACGCGCCGCGGATCAGCACGCCGGCCGTGCCGACGACGACGCAGGTCGCATGAGTGGCGGTGCCGTTGACCCGCATGGTGCTCTCCTCCTGTCGCCTTTCTCAGGTGACGCGATGCGCGGGCAGGCGCACGGTGAAGCGCGCGCCGAGAATGCGTTCGGTGCCCTCTTCGTCGGCCTCTACCCGGTTTCCGGCCGTGATCGTGCCGCGATGCGCCTCCACGATCTGACGCGAGATGGAGAGGCCGAGGCCGGAATTGTTGCCGAATTCCTCGCCCTCCGGGCGGTCGGTGTAGAAGCGCTCGAAGATGCGTTCGGCCACGTCGGGACGAATGCCGGGGCCGTCGTCGTCCACCGTGACGACGATGTCGCGCCCATCCCGCTTCGCAGTCACCACGACGCGGCCGTCGGGCGGCGAGAACGAGCGGGCATTGTCCAGCAGGTTGTTGAAGACCTGCCCCAGCCGAGAGCCGTTGCCGCGCACCTTGAAGGCATGGGTTTCACGCGGCTTGACGAGTTCCAGCACCACGTCCGGCTGGCTCTCGCGGCGTACCTGGCGAGCGACATGGACGATACCCTCCAGCAATTCCGCGATATCCAGCGGTTCGGAATTGGCCCGCGCCAGCTCCGCATCGAGCCTGGAAGCATCGGAGATATCGGAGATCAACCGGTCGAGCCTGCGTACGTCGTGCAGGATCACGTGCAGCAGGCGCTCGCGCGAATCCTCGTTGCGCGCAAGCGGCAGGGTTTCCACCGCGCTGCGCAGCGAGGTCAGCGGGTTCTTCAACTCGTGCGCCACGTCGGCGGCAAACCGCTCGATCGCGTCCATGCGGTTGTAGAGCGCGTTGGTCATGTCGCGCAGCGTACGCGCCAGATTGCCGATCTCGTCCTGGCGGCCGGCGAATTCCGGGATCTCCTGGCGCGAATCGACGCCGCGGCGCACCCGCTCCGCCGCTGCGGCCAGCCGGCGCACTGGGCCCGCGATGGTGCCCGCCACCATGACGGCGAGAACGGTCGTGACGATGGCCGCCACCAGGAACACGCGCAGGATCGCCCAGCGCTCGGCCGCCACGATGTCGTCGATGTCGCCGCCTTGCGTGGACAGAAGCAGCGCACCCAGCACCGCGCGGAAGCGCTGCACCGGCACCGCGACCGAGACGATCAGTTCGCCCTTTTCGGAAACCCTCACGATGGAAGCGGGCGATCCGCCGAGTGCGGCCACCACTTCCGGGTAGTTGCGGCCGCTGCCGCCGCCTGCCTCCTCATAGAGCGGCAGATCGCCCCGGCGCAGCCACAGCTTGATCTTCTGCCAGATGCCTTCCAGCCAGCCGGTCGTGTCCTCCTTGGTGGAGGGCAGATCGAAACGCAGGATCTGGCCGCGCGCATAGAGGTGGCGACTGTCGAGGATCAGCGTGCCGTCCGGATCGTAGATGCGCGCGCGCGTTTTCGTCGGCGAGATCAGACGCCGCAGAACGGGTGCCACGCGTTCGGGATTGATCGGGAAATCGAGCGCGCGCGACTGCTCGTCATTGGGCGAGATGCTCTCGCCCGCCTGAAGCTCCAGCAGCTTTTCCGGATCGATGGTGATGGCATCGGTATCGACGGTGGCGGAGGCCGCGATGGCGCCGGCAATGATCTGGCCCTGGATCAGCAGGCTCTGGACGCGCGCGTCGATCAGCCCGGCACGGAACTGGTTGAGGTACAGAATGCCGGAAGCCAGCGCCAGCAGCGCCACGAGATTGAGAACGACGATGCGGCGGGTCAGGCTGGAGAAGACATACGTGGACAGCAGCGAGCCCGCGCGCACGATCAGCCGCCGCCGCACCCTGCGGCGTTCCACGCGGCGCTTGTCGCCGGCATTCGCGGCTTCCGTGCGCGTATCGATGATCGTCACTCCGGCCTAGAAACGTCCTGCCGCCAGCGTGCCGGCTCCCCGGGACGGGGACGGGCCCATGTGGCGCATCCGGCGGCCTGCCGTTTTGCCGCGCGGGCCCGGGGCAAGTCAATCGCCGTCAGCCCGTTCCCTGCGCGCGTTGCCGTACGCCCGGGCCGCGGCGGCCTGCGTCTCAGCCCTCGCGGAAGCGGTAGCCCACGCCATAGAGCGTTTCGATCATGTCGAATTCCTTATCGACAACCTTGAATTTCTTGCGCAGCCGCTTGATGTGGCTGTCGATGGTTCGGTCGTCGACATAGACCTGATCGTCATAGGCCGCGTCCATCAGGGCGTTGCGGCTCTTGACCACGCCGGGGCGCTGGGCGAGCGAATAGAGAATGAGAAACTCGGTGACCGTCAGCGTCACCGGCTGGCCCTGCCAGGTGCAGGTATGGCGCTCCTGGTCCATGACCAGCAGACCGCGCTCCAGCGTGCGGGCATCCTCGCCCTTGGGGGCTGTCGCGTCGCGCGGCTGGGCCCGGCGCAGGACGGAGCGCACACGTTCCACCAGCAGTCGCTGGGAGAAGGGTTTGCGGATAAAATCGTCGGCGCCCATCTTCAGGCCGAACAGCTCGTCGATCTCGTCGTCCTTGGAGGTGAGGAAGATCACGGGCATGTCCGTGCGCTGGCGCAGGCGACGCAGAAGCTCCATGCCGTCCATGCGCGGCATCTTGATGTCGAGGATGGCGAGATCGACCGGATCGCCCGTCAGCCCGTCCAGCGCGGACGCGCCGTCGGTGTAAGTCTGCACCCGGTATCCCTCGGATTCCAGGGCGATAGAGACGGAAGTGAGAATGTTGCGGTCGTCGTCCACAAGGGCAATCGTGGGCATGAGGCGAACCTGTCTTCCTGTTCTTTCAATGATACCGTCTTCCGGTCGCGTTTGGCGACTAAAATGCGAACAAATTAAGGCAGATGCCCCGGCAGACGTCCACACGCGTCCGGCACATATGAACTAAATCTCTGGAATCAATAACCGAATTGAACGCAAGGCGAAATAGCCGCAGATCCGGCCGTATGCACCCGACGTCATGCCGCCGCGCCCGGGCAGCCCCTGCCGCGCCCTGCTGGACAGATCGCGCCCGCCCGGCGATCCTTCGCCGTACATTTACCGGGCTTCGTTCGATATGGGCTTCGTTCGACCCGGGCTTCGTTCGAGGGGGAGACGATTGTACCGATGAAAGAGACCGACGACTTCCAGCCGCATGCCGCGGCACGCAAGATCCTGCGCAATGCCGCCACCGGAGCGCTGGCCACGCTCGAACCGGAGGGCGGTGCTCCCCATGCCTCGCTGGTGACCGTTGCCACCGATTTCGATGGCGCCCCGGTGCTGCTTCTCTCCGACCTCGCGGTTCACACCCGCAACCTTCAGGCGGATCCCCGCGCGAGCCTGCTGCTTGAGGAACGCAATGCTTTTGAGCCGCTGCAGGGCGCCCGCCTGTCGCTCGGCGGCACCATCGAGCGCGTGCGCGACGACGTCGCCATCCGGCGCCGCTTTCTCGCCCGCCATCGCGATGCGCAGGGCTATGCGGGGTTTCGCGATTTCGGCTTCTACAGGATGGAAATCGGGCGCGGGCACCTGGTGGCGGGCTTCGGCCGAATCGAGGACCTCTCGCGCTCAGACCTTCTCGCCGACACGAGCGCCGCCGGCGCCCTCGCCGATGCGGAGGAGCGGATCGTCTCCCACATGAACGAGGACCACCGTGACGCGCTCGCGCTCTATGCAACGCGCCTTGCCGGCGTTGAAACAGGTGCAGACGAGGACGAGTGGACGATGACCGGTTGCGATCCCGACGGGATCGACCTTCGCAGTGCAGACGGGCGGCACACCGTCCGCATCGCCTTCGATGCACCGGTAACGGATGCCGCAGGCATGCGGGCGCGGCTGGTCGCGCTCGCAGGGGAAGCGCGCGGCCAATAGGTGCGCAAATCACATACCGCTACGGCATATATACGCGAACAACCACAACTAAATCGATTTAGACGCCTGATTATGTTGATGTCCAACCTTGTCCGCAGGGGAACGATCAACTAACGTCGCGCCACTTGACGGTCCTAATTTTAGGGCATGTCCGGTCAGCGGGTCGGCACAAGGACACAAGAATGCCTCCGACCCCCCGCCTCGCGCCGCGCATGGGTGGCGGCGCGACGCTTTCATAACAACAAAGCGGCCGTAGGTCGGGTCTTGGTCTCAGGTGTGTCAGGAACCGGAACAAGAAGAAAATCCGGGCAGGAACGCGCGATGCAATCAGGGTATCTTCGAAGATGAAAGAAACAGGACTTCGCAACGCAGCCAGGGGCGCGGATCTCGTCGGTCTCACCGGCGCCGCGGGCATCCACTGGAACCTGCTTGAACCGAAGCTCTACGAGGAAGCCATCCGTCGCGGCGAAGGCGAGATGGTCGCCGGCGGTGCCTTCGTGGCCGATACCGGCCAGCACACCGGCCGCTCGCCGAAGGACAAGTTCGTCGTGGAGGACGACGTCACCCGTGATGCCGTGTGGTGGGGCAACAACCCTCCAATGAGCGAAACCCATTTCGACGTGCTGTTCGACGATTTCCGCGCCCATGTGGCCGGCCGCGAACTGTTCGCGCAGGACCTTTACGGCGGCGCGGACCCGGCCCATCGCATCGCCACGCGCGTCTATTCCGAATATGCCTGGCACAACATCTTCATCCGCAACCTGCTGCGCCGGCCGGACCGCAGCGAGCTCGCCGGATTCGATCCGGAATTCACCATCATCGACCTGCCGAGCTTCCGCGCCGATCCCGAGCGCCACGGCTGCCGGTCGGAGACCGTCATCGCCTGCAATTTCTCGAAAAAGGTGATCCTGATCGGCGGCACCGAATATGCCGGCGAGATCAAGAAGTCGGTCTTCACGATCCTCAACTTCCTGCTGCCGCCCAAGGGCGTGATGCCGATGCACTGCTCGGCCAATGTCGGCGAGGCGGACGACACGGCGATCTTCTTCGGCCTGTCGGGCACCGGCAAGACGACGCTCTCGGCCGACCCCGCCCGCACGCTGATCGGCGACGACGAGCACGGCTGGTCGGAAACCGGCGTCTTCAACTTCGAGGGCGGCTGCTACGCCAAGACGATCAACCTGTCGCCGGAGGCGGAGCCGGAGATTTATGCAACGACGGGCCGCTTCGGCACGATCCTGGAAAACGTGGTGATCGATCCCGTCACCCGCGAGCCGGATTTCTCCGACAGCAGCAAGACCGAGAACACGCGCTGCGCCTATCCGATCCACTACATCCCGAACGCCAGCCTTTCGGGCCGGGCGCCGCAGCCGAAGAACATCATCATGCTGACGGCCGATGCCTTCGGCGTGATGCCGCCGATCGCGAAGCTGACGCCGGCGCAAGCCATGTACACGTTCCTGTCGGGCTACACCGCAAAGGTGGCCGGCACCGAGCGCGGCGTGACCGAGCCGCAGGCGACCTTCTCCACCTGCTTCGGCGCGCCGTTCCTGCCGCGCCACCCCTCCGAATACGGCAACCTGCTGCGCGATCTCATCGCGCAATACGGCGTGGACTGCTGGCTGGTGAATACCGGCTGGACAGGCGGCGCCTACGGCACCGGCTCGCGCATGCCGATCAAGGCGACGCGCACGCTGCTGTCGGCAGCGCTTGACGGTTCCCTGCGCAACGTGGAGTTCCGGACCGACCCCAACTTCGGCTTCGAGGTGCCGGTTGAGGTGCCGGGCGTCGACAGCTCGATCCTCGACCCGCGCTCAACCTGGGACGACAAGGACGCCTTCGACGCCCAGGCGAAAAAGCTCGTGCAGATGTTCATCGACAACTTCGCGCAGTTCGAGGAGCACGTGGACGCCGCCGTGCGCGATGCCGCGCCGAACGGACAGAGGGCCGCGGCCGAGTAAGGCTTTTCGCATTTTCGATATCGTAAGGAGGCGTCCGGAGCGATCCGGGCGCCTTTTGCGCATCTGGACGGGACGTGCCAACATCCCCCTTCCTCCCGTTGCGGCCGATCCTATATGCTTGCCCTCAAGGACAGCAGGAAACGGCGCGGGGAGAATGCCCAGATGACCAGTTCCACCCATTATCAGAACGCCAATCACCAGGCGCTCGAAACGGTTCCCGACACGCTCGACGTGCTCGCCGTCGCCGAAGGCTGGCGGGGGGCCGGACGCGATGTGGCGCTTGCGACCGTGATGGAGACGTGGGGCTCGGCTCCGCGCCCTGTCGGAAGCCATCTCGTCATCGACGGCGAGGGCAATTTCGAGGGCTCCGTTTCCGGCGGCTGCGTCGAGGGCGCCGTCGTCGGCGAGGCGCTCGACGTTCTGGAGAGCGGCAAACCGCGCATGCTGGAATTCGGTGTCGCCGATGAGACCGCCTGGAAGGTCGGGCTTTCCTGCGGCGGCCGCATCCGCGTCTACGTGGAGAAGGTCGAGTGATGGTGTACGCCCTGCAAGCCCCCCGACACGGGAGCTGACCCGATGGATCTTACGCTTTTGAAGCAACTCAACGAGGAACGCGCGGCCAGACGTGGTTCGATTCTCGTCACCGAGATCGCCAGCGGCGCGCAACGTCTGGTGAGGGAGGCCGACGATCTCTCCGCCGATCCGCTCGGCAATGAGCTCGCCGCCCGGTTCCGCTCCGGCAAATCCGGCATGGTGAGCGATGCGGCGGGCGGGCAGGCGTTCTTGAACGTCAACGTGCCGCCGCCCCGGCTCGTCGTCATCGGGGCGGTGCACATCTCGCAGGCGCTGGCACCCATCGCCGCGATCGCCGGCTTCGACATGGAGATCATCGATCCGCGCACGGCCTTTGCGAGCCCCGAGCGCTTTCCCGACGTGCGCCTTCACGCCGAGTGGCCCGAGGACGTCATCCCCGGCAAGGTCGCGCTCGACCGCTACACCGCGCTCGCCGCCCTCACCCACGACCCCAAGATCGACGACTATCCGCTGACGAAGGCGCTGTCCGCCGGCTGCTTCTATGTCGGCGCGCTGGGCAGCCGCAAGACGCACGCCTCACGCGTGGCACGGCTGAAGGAGACGGGCCTTTCCGAGGCCGAAATCGCCCGCATGAAGGCGCCGATCGGGCTGAACATCGGCGCCGCAAGCCCCGCGGAAATCGCGGTTGCCGTGATGGCCGAGATCATCGAGGAACTGCGCAAGGGCGCACGCGCAGAGGCACCCGTTCGCGAGGCCGTGGCGTGATCTTCGCCACCCTGCCGCTCGCCGACTGCGCGGGGGCCGTGCTCGCTCACTCGCTGAAGGTCCCGGGGCTCGTCCTGAAGAAGGGCACGGAGCTTACCGCCGATCGCATAGAGGCCCTCGCGACGGCGGGCGTGGCCGAGATCACCGTGGCGCGGCTGTCAGGCGACGACGTCAAGGAGGACCGGGCGGCAGCGCTGATCGCGGAAGCCGTCGCCGGCCCCTGCGTGACGGTGGAGCGCGCCCATACCGGCCGCGCCAACATCTTCGCCGACGCTGCCGGCGTGCTCGTCGTCGACCGCGAGGGCATCGACGCCCTCAACCGCATCGATCCCGCCATCACGCTGGCCACATTGCCCGAATATGCGGCCGTGGAGGCCGGGCGCATGGTGGCGACCGTCAAGATCATCCCCTATGCGGTCGCCGGCGACCTGGTGGCCGCCGCCTCAGCGCACGGACCGGAAGGCCTGCTGCGCCTCGCGCCCTACCGGGCGATGAAGGTCGCGCTCGTCTCCACCCGGCTGACCGCGCTGAAGGAGCGGACCATCGACAAGACGGTGGCGGTGACGCGCGAACGGTTGCGGCCGGCGGGTGCCGAGATCGTCGCCGACATCCGCGTGCCGCACGATGCGGAAGGGATTGCCGCGGCGCTATCACAGGCGCAAGAGGCCGGCGCGGAGCTGATCATCATCTTCGGCGCATCGGCCAACGTGGACCGGGGCGATGTGGTGCCGCAGGCGATCGAAAGGGCCGGCGGCCGGCTGGAGCACTTCGGCATGCCGGTCGACCCCGGCAACCTGCTGGTGCTCGCCCGGCTCGGCAATGTGCCCGTGATCGGCGCGCCGGGCTGCGCCCGTTCGCCCGCCGAAAACGGTTTCGACTGGGTGCTCAGGCGCACGCTTGCGGGCCTGGAGGTGACGGCTGAGGACCTGACCGGTCTCGGGGTCGGCGGCCTGCTGATGGAGATCGTCTCGCGACCGCAGCCGCGCGAAGCCGGCCGGTTGGAGTCCGCTCCCTCAGAGACTGGCGGACCATCCGCCCCGCACATCGCCATTCTCGTGCTGGCCGCCGGCCGCTCCACCCGCATGGGCGGGCCGAACAAGCTGCTTGCCACCATCGACGGTGAACCACTGGTGCGCATCGCGGCACGTCACGCGCTCGAGGCGCAGCCCGCCTCGGTGACCGTCGTCACCGGACACATGGCAGACGAGGTCGGCGCCGCACTCAAGGGGCTCGACGTCGCCATGGTTCCCAACCCGGATTACGCCGAAGGCCTCTCCACATCACTCAAGGCCGGGATCGCGGCATTGCCCGAGGAAACGGACGCCGCTCTCGTCATGCTCGCCGACATGCCGCAAATTTCACCAGACATCATCGCCCGTCTGATCGATGCCTACGACCCGCAGGCCGGCGGGCTCATCGTGGTGCCGACGGTTGCCGGCAAGCAGGGCAATCCCGTTCTCTGGTCGAAGCGCTATTTCGCCGATCTGATGTCGATCCAGGGCGATGTCGGTGCCCGTCACCTGATCGGCGCCAACCAGGCGGCCGTGGTGGAAGTGGAAGTCGGCGAGGCCGCCCGGCTCGATCTCGATACGCCGGAGGCGCTGGCGGCGGCGGGGGGCAAGATGGACGCGCCAGCATGCGAAAGCACCAAATCCGGCCCCGATTGATACGCACCGTTCAATGCCCGTTTACCCTTGCGGTAACCGCATGGCCCGTATGTGAATGGCGCAATTGTGCCAAAGCTGCCGGCCCCGTATGCTTATCGGAGGTGAACCGGATCCGGGGTTTCCGGCTGGCGGGTGGCAGAACCCGACCGGCGTGAAGGCCCCCGGGGCGCGTTTCATCCGCGCCAACGCCATCGAGATCCCGGCGCATCCACGGACCTGGTGGCGAGGCCAAGCGTTCCTGACGTCTGGCCGGATGGTTCACAAGCCACGACAGCACCACGAGGAAACGGAGCGCTGCGAAGGCGCTCCGTTTTCCTTGGTCGCCCTCCGCAAGCCCCCGCCGGCGTTCTCACGAACGCGGGGGCCCGGAGCAACGTTTTCGGCACGACGCATGACGCTCGTGCGCGACGGCGAGGCTCCCGAAACGACTGACGCGCCCTGCGTGAACGACGCCGGGCCAAACAAGGCAAGAACAATGAACGATCTCAGACTTCCCCGTACCGGCCAGTGCAAGTGGGCCGAAGGAACGGGCGGCAACTATGTCTTTCCGTGCAAGAACCGCGTGGAGCCCGGCATCTCCTATTGCGACGAACATCACGCGATGGTCTACATTTCCCCGGAAGAGCGCCGCCGCCACCGCGAGAACCGGCAGCAGCAGGTCGCCTCTTCCGCCCGCTTCGCCGCCTGACGCACAAGGGACGCTGGCCTCCCCGGCTTTCGCGTTCCACGACACGCCCGCGAACGCGCCGGCCGGCACGGCCGGCCTGAAAACCTCCGGCTTTCCCGGAGGCTTTTCTTTGCGGAATCGAGTGGCGCCATCACCGAGACAGGGATGGTCGAACGGCGGCACGTCGCCCGTCCTTCGAGACGAAGCCTACGGCCGCTCCTCAGTGTCTGGCCCCAAAACGGTAGTTGGTTCTTCGCACCGAATTCTATGCGCCTTCATACCTCTCCATCGTCATCACCCGGCGAAGTCCGGGTGATCCAGTGCGCGCACCGAATGCTGCGGCTGGAGGTGGATTGCCCGGACTTCGCCGGGCAATGACGGCGGTGGGGTATGAGGGTAGTGGCGAGAAGGCGCGCCGCCAAATACCATTTTCGGGCCTGACTTTGAGGAGGCGCGTCAGCGCCGTCTCAAAGGGTAGGCCGCAGAACAAAGCCCCGCGCTGTCAGCGCGCGTCACATCGGGCAGCGACTGGGAGCGTTTTCTCGCCCATCGGAATGCACGCTAGCGGGAAATCCGGTCGATATAGTCAGCGAAGGCGGCGAGCTGCTTGCCAGCGAACTCCCGGGTGCCGGCATCTGTCAGCGCCAGAGTATCCTTGTCGAACTTCTCGTGCCCAGCGCCGACGAAGACCTCCGGCGTGGTGAAGACGTCCGCGCCTAAGAACACCATGATCTGGCGCAGATGATACTGCATGCGCGCGCCGCCTAGCTGGCCCATGGAGACCGACTGCAGGCAGATGGGCTTTTCCTTGAACGGCTGATTTTCGACACGGGACACCCAGTCGAGCGCATTCTTCAAAACGCCCGGCACCGAATAATTGTATTCCGGCGAGACGATGATAACGCCGTCGGCGGTGCGGATCGCCTCTGCGAGCGCGGTCACCTCGGGCGGAAAACCGCTGCTGTTCTGCACGTCGGCATTGTAGGGCGGGATCGCCCCGATCGCCGGTCCTTCGGTTATGGTCATGCGCTCCGGCGCCAGTTCGGGCAGCGCGCGCAGCAGCGCGTGATTGTACGAGCCCTTGCGCAGGCTGCCGCAAAGGCCAATGACGTTCAGCTTGTCTTTCGCAGTCATTTCGCGGTGTCAAACTCCATGGTTCGTGAGCCGGGATCGGCATCCCGATACCGGGTTTCCAGTGATAGTAGCGCGCTGCGGGCCCGATGGTTCCCCAATTCGGATCGAAGACCCGGGATTGGCTGACGAGCGCGGCCCGAACCCTCGCCATCCGCCGCGTTGCGCCGGAGGCCCGGACGGGCGCGATAGCAAGAAGCAATCACCTCCCGCACCATTGACCGTTGCCTGACCATGGGTAAGCGGGCACAAACGCGACACGATACGCCGGATGCGGAACGAGGAGGACGCGACGCCATGGCCATGCCGGAACCCTGTTATGACATTGCCCATCTGGGCCATGTGGAGCTGTTCACCAACAAGCCCGAGGCGAGCCTCGACTTCTTCGTCAACATCCTGGGACTGACCGCGTCCGGCAGCGAAGGCGACAGCGTCTACCTGCGCGCCTGGGACGACTACGAGTTCCACACCCTAAAGCTGACCGCATCGAAGACGACGGGCGTCGGCCATATCGGCTACCGCGCATCGAGCCCGCAGGCGCTGGAACGGCGGGTGGAGGCGATCGAGGCGCTGGGCGCCGGCATCGGCTGGCACGAAGGCGACAGGGGGCACGGCCGGGCCTACCGGTTCCGGGACCCGGACGGCCATGTCTTCGAGATCTATTACGACACGCGCAAATACGTGGCACCGGAAGCAGAGAGGCCGGCGCTGAAGAACCAGGCGCAGCGCTATCACGGTCGCGGCGTCGGCGTGCGCCGGATCGATCACGTGAACCTGCTCGCCTCCGACGTCGACGCCATCGCCGACTTCATGCCGCGTGCGCTTGGCAGCCGCATCACCGAGCGCATCCTGCTCGACAGCGGGCATCTGGGCGGCTGCTGGTTCACGGTCAACAACAAGTCCTACGACATCGCCTATACCGGCGATCACACCGGCGCGCATGGCCGGTTCCACCATGTGACCTACGCGCTCGACCAGCGCGAGCAGATCCTGCAGGCGGCTGACATCTTCCTGGAAAACGGCGTCCACATCGAGACCGGCCCGCACAAGCACGCGGTGCAGCAGACCTTCTTCCTCTATGTCTACGAACCGGCAGGCAACCGCGTGGAGGTCGCCAATGCCGGCGCCCGCCTGATCCTCGCGCCTGACTGGGAGACGGTCACCTGGACGGAGGAAGAACGAAAGAAAGGCCAGGCCTGGGGCCTCAAGACCATCGCCTCCTTCCACACCCACGGCACACCGCCGGTGGGGGAATAGGAGGTCGGGGGTGTCGTTTCCCGGCCGTGCGTCTTGCGGCACGCCCCCTTCTCCCCCCTTGAGGGGGAGATGTCGGCCGAAGGTCGACAGAGGGGGGTAACGCCGCTTGTCCTGAACGTGCCGCCTACCCCCCTCTGTCACGCGTCGCATGACATCTCCCCCTCAAGGGGGGAGAGGAGCGCAAACGGTGAGGCCTCGGAAAATCGGAAGCGTGCAGTATGATGGGGCTCTTCACCCCTGCCCACCAAACGCTCCAGCGACCTCTGCGTCCACACCCCAGCCTGACAGAACAGCTTCCGCGTTCCCCTCGCCCGACTTGATGCCTCCCGGCGTCCGGCCGAACCTGGGTGCTGCGGCAGGCTGGACCACGCCGTCCACCTCAGCAAACGTCCCGCGCGCCGCATTGTGCGGATGGTCGCGCACCTCCTCCATCGCCAGCACCGGTGCCACGCAGACGTCGAGGCCCTCGAAGGTCGCCACCCAGTCGTCGCGGTCGCGGGTCAGGAAGATCTCCTGCAAGGCCGCCCGCCGCTCCGGCCAGCGTGTGGCATCGTGCTGGTCGGGCCCGAAATCCTCCACGCCCATGACCTTCGCGAAGGCCGCATGGAACTGCGGCTCGATCGGGCCTACGGCGAGAAAGCGACCGTCCCGGCAGCGATAGGTCGTGTAGAAATGCGCCGCGCCATCCAGCATGTTCGTCTCGCGCGCATCCTGCCACTGACCCATCGCCTTCAACCCGTAGACGAACGCCATCAGAAGGGACGAACCGTCGGTCATCGCGGCATCGACCACCTGTCCCCGGCCCGATTTCGCGCGCTCGAACAGCGCCGACAGAAGCCCCACCAGCGCCAACATGCCGCCGCCGCCATAATCGCCGACGAGGTTGAGCGGCGGGATGGGACGGTCCGCCGGGCCGATGGCATGAAGGGCGCCCGAGAGCGCGATGTAGGTGAGGTCGTGGCCCGCGCGGGCGCTGAGCGGCCCCTGCTGTCCCCATCCCGTCACGCGGGTGACGATGAGGCCCGGATTGTCCGCCATCAAATCGTCCGGCGCGAGGCCGAGCCGCTCCAGCACGCCGGGGCGGAAGCCCTCGATCAGCACGTCGGCCTTGCCGATGATGCGCCGTGCGAGCGCAACGTCATCAGCGTTCTTCAGATCGAGCCCCACGCGGGCCGCACGCCCCCGGCAGGTGATGTCGCGCGGATCGGTGCGCGTCTCGCCCGGCCGGTCGATGCGCACGACCTCGGCGCCGAGATCCGACAACACCATCGCCGCGAACGGAACCGGACCGATGGCGGCGAGCTCCACCACCTTCAGTCCCTCAAGCGGCCCCTTCGATGCAGCCCCGCTCAAGCCCCGCTCCTCGTGGATTTTTCCATGTCGTCCTCCCTTGCGCCGGCGCTTTTCGCCGGTCCTTGTCGGCCAATGGCCGTCAGTCCGCCGCGTCGATCAGAATCGCGCGGAAATCGTTGACGTTGGTGCCGGTCGGCCCCGGCCGGAACAGATCGCCGAGCGCGGCAAAGCCCGTCCAGGCGTCGTTGTTTGCAAGCAGGCCCGCCGCATCGTGTCCGGCCTCGGCAAGGCGCGCCGCCGTCTCGCCATCGGCGAAAGCGCCGGCATTGTCCTCGCTGCCGTCGATGCCGTCGGTATCGGCGGCAAGCGCCGTGATCGTGCGCGATCCGGCGATGCGGGCTGCGAGCGACAGCAGGAACTCGGTGTTGCGCCCGCCCTTGCCCGTGCCGCGCAGGGTCACCGTCGTCTCCCCGCCCGAGAGCAGCACGACGGGCGCGGCGAAAGGCAGGCCATAGCGCTCGACCTCAAGTGCAAGTGCTGCATGGAACATCCCCGCCTCGCGCGCCTCGCCCTCGATGGCGTCCGACAGGATCGCCGCTTCGATGCCGACCTCGCGCGCGGCTGCGGCGGCTGCCTCCAGCGACACCCTGGCGGAGGCGACGATATGGGTCTCGTTGCGGGCAAAACGGGGATCGTCCGCCGTCGGCGCGCCTTCCGCCGTCTCCAGATGCCGCAGGATCGTCTGCGGCAGGTCGATGGCATAGCGCCTTGCGGCGGCAATCGCGTCGGCCGGCGTCGCCCTGTCCGCCACCGTCGGCCCGGAGGCCACGAAAGCCGCGATATCGCCGGGAACGTCGGAGACGACCAGGCTCACGACCTTTGCAGGGAACGCGGCAGCGGCGAGCCTGCCGCCCTTGATGCGCGAAAACTGCTTGCGGATGGTGTTCATCGCCGAAATCGGCGCGCCGGAGGCAAGCAGGATCTCGTTGAGGGCGATTTCATCGGCAAGCGTGAAGCCTTCAGGGGGCGCCGGCAGCAGGGCCGAGCCGCCGCCGCACACCAGCGCGATGACGAGATCGTCCTCGCTCAATCCGGCGACCCGCTCCAGCAGACGCGCGGAGCCGGCAAGCCCCGCCTCGTCCGGCACCGGGTGGGCGGCTTCCAGCACTTCGATGTGCTCGCATGCCGCGCCATAGCCGTAGCGGGTGACGACGGCGCCCTCCAGCTGGCCTCTCCAAAGCCGTTCGAGCGCCTGCGCCATCTGCGCCGCGCCCTTGCCGGCACCGACGACGATGGTGCGGCCCTTCGGAGGGGACGGAAGGTGCGCCGCAAGGCAGGTTTCCGGATCTGCGGCCCTGACGGCCGCGTGAAACAAGCCTTCCAGAAAGCCTCGTGCCTCGCTTGCCGATTTCACGCCGCGCACTCCCCCGTCGGTTCGAAAGGCAGCATTGTCGAGTTCGCGCGCGATGCCAAGGGGACGAAGGTGGAAGGGCGCTTCCTTCAATACCGGGTCAGAACCAATACCGGGTCAGAACACCCCGAAAAGTGATGCCCGCCCGATCCCTCCGCCCGTCATTGCCCGGCGAAGTTCGGGCGATGACGGATGCGGGAAGCGTCCTCCCCCCTCACAGGCTGCTCTGCACCTTGTAGTGCGTGTGCTCGTGCGAGTGGTCGTGCTCGTGGACGTGGGTGGTCGTGTCCTCCGCCACCGGGATCAGCCCGAGCGAGCCGTGCATCACGCCGCGCTCCAGAAACAGTGCCTCGGCATAGGCTGTCACGTCGGCCACGCGGCCGCGCATCACCGCGACGTCGATGGAGGTGGTGTGGTCGAGCGGAACGGAAAGGGCCGCCACCGTCTGGTCGTGCCGGTCGAGGCGGCCCTGCGGGATGCGGGCGGCGAGCTGGCGCACCGACTGGTCGACCGCACAGCTGACGACGCCGTAACACCGCTCGTCGCCCGGGCCGCTGCGCACCGTGGCAAGACCGCGACGCACCAGGTCGCGGATCGCCTCCGATCGTCCCGATGTGCCCGTTGCCGCCATGTGCGCGTCGAGTTCGGCGGCAAGATCGTCGTCGATCGTGATGGTTATGCGTTGCATGACATCTCCACGCCCGGCCCGGGCCTGTTTTCGCTACGTTAACTTCTTGAAAGCTGCGGCAAAATGCCGACCCGGGGTTGCGCGCCTAGCTGAGGTATGATTTTTTTCAGTAAATTTCATACCGACAGGAGCTTCCATGCGCCGTTCTCTGATGTCCCTCGCCACCCTGACTTGCATCATCGGCTTTGCAGCTCCCGCGTCGGCCCACTTCCAGGAGATCATCCCGTCCGCCGACGTTCTGCCCGACGGCGGCACGGTCACGCTCGACATGATCTTCACCCACCCCTTCGAGGGCGGTCCGGTGATGGACATGAAGAAGCCGGCGCAGCTCGGTGTCGTTGTCGGCGACAAGACCGTCGATCTCCTGCCGCGCATAGCGGAAAAGCCGGTGGATGGCAAAGAGGCATGGTCGGTTTCCTATGACCTCAAGGAGCCGGGCGCCGCGATCTTCTATGTCGAGCCGCAGCCCTACTGGGAGCCGGCGGAAGGCAAGTACATCGTGCACTATTCCAAGGTGGTGGTCGACAGCTATGCCTCGGGCGAAGGCTGGGACGAGCTCGTCGGCCTGCCCGCGGAGATCCAGCCGCTGACGCGGCCGACCGGCGTGTGGACCGGCAACGTCTTTTCCGGCGTCGTTCTGAAACACGGTGACCCAGCTCCCTTTGCCGAGATCGAGGTCGAGTTCATCAACGACGGCTCGATCAAGACGCCCAACGACGCCTTCATCACCCAGGTCATCAAGGCCGACGCCAACGGCACCTTCACCTATGCCATGCCGCGCGCCGGCTGGTGGGGCTTTGCCGCGCTTCTGGAAAGCGATGAGCCGATGACCTCGCCCGACGGCAAGGACGTGCCGGTTGAGGAAGGCGCCCTGATCTGGGTCAAGGCGACCGACATGGGCGCGAAGTAGACGTAAGACGAAAGCAACAGGTCATGGCTCACATTCCCGACGGCATATTGTCGGCCCCCGTCCTCATCGGCGGCGCCATCATCGCGGCGGGCGGCGTGGGCCTTGGCCTGAAACGCCTCGACGACCGCGCGATCCCGCGCGCCGGCATCCTCGCCGCCGCCTTCTTCGCCGGCTCGCTGATCGCCGTTCCCGTCGGCCCCTCCAGCGTGCACCTGCTGCTGTCGGGGCTGATGGGCATCCTGCTCGGCTTCGGCACCTTTCCCGCCATGGCCGTGGCGCTGCTCCTGCAAGCGCTGCTGTTCGGCTTCGGCGGGCTGACGACGCTCGGCGTCAACATCGTCAACATCGCGCTGCCCGGCGTCGTGCTCGGCCTGCTGTTCGGCCCGACCATCCGCTCCCCCCCCTCCGCCTCCCTGCGCACCGGTCTTGCGGCCGCCGTCGGCGCCTTGTCGGTGCTGGGCACCGGCGGGCTCGTCGCCCTGTCGCTGGCGCTGTCCTCGCCGGACTATGCGCCGGTCGCCAGCGTACTGCTCGCCACCTATATCCCGCTGGCGATCGGCGAGGCCTTCATCACCTCCGTGGTGGTCGCCTTCCTCGCCCGCGTCTCGCCCGATGCGCTAAGGCCAGTCCTTTCATGATCCGCGCCCTCATCCTCGCGCTCGCGCTCGCCACAGGCCTTGCCGGGCCCGCCTTCGCCCACAAGCTGAAGGTGTTTGCGGCGGTGGAAGGCGACGCGGTCGCCGGCTACGCCTTCTTCATCGGCGGCGGACGCGCCATGGGGACGTCATGGACGGCGAAGGACGGTGCGGGCAAGGTCATCGCGACCGGCAACACCGACGGCGAGGGCCGCTTCCGGCTGGTGCCGCCGGAGCCCGTGACCTCCGACATCACCGTCACCGTCGATACCCACGAGGGCCACATTGCGTCGGCCACCGTGGCCGCCGACCGGTTCGGTACGGCAGCGCAGGACGCAGAAACGCCCCCCACAACCGCCCCGGCCCGCTCGTCAACATCCCCGGCCGCACCGCAAGCGGCGCCTGCCGCCTCGGCCACCGCAGACGTGGTTGCGGATGCCAAGGTTCAGGCGCTGGTGGAGGCCGCCGTCCAGCGACAGGTGGAACCACTGCTGGAGCGCATCGAGCAGATGGACGACCGCCTGCGCTTTACCGATATCCTGTCGGGCATCTTCCTCATCATCGGGCTTGTCGGGATCGGCCTATGGGCGCGCGCACGTCGGAATTGACCGGATCAGAGACCCGCATTGCGGCGCTGGTCCTCCCGCGGGACCTTCGTCTGAGGCTCGTCGCGGCCTTTCTCGGCGTCGCCGCCCTGTCGCAACTTCACGAGCTGCATGTTGCGGCGACGGCGCTTCTCACCATCGTGCTCGTGACACTTGCCGCGGGCATCGAGCGCCGCCTTCTGCGCCGCCTCGTTCATGTGGAAGGGTTCGTGCTGCTGCTGCTGGCGACCCTGCCCTTCGCCGTCGAGGGTAATCCCCTCTTCACCCTCGGGCCGCTGACGGCGAGTGCGGAAGGGTTCGCGCGCGCCGGCCTCGTCGCCTGCAAGGTCTCCGCCGCCGCCTTCCTTCTGATGCTGTTTCTGGGGACCGTCGACGCCAACCGGCTGGGCAGCGCACTGCAATCGCTCAGAGTGCCCGAAACCATCGTCCGTCTGCTGGTCATGACCGTGCGCTACCTGACGCTGATCCGTCAGGAGGCGCACCGGCTTCGCGAATCCATGCGCGCACGCGCCTTTCGGCCCCGCTCCAACCGTCACACCTGGCGCTCTTACGGCTATCTGATCGGCATGCTGCTGGTCAGGGCGCTGGAGCGCGCCCAGCGGGTGGAGGAGGCGATGCGGTGTCGCGGCTACGCGGGCCGCTTTCCCTATGCCGCGATACCGGCCCCGGGACTGCGCGAGTGGGCCGCTTTCGCCGTGCTCGCTGGTTTCTTCACAGCGGCGCTGCTATGGGATCGTCTATGAACGATCCGATAGTCCTCGACGGCGTGACCGTCGCGCGCGACGGCAAGGCCGTCCTTCACGACGTCTCCATGACGCTTGCCGCCGGCGAGAGACTGGCGATCGTCGGCCCAAACGGCGCCGGCAAGACCACGTTGTTGCGCACGATTATCGGTCTGGAACGCGCCGATGCGGGAACGGTCCGGCTTTTCGGCGAAGGTTGCGAAAGCGAAAAGCAGTTTCGCACCCACCGTCCGCGCATCGGTTTCCTGTTTCAGGACAGCGACGACCAGCTGTTCTGCCCCACGGTGATCGAGGATGTCTCCTTCGGCCCGCTCAATATCGGCCACGAAGCGAAGGACGCCGCCGAGATCGCGCAAGGCGCGCTCGACCGCCTCGGCATCGGCCATCTGGCCGACCGCATCAGCCACAAGCTGTCGGGCGGCGAAAAACGGCTCGTGTGCCTCGCCGGACTGTTTGCGATGAAGCCCGACGTGCTGCTGCTGGACGAGCCCACCAACGGCATCGACGCGGCCAACGGGCAACGCCTGCGCGATGCGCTCAACGGCTATACGGGGGCGATGATGCTCGTTTCGCACGACAGCGCCTTCGTCGCCGAACTGGCGAGCCGGGCGCTGATCCTTGAGGACGGACAGCTGAAGCCCGCCTCCATCCACAGCCACGCCCACACGCACGTTCATCCGCACGTCCACGCGGAAGACGACTAAAGAGCGGCCGCCGAACCTTCGATCCACCCGCAGACTATCGAAGGCCGCCTCCGCGCAGGGCATTGAAGACGCGGCTCACCGGTGCAATGCCCATCGCGTCCCGGCAATAGGCGGCAGCATCCAGCAGGGCGTCGAGGTCGATACCGGTCGCAAAGCCCTCGCCATGCAGCAGATAGACGATGTCCTCGCTGGCGACGTTGCCGGTTGCCCCGGGCGCGAACGGGCAGCCGCCGAGCCCACCGACCGCGGCATCGACCGTGCGCACGCCGAGCCGCACCGCTTCGCGAACGTTGGCGACGCCCATGCCGTAGGTGTCGTGGAAATGGGCGGCAAGCCGGTCCATCGGCACGTGGGCCGCCACCGCCGCGATAACGGCGGCGATCCGGCGCGGCGTGGCGCGGCCCAGCGTCTCGCCGAGCGAAATCTCGCCGCAGCCCATCTCCGTCAGCGCCCGCGCCACCGGCACGACAGCCTGTGGTGCGACCTCGCCGGAATAGGGGCAGTCGGTGATGGTGGAGATATAGCCGCGCACATTGATGCCCGCCGCACGCGCCGTCTCTACCAGCGGCGCGAAGCGGTCGAGCGAGGCGGCAACGGTGCAGCCGATGTTCTTTTGCGCGAACGCATCGCTCGCCGCGGTAAAGACGGCGATGGCGCGTGCGCCTTGCGCGATCGCCTGTTCAAGCCCGCGCGCATTGGCAACGAGCACCATGTCGCCGGGCTCGGCCCTGGACCCGACCGCGTCCATCACCTCGGCCGTGTCAGCCATGCGCGGCACGTGCTTGGGCGAGACGAAGGAGCCGACCTCCATCCGCGCCACACCCGCCTTGCGCAACCGCTCGATCAGGCCGATGCGGGCCGACGTCGCAATAGGATGCTTCCATGCCTGGAGGCCGTCGCGGGGGCCGACCTCCACGAGGGTGACGGCCTCCTTCATTTTTCGGACCGGATGCGCTTGAGGATCTCCTCCGCCAGATCCTGACGGACCTTGCCGAGCGCCTTCAGCTCGGAAGCCACAAGGTCGATCTCCGCGCCGACCGCGCCCACCATCAGCGCCACGTTCTGCGCGTGCAGCGCCATGTGCCCCTTCTGGATACCGGTCGTCGCCAGCGCCCGCATGGCGCCGAAATTCTGCGCGAGTCCCACCGAAACGATGATGCGGGCAAGCGCGTCCGCCGTCTTCACGCCGAGGATTTCCAGGTTCGCCTGCGCGGTCGGATGGATCTTGGTCGCCCCGCCGATGAGGCCGACGGCCATCGGCATTTCCAGGATGCCGACGAGGTTGCCGTCCGCATCGGCCTCCCAACGCGACATGGAACGATACCAACCGTCACGCGCGGCAAAGGCGTGGGCGCCGGCCTCGATGGCGCGGGTGTCGTTGCCGGTCGCCAGCACGACCGCCGAGACGCCGTTCATGATGCCCTTGTTGTGGGTGGCGGCGCGATAGGGATCGGCATCGGCGAAGTGATACGCCGACAGCATGTCGTCGCGCACCTGCTCGCCGCCGATCTCCTCCACCGGCCACACGGCGCGGGCGCGCACGACGCGGCGGTCGGCGAGGTTCGTCAGGATGCGCAGAAGCGTGCGCGCGCCGGTCCACTCGGTGAGCTTCGGCGCCAGCGCCTCGGCCATGGAGTTGACCGCGTTGGCGCCCATGGCGTCGCGGGTGTCGACGATGATGTGGACGATGGTCATCGGTCTTTCGTCGGTGTCGATGACGCGCACGTCGATGTCACGGAAGCCGCCGCCGAACTTCAGCAAGAGCGGATCGGTCTCGTCGCAGATGGTGCGGATCTCGTCGATGCGCTCATAGACCTTGAGCCGGACGTTTGCCGGATCGGGTGCGCCGAGCAACTGGATCTGCGCGGCCATGACCGGGCCGGAGGTGGAGGTGACAAAGCCCCCTGTCGACCGGCAGCGCTTGGCGGAGTTGCACACGGCGGCGATGACGGAGGATTCCTCCGTTGCCATCGGCACCAGCACCTCGCGCCCGTCTACCACCATGTTGGTGGCGATGCCGACGGGAATGGCCATGGTGGAAATGGCGTTTTCCACCAGACGGTCGGCCAGCTCGATCCGGCCTTCGGCGGCGGCCGTCAGGCTGTCGATGGCGGCGTTGCCGAGTCCGGCCTGCCGGGAAACGGCCTGAAGGCGCTCGGCCGGGGTCATCTTGTGAAGGCCTTCGATACGGGACGATCGCGCGTCGCTCATCGTGTGTTTTCCGCTTTCTTGTCGCTACTTGATCATGGAGTGGGGAAGCCAGAGCACCAGCTCCGGGAAGGCCGCACAGATGAGGATCCCCAGCGCCTGCAGCGCCATGAAAGGGATGATGGCGCGGTAGACGGTACCCATGCCGATGCCGGGGGGCAGGACGCCCTTCATGTAGAAGAGCGTGTAGCCGAAGGGCGGGGAGATGTAGGCCATCTGCGCCGACACCAGGAACAGGATGCCGAACCACAGACGGTCGAAGTGCAGGAAATCGATCACCGGCAGGAACACCGGCACGCAAAGAAGGATGATGCCGATCTCGTCGAGGAACATGCCGAGGAAGAACAGGATCGCCAGCATCACCGCCAGCACGACCCAGCGGTTGGCGTCGAGATGCTCGATGAAACCCAGCAGGAAATCCGCACCGCCTGTGCCGGTGAAGATCGCGACGAAGGCGCGTGCGCCGATGGTGATCCAGAGGATCATCGTCGTCACCTTGACCACGTCGAGTGCCACGCCCTCGATGAGCTTCCACCCCAGATGCCGCTCTATTGCCGCGGAGACGAAGGCGAGCGCCACGCCGACGGCGGCGGCCTCCGTTGGCGTGGCGACGCCGTTGTAGATGGTGCCCAGCACGCCGAGGATGATGAACATCGGCAGGATCAGCGACTTCAGCGCCGCGATGCGCATGGCCCAGGTGACGGTCTCGTCTTCCGGCGGACGCGGAGCCACCGAGGGATTGAGCGCCGCGCGCAGCACGATGTAGCCGATATAGAGCGAGGCGAGCAGCAGCCCCGGAACGACGCCGGCGATGAACATCTGGCCGATGGAGGCCTGCGCGGTTACCGCATAGACGATGGTGATGACGGAGGGTGGGATGAGGATGCCGAGCGTGCCGCCGGCGCAGATGGTGCCGATGGCCAGTTCCGGCTGATAGCCGCGCTTCAGCATCGAGGGCAGCGCCAGCAACCCCATGGCGGCGACCGCCGCGCCGACGATGCCGGTCATGGCGGCGATGATGGTGCAGATGGCGATGGTGCCGACTGCAAGCCCGCCGGGAAGCCGCCGCGACCACAGCTCCATCGCGTTGTAGAGGCTTTCGATCACGCCGGAGCGCTGCAGCACGCTCGCCATCATCACATAGAGCGGGATCGCCAGCAGCGATTCCGAGTGCATCGTGTCGAAGAGGTTGAGCACCGTGACGGTCAGCGCCGCCTCGCCCCACAGCGTGATCGTGAAGAGAAGCGCCAGCGCGCCAAGGGTGAAGGCGAGCGGCACGCCGGTCAGGAGCAGGCCGACAAGGCTCGCGAACATGATGGCGAGAACGAATTCCGATCCCATCACAGCGCCTCCCCTTGCGAGGGCGCGCGCAACGCGGCGACGATCTCCACCAGCGCCTGCGCCAGCAGCATGGCGAAGGCGAAGGGCACGATGAACTTCATCCACCAGATCGGCGGGTTCCAGGCGGAAAAGCTGGTCTCGCCGAGCTCCCAGGCGTTGACCGCCAGCGGCCAGCTCACCTTGGCGAAGACGGCGGCGAAGACGGCGACGACGAGGAAGGAGAAGATCTCCAGCGCCTTTTTCGGCAGGCCGCTCGCTTTCTCGCTGAGGATATCGACGGCGACATGCCCGCGCAGATGCAGGAGATAGGGGCCGGCCAGCATGAAGTGCGGCCCGAATACGAGCGTGCTCGCCTCCATGGCCCAGACCGTCGGCGCGTCGAAGACGTAGCGGGCGACGACCTCGTAGAGCAGCATGGGAACGACGGCGAAGATGATGGCGGCCGCAAAGGCGAAGAGCAGCCGGTTGAGGCCGGTGATGAAGGCGCAGATTGCGTGCATGAAGAGGCCGGAATGCCGCATGTTTCGCGGATGAGACGGAACGCGCGCCCCGTCCGGCGCGTGTCTGCCGGACGGGGTGTCTGCCCTCGGGAGGAGCGCTCTAGAGCAGGCCGAGCGACTGCATGAAGGCGATCTGGCTGTCGACGATCTTCGTCGCCAGCGGATCGTTCTTGGTCGCCTTCTTCCACGACGCGACCGCCTTGGTGCGATGTGCGGCGACGTCGGCCGGATCGAGGCGGATCACCTGAACGCCGGCTTCGGCATACTTGCCCAGCACTTCGGTGTTCTGCACGAGGATGTGCTGGCGCAGCGAACCGGAAATTTCGCGGGCGGCGACCGCCAGCGCGGCCTTGTAGGCCTCCGGCAACGCGTCGTAGGCGGCCTTGTTGGCGACGTAGCTCGTCGCCGTCGTCGGCTGGTGGACGCCCGGCAGGATGATGAACTTCGCCACTTCCGCGAGCCCCGCCTCGTAATTGGCGGTGAGATCACCACGATCGGCGAAGTCGATCAGGCCCTTCTCCAGCCCCGAATAGACTTCGGCCGTCGCCATCGGCGTCACCGCGACGCCGAGATCGCCCATCACGGCGGAGGCGAGGCCGACGAAGCGGCCCTTCTTGCCGGCCATGTCGGCGATGCTCTCGATCTTCACCGTCGAGTGCATCGGCTCCTCGCCGTAGACGGTCGGCGCGATGTAGAAGAGGCCCGCCTTGGCGTAGGCCTCGCGGGCCATGTCGAGGCCGCCCAGTTCGTAGAACCAGGCCTCGTACTGGTCCGGCTCCGGGAAGCCGAAGGGGATGGTCGACGTGAAGGCGAAGGCCGGGATCTTGCCGGCCTCGTAGCCGTCGAAGGTCTTCATCATCTGGAAGGCGCCGGAACGCACGGCGTCGAAGGCCTGGTTTGCCGGAACGATCTGGCCGGCGGAAAAGAGACTGATGTCGAAATTGCCTTCGGTAAGCTCGGCGACGCGGGCGACGAACTTCTTTTCGTAGTCGTAAGGGGTGGTGCCACCGTCCCACAGCGCCTGCATGCGCCACTGGACCTTCTCCGCGGCCTTCGCCACACCCGGCATCGCAAGCGCCGCAGCACCCCCCGCTGCCGCCACTCCACCCAGCGTTGACGCGGTCAGAAACCGGCGCCTGTTCACGTCCGTCATGTTCGTCCTCCCAAACGGCTCAACATGCACAGTGTGTTTGTCGTTGCGGGCAAAGTGTCATAAAATAAACTGGGACAATCAAGGGACAGTTACGGTCGATTTCGGCAGGACTGTCCCAATAAATTGGGTGGGACAGTCATAACAGAACAGACCTGGAACCGCAGCCTCAACGTCAATCTCGATGCGGCGCAAGTCAAACGCGCAGAGAACGACACAGGCCGGGTCACGCGCGCGGGACGGATCGTCGAGCATGTCGCCGGACTTCTGTTTGCCGGCGCCTACAAGCCGGGTGAGCGGCTGCCCTCGGTGCGCCAGGCCGCGCGCGAGCAGGGCGTCTCCAAGAACACCATGGCGGAGGCCTATGACCGGCTGGTCGCGCAAGGGCTTCTGGAGGCGCGGCCGGGGTCCGGCTACTACGTTGCCCAGTTCCAGCTGAGGCGCCCGACGCAGCCCGCTCCCCACGTCGTCTCCGCCATCGACGTGGTCTCGCTTCTGCGCGAGCAGCTCGACCGGCATTACGAGGTGCGCCCCGGCGACGGCCGTCCGCCCTCCTCCTGGACGGAAGGATCGGAACTCAGGCGCTATTTCTCAAGCTTCAAGACCGGCGATATCGCGGACGTGGAGTTCGGCTACGGCAGCGGCTGGGGCTACGGCCCGCTGCGCGACCGGGTGCGGATGACGCTGCTGGAACGCTCCATCGCGGTGGAGCCGGACGGGCTGCTGCTCACCAGCGGCGCCAACCACGGGCTGGACCTGATCATCCGCCACCTGATCGAGCCGGGCGACACCGTATTTGTAGACGATCCGGGCTACTATCCGCTGTTTGCCAAGCTGACGCTCGCCAAGGCACGGATGATCGGCATCCGCCGCGGACCGGACGGCCCGGATCTGGAGGATCTTTCCGCCAAGCTGGCGCTGCACCGACCGAAGATCTTCTTCACCCAGTCGCTCGCCCACAACCCGACCGGCAGCACGCTCTCGCCCGCCGTCGCCTTCGGGCTGATGCGGCTCGCCGAGCATCGAGGCTTCCTGATCGTGGAGAACGACGCGCTCGCCGACATCGTGCCGCCGACGCTGCCGCGCCTTGCCGCCCTCGACCAGCTCAACCGCGTGCTCTATGTCGGTACCTTCTCCAAGACGTTGTCGGCGAGCCTGCGCTGCGGCTACATCGCCGGACAGCCGTCTATCGTCTCCTCGCTGTCGAACCTGAAAATGCTGACGATGGTGGCGAGTTCAGACTACGTCGAGCGCTTCGTCTTCAATCTCATTCAGGGCGGCCAGTACCTGCGCCACCTGCGCCGGCTGAAAGCCCGGGTGGAGGAGGCGCACAAGGCCTCCAAGGCCGAAATGGAGGCCGCCGGCCTCACGGTGCGCCCGACGGTGACGCCAGGGTTCTATTTGTGGGCCGAATTTCCCGATCACGACGATGAACTCGGCATCTGTCGGGAGGCGGCGGAACAGGGCATATTCCTGGCACCGGGCCAGGTCTTCACGCCCGACCGCAAGGCGCGCGGTCCGGCGGCCATCCGGGTCAACGTGGCCTACGGCACCCACCCGCGCTTCATCGATTTCCTGCGCCGGAAAACCGGCGAACCGCCCCGCTGACACACATACCGCATTTTCTCGAAAGGCAAGCTGAAAGGCAAAGACCCATGAAGATCATCCGTTCCGGCACCACGCCATCCTCCAAGGGTCCCGAAGACTGGTTCACCGGTACGGTGCGCATCGATCCGCTGTTTTCCGCAGAAGCGCCCGGCCGCACCCAGGGCGTTCACGTCACTTTCGAGCCCGGCGCGCGCACCGCATGGCACACGCATCCGGCCGGCCAGACGCTGATCGTCACCTTCGGGCGCGGCCGCGTGCAGCGCGCGGGCGGTCCTGTGGAGGAGATCTCGCAGGGCGACGTGGTCTGGTTTCCGGCCGGCGAGAAGCACTGGCACGGGGCAGCAGCCGACACCGCGATGAGCCACATCGCCATTCAGGAAAGCATAGACGGCTCAGCCGTGACCTGGATGGAAAAGGTCTCCGATGAGGATTACGCGGGCTGAGGCCGGTTCCAGCTCACTGCCCTGCCGCCGCAGCCGGTTCGCGCGTGCCGTCGAAGCTCGCCAGATGGAGCTCACGGCCGCGCGTGATGTCGATCTGCCCGCCGCCGCAGTGCGGACAGCGCAGGGTGTAGTCGGGGATATCGAACTCCTCACCGCAATCCCGGCAGCAACCGGCGGGCGCGACGGCCTCGATGTCGAGCTCCGCGCCCTCTGCCACGGTGTCCTCGGCCAGGATCTCGAAGCATCCGCGAAGCTGGCGCAGATCGAGCCCGCGCAGCCGCCCGACCACCATGCGCACGCGGGTGACGCGCGCGATGCCGCCCGCCTTCGCGTGCTCCAAGATGAGCCGCATCAGGCTGTCCATGACCGAGAATTCATGCATGGCAGCGGCCGCAGACGGCGGAACCACGCCACGGATAGGAGGTCATGCCGCCGATCCCCGTTCGTGGTCATGGTGCCCGTGCTCGTGGTCACCATGCGCGTGATGGGCATGCGTGTGGGCCTTGCCGTCCTTG
Organism: Breoghania sp. JC706; assembly: GCF_037026715.1. Classification (NCBI taxonomy): domain Bacteria; kingdom Pseudomonadati; phylum Pseudomonadota; class Alphaproteobacteria; order Hyphomicrobiales; family Stappiaceae; genus Breoghania; species Breoghania sp. JC706. The sequence continues at coordinate 256,253 of NZ_JBANCG010000004.1, forward strand.
GGATGGTGCTTGCGGTGGTCCGCCACCTGCGCCTTCAGCCAGCCGGTCCAGGCGTCCATGCCGTCGCCAGTCTTGCGCGAGACGCGCATCGGAGCGCCGTCGCCGCGCACCTTGGCGAGCGAGGCCTCGGCGCGCGCCGGGTCGAATTCCTCCAGATAGGGCAGAAGGTCGGTCTTGGTGATCATGACGAGATCGGCGACACGGAAGATGACGGGGTATTTCTCCGGCTTGTCGTCGCCCTCGGTGACCGACAGCAGCACGACGTTGGCGTGGGTCCCGACGTCGAAATCGGCGGGGCAGACGAGATTGCCGACGTTTTCCACGAAGACCAGATCGAGGTCTTCCAGCGGCAACGCCTCCAGTGCGTCGTGGACCATGCGCGCATCGAGATGGCAGGCGACGCCGGTGGTGATCTGCGCAGCCGGAACGCCGTGACGGCGGATGCGGTCGGCGTCGTTTTCCGTCTCCAGATCACCCTCCACGACACCGATGCGGATATCGCCGGCAAGCGCCTCGATGGTCGCCTCCAAAAGGCTGGTCTTGCCCGCGCCCGGCGAGGACATGAGATTGATCGCGAAGACGCCGTGATCGTCGAAATGGTGCCGGACATGGCCCGCCAGCCGGTCATTTTCGGCCAGCAGGTTCTCAAGCACCTTGATGGTTTCCACCTCCGGCTTCGATCCGGCACCGCATCCGCAGCTCTGGCACATGGTCTTTTCCTTTCCCGGCAAAGGCCGGTCTTCGCGCGATGACGGGCGTTTGCCCGCCATTACCGCAAGTCCTCCAGATCCGACTTCAGGCGTTTCAGATCGGGTATCAGGATGGCGCCGCCGCCCAGCCGCTCCAGCGCGCCGTCGCGCACCAGCCCTGCCATCGCGGTGGAGACCGTCTGTCGCGAGGCGCCCACCCGCATGGCCAGCGTCTCGCCGCTTGAACGCATGTCGATCACCACGCCGCGCGGCGTCTTGCGTCCGCTTTTTTCCGCAAGATCGACGACCATGCGCACGAGGCGGTACTTCACGCTGTGGAAGGCCACGTCCTCGATGATGTCGATCGAGGTCCGCAACAGGCGCTGGATCACCGGCATGACCGAGAAGGCGAAATCGGGATAGGTCCGCACAAGCCGGTCGAAGACCGAATGGCGCAGCAGATAGAAATCCCCCTCCTTCTGGATCTCGACCTGGATATGCTCCTTCAGGGGCATGGCGTCGCCCTCGCTCAAGGTGAAGAGCGTCAGCTCCTTGCCCTCGAAGGAGGTGAAACAGCGTGCCTCGCCGCCCGCAACGATCAGCATCGCGTCGCCGGTCTCGTCCCGTTCCTCCGCACCGTAGATCAACGTGCCGCGCCGGGCCTTGCGGCGTCTCGGTCGCGCAACCGCGGGATCGTCCGGCAGGGTGTCGAGAACCTCGTGCGGGGCGCGCGGCGGGGCGGCGGGATCGGCGGATAGGGCGAGCGACGCCGGATCGCCGTCGGCCGAAGGCTGCCGGACGCGGGGCGCCGATTCCATGCGCGCAAACAGGGTCTGCCCGGCGGTCGTCTGGACGACGCACTCGTCGGAAGATGCCTGCCGGTTCACACTGCCGTACTGGACGCTGAACAGCTCGCCGAAGCGCGCATCGCCCACCGCCGACCACGGCAGGTTCAGGAGGGTCACCGCATTGCGGTTCACCCCGACCAGCCGATCGCCGTCGAAGGCGAGAAGCCCCTCGTGCGGGCTGCCGACGAAATGGGGGTGGGAATGCAGATGCATGCATTCCCACTGCCCGCATTGCAACCGGAAGAGACTTCGTTCGATCTGTTCCACCGCGCGGCGCACGAGCGCGAGGATATGGTCGTGGGGAACCGTCGTCGGCGTGCTGAGATCGAGCACGCCGACAATGACGCCGCGCGGATCGAATATCGGCGCGGCGGAACAGTTCAGCACGCCGTTCGAGGTGACATAGTGCTCCAGCCCCAGGACCGACAGCGGTTGACCTTCCACAAGCGCGGTGCCGATGGCGTTCGTACCCACGGACTGCTCCGCCCAGGAAGCCCCCGATGTGAGGGAAAGCCTGTCGGCGGCACGGGCGAAGGCGTCGTCCCCGACCCGCATCAGGATGCGGCCGGTGGCATCGGTGAGAACGGCGAGGCCGCTGTGATCGCCGAGATCGCGGCGCAAGGCCTCCACTTCCGCGCCGGCCGCGCGCACCAGCGCCTCGTTGCTTTCGATCAGCATGCGCAGATCGTAATGGGACGCCACGTCGACGTCCTTCGGCAGGATCGTGTCCACCCCTTGCGCGACGCATCTGCGCCACGAGTGCAGGATCGGGGTCGGCAAGCCCTCAATGGTGTCGAGCGCTGCTGCGGGGCGTCGCGATGACAGGGTCACGAAAAACGTGCCGTCAGCAAGCCGGTGGCAGGCCCCCACGGGCAACTCGGACGGCGACAGATCAGGCGGCGGCGCTGCCGGCTTGGTCGTGTCCCGTTCGTCTTCGCCGGCCATCATGGGGCGAGCGTCTCCGGTTGCGGCGCGGGTCGTTCCCCCGCGTTCCGCGACACGGCATGACATGCCGGAAGATTTCGGTGACAAAGGTCTAGCATCGCAACGGTTCTCCCATAATCAGTCGAGGCAGATCGGCCAGATCCGCGATGCTCCGCCCGGCCGGAATCGGCTGCGGCGGACAGGATCGCGGTTGGCAAGGCAAGGCCCGTGCCCCGGCGCGCGCGAGCCGGACGAAGGGCATGTCGAGCACCCGCGCCGCCTCGCGATCCTCCGGCCCGTCGCCGACGAAGAGCGCGTCATGCGGCGCGCAGTCGAGCCGACGGCAGGCGACGAGAAGAAGATCGGGCGCGGGCTTACCGGACAGAAGCGGATCGCCGCCGACGACGGCCTGTGCATGCGCACGCAGCCCGAAGCAGTCGAGCAGCATCTGCGCATCGCGCGTGCGCTTGTTGGTGACGACGGCCACCTTGCGGCCCTGCCGCGCGATCGCGCGCATCGTCTCGCCGGCCTCGGGAAGGGGGGCGCTCAGGGCGGCTTCATGGTCTGGGTAAAGAGAGAGGTAGCGCGCGACCATGGCCTCGCGCTCGTCCGGCGAAAGCTCGCGTCCCTGAAGACGGGCCGCGCGCTCGACCAGCGCGCCGGCACCGCCGCCGAGAATGTCCAACACCGCTTCGTCAGACAGCGGAACCAAGCCGAAGGTGGCCAGCGTCTCGTTGAGCGCCGCCACCACGGCCGGCTGCGTGTGAACGAGGGTTCCATCAAGATCGAACAGCACCGCGCGGGGCACCGGCCCGTGGCGCAGACGCGCGATGCCGCGCTTGCCCGTCGTGGGAAGAAGCAGGGCCCCCGGCTCCCGTCTTACATCGAGGCGCAGCCCTCCCGCCGCGACCGCCCCACCTATCGCCGGGCACGCGAGCAGGGCCTGCCGCGCTCCGGCAGAAATGTCCGCGTCTTCCCCGGGTGCAGCGACGACGATGCCGAGCACCGGCGGCGATGTCTCGTCGAGGCGGGCCGCATAGTCCGTAACCGTCGTGCCAGCAAACAACGCATCGTCCATATCGGCGCGCGACAGCCATGCGCCGCCGCCAAGCGGAACGGCCCCACCGACGCGCCGTCCAAGGCCGACGAGACGGCGGAACGGCAGGCCGCACTCGCACGGGGTATCGACGATACGCGCCAGATCGCCGGTGCGGTAGCGGATCAACGGAACGGCCGTGCGGCACAGGGTGGTGAGGACGATCTCGCCTTCCTCGCCCGCCGGCACCGGCGCGCCGGACAAGGGATCGATCGCCTCCAGATAAAGGTCGGTCTCGCGGATATGGGCGCCCGCGTGGTGCGGGCAATCGAGCGCGCCGCCATAGCCGGTTTCCGTCATGCCCCAGTGATCGAACACCTCGCAGCCCCACAGGGCGCCGAGCGCAGAAACAAGTGCCGGCGATGCGGTGTCGGAACTGATCAGCGCCGCCCGGACGGCGGGGATCGCACCGCCGTCGACGTGAGAAAGACGCGCGGCGGCCAGAAACGGCACGGGAGCTCCGAACAGCACGTCGGGCCGTTCGGCGCGGATCCAGGCAAGCAACGCCTCGGCGGAGACGAAGGCATCGGCCGGAGCCGCCAGCGGCAGGGCACCCAGGCGCCGCGTCGCATTTACCAGGTCTTCGCCGATGCTGCCGGGCCGCGCGGCAGGAAAGGCGATGCCGACCCTATCGCCCGGCCGCGTAAATTGCGCCATGCCGTGGCGAAAATAGTCGGTCGTGTCCTCCACATCCTGCGCGGTGAAGGCGATCCGCTTCGCCGGACCCGACGTTCCCGAGGTCTGGAGCGTGACCATCCGGGCGATGGCGCTGCGCGGAGTTGCGATAAACGGCGGATCGTTGCGGGCAAGCTCCTGAGGCCAGGTGAAGGGCAGCCGGGCGACGTCCGCCAGAGTTTCGGGCAGCGCGTCGGGCCACTTGCGCCGCGTGCGGTAGAATGGGCTTTCGCGTCGGGCGTGGGCCACCGTCTCCCGGATCCGGGCAAGCTGATAGGCATCCCGCTTTTCCGCCGTGAGCGGAGCGGGCACCTCCATGCGACGGGCGGCCCAATCCATCATCCCGTGTGCCCCCTATAGAGGCTGTGTCCCTCGCGATCCGTCAGGTTGTGGGCGCAGAAGGGGATCGCCCGCTGGTCTGGCGACATCACGTGGATGTGGCACTGGCGCAGGCGCTCCAGATCCAGTGTCCAGGCATCCTGGAACACCATGGCCGACAGCCCCAGCGAGTGGGCGCGCCGCTGCAGAACCGCGTCGAAGGCGGCGAGACCCGGCGCGTCCCCTTCGGGAGCGGCCGCCATCGTCCACTGGTCGGCCACGTAGCGCCGCGCCCGCGCGACATCCGCGCTGGGCCGCGCATCGGCAGCCGGGGCAGCGGCTTCATCCGATGCCGGATCCCTGGCGGAGCCGCAGCAGCATCCCTGCTCTTCTTCATGGGCGGCAGACCCACCGCAGCAGGTATGCCCGGCCTCCGCCTCGTTCCCGCCGCCGCAACAGCTGTGCGCGTCTTCCTCGCCCTTGGAGCCACCGCAACAGCCGTGGTCTTCTCCCGCATCTTTCGAACCACCGCAGCAGGAATGCTCCTCCTCGACGTGGCCCTCGCCGCAGCAACAGGAGGCTTCCTCCTCCGGCGGGGCGCCGCAACACGAGACGGGCGCGTCCCTGTCCACGCTGAGCCGGCCGTCCTTGCCGACGAGAAACCGTCCGGCGAAGGAACAGAACGGGTTTTCCGCCGAGCCGGGGTGGAAATCGGACAGGCGAATGCCGCCTTGCTCGTGCTCGATCAGCGCCTCCATCACCTCCGGCAGGGTGAAACGGGTTTCGGGGCGCGGCGGGGCCGGCACGCGGCCGAAATAACTGATTGGCTGGAAATGGACCGCGCGGACCGTCGGCATGTGCGCCTTGGCGAACTCCACGATGGCGCCGATCTGGCCGGTGTTGACGCCGGGCACCAGCGTCGGCACCAGCACCACGCCCACCCCGGCCCGGCCACAAGCCTCCACTGCCTGAAGCTTGACCCTGGCGAGCTTTGCGCCGCGCAGCTTCTGGTGAACGTCATCCGTCACCCCGTCGAATTGCAGGAAGACGCAGTCGAGCCCTGCGGCCACCAGCGCTTCCAGATAGTCCGGATGCTTGGCGATGCGCACGCCGTTGGTGTTGACCTGGACGAAGGAGAACCCCTTGCGGCGCGCCAGGGCGACGATCTCGGGCAGATCGTCACGCACCGTCGGCTCGCCGCCGGAAAGCTGGATGTGCACCCGGCCGCCCGCGCGCTCCATCAGCGTGTCGAGCCAGGCTTCTATGGTGTCAAAGGAAATGTCCTCGCCCTTGCGGGTGGCGGAGGCGAAGCAGACCGGGCAGGCAAGATCGCAGCGCGAGGTGACTTCCAGAAGCACGCAGCAGCTTTGCTGCTGGTGATCCGGACACAGGCCGCAGTCGCGCGGGCAACCTTCGTGGACGACGGTCGCGGGCTTCGGCACGCGCGAGCGGTTGCGCGGGCTCGCATCCCAGAGGAAATAGCTCTTCAGGCCGCGCCAGATGGGCGTCGAGGTCGTTCCATGCTGCGGGCAGGTCTTTTCGAGATAAACCGTGTCGCCTTCCGCGTAGCGGATCGCAGGCACGGTCGCGAGGCAATCCGGGCACACGCTCTCGGTGTTGGCAAGCACGAGACGGCTGTCGGAAAAGGTCATGAAGCGATCTCCCGAAGGGCGTGGCTGGAAGCAACAGCTGCGGGTTCCTGATCCGACCGGGCATCGGAAAGAATGCCGCGGCCCCCTGCCGCTTCCATCAGGGCGGCGATGGCGCGGGCGTCGGCAAGGCGACGGCGGGCGCCCGCGCAGGCCTCCTCGTTGCCGGCGAAGCGTTCCAGCGCAGGCGCGAAACGCTGGTCGAGGCTCACCCGACGCTCGCCGGAGACGAGCTTGTCGGCCAGATAGACCACGGCCGTCTCGTCGATCGCCACGGGGCGCGCAGGAAGCGCCATGTGACGGTCGATGATCTCGAAAAGATCGGGAAAGCCGAAGTCCCGCACCATCCGTGCGCCGGCGGCCGCATGATGCGGGCGGCCCTTGGCGATGTCGTGCAGCAAGGCGGCGGCGCGGATGCGGGCCACGTCCAGCGATAGCCCCGCCCGGTTCAACCTTTCGGCCAACGTGACCGCGAGATCTGCGACCGCGCGGCCATGGCGGCGCACGGGAACCGGCGTTTGCGCCGCCTCGAACATGGCGAGGCATTCGGCACCGTTCGGTACGGCCTGGCCGGCCAGCGCCGCGTTCAGCTCGCGATGGTCGCGCGGGGTATCCATGTCGCGCAGGCAGCCTTCGTCGAACACAGCAACCTCCACAGCCTCCCGTTCGTGGCGGGAAAGGATGGCGCAAGCGCCCTCGGACCCATCGGCTGCGAGAAGCTCGGCGAACAGCTCGCACGCGATGAAGGGGGGATGGCCGCGCTCGCCCAGGAAGACGGGGTGGACGAGGAGAGCATCGCCGCGCAGGGCCTCTTCGATGACGCGGATTACGGTCGTGGGCCGGACCAGGGGTATGTCCACCGGCATGAGAAGACACCCGAACGCATTCTCATCCAAAGATGTAATGCCCGCCTTGACACTGCTCAACATGCCGGACCTGTAATCGGGGTTCAGCACCGGCATGGCCCCCATACGCAAGACGTGCGGGACAATCTCCTCAGCGCGATGGCCCACGACAACATGGATACGATCGACACCGGCGTCCCGGGCGGCCTGAATCACCCGGCCGATGACAATCTCCTCGCCCAGCCGCAACAGAGGTTTCAGAGCGCCCATGCGCGAGGAAAGCCCCGCCGCCAGAACGATCGCCGCAATATCCTTGCGTCCGCTCATGCCGGCATCTCCCCATCCGGCGCGGGGCGCGGGGGATTGGCGATATCGACGCCGCGACTTTCGAGGATCTCGCGCAGCTTGGCCCAGCAATCGCCGACGAGGCCGGGGCAGCGCTCGGCCTTCAGAGCGGGATCGAAGCCCATGATCTCGGCGCAGGTGTAACCGCCGTAACGCTCCTTCGCCATGACGACGAACCAGCCGCTGAACTCGTCCAGCATGTCGGCGAAACGCTCGTCTTCCGGCTCATCCGCCCCGCTGCGGCCCGCAAGCAGGCCCAGCACGCAGCAGCCGCCGGAGAGCGCGCCGCAGTCGAGCCCCTGCCCCATGCCCAGCGCGAGCCCGGACATGGCGCGCACGAGGTCGGGATTGCTGCGCCCGCCCGCCTCCAGCGCGAGCGTCATCAGCACGTGGCTGCATTTCATGTCGGCGAGCAGCAGCTCCGCGATGCGGAAGGTGTCCTCGTTCATGGTCTGCTTCTCCTATATTGCCGCAGGCGCCTGCGTTGCCGTTGGCGCCGGGCGGGCCGGCCTGACGGCGATCGCCACGCAGTAGCCCGGCGCGACGGCGCGCATGGCCCGCACCGTGGCGGCATCACCCCACAGCGCTTCCAGCGATCCGTATTGAAAGATGAAGCGCCCGACCCAGTCCCGCAGCCGGTCGGAGCGGTCCTCGAACCGGGTCACGACGAGCCCGGCAGCGGCGACGAGCGATTGCAATTGCGTGGCCGAACGGATGCCTCCCGCCCGGGCGCAGGCGGTCGCATCAGGTGCGGGATTGCGGGCATAGACATCGGCGAGCGCCAGACGCCCGCCCGGGCGCAGCACGCGGGCCCACTCGGCAAGCGTCGCGGCCTGATCGGGCATAACGGAGAGCACGCATTCCGACAGGACGCCGTCGAGCGCGCCGTCGCAGAAGGGCAGCGCGTTGCCGCGGGCCTGCACGAGGACGCCCGGCACCCGGTCGCGGGCAACCCGCAGAGGCCCCGGATCGGCATCGATCCCGAAGGCGGAAATCCCCCGGGCGGCCATGAAGGCGACGCTGCGCCCCTGCCCGCAGCCGATATCGGCCACCCGGTCGCCGGCCGCGAAACCGGCGCCGTTCACAAGCTCCTCGGTGACCGCGCAGCCGCCGGGCCCGAGCGGCTCGCCCTCGCCGTCGCACACCAGCCCGCTGCCGAAAAGGCCGGCACAAGCGGACGGGGATGAGGCAGATACGGACGAGGCGCGCGCGTGGAGGCGGTCCATCACTTGTCCTCCAGCGCCTGCTCGACCTTCAGCATGCGGCCGGCCGCCAGTTCCTCGGAGACATAGACAAAGCCGCAGGACGGACAGACCGGCAGTTCCACGGGGAAGGTCTGGCCCATGTAGCTCGCCAGCACCTTGCCCATGGTGAGCGGCACGTCGCATCTGGCGCAGATCAGATCGTCCGTATCGGGAACCTCATCCTTGGGAGGAACGGGAGCACTCATGACTTCGCCTCCACGTTCATGCGGTGGCCGTAGGCCTTGTGGACGAGCGCGCCGGTTTCGGTGTTCTCGTATTCCACCCAGGTGGTGACGGGGCCGGTGCGCAACGTCGCGATGAAGAGCCCGGTCTTGCGGTCCTTCAGCTTGCGGCCGGTGGTCTCCGCATCGGCGATCACGGCTGTGACCTCGTCCACCAGGATCAGCTTGCGTTCCATGTCGGCGCGCACCTCGTCGGGAATGCGCACGGTCCAGACGAGTTCGGGATCGTTCATGTCTTCTCCCCACAGGTTGCGCAGCAGGCGGATCTTCAGCCGCGCGCGGTTGTCGCGACGCCCGGAAAAGCCGGGATCGGGCCGGGCGGCGGGATCGGAGCCGTCCTCGGGCGGAAAGGCGAGATCGAGAAGGTGCGCCGAGCGCTTGCCGCGCCGGGCGAAGTTGTCGCGGCACATGGCGCAATAGGTCAGGTAATCCTCCGGCCGCTCGGCGGCGCGCGCATCGATCGTGGCGTTCGCCACCTCCGGATTGGCGAAGGAGACGAGACCGCCGAAGCCGCAGCAGGTGGTCAGTTCGGCGGACGAGATCTCGCGCACCGAGGCGCCGAGCCGCGCGGCCAGATCACGCACGGCAACGTGAACCTCGCGCTCGTGCCGACCCGTGCAGGGATCGTGGATGGCGAGCGTCCTGCCTGCGGCCCGCGCATCCGCGTCCTCCGGCCATCCGATTTCGGCCAGAAGCGGCCAGAGCGAGCGGACCGGCGCTTCGCCCAGATGCTTGCGCAGCATGGTCAGGCAGGTGGCGCAGGCGGTGACGATTTCCGGCTCGCCCATCTCCTCCCAGGTCTGGCGCAGGTGATCGACCACCTCGGTGTGAAGCGCGGTACGTCCCGACCAGTGCGCCGGCGCTCCGCAGCAATCGACCATCAGGCCGACGCCGCCCTCCAGCCGGTCGCGCAGGTGCGCATAGACCCGCTCCACATGACCGGGCGCGGAGGCGGTGAGCTGGCAGCCGGGGAAGAAAACGCGGGCACTGCGCGCATGCCCTGGTTCGTGACGCGCGAAAGCGGCACGCGCGGAGCGGCTATCCTCCATGTCGCGCAGGGCGAAGTCGTGATGGGAGGCGGGCATGTGGCCGCTGTCGACCATCTCGCGCCGCGCCTCCAGACAGACATCGCCCATGGCGAGATCGGTCGGGCACACCGTCTCGCACAGGCCGCACAAGGAGCAGCTGTCGATCATCCGGTTGGCCTTGCGGTTGCCCATGATGATGCTGAGGTTGTTGTGAATCTCGCGCACCGCCCGCTTGGGGTAGGTCTTGTAATGGGCGAGGAACACGCAAGCCTTCACGCATTCCTGGCAATGACAGGGGAAACAGCGCGCGGCCTCCGCCTTCGCCTCTTCAAGCGTATAGCCCGCCGCCGCATCGACCGGCTCGACCGGCGAGACGGCTTGCTGCGCGGCGGTGTTGACATAGAGGCACGAGGCCTCCCCGCCGTCATCGTCGCGCTTGGCGGTCAGCGAGGCGCCCTGGAGGAAGCGGTCGATGGAGGCGGCGGCGCGGCGGCCGTCGTGGATGGAGCCAATGGGGGAATAGACTTCTCCGAGTGCGCCGTGGAAGCCGCCGCCGAACACCTTCGGGTGGCTTGTGGCGCGGCTGTTCGGGTCGATGTCGATCCGGCCGTTGTCGGTCAGGCGCACTGTGGGGGCGAAATTGCGGGCGACGCCCGGCCCCAGCGCCAGCAGCACGGCGTCGAAGTCGTCGATGAGCGTGTCGAGCCCCAGCGGTCCGCCGCCGCCGGCGATCCGGCTTCTGACGCGGATCTCCACGCCGAGGGTTTGCAGCGCGCCGAGTTCGGCTGCAATGACCGAGCGCGGCAGGACGGCTTCGTCGTAATCGTGGTGGAGGCGTTCCAGCGGATGGGCATCGGCTTCCAGAACCGTGATCCGGTGTCCCTTCATGGCCAGATCGAAGGCCGCGGTCAGACCGGCAAGCCCCGCGCCGACAATCGCGACGCGCTTCGGCTTCGACAGGCGCTGCGCCGTCCGACGCAAGGTGGCGTAGCTTTCCTCCACCAGCGCGCGTTCCACCGCGGCGATACGGATGGCGCCACCCGCCTCCTGCCGACGGCACGTCGCCTCGCAAGGGTGATCGCAGATATGGCCGACGATGCCGGGAAAGGGAACCATCCGGGCGTAGAGCGCAAAGGCGCCGGAGAAATCGCCCTTCTTCACTTTTTCCAGAATAGCGCGCATGTCCACGTGCAAAGGACAGGTCGCCACGCAGGCGGGCGGCTGCTCCTCGATGCACCTGGCTTCCAGTTTCCTGACGCGATCACTGTCCATGTCCGGCCCCTCGTGGGAGCCTCCGGCGTGGGAGAACCGTTTCGCCGGAGGCCGGTTTCGGGAACGTCGCTCGTTCCGGTTGACGGGACGAACGGTTTCAAGGACCGCCAGCCCCGCCGACCGGAAGACCATGGCGGCAAACGTTTGCCGCCATGGCGCGTGGTGGTCAGTGGACGAGGTCGGAGGCCCGGCCTTCGCGCGCGGCCTTCGCCTCCAGTTCCTGCTTGATCACCTCCGGCAGGGCCGGCACCCGGAAGATCCGCACGCCGCAGGCATTGTAGATGGCGTTGAGGATGGCCGGATGCGGCGCGGTCAGAGGCGCTTCGCCGCAGCCCGCGGACCCAAAGGGACCGAGCGGACGCGGGGTTTCCAGATAGAGGATCTCCATGTCGTCCGGCACGTCCTTAGGATAAGGGATGCCGCAGTCCTTCAGGGTGTTGTGAAGTTCCAGATCCTCGAAATCCTCGGTCAGGGCGAGACCGATGCCCTGGGCCAGACCGCCGTAGATCTGGCCGTCCACCGTCGCCTTGTTGATGATGGTGCCGACATCGACCGACGTGGTGAACTTGACCACCTTGACGTCGCCGGTTTCCATGTCGACTTCCACTTCCGGCATGAAGACTTCGTACATGTAGATCGGGAAGGGATCGCCCTGGCCGGTATCCGGCGTGCAGTCGGTGCAGGCGGCGGCGACCCAGTTGCCGTCGTAGACGAGGGGAACGTTGTCGGCGACCATCTCGTCGTAGGTACGGTAGGTGCCGTCGTCCTTGCGCATGGCGTTCAGCAGCATTTCCGATGCCACGCGCGTGGCGTTGCCGGTGAACACGTTGGAACGGCTGCCGCCGGCCGGACCGGAGTTCGGACCGTTGGTGTCGTTCATGTCGAGCTTGATCTGATCGACGGTGAAGCCGGCCTTGCGCAGCACCTCGTGCGCCATGGTCAGCGTGCCGAGATCGGCGCCTTGGCCGTGGTCTTCCCAGGCGTTGTAGACGATGACGCCGTCGGGGGTCAGCTCCACGCGGGCGTTGGAGCTGTCGGGACCGTCGAGGCCGCAGCCGTAGATGCCGAGCGCAATGCCGACGCCGCGCTTGACCTCATCGGTCGAAAGCTCGGCGCACCGCTTCTTGGCTTCCTCGTATTTCGGACGCAGCATGTCGAAGAGCTGCGGCAGGACCAGCACGTCGGGCTTCTGCCCGGTCGGCGTTGTCGAGGTCTCGTTGTAGAGGTTCTTGTAGCGGAACTCGAAGGGGTCCTCGCCCATCTTCTCCGCCAGGATGTCCATGGCAATTTCGGATGCCAGGAACGATTGCGGCGAACCGTAGCCGCGGAAGGCGGAGCCCCAGGCGTGGTTGGTCGCAACGGTGCGGCCCTGGCCGCGGATGTTCTCCAGATGATAGCCGGCACCGGTGAACTGGGCCTGGCGCAGCGTCACCAGATCGCCGAATTCCGAATAGGGGCCGTGATCGAGCCACCAGTCGGTTTCCATGGCGGTGAGCTTGCCGTCCTTGTCGCAGGCGAGCCGGATGTTGATGTTCGCCGGGCTGCGCTTGCCCGTGTAGGTGATGTTCTGGTGCTGGTCATAGACGAGCGAGACCGGCTTGCCGGTCGCCAGCGCGGCCACGCCCAGCAGGGCTTCCATGGTCGGCGAGAACTTGTAGCCGAAGGTGCCGCCCGTCGGGTTCTGGATCAGCCGCAGCTTGTCCGGCTCCAGGCCGAGGCCCGGGCAGATCATGGCGTGGTGCAGGTGCACGCCGATGCTCTTGGACAGGATCGTCAGCACGCCGTCGTCATCGACGAAGGCCTCGCCGCAATCCGGTTCCAGATGCAGGTGGGGCTGGCGCGAGCAATAGGTCGTGATGTCGACGACCGCAGCGGCCTCGTCCATCAGCGGAGCGGTCTCCGCGCCCTTGACGACGCCCTGCTCGTAATAGGCGTTGGGCACGCCCGGATGGATCTCCATCGCGTCGGGCGCAAGGGCTGCAAAGCCCGACATGTAGGCCGGCAGGATCTCCAGATCGACCTTGACCTTGTCGGCCGCGGCCCGGGCATGTTCCTCGGTATCGGCGGCGACGATGGCGATCGCGTCGCCGTACTGGAAGACCTTGTCCCGGCACAGGATCGGACGGTCCCAGCCGTCGCCCTTGTTGGAGGGGAAGGTGATCAGGCCGGTGATGGCGTTGCGGCCCTTCACATCCTCCCAGGTCAGGATCTTCTCAACGCCCGGCATGGCCTCGGCCTCGGAGGTGTCGATGCCCTTGATCTCCGCATGGGAGACCTTGGCCTGCACCAGCGCCAGGCGCAGCGTGCCTTCCGGCATGCGCAGGGCGATGTCGGCGCCGAAGTCCCAGGTGCCGGTGACCTTGGCCTCTGCGGAGGGACGGATGTAGGAGGTGCCGAGGATGGAGCCGTCTTCCTTGGCCTTCGGCATGATCTCGGCGACGCTCTTCTCGCCGCGCAGGACGGCGGCGGCGTCCATCACCGCATCGACCAGCGGCTTGTAGCCGGTGCAGCGGCACAGGTTGCGGTTGCGGTTGAACCAGGCGCGGACCTGTTCGCGGGTCGGGTTCTGGTTCTTGTCGAGAAGCGCCTTGCCCGACATGATGAAGCCGGAGGTGCAGATGCCGCACTGCGCCGCGCCGTGCGTCATCCAGGCGACCTGCAGGGGATGCAGGTTGCCGGGGGTGCCGACGCCCTCGATGGTGGTGATCTTCGCCGTTGCGGCCAATTCGTCGACCGACTTGAGACAGGCGCGCACGGGCTTGCCGTCGATGATGACGGTGCACGAGCCGCACTGGCCGTTGTCGCAGCACACCTTGCTGCCCGTCAGCCGCAGCTGGTTGCGCAGAACATCGGCAAGGTTGGCGCCCGGTTCGACCAGAACCCAGCGATCAACGCCGTTCACGTTCAGACTGATGCGTTTCATGTTGTTTCTCCCTTAGGGCGGCGCGGAGAATCCCGTGCCGCCGGATCGGTCGCCGGGCGGGTCGCAAGGGGCGGGAATGGCTTTTCCCGCATCCGATCCGCTCGACCCTTCGAGCCCGATGTCCCCGCCTTGAGGGACATTCCCCGTGGAGAGGAGGTGGGGCGGGGGGGCGGGCCAGCCCCCGAAGTCGGGTCCCGGTCGGGGCCCGCTCGTTTCAGGCCGCGCCGAGACCCGAAACCTGCTCGGCCGGCGCGGCATCCCCATCGCCGTCCGCGCCTTTCGCGGTTCGGCGGGGCGTGTCGAGATCGGCCATGAAACGGGAGCTCACGGCCTCGGCACCGCGGATGTGGGCGATCATTTCGGCGACCACCGACACCGCGATCTCCTCGGGCGTGTCGGCACCGATATTCAGGCCCACGGGGGCATGGACGCGGGCGAGCCTTTCCGCCGGCACGTTCTGCGTGCGGATCTTGTTGAATACGGTCTGGACCTTGCGCCTGGAGCCGATCATGCCGATGTAGCCGGCCGGCGTGGTGAGCGCCCAGGACAGCACCTTGGTGTCGTGGGCATGCCCGCGCGTGGCAATGAAGATCAGCGCACGCTCGTCGGGCGCCAGTTTCGCGGTGACCTCTTCCCAGGGGCCCGCATGGACGGCACGGGCTTCGGGAAAGCGCTCGGCATTGGCGAATTCGGGCCGATCGTCGATCACCTCCACCTCGAAGCCGACGCTTTGCGCCAGACGGGCGGTGACCAGACCGACATGACCGCCGCCGAAGAGATAGGCGGAGACGGCCGGGCGGAAGGGTTCGACGAAGACGTCGAGCGCGCCGCCGCACACCATGCCGCTGTCCATCAGCGGGTTGTCGTGCAGGTTGAAGGAGACCATCCGGGGCTTGCCGTCCTTCATGGCCTCGCAGGCCTTGACGATGACCTCGCCTTCCGCCGCTCCGCCGCCGACGGTGCCGACGATGGAGCCGTCCGCACGCACCAGCATCTTGGCGTGATCGGAGGCGGGCACCGATCCCTGGACGTTGACGATCGTGGCCAGCGCGCAAGGGCGTCGCGCGCTGCGTTCGCGAACCAGTTCCTCAAAGACATCCATGGTGTATTCCTCCAGCCATGTCCGCGTCCGGGCGGCGCGGGGCCGGCCCGGAGAGGGGTTTCGGTTGCGGGGTCAGACGTGCTCGATCGCGCCGGACTGGCAGACGTCGACGCATTGCGGCTCGTCGAAGTCGCCGACGCACTCCTGGCACTTGTTGGGATTGATCGTGTAGACCTTGCCCTTGTGGCTGATCGCCTTGTTCGGGCAGACGTCTTCGCAGGATCCGCAGGCTTCGCAGATCTCGGGGTCGATACGGTAGGCCATGGGATTTCTCCTTTTTTGTCTCGCCGGGATCGGGGCACGCGGGCCCCTTGCCGGTCTCGGTTCCTTCAGCGTTCCGTGCAGGAGATGCAGGGATCGATGCTGTTCACGATGATGGCGATGTCGGCGACCTTCGCGCGGTTCAGCATGACGGTCAGGGCGTCCCAGTTGGGGAAGCTCGGAACCCGCCATTTCAGGCGCTCGGGCTCTTCCGCGTCGCAGGTTTTCAGGTAGTAGAGCAGCTCGCCGCGCGGGGCCTCGGAGCGGGCCACGGCCCGGCCCGGCGGCACGTAGGGGTCGCTGCCCAGGTTGACCGGCCCGTCGGGCAGGTCGCGCAGGCACGCCCTGAGGATCACGATGGCGTCGAGCGCCTCGTGCAGGCGGATCATCGCGCGAGACCAGACGTCGCCGTCGGGCAAGGTCTGGACGTCGAGCGGCAGGCGGTCGTAGGCGTGGTAGGGCGCATCGGCGCGCACGTCCTGCATCAGACCGCTGGCGCGCGCGACGGGGCCGACGACGCCGCAGGCGATCGCGTCGTCGATGGAGAGAACGCCGACGCCGCGCGTGCGGCGCTGGATCGAGCCGTTGGTGCGGTAGGTCTTCTCGATCTCGCGGATTTCCGGCTCCAGCCGGTCGAGCGCCACCGTCAGGGCGGTGATCGTGTCCTCGTCCAGATCGTAGCGGGTGCCGCCGATGCAGATGGCCCCCAGATCCATCCGGTTGCCGAAGACGGCCTCCTTCAGGTCCTGGGCGAGCTCGCGCACCTGCATCACGTGCATGAACAGCGCCTCGTAGCCGACCAGATGAGCAAGGATGGCGACGTTGAAGAGGTTGGAAGCGACGCGCTTCACCTCGCCTGCGACGACGCGCAGGTAGGTGGCGCGCTCGGGCACCTCCATCTCCGCGATGGTCTCGGCCGCGAGCGCGAAGGTCTCGGGATGGCTGTTGGAGCACAGCGAGCAGATGCGCTCGGTCAGGATCATGTTCTGGGCGAGCGTGCGCTTGGTGGCCAGATACTCGATGCCGCGATGGACGTGGCCGGCGTTGATGTCGACATCGGTCACCGTCTCGCCGTCGACGGCGACGCGGAAATACATCGGCTCCTCGAGCGCCACGTGCAGCGGCCCGACGGGAATGGTGAAGCTCTCGGAGGTCACGGGAAGGTTGGTCATCGCTCACTCACCTTCTATCGCTGTGGCTTTCGCGGCGGCGTGGACCTTCTTCCAAAGGTCGTCCGTGCTTGCCGCATTCACCAGCGTTGAAAACGGGATGAGCCGTTCGAAAACGGAGGGTTCGATGGAGTTGTCGAGGAAAAGCCGGCGCGGATCGGGGTGGCCGGTGAAGGTCAGGCCGTAGAGCTCCATGATCTCCCGCTCGGGCCAGTCGGCGGGCCGGAACAGCGGCGTCAGCGAAGCGAGCGAGCCGTTGGCGGGCGCATGGGCGATCAGGTTGACCGCCTCGTCGGCGAGGATGAAGTGGTAGATGACTTCGTAGGAGGTGCCGTCGAGCGGCGTGCCGCCGAAGGTCACGGGCGTTGCCCTGACCATGACATCGCCGGCTTCGCTGTTTTCCTCGTCCTGCTCGTCCTCCTCTTCCTCGGGCGCCTTTGGCTGGGAGGCGGTGATCATGGCGAGGCGTGCCTCGAAAGCCCGCAGACGGGATGCGACGGCCACGAGGTCCGTGTTCCTGGCCAGTTCGCACCACACCACCGACACCCCGTGGGCATCCGTCGTGGTGGTGATGGCGAGATCGCCGGCAGCGGCGTCGCGCAGGGTCTTTTCGAAATCAGGCGCAAGACGGGTCATGCGCTCTGCCTCCTCTGCTTGAGGAACTTGGCCCGGCACTTGGGGCACAGAGACCTGAGTTCCTTGGCTTCATCGGGTGATAGGGGGGGCTTGATCTTCGCGATCGCAGGCGCGCTGTCCAAACCCTTGCCGCCGCACGAGGAACAGACGATGGCGGGGATCAGACCGTGCTCGACCTGCCGGTACTTCTCGGCCTGCAGATGGGCGAGGTGCCAGTCGCCGGTCTGCTCGATCGCGCCGGTCGGACAATGGAAGACGCAGTTGCCGCAGAAGACGCAGGTGTCGTGCCAGCAGTCGAAGGTCATGCCCTCGGGCGTGCGCTCGAAGCGGATGGCGCCCGTGGGGCAGGCGCGCTCGCACTTGCGGCAGGCCTCGCAGGTCTCCGGATCGAAGGCCACCTTTCCCCGGAAGCGCGCCGCCGTGGGGGCGGGGGCGAAGGGAAAGGGGTCCGTGTAGGGACCGTGCAGGAGGTTTCGGACGAACAGGCTCAGGAAATTCATGGTCTCGTCCTCACAGCCTCTGGCGCCAGACCTGGATGGCCTGCGCGATGCCCTCGATGATCGCCTGCGGGCGCGGCGGACAGCCGGGCACGTTGACGTCGATGGGGAAGTAGTCGTCGATGGGGGCGAGCACCGCGTAGCTCTCGCGGAAGATGCCGCCGGAGATCGGGCAAACGCCCACGGCCACGGTGACCTTGGGATCGGGGATCTCGTCGAAGACCCGCCTGGCCGCGTCCACCACATGGCGGGTCAGCGGGCCGGAAATCAGCACGATGTCCGCATGCCGTGGGCTGCCGCAGTACTGGCATCCCAGCCTTTCCACGTCGTAGCGCGGGATCAGCGCGGTGGTCGCCATCTCCACGTCGCAGCCGTTGCAGGAGCCGGCGTTGATCCGGTAGATCCACGGCGAGCGCACCGCGATGTCCTTGAATTTCTGGAGCATGGTCATCGGAACCTCCCCGCTCACGCGAGCGCGATCGCGGCGACGCTGGCTGCAGACAGCAGCAGCGGCCACTTGAAGAAGAAGGAAAAGGCCTGGTCGATCCGCATCCGCCCGGCGGACAGGCGCACCGCAGTGACGCCCAGCACCATGAGGACGACGATCTCCGCCAGCCAGCCGAGGAAAGCCGGCGCGCCGGTCAGATCGAGCGGGGCGAAGAGCGCGATGCCAAGGCCCAGCACGACCACCGCTTTAAGCGCGGACATGACCTTGAAGAGCCCCAGCGCCGGACCGGAATATTCGAGCACCGGGCCTTCCAGCACCTCCGTCTCGGCTTCCGGGATGTCGAAGGGCACGATGCCGAGATTGGCCGGGAAGAACAGGCAGAAGGCGCCGACCGCCGGCCACATCACCGGGTCCAGCAGAAACATGCCGTGGGTGCGCTGGTAGGCGACGATCTCGGCGAGCGAGAAGGTCGCGATGTGGCCCTCCGCCATGCCGACGCGCAGGGCCACGGCGGCCGCGACCAGCACGATGGGGCCCTCATAGGCGAGCATCAGCACCATCTCGCGGGAGAAGCCGATGGCGCCGTAGGGCGAGGAGGAGGACGAGCCCGCCACCATCAGCACCACGCCGGGCACGACCAGCAGGTAGAGCACCACCAGCAGGTTGCCGAGGACCGGTTCGGGCGTATAGAGCCCGGAGATCGGCACCAGAGCGGCGGCCGTCAGCATGGAGACGACACCGACCAGAGGTGCGCCGAGGAACACCGGCTCGCAGGCGGTGGTGGGCACCATGGTGCGCTTGAAGGCGAGCTTCACCAGATCGATGAAAGGCTGGGTCAGGGGCGGTCCCACCCGGCCCTGAAGCCGGGCGGCGACGCGCCGGTCCATTCCCTTAAGGGCGAGCCCCAGCGTCAGGGCGAACAGGCCTCCGGGAAAGAGCAGGACGGAGAGAACGACGGCGACTTGGGTGGACATGGTCTTGGTCTCCCTCAGATCCGTTTACCGGGACCCGGATTGCCGGGAAGAAGCAGGGTCTTGATGACCCCGTTGGGGCTTTCGAAGAGTTCGGCCGCGGGAAGACGCTCCCGGTCGGCGCTGAGATCGGCGACGCCGCACAGGTGGGCCGGGCCGCGCACCACGCCGGCGCTGCGTCCAAGCCGCAGCCAGGGCACCAGCAGCAGGCCGAGGACGAGCATCAGCAGGGTGAGGATGGTCGGGCTCCAGCCGTCCAGGCCGGGCAAGGGACCGGTCAGGGTGGCCGCGATCGGCGTCAGGCCAAGCTGAGCCTCGATGGCGGCGATGGGCACCAGCAGCAGGCCGGGCATCAGGCCGACGGCGAGGCTTGCCACAACCAGCACGCCCATGGCGACCAGCATCGGGGCGGGTGCCTCGCTGGCGTCGAGTGCCTTGGCGGTCGGCTGGCCCATGAAGGCGGCGTGCGCGAACTTCAAGACGGCGGCCAGCGTGAACATGGACGAGATCATCGCGGCGGCGCCGAGCAGCCAGTGGCCCGAGCTGAAGGCCGCCTCGAAGATCATCCACTTGGAGGCGAAGCCGTTGAGCGGCGGCAGCCCGGAGAGCGACAGTCCGGCGAACAGGAAGATGCCGAACGTGATGGGCATGCGCTTGCCAAGCCCGCCCAGCTCGTCGAGCAGGGTCGCATGGGTGCGCACCATCACCGCACCGGCCACCAGAAACAGCGTGTCCTTGAGCAGCATGTGGTTGACGAAGTGCATGAGCCCGGCGGCAACCCCCAGCGAGGTGCCGAAGGACAGCGCCAGCAGCACGTAGCCGAGCTGGCAGACCGTCGAGTAGATCAGCACCAGCTTGATGCTGTTCTGCACGACCGCCATGGCGCCCGCATAGACCATGGTGATGCCCGCGATCACGGAGATCACGGTCAGGATCGCCGGTTGCCCGCCGATCTCGCCCCCGATCTGGCCGCCAAGGCGGACGAACAGCCCTGCCCCGCCGAAGACCACGAACAGCTTCAGGATCGCCCAGGGGCCGGACTTCAGCAGCACCGCGGAGATGTAGCCGGAGACGGGCGTCGGTGCGGCGGCGGGGTGCATCTGGTAGTCGATGCGCGCCGGCAGCATGGCCGCTTTCATCACGAGGCCCAGCAGGACCAGGGCGATCGGCGGCAGGATCACGGCCACCGGCAGGCTTGCGAGCGCCGCCTTGAGACCGGCGAATTCGAAGGTGCCGGCCTTGGCCGCGAGCATCGTCACACCGAGGAACAGGAAGGACGCGCCGACGGTGTTGAACAGGAAGTACTTGAAGCCTTCCCGCCGCGCCTCGTCGGTCTCCTCGTGAATGATCGCCGCCCACAGCGCCCAGGCGCTCATCAGCTCCCAGAAGGCGAAGAAGTTGAAGAGATCGGGCGCGGCCGTCATGCCCAGAAGGCCCGCGATCATCACCAGGAAAACGGCGTAGAAGCGCGGCTGGGCGTGGTTGTGGGCGAGGTAGGAAGTCGCGTGCAGCATGTTGAGCGCGCCAACGCCGGCGATCAGAAGCGCAAAGCTGAGCGACAGGAGGTCATAGCGGCCGGACTGCGCCAGCACGGCGACAATTGCGGCAACCGGCACCGCCACCGCCAGACGCCCGGACCAGGGAACGGAGAACCGCCCCACGAACAAGACCGCGATGGCACCGATCATCGTCAGGGCCGCACTTGCCGGCCATGCCATGATCAGGTCGGGCAACACCGCCGGGGCGAGACCGGAGCGCGCGGCGATCGCATCGCCCACCGGCGCCACGAGGGCGAGCTGAAACTGGGGCGCGATGCCGCCGACCACGATCAGCGCGGCCAGCACGCCCATGGCGACCAGCATGGAGGCGGGCGCCTCCCTGACGGCCGCCTGCCCAACGCTCGTCTGGCCCGTGTAGGGCTTGAAGAAGAGCGTGGAGATGACCCGGGTGTAGTAGACGACGCCGATGACGCTGCCGGCGAGCAGGATGCCGGCGACCAGATAGGATCCGGCCATGGCGGCGGCATAGATCATCAGGAACTTGGAGATGAAGCCGGAGAACGGCGGCAGCCCCATGATGGCGACGCTTGCCAGCGCATAGACGCCGGCGGTGAAGGGCATGACCCGGCCGAGGCCCGCGAGGTCGTCGATGTAGCGCAGGCCGGTGCGCAGGATGAAGGCGCCGGCGGCATAGAAGAGCAGCGTCTTCATGAGCGCGTGGTTGGTGACGTGCAGCAGCGCCGCATCGGTGGCAAGCGCCGTGCCGAGGCCAAGGATAGCGGCGATCTCGCCCACCTGCGCCAGCGTGGAATAGGCCAGCATGCGCTTCAGCTCGCGCTGCCGCAGGGCCTGTATCTCGCCGTAGAGCAGCGTCACGCAACCGAGCCCGAGCAGCACGGTGCGAAGGTCCACGCCGGCTACGGCGAAGCGGGTCAGGGCGCCCAGCCCGAACACGCCGAACAGGATCTTGACGATGCCGAGCATGCCGGCCTTGGTCAGGATGCTCGACAGCGGACCGGAGGCCGAGGACGGTGCCTGCGGATGGGCGATCGGCAGCCAGGCGTGGAAAGGCACGAGACCGGCCTTCACGGCAAAGCCAACGAACAGGCAGGCCATGATCGCGAGCCCGATGCCCGGCGCGATCGCGTCGACGTTTTGCGCGATCGCGGAGAAGGCGAAGGATCCGACCTCCGCATGGGCCATCAGGATGCCGAAATGCATCACGTAGGCCCCGCTCGCGCACATCAGAAAGTAGATCAGGCCGGCGTTGAGCGCCTTGCGCGTCTGTTCGTGGATGACCAGGAAGTAGGAGGTCCAGGTCATCAGCTCCCAGAAGACGTAGAAGTCGCCGAACTCGCGCGCCGTGGTCAGGCCCAGCATCGAGCCGGTCATCAGGAAGGTGAAGAAGTAATAGCGGTTGCCCCATTCAACCTTGGCCATGTAGCCGATCGAATAGATCACCATCACGCAGATGATGCCGGCAAAGACCAGCGCGAAGAGCCGCGAGGTCGGGTCGAGATCCGGGCTCGCGAAGACAAGCGCGAAGGTGGAAAGCGCCAGGACGACCGCGCCCGCATCGCGCGCCCGGGGCGAGAACCGGCCGAGCGCGTAGAGCGCGAAGCCGCCGATATAGGGAACGAGCACCAGCGGCGACCAGGGGGATTCAAAGTGCGGCACGCCCGCGCCGCCGACGACACCCGCAAGGGTTTCGGCCAGCGTCTGGAGCGGGGCAGGGAAGAGGCTCATGGCCGCGGCCGCGACCGCCAGCACCGAGGTGATCGCCATCAGGCCCTTCGGCACGGGCCGCAAGGCGATGCGCCGGGCCGGGGCCTCGAAGCAGATCCGCTGGATCAGGACCATGTAGTAGACGGCCGCAACGATCGAGGCGACGGTCCCCACCGCAGCGATCGCCCAGTGGCCCTGTTCGATGGCCGCATAGAGGATCAGGAACTTGGAGTAGGTTCCCTTGAAGGGGGAAAGCCCCATCACCGAGAACATGCCGAAGCCGAACAACGTGGCGGTGACCGGCATGCGCCGGCCGCTTCCCGCCAGATCCTCCAGGCGGGTCGAGCCCACCCTGAGGATCAGCATCCATCCGGCAAAAACCACCAGCCCGCGCATGGCCAGCTGGAAGCCGATATGCATGAAGGCGCCGGTTTCTCCCGCAGCCCCTCCCACGCCGAGACCGATGAGAACATAGCCGAGTTCGGCGACCGTCGAGACGATCAGAACGCGAACCGGATGGGCAATACTGAGAAGGGCGGCGATTTCCCCGAACAGCAGGAATACCGCGCCCATCCAGGCAAGTGACATCGGATCCAGGGTCGTCATCGCGAACACGGCCATCTCCCCTATGAAGTGATCCAGGTGGATCTCCAGCGGAAACAACGGATTTCCGCAGCAATCCCGGGGAAGATGCGCTCAGACCACGTCGATGTCTGTCAGCCAGCGGACAGAGCTTGCGATCTTGTTGTCCGATTGCCGACAACCGCAACGCAACCGCATGAAGAATCATGCGTTTTAAATGCGGAAGACGGCGAATATTTTCGAACATCCAAAATTTTCGAAATATTCCTGAAAGTAGAATTCCGAAAATATTGTCGCAGGGCCGAAAACGATGTTCTCCGGCCGCGCGGACCCGGGGCAGGTCGTCAGACAGGGCGACACAGCTCACAGCCGGCAAGCGCGCCCTCGCAACAGGGCGTGAACGTGGCAAATGAGCAGAGGCGGCGGGCAACAGGCGCGCTTTCGTCCCAGTCTCCTGCCGTTTCATCCCAGAGCCGCGCTGCGCCGTTTCCTCGCGCGCGTCTTCGACTATTGCTTGCGCCCGGCGTGTGACCGGCCTCCCTTCAGATGGCTTGTCCGGGTGGCTTGGCCGGGTGGCTTGGAAGGAACGTCGTGCGGGTCTTGATCATTGGCGGGTGCGGGTTCGTCGGGTCCCATGTGGTGGACAGGTGTCTGGCCGCGGGTCTGCGCGTGCGGGTCCTGGACCGGGCACCGGAAACCTACCGTGCGCCGCTGCCGAACGTGGACTACGTCCGCGGCGATCTTGGCGACCACCCGTGCCTGGCGGACCTGCTCGCCGATGCCGATGCGGTCGTGCATCTGGCGAGCACCACCGTTCCCTCCTCCTCCAACCTCGATCCGGTCGCCGACATCTCCGGCAATCTGGTCCCCCTGGTCCGGCTCATCTCGGCCATGCGCGAGAACGGGCCGCGCAAGCTGGTGTTCCTGTCCTCCGGCGGAACGGTCTACGGCATCCCCACGGCGGACCCGGTGCCCGAAATCCATCCTCTCCGGCCGATCTGCTCCTACGGCATCGTGAAGGCGGCGATGGAGCACTATCTCCACATGGAGCGGCACCTTCACGGGCTGCAGGTCATCGTCCTGCGAGCGGCCAATCTTTACGGGCCGCGTCAGGGCCGGATCGGCCTGCAGGGCGTCATCGGCACCTATCTTCACAACCTGAACCGCGACCGGCCGATCGAGGTCTGGGGCGACGGCTCGGTGGTGCGCGACTTCCTGCACGTTCGCGACATCGCCGACCTGTGCCATCGCGCGCTCGGCGCATCCGTCTCCGGCTGCTTCAACGCCGGCAGCGGCCGGGGAACCTCGATCAGCGAGCTGATCGGCCACATCCGGCAGACGGTGGGCAGGCCCGTCAGCCCGACGCACCGCCCGGGGCGCGGCTTCGACGTGCCGCGCGTCGTTCTCGACATCGCAAAGGCGCAGGCAACCCTTGGCTGGACGCCGCGCATCGGGCTCGAACAGGGGCTGGCCGAAACCTGGGAGTGGATGTGCTCATGCGATGCGTCCTGAGCTTCCGGCCGCCTTTCCCGCCTCCGGCTGCCACAACCACGGCTGCCCGAAACCCGGGCCCCCGCATGCCGGTCTTGGGTCTTTCAAGGGAGGTTGCCGTTGCTGTCTGATCTCGCCCTCTCCGCCCTCACGGACGTGATGCTTGCCTGCGAACTCTTCTTCCTCGCCGGGCTGAGCCTGCGGCCCGAGGTGCGCGCATTCTCGCCCGCCTGGATCTGGAGCCTCACGCTCGCCCTGATCGGCCTGGCCTCGATGCTCGGCGCCATCGATCACGGCTTCTTCGAGGCGATCGGACATGAGGGGCACCGGCCAATGGTCGTGGCGACCCGCGTGGTGATCGTTGCCGGCAGCCTGGCGATGATCTGCGCCACCGCCACCCAGTATCTCGCCGGCAAGGCCCGGTGGGCGCTGATCGGTCTCGGCGCCCTTGCCGCCGCATGGCCGCTTTCGCGGATCCTGACCTCGGACGATTTCCTGTCCGTGATCCTCTACTACTCGCTCGGACTTCTGCTTCTGGCCGGTTTCAGCGCCGCGCATCTGCGCCGCGAGCGCCACGCCGGCGCGATGCTGGCCGGCATCGTCCTGACCCTTGCCGTCTCCGCCATGATCCCGCTCGGCAGCGAAGGCTTCGGGGGGCTCGGCCTCTATGCCAGCTATCACGTGCTGCTGATGCCCATCGTCGTCCTGCTCTATCTCGGCGGACGCTCCTTCCGATCGAGCCGGGGAGGAGCGCAATGAGCGCCCGGGAGCCTCTTTCCGATCGGGCGGCAGGCGTCCTGTCCGCCTTTTGCGCCGACATGCCTCCCTCCGTCCGCCACGCCGTTGCCGAGGCCAGCAGGCTCAGGCAGGTCGCGCAAGGCGAGGAGGTGCTTGCGGAAGGCGCACGCGGCACGATGCTCTATCTCGTGGTCGACGGCACCTACGGGATCTACCGGCACGAGCCGGGCGGAACCACCGATCACCGGGTCGCGGTCGTCGCGGCCGGGCAGGCCTTCGGCGAAATGGCGCTTCTCGACGGCGAGCCGCGCTCGGCGTCGGTGCGGGCGGAGACCTCAGGCAGCCTCGTGGAGATCGATCCGGAGGCCCTGCGCAACCAGCCCGAGGGCGCCTTCCGGTTGTCCGAATTCAAGGGCGAGCTCGCCTCGCTGGTGACCAGGCGCATGCGCGCGGCCAACCAGGAGCATGTCGCGGCACTCCAGCGGGAGTTGAAGCTGCGCGCCGAACAGCAGCACTTCGGCAAGTTCTTCGTCTATTCGCTGATCATGATGTCGATCGGCACACTGGTGAACAATCTGCTCGCCCGCACCTTCACCAATGTCGACATCTATACCGCCGTCTTCGCCTGGCAGTATCTTGCGGTGCTGCTGGTGCCGAGCCTCGCCATCATCTGGCACATGAAGATCCCGCTGTCCGATCTGGGACTGACGCGGGTGGGCCTTGGGCGGTCTCTGCGCGAAGGGGCGCTGATTTCGGCGTGGCTGTGCCTCGTGACCTTCGCAGTCGCGACCGCGTTGCGGCATTTCGGGGTTTTGCCCGGCAAGGTGGTGCCCTTCGATCCGTGGGGCAGTGCCGGCTACTTCCTCCACAGCGCACTGCAGGAGGTGATCGCGCGCGGCTTCCTGCAGACCTCGTTCCAGCGGTTCCTCAACGACAAACGCGGCTGGCGGTCGGTTGTGCTCGCCGCCGTGCTGTTTGGGATGTTTCATCTGCATTTTGGGATACCAGCCGTGCTGATGACCATTGCGACGGGCTGCGTCTTCGGCTGGATATACATCCGCCATCAGAATATCGCCGGCGTTGTTCTTATCCACTACATGATGGGTGTGGCGGCCTTCAGTACGGGACTTCTGTAGCCCCTCCCCGCAGGAAGCCGCAGCGGGCGCGCTGCCACAGGTTGAAACCATGATCGATCGAGCATACTTCGCCCCCCGCCCCCTCATCTACTATCGCGACTTCGGCTTCTACTTCGCCATCTTCCTGATCGCCATGGTCTGGGGCGTCAACGCCTCCTGGCCGAAGGTGATCGTGCCCTGGCTCATCGCCGCTGCCGGCCTGCATCGCGCGGGCCTGTTCTGTCACGAGATCGTCCATATCCGGGACGCGGCGCTGAGGCCCTTCCGCCACCTCTACACCTGGACCGTCGCGCTGATCGTGATGGTGCCGCCGCTGCGCTTCGAGGTGCCGCATCTCGCCCATCACCGGCTCGGCGTCTTCGGAACGGCCGAGGATCCGCAATATCCGCTGCTGCGCAGCAATCCGGTCGCCATGGTGATGCTGCTTGTGGTGATCCCGTTCATCGTGCCGTTCACCAATCTTCTCATGACGCTGACCGCGGCGGCCGGAGCCTTCCGCGCGGAGCAGGCGCTCGATCGCTGGGCCATGCGCCGCTTCGGCTTTTCGCTGAGTTCACCGCTGAGCGGAGAGGAACAGGCGCAGGTGAGCCTGCATGCGCGCGTGACCCTGCTGCTGCTTGCGGCCACGCTCGTGCTGATGCCGGAAATCCTGCCCTTCTACTACGCCGTTCTGGTCGCCGGCTGGGCGCTCCTCACGGCGCGCATTCCGCTTGAACACGAGCTGGAACGCCTCAGCGAGGTCTCCGGCCGGCGCGAGCAGATGATCGACAGCTTCACGATCGAATCCCCCTTCGCCCTGGTCGTCCAGCCGGTCGGATTCCGCTTCCACACGGCGCACCACATGTATCCGGGCGTGCCCTACCACAACCTGCCGGCCCTGCACGCCCACCTCAAGCGCACCGTCCCCGAATACCGGGACAGCATCATCTCCCTGTGGCGCGCGATCCGCGGACCGAAACGCGGTGCCGCTCTCCCCGGGACCTGACTGGAAAGCCATCCAATGAAAGACATCATCAAGCAGCTGGCCGAGGCCATGTCCGCGGCCGAGCCCGATGCGCGCTTTGCCGTCCGCTTCTGGGACGGCACCGGGTTCAGTATCGGCGAAGACCCGGAATTCGTCCTGCATTTCAAGACCAGGCGCGCTCTCACGCGCGTCCTGTCCGACGCCTTCATGGGGTTCGGAGAGAGCTACATGCTGGGCGAGATCGAGGTCGAGGGCGACATCAAGCGGCTGTTCTATCTCGGCTTCGCCATCGACTTCGCCGAGCGGCCGATGTCGCTGATGCTGCGCCTCAAGCTGTTCTTCCACTTCCTGCGCGCCCGCAATACCATCGCCCGGTCGCGCGAGAACATTTCCTTTGCCTATGACATCGGCAACGAGTTCTACGAAATCCTGCTCGGCAAGGGGATGATCTACACCTGCGCCTATTTCACCTCGCCCAACGAGACACTGGAACAGGCGCAGCACAACAAGCTGGAGCTGGTCTGCCGCAAGCTCTGTCTCCAGCCCGGCGAACACATCGCGGATCTGGGCTGCGGCTGGGGCGGGTTCCTGATCCATGCGGCGCAGACCCGCGGCGTGACCGGCGTCGGCTACACCATTTCCGCCGAGCAGCGGGACTATGCGCTCGCCCGGATCGCGGAGAGGGGATTGTCGGACCGGATCGAGATCCGCCTCGAGGACGCCCGCAATGCCGAGGGGCTTTACGACAAGGTCGCCTCCATCGGCATGGTCGAGCACATGGGCAACGCCCAGATCCCGCCCGTCTTCGAGCGCATCTCGCAGATCCTCAAGCCGCAGGGACTCGCCTTCATCCACACCATCGGCAACGACATCGAGCGGCCGATCGATCCCTGGATCGACAAGTACATCTTCCCCGGCACCCAGGCCTCGCCGCTGACCACGATGATCGACGCCGCCGGCCGCAACGGGCTCTCCATCATCGATCTGGAAAACCTGCGGCTACATTATCCGCCGACCGTGCGCTTCTGGCTCGCCAACTTCGATGCCAACATCGATCGGATCCGCGAACTCTACGACGACACCTTCGTGCGCAGCTTCCGGCTCTATCTGGAGATCGCCAGTTCCTCCTTCAGCTGGGGCGACAACAAGCTCTTCCACCTGCTGCTGACCAAGGGTCTCAACAACGCCGTGCCGATGACCCGGGCGCATCTGGTTCTGCCAAACGACCCCGGATCGGACCAGCGCGCATGAGCGTACCGGTGCATGTGGTCATCCTCTATACGGACGCGGGCGGTGGCCACCGGGCCAGCGCCTTTGCCCTCAAGGCCTGTCTGGAAGCGTCCGGCCGGTATCGGGTGACCCTGCTCAACCCCTATCAGGAGTTGATCGCGCATCTCGACCTGTTCTCCCGGTTCGGCCGGCTGAGCGGGGAGAACATCTACAACGAGATCATCCTGCGCGAGGGGCGCACGGGCCTCGGCTGCTGGCTCTTCTACGCTGCCCTGCGCACGAACTACCTGCTGTGCGAGCGGCCCGCCATCCGCCTTCTCGCCCGCCATTTCGATGCGATCCGGCCCGATATCGCCCTGTCGGTGATGCCGCTCGCCAACCGCGTGATGCTGGAAGCGCTGAAGCGCCACAGGGCGGGGCTGGAGAGCGCACAGGGCGCCGGCGTCGCTCCCGAGGCGGCGGTGATGATCACCGACTGGGCGGAGCTTGCGCCCGGCGTTTGGTTCCCCAACCGGGGCGACTATCACGCTATCTGCGGCACGGCCGACGCCCTGCGTGCCGCGCGCAGGCTGAAGCGCCTGAACGGGCGGGTGCACGAGATGGGCGGCTTGCTGATCCGGCCCGAGTTCACCGACCCCACGCTGCGGCACGCCCCCGATCTCGCCGGTCTCGATCCGGCACGGCCGATCGTTACCATGCTCTACGGAGCCCAGGGCAGCCGGCGCATGGTGACGCTCGCCCGGGCGATGGCGGATCTGCCGCATGAGGCGCAGGTGGTGTTCCTGTGCGGACGCAACGAGACGCTGAAAGCGGAGCTCGCCGCCCTTCGCCTGCCGTATCCGAACCTCATCCTCGGCTTCACGGACCGGGTCGCGGACTATCTCGCGGCAAGCGATCTCTTCATCGGCAAGCCCGGCCCCGGCTGCACGAGCGAGGCGCTGGCCCTCGGTCTCGCTCCCCTGCTCGACCGCAGCCTGGCACTGCCCCAGGAAGCGGCCGTCCTCTCCCATGTCCGCAAGACGGGGCTCGGTCGCTCCTTCGCCACGGTCGAGGAATTCCGGCGCGAATTCATTGCCGCCCTCGCCGCCCCGGCATCGGATCGCGCTGCCCCCGCCAACACCTCGCCGGGGGACATTCTCGCGATCATCGACCGGATTGCGGCGGGCCGGCGCCGGATCGGCGGCACCGCGGCCGGAACCGCCTGACGCCATGCGCGCGGACCCGCTCGATCGCCTCCCGCCCATCGCGCCCCCAACGAGGTCAGGTTTGCGGATCCGGGTCATCCACAATCCGCGCGCGGCCCGACGCCGGCACAGGCGGTTCGCGCAGGTGCTGCGACAGCTGCACGCGGCGGGACACGAGGTCGAGGTGGTGGAGACGGCGCGAGCGGGGGATGCCGCCGGCCATGTCCGCTCGGCCCGGCGGGCGGGCGTCGACCTGATCGCGATCGCCGGCGGCGACGGAACCTTCAACGACGCGCTGCAGGGTGTCAGTCCCGACACGCCGCCACTCGGGCTCATTCCGCTTGGAACTGCCAACGTGCTCGCCCACGAACTGGGCATCGGCACCCGGCCCGCGCGCATCGTCGAGGCCCTGACGGCAGGCCGGGTGCGTTCGGTCCTGCCCGGCGAGATCGCCGGCCGGCGCTTCATGATGATGGCGGGCGTGGGCCTCGACGCCCAGGTGGTGGCAAGCGTGCCGCGCCCGGTCAAGGCGCGGCTGGGCAAGGCCGCCTATGTTCTGGAGGTCATCCGCACGCTGTTGCGGTGGCGCGGCGCGGACCTGCGCCTTCGCATCGGCGACGAGATGCTGGAGGCCGGCACCGCTATCTTCAGTCGCGGACGGCATTACGGCGGACGGTTCGTGCTGGCGCCCCATTGCGACCTGTTTCGCCCGCACCTCCAGCTGATCCGCTTTCCCCGGGGCGGGGCGCTGTCGGTCTTCCTGCGGTTTCTGGTCATCCCCAGCGGACAACTCGTCCGGCTGGGGCTCGCCGAGGAGCGCGCCGTTGCAAGCCTCGAGATCGTCGCCCCCGCCGGCGAGCCGATCCAGGCGGACGGCGACATCGTCGCCCGCGTGCCCGCAACCATCCGGCTGTGCGACCAGCCGGTGCGGCTGTGCGTGCCGGCGGGATGAAGCCGACATGTGCCAGGGTAGATCGCGAGCATTCGTGCCGTGGCCCATCCTTCGAGACGGCGCTGACGCGCCTCCTCAGGATGACGTTGTGTTTGTTGTTGATTTCGCTGAAATAACAACACGAAAACGTCATCCTGAGGAGCGCTCGCAAGAGCGCGTCTCGAAGGATGGGCAATTGGCGTCCGTCCAGCAACGAAGCGCGCCCGCCTACGTTAGTCCGCCCAGTTCCGCCAGTCGCCCACAGGCCCGCATCCAGTCGAAATCCCGCCGCGCCTTTTCCGGTATCTCGGGCAGCGTCGCCATGGCCTTGTGCAAGGCGACGGCCGCACCTTCGGGGTCGTCATAGAAATGGGCGTTCGGATAGGCCCGGAAGGGCAGGTTTCCCGGACAGTCCGGCAGCACCACGTGCCGCCCGGCGACCAGCGCATCGGCCGTTGCCGTGCACAGCACCTCGCTGCGCGACGGGTTCAGCATCACCCGATAGGGCGCGATGGCCGTCCAGAAGCGGCGGTCGGGGCCCTTGAACCGCAGGTCGGCACCGCGTTGCAGCGCAAGCGCGCGCAACGCCGCTTCGTCGCGGCCCGCGCCGATCACGTCCACCGGCAGAGCGGACCTGCGTACGATCTCCACGAGATCGGCGAGCCCTTTCTCCCACAAAAGAGCGCCCAGGAAATAGACGCCCCGGTCGGCCTCCGTCACCGCGGGCGCCCGCGCGTATCCCGGCATTACGCCGGTGACCCGTTCCACCGCCATCTCGACGCCGGGCAGGGTCAACGCCGGCGACAGGCTCAGCGGCACATCGATCCGCCGCCGCACCGCATCGCCATGCAGCCAGGAGACATGCCGCGCGAGAGGGCCGCCCATCGGCAGTCCCGCCATGCGGATATAGGTGTCGTAGTCGGTCATGCTCAGCCCGATCGTGCGCCCGGCCGCTATCGCCGACCGCCCCGCCGACAACGGATACCAGCTTAAATGTTCCGGTTCGTTCGCGATGAGACAACGTGCGGGCGGCGCGGCGCGAAAGACATCCTGCAGCGGAACGACCGAGCCGAGCCGGCGGCAATAGACGGCCCGGTAGGGACGGCACTCAGGCAGGCTCAGGCCGGCGAGATCGCGGGCCTCCTGCTCAAGCCACGCGACCTGCGCGTCAAAATCGGGGAAGCGGTGATCGCCCCAGAGCCGGCGCTGCGATCGCTCCCCCAGCCACGGCAGCAGATAGGCCACCCGGTAGCCGAGCGCCGCGAGACCGCACGCCTGCCAGAGGGAAATGAAGGCGGGACCGGTCATCCAGGGCAGTGCGGCGGAGGTCGCCACCACCGCATCAAACGTGTGGGCGCGCGACGAACGGTTATCGGGCGTCGCCCGGGCGGGCGGGACGCGGCCTGTTGCAGGCATGTCCGGTTTCCTGTGTCGGGGGCCGGGCGCAAAGACACCGCAGCGAAGGGATTGGCGAGGAAGCAAGGCGCGCGACCTTTCAGCTCTCCTGCGGATCGCCGGGCTCCGCATCGGGGGCTTCAAGCAGACCAAGGATCATCTCGTCCTCGGTGAACTCGAACCCCTTCAGCCGGGCGAGCACGACCAGAGCCTCGACGCCGTCCCGCAGCGCGTTTCTCGCCAGCGCCTGCAGTTCGGCGTCGCGTTGCACCTGCGCATGAAAGCGCCTGAAGGCATCAAGGCTCAAGTGGGCTTCCCCTCTGCCCGTCCCTCGTGGACAGGGGGCCTGTCTGCCGCAAGTCCGGCGGCAGGGGAAGAGGCCGCAAGGCGCCTGGGATGCTATCGCTGTCCTGTGGGATGGGATGGCGCGGGAGGCGCCGCCCCGGTCACGTCACCTTCACTCCGGCTCCGCCGGGCGCTCAGAGTCCGGTTCGGAAATGATATCGGGTTGTGGCACTTGCGCCTCCCCTCATGCCCCACCGTCGTCATTGCCCGGCTTCGTCCGGGCAATCCAATGCGCGCTGTGGCATGCGTGCGCTGGATCACCCGGACGAAGCCGGGTGATGACGGTGGAGAATTCCGGGCGAGATCCGGCGACACCCTCCGGGCCGGACCTTCAGGTCCGCACATGCAGCCTGTCGAGCCAGGCCTGCATCCAGTTGTTGCGGTCCGCGCCGAGCCGGCCGTTGAGATGAATGCGCGCCTCCGCATCCCGGATCGCCTCGCTCGGGCGGATACCGTAATATTGCTGGAACGCCCGGGAAAAGGCGGTCTTGCTCGGAAAGCCGGTGATATAGGCAAGCTTGGCGACCGCGCCGTGGGCATTGCCGACCGAGGCCAGCTTCAGCTGCGCGAGTTTCAGCCGGCGCTCGCGGATATATTCGGCCACGCCGCCCAGCGGTTCGAACAGGCGGTAGAGGGAGGACCGGGACAGGCCGAACTGCCGCATGATCATCTCCGTCGAAAGGCCGGGGTTCGACAGGTTGCGCTCGATATAGACCTGGATGGTCTGAAGATTGGTATCCGTCAGCGCACTGCGCTCGGCTGCCACCGCCGATGACAGTCCGGCCGAGACGAGGATCGAGGCGGCTTCCGCGGCCAGCAGCCCGTCCGCTGCATCGAGACGCGGCGCGACCCGGGCAAGCGACATCATGTGCTCGCCCAGCAGCACCCCCAGCGTCGAATTGCCGTCGACCCGGGCCCCATGCACATCGTCGATCGCATCGGGCATGAGCCGGATCATGGCGCGCGGCAGGATCAGGCTGAGAATGTCCATGTCGGTCGTCTGGCTGCGCATCGGCCGGCTGAGGTCGAAACAGACGATATCGCCGGCACCGCCCTTCGCGATGCCGCCGTCGGCGTTGTAGGCGCACTCGCCCTTGAGGTAGAGCTGGATCAGCAGGTGATCGACGCCGGAAGCCGCGACGAGTTCGTTCGAACGGTGAAACCGCTGGGCGCTGGCGGAGGACTTGCCGATGAGAAAGCGCCCCAGATTGTAGCTCTCGAGATCCGCCGAAAACCCGTCGAGATCATCCGTCGCCGGAACCGCTTCGAACAGGCTGGAGACCCCGGCCCGCCAGTGTTCGTAATTCTGCTCCCGGCTCAGGTCCTTCGCCCTGATCAGCTGATGTTCAACCTGCGCGGTGGTCACTCCGGTCACTCTCCCAAAGCCTGCAGGGCCATGTCGCGCCACGGTCGGATGGCGATGCGGGGGAGGCGGCGACTATTTCGGCCGGTGCACACCACATCGCGGCCCGCGTCAAAGAAGCGCACCCCTGCTGTTTGGAATCATTATTGGAGCGTTTCGGGGCGGTCAACGGATCTTGGAAGCGCGCGCTTGAGAAGGCACGGAAAGGACAAGGGCCACGGCAGCTCAAGCTTGTGACGGGCGGCGCACGAAGACCCGTCAGTTCCTGTCGCCGGCGAAGATGCCCGAGGCGGACCAGCTGCCTTCGGACGTGGTGAAGGACCCGATCACGCCCTGCGCGGGCGATGCCCCGTCATTGACGAAGGAACCGGTGATCGAGGTCGCGCCGGAGGTGCCGGCAAATGTGGAAGACCCGGCGAAGCTGACGTCGCTGCCGAAGGCATGGCCGTCGAAATCGCTGACCGACACGTTGCCGGCGCGCGCGGCGAAGTCCATGGAGGCGGAAAGGGCACCGGTGGCGATGTACTGGCTGGAACCGTTGACGACGGTGCCCACCGCGTGGCCGGTGTAGGTCGCCGTGCCGGAGGAGGGCATTTCCAGATTGTCGGTCACGTCGCCGATGACCCAGTTTCCCAAATGCACGGACGAAGTGCCCCCCTCCCCGCTCTCCGCCTTCCCCCACCAGCCCCATTTCAGATAGGAGCAGGTGCAGATCGCAGCGGAGGTTCCGCCATCGAAGATTTTGGCCGGCGTCAGGTCCGCGCTCACCACGTAGGCCCGGTTGCGTCCCCCGGAGGAGGCGAAACGGTCATCGTCGAGATAGACCGCGCCGCCGTAGCTGTCGGTGAAGCCGAGCTCGTCGTTATAGGGATTGCCGTCGGTGTCGAACTGGAAGAACGTCGCGCTGAAGGTGCCGTTTGCGGCATCGAAAGCCATGGTGGTGGTGCCCGCCTTCACTACGGTTGTGCCGAGCACCGACACGGCGGCGGAACTGTAACCGGTCAGGGTCCGACCGTCATAGCTCTTTGCCCCGGCGGTTTCCGTGGAGACCAGATTGGCTACATGGGCGGTCGCGAAATCGACCGTGGTGCCGGCCAGGCTGCCGTCGGGATTGTAGGTGTTGGTGAAGGCGGCGTCCGCGTCGTCGAGATCGTTGGTCAGGACCATGTTCTGACCGTTCGAGCCGAAGATCGACGTGGCGCCGCTGCCGGCGCTGGAGGCACTCGTCACCGCGCCGGAATAGGACGCGGTGCCGTCGCCGGCATCCAGGCGTTCGCTGCCGCCGCGCGAGGCGCGCAAGCCATAGGCCCCGCCCTCGCCGACACGCTGGATGTTGCCGGTGGTCACGCCGATGGCCGAGCTCTGGCTGGCGCCGGTACCTGCGATCACCAGAGAGACCTGCAGGGCCTTGGCGAGGATATCGGGATTGACGTTGTCGGGCGTGCCGGCCACGAGAAGGTCGCTTGAAACCGCGCCGCTCATGTCGATCCCGGAAAGCGCTGGACCATAAGCAAAGGGGATCGTTGCGCCGTCGCCGGCAAGGACGGGCGCCAGCACATCCGCGCTCAGGGAATAGTGACGGATCTGTCGGCTCGAGAAGAGCGACGCGACATCGGCGGTCGGCTTGCCGGAAATCACATGAAGCGGGTTGGCGCCATCACTCAGCATGTAGGCGCGGAAGCCCTCCTGCCCGACATAGGCGGTGCCGGAATAGCTCGCTCCGCCATAGGCGACCCCGCTCACCGCGTGCGCGGAGAAGGCACCGTCGGCGTAGACCGGAAGGCTCAGCGTTTCGCCGCCGGCCACGGTGACCGCGCCGCTTTTGCCCTCGATGCCGCTGAGCGCGCCGGTTCGGTCGGTCTCCGCGGAGCCGCCGAGAATGCCGTTGCCGCCGCCATCGCCGGGTGCGCGCGAGGTGAGGACGCGGACCGCATCCGTGCGCGCCTGCCCCGTGGACGCCCCGCCGCCCGACGCCTCGCGCGCCGCCTGCTCGATCCCCTCGATCCTTGAGGTTTCCGCGACACGCTCGCGCGGGGGCTCGGGCCGTGGCTGCGGCACCGGAACGTTCGCGGGCAGCGGGCTTTGCGAGTTGTGACGATCGACGCCGCTCGCCTGCACCATCGCGTCGCGCGGCGCAACCGGCGCACCGCCGCGCGCGCCGGGGCGCCCGGCGAGATAGGTCTGCATGGCGCGCAGGAAGGCCGGCGGCGTGCGCATCACCTTGTGCCTGCCGCCGTCGACGACAATGGAATAGCCCGCCTGGAACAGCCGGTTGCGCACGCCCCGTGCCTCCAGCGTCACCTCCGCGCCGAAGATCAGCGACACGTGCGGAGGCGTGCCGGCCCGGCCCCCTTCCCCGCGCCCGTTATTGGCCCCGAGCCGACCAAGATCGATGTCGACCACCGCGCCGCGAATGCCGGCGGTGCCGATCGGCGTCCTGATCGTCGCCCCGCCCTCGGTCTTGGAGGTGCGCCCGCCGATGAAACGCATGAAGCCTTTGGAGAGGCTGGCCGTCACCCGCGCGGTTCCCGCATCGGGATCGTAGACGTAGCTGTCGATGGTGAGACGGGAGCGCGGCCCCACGGTGAAGGTGGTCCCATCGGCCAGCAGGATCTGCACCAGTCCCCCGTCGCCGGTGCTGATCTCCTCGTTGTGAATGACCGCCTCGCCGAGCGTGATCGTCCGCGTCGCGCCATCCGCGCCGTGGCTGATAGCTTCGGGATTGACGGCGGAGGTGACGCCGACCTGCGTCGCGGCGAGCACAGGCAGGCTCGCGGTCATCATCGGGCCGGCCAGGGCGAAGGCGAGCCCCGCGGCGAGAACACGGTCTGCGATGGGGCGCATGTCAGAAGACCTTCTTCAGTGCGACCCTCACCGACAGGTTGCCGAATTCGGAGGTGTCGTAGTTGGACCAGGAGTGCTCGTATCCCGCCTGCACGAGGGCGGTGAGATCCGGCTTTAGCGGAACGGTCTGCGTGACATCGAACGCCCACTTGGTCGTGACCTGTTCGTCGGAACCGAACATCGGGTCTGCCTCGTCGTAGAGCCGGTGCGAGAGCCGGCTGGAGAGGGACACCGTCCAGTCATGGGGCAAGGCCTCAAGCGGCGAGGCATAGTCGAGAGAAATGCCGGCAACGACCGCCGCCTGCCAGTAGGAATTGTAGCCGGTCTCGGCCATGTAGCGGTCGGCGATGCCGGCAAGGCTGACATTGACGGAAGGAGCCGCGCGATAGCTGGCGAGCGCCTGCAGCTGCAGCCGATCGCCAGTCTTCTCATCCAGAAGCGGGTTGCTGCCCGAATTGAAATAGGTTTCCCGGCGATATTCCGCGCGCAGGCCCGCATAAAGGTCCGGCGTCTGGCGCGAGCCGAGCAGCAGCCCGGCGCCGAAGGAGGCCAGAAACGGATCGCCCGACAGCATCGCCCCGGCGCCGATGCCGTAGACGTCCAGCGTGTAGCCGCGCACGCCGAAGCGGTTGAGATCGATCGAGGGACCGGCGGTGACCTCGATCAGCCCGAGATTGAGGTGGCCCAGATCCGCATAGGTCTCCGCATGCGCCTGGGCGCTGGCCTTGAAGATGATCCCCTGGGCCGGCAGATCGAAAATCGACCGGATTTCGCCGCTCGCGAAGCCGTTGACGTCGGCCGCGCGCGTCGCGTCGTCGGAAAGCTCGTAGGTCAGTCCACGCAGGGTCACGAGCGAGGAGGCCGGCGCGCTGTTGGCGTTCGACTGGTAGCGCGTTCCCACCGTGATCGAGCCGGCGACAGCGGAGCCGCTGCTCCTCCTGTCGATGGCCGCCAGATAGGTCTCGACCTTGTGCCGCACTTCCTCGGGCACGGCTGGCGCGGCGAGCGCCGCATCGAAATAGCCGCGGGCGGACTCGTAGGCGCCGAGACGGAAATAGAGCACGCCGAGCTCCAGCTGCAGGCGCGGCAGGCCGGGCGCGAAGATCAGCATGCGCTCCAGGGTGGCGATCGCGCCCTCCAGATCGCCGAGCTGCGAGGACAGCGCCGCGTATTCGAAGGCGACGTCCAGATCCGCCGGGTTCTCCATCATGCGCTTAAACAGCGCCCGCCGGCGGTCCTCCAGCCGGGGGCGTTCGGCGGCCGATGCGCGCGGCGGATGGTTGTACTGCGGCGAAGCCGCGAGCGACAGTTCCGGTGCGCCCGTTCCCGCAACAACGATGACAAGGGCGGCAAGTCCGAAGGAAAAGATGCGCCGGACAGCACAATTCATCTTCAAGGGCATTGATCGAACCGCCGAGATCACCGATGACAGCCGCTTCTATAGGGGGTTGCCAATGCCCCATCCAAGGCGCGATCCGCGCGCTCCTGTCCCAGACCGCGAGGATTCCGTCCCAGGCCGTGCGCGACGGGGGAGTCCTTACGTCTTTTGCGCTAAGGCTGCGCCCGCGCGCGTCATCGTCCTTCCTTCCAGGCACTCTGGAGATCCCTGCCCATGGCCGCACGTTTCGTCGCGACCCGCACTATCCTGAACCCGCTGATCTTCGCGCTGATTGCCGGCCTCGACAGCCTCGGCACGAGCATCGCCTTCGCCGCCCTGATCTTTTCCGGGCCGCTTGCCTCCGCTTTCGGCGCCGGCGTCACGGTCATGCTGCTCAGCTGTGTGATCCTCGCCGTCGGCGTGGCCTGGCGCAGCGGCTGTCCGACCAGCCTCGCCCAGGTGCAGGAGGCCAATATCGGGGTGCTGGCAACGGCGGCAGCCGCTGCAGTGGCCGCCATCGGTCATGCCCCTGAGGGCACGAAGATCGCCACCGTCTTCGCCCTTCTCAGCATCGGCAGCCTCGGCACCGGGCTCCTGTGCTACCTTTCCGGCCGGTTCCGCTTCGGCGTGCTCGTGCGCTTCCTGCCCTATTCGGTGGTTGCCGGATTTCTGGCCGGTTCCGGCTGGCTGCTGGTTCAGGGCGCGGTGATGATGATCAGCGGCGCGAGCGATGCGGCCGGCCTGATCCGGGCTCTGCACGATCCGGCGGCGACCACCATGCTCGGCTGCACGCTGGGCTTTGCGCTGGCGCTTGGCCTCAGCCTGCGGCTGTCGAGCAATCCGCTGCTCGCCACCGCGATCCTGTTCGCGGCCATCGCACTGTTCTACGCCGCCCTCGCCGCCGCGGGGCTTTCCCCGGCTGACGCCCGGCGTCTCAACTGGCTGCCGGCCGCCGCCGGTTCCTCCGGGTCGATCGCGCTTTCGCCGCTTCACATGGTCGAACAGGTGGACTGGAGCGCCATTCTGCGTGCGCTGCCTCTCCTCGCCACCCTGCCGCTCATCACCATCGCCGGCCTGCTGCTGAACGCCGGCGGTCTGGAGGCGGCGACCGGCCGGGATATCGACCCGAACCGGGAACTGAAGGTCGCCGGCGCGGCCAATCTCGCGGTCGGACTGATCGGAGGCGCGCCGGGCTTCACCGGTCTCAGCATGACGTTGCTGGCCGGGCGGCTGGCGGCAAGGGGGCGCTCGGCCGGGATCGCCACCGCGCTCGTGCTCTGCCTTGCGCTGCCGTTCGCGGTCGAGCTTGCCTGCGCGGTGCCGCTCTTCGTCGCCGCCGGGCTGATGCTCATGCTGGGATGCGAGCTGCTGCACGACTGGGCGCTGGCGGTGCGCAAGAACCTGCCGCCGCTGGAATGGGCGGTTGTGCTTGCCATCGTTCTCTGCGTCGTGGTGTTCGGCTTCGTCACCGGCATCGCACTCGGACTGGTCTTCGCCATCGTGACCTTCGTCTACACCTACGCGCGCCTGCCGGTGCTGCGGCTGGAGGCGAGCGGGCGCGACCGGCGCAGCAGCACCGAACGCTCACCCGCGGCAAATGCGATCCTCGACCGGCACGGCCACCTCATCCAGGTCATCGAACTGCAGGGCTATCTGTTCTTCGGCACGGTCGACCAGGTGGTGCGCGCCATCCGCCGCCGCATCGAGGCGACCGATCCGCCCCGCTGCCTGATCCTCGACTTCCGGAACGTGAGCGGCATGGATTCCGCCGCGGCCGCCGGCTTCGTCAAGATCTTCCGTAGGTTCGCGGCGGCCGAGGTCGCGCTCGTGCTGTCGCCGGCCGGGCCGGATGTGGCGCGGATCGCCGACGAGGCGCGGGACCGGGATGCCGCGCCGGCGACGCCCGTCACCGTGGAACGGGATCTCGATCATGCCCTGGAGGCGGCCGAGGACCGGCTTCTGGCCAGTTTCGGCGAAACCGGCCAGCGTAAGGACATCGCCGCCCACCTGCTGCGCGAACTGGGGCCCCATCCGCGCCTGTCGGCGCTCGTTTCAGAGATGGAGCGGATCGCACTCGGCGCCGGCGAAACACTGATCCGCGCCGGAGAGCGGGCGAGCGACATCTACATTCTCGCATCGGGCCGGGTGAAGGTGCAGATCACGCTTGGAACGGGCCGCACGATGCGCCTGCGCAGCATGACCGCGGGCGCGGTGCTGGGCGAGGTCGCGTTCTATCTCGGCGGCACGCGCACGGCCGACGTGATCATCGAGGAGGATGCGGTGCTGTTTCGCCTGACGGGGGAAACCCTGCGGCGACTGGAGGCCGAGGACGCCACGCTCGCCGTGCTTGCCCACCGCCTCTTCGCCGCCACGCTCGCCGAACGCCTGTCGCTCGCCAACCGCATGGTCCAGATCATGGGCGCCTGAGGCCAGACATGTGACTGGGCATGAAACCGGACATGAAACCGGACACGCAAGGCGCGCCCGGCGGGGATGGCTGCGATCGAGACAAGTCCGCGCGGCCCTCGCTCACAGACCGCCGAAATGGAAAGCCTTGGTTTCCAGATATTCCTCGATGCCTTCCTGCGCGCCTTCCCGGCCAAGGCCTGAGGATTTGACGCCACCAAACGGCGCGACCTCATGGCTGACGACGCCGGTGTTCAGCCCGACGAGGCCGAATTCCAGCGCCTCGCCGAAACGGAAGGCGCGGGCCATGTCGCGGGTGTAGAAATAGGCCGCCAGCCCGTAGGGCGTGCCGTTGGCGATCTCCAGCGCCTCTTCCTCGGTCTCGAACCGGAAGATCGGCGCCACCGGGCCGAAGGTCTCCTCGCCCGCCAGCCGCATCTCCGTCGTCGCGCCCGTCAGCACCACCGGATCGGCGAATTGCGCGGCCAGCCGGCGCTGCCGGGTCACGCGGGTCGCACCCTTTTCCAGTGCGTCTTCCACATGAGCGGAAATCTTGGTGATCGCCGCCTGGTTGATCATCGGGCCGATCTGGGTTCCCGCTTCCATCCCATCCCCGACCTTCAAGGCATCCACCCGCTCCGCCAGCGCAGCCACGAAGGCGTCGTGGATGCCCGACTGGACCAGCAGCCGGTTGGCGCAGACGCAGGTCTGCCCGCCATTGCGGAACTTGGAGACCATCGCGCCCTCCACTGCCGCATCGAGATCGGCGTCGTCGAAGACCACGAAGGGCGCGTTGCCGCCCAGTTCCAGCGACAGCTTCTTGAGCGTGGGCGCGCATTGTTCGGCCAGCAGGGCGCCGACCCGCGTCGAACCGGTGAAGGAGAGCTTGCGCACGACGGGTGAACCGGTGAGCGTCGCGCCGATCTCTTCCGGCCGGCCCGTCACGATGTTGATGACGCCCTTGGGGATGCCGGCCCGCTCGGCAAGCACGCCGAGCGCCAGTGCCGAATAGGGCGTGAAGTCGGAGGGCTTGATCACCATGGTGCAGCCGGCGGCGAGCCCCGGCGCCACCTTGCGGGTGATCATGGCGTTGGGAAAGTTCCACGGCGTGATGATGGCGCACACGCCCACGGGCTCCTTCATCGCGAAGATCTTCTTGCCCGCGACCGGCGAGGGGATGATGTGGCCGTTGATCCGCCGCGCCTCTTCCGCGAACCAGCGCACGAAGGAGGCACCGTAGAGGATCTCTCCCTTCGCTTCCGCCAGCGGCTTGCCCTGTTCGGCGGTGAGGATCTGCGCGAGATCGTCGGCGTTGTCGAGCATGAGCTGATACCAGCGCATCAGCAGATCCGCCCGCTCCGCGTGGGTGCGCGCCTTCCACGCCGTCATCGCCTCGGCGGCGGCGGCGATGGCGCCTTCCGTCTCCGCCGCCGTAATGTCCGGCATGGTTCCCATGACGGCACCGCTCGCCGGGTTGATCACGTCCATGTCGGCACGCGCGATCCACGCGCCGTCGATCAGGGCGGACTGGCGGAAGAGATCCGGATCCTTGAGCTGCATGTCAGTCTCCGAGTTCAGCGACGATGGTCGCGGTGATTTCACCGGTGGAATGAGAACCGGGGCGGATGCCGATGCCCTTCGCGGTTGTCGTTTCGATGGCCTTGAGCACGGCCGCCGCCGCGTCGCTCTCGCCCAGATGCTCCAGCATCATCG
Source organism: Breoghania sp. JC706 (assembly GCF_037026715.1). NCBI lineage: Bacteria > Pseudomonadati > Pseudomonadota > Alphaproteobacteria > Hyphomicrobiales > Stappiaceae > Breoghania > Breoghania sp. JC706. The sequence continues at coordinate 298,359 of NZ_JBANCG010000004.1, forward strand.
CGCCCGACCAGATGGCGGCGATGGGGCTGGCGATGTCCTTGCCGGCGATATCCGGGGCAGATCCGTGCACCGGTTCGAACATCGAGGGGCCTGTGCGATCGGGACCGATATTGGCGGAGGCCGCAAACCCGAGCCCGCCCTGGATGGCGGCGCCGAGGTCGGTCAGGATGTCGCCGAAGAGGTTCGAGGCGACCACCACGTCGAGCTCATCGGGGGCCATCACCATCTTTGCCGCCATGGCATCGATGTGCATGTGGGCGACCGTGACGTCCGGGTACTCGCGCGCCAGTTCGCGGGTGATCTCGTCCCAGAAAACCATCGAGTATTTCTGAGCGTTGGACTTGGTGACCGAGGTCAGGTGCCTGCGCCGGGCCCGCGCCTGCTCGAAGGCGAAGCGCAGGATGCGCTCGACGCCGCGGCGGGTGAAGACGGAGGTCTCGACCGCGACCTCGTTGTCCTGCCCCTGGTGAACGCGTCCGCCGGCGCCGGAATACTCGCCTTCGGTGTTCTCGCGAATGCACAGGATATCGAAGCCCTGCGCCTTCAGCGGCCCCTCGACGCCGGGAAGCAGCCGGTGAGGGCGGATATTGGCATAGAGGTTGAACGCCTTGCGGATCGGCAGAAGCAGCCCGTGCAGTGAGACCGCGTCCGGAACGCTCGCCGGCCAGCCGACCGCGCCCAGGTAGATCGCGTCGAAGGCCCGAAGCGTTTCGATGCCATCCTCGGGCATCATCGCCCCGTGCTTCAGGTAGTATTCGCACGACCAGGGAAAGGTCTCGCACGCCAGCGCGAAGCCGAACAAGTTTGCGGCCGCATCGAGGACCTGCATCGTGGCATCGGTCACGTCCACGCCGATGCCGTCGCCGGGGATGAGGGCCAGCTTGTGGGTCTTCATGAGCATTCCTTGTGAAATCAAAGGTCGATCAGGACCGACTTCGCTCGCCGGTTGGCGTTGTAGGCCTCACGTCCGAGATCCTTGCCGAGGCCGCTCGACTTCCAGCCGCCGGTGGGCAGGATGTGATCGCGGGAGCGTCCGTAGCGATTGACCCAGACGGTTCCCGCCTCGAACGCCTTGGCAAGACGCAGGGCGCGGGAAAGATCGCGGGTGAACAGACCGGAACATAGGCCGTAAGTCGGATGATTGGCGAGCGCCATCGCTTCCTCCTCCGTCTCGAAGGTCTGGAAGGTGGCGACGGGTCCGAAGATCTCTTCCCGGATGGCCGGGTTTTCCGCGTCCGCACCGGCAATGAGGGTCGGCCGATAGAAACTGCCTGGCCGGTCGAAGCGCTCGCCGCCGCACAGGATCTCCGCGCCTTCCTGCGTGGCGGCGCGAACGATACCGTCGATGCGGGCGAGCTGGTTTTCCGAAATGATCGGCGAGAAGCCGGCGTCCTCCTCCCAGGTCGCGCGCGGCTGGTGGCGGGCGAACCGCTCGATCAATCTGGCGGCGAGGTCTTCGGCGATCTCGCGCGCGACGATGAGCCGGGAGCCGGCCACGCAGACCTGACCGGCATTGGCCGTGATGCCCCGGTCGATGCAGTCGGCGGCCAGATCCAGATCGGCATCGGCGAAGACGACGACGGGGCTCTTGCCGCCCAGTTCCAGCGTCATCGGCTTGATGCCGGTGCGCGCGATGTTTTCCATGATCTGCCCGCCCGCGCGGGTGGAGCCGGTGAAGGATATCTTGGCGATATCCGGATGCCCGGTGATCGCCGATCCGGTAACCGGCCCGTCGCCCAGAACCACGTTGACGAGCCCAGCCGGAAGGCCTGCGCGCACCGCAAGCTCGGCCAGATGGAGCGTGGAATAGGGCGTCATTTCCGACGGCTTCAGCACCACGGCGTTGCCGGCGGCAAGGGCGGGGCCGAGCTTCCAGGCGGCCATGGAAACGGGAAAATTCCAGGGCGTGATCGCGCCGATCACTCCGTAGGGCTCGCTGGCGATGTAGCCGAACTGATCGCCGGCAACAGGAACGAGATCGCCTCCTTCCTTGTCCGCGAATTCGGCGAAGAAGCGGATCTGCTCCGCGGAGATCGCTATGTCTCCGGCCTTGGCCTGGGCGACGGGCCGGGACGAACAGACCGCCTCAAGCTGCGCAAGACGCACGGCCTCCTGCTCGATCAGGTCAGCCCACCGGCAAAGCGCGCGCAGGCGTTCGCGCGGCGCGGCTTGCGCCCAACCGGAACTCTTCAACGCAGCGCGCGCGCTCTGCACGGCGCGATCGACCATCGCGGCGTCGGCGCGTGGGATCGGTTGAAGGTCGCCGCCGCTTGAAGGCGCTGTGACCGGGATTTCTTCCGCACCCTCCACAAACTGGCCACCGATATGGTGGCAGGCGGGAACGGACAGGCTGGACGGATTGAAAGCGAGCGTCATGGGGCTTCTCACATGGTGGAGCCGCAGCGTCGCAGACGGGGGGCGGCGCATGATGCCGAAACGCGCAGATCGGCGGCATATTCCACTGGCCGGCAGATCGGGGCGAAGCAAAAGATTCGGCCCAGCAGCACCCCGCGTCAGGTATCGGGATCCGCCTGCAGAAACGCGGACACGGGAATGGGCCGGACAGGCGGTTGCGCGCGCAGCCGCCCGACCTCGCACAGCGTACGGCCGGTTTCGCCGGCAACGATTTCCGCGCCCGCGAGCTGACAATAGCGCCCCTGACAGCGCCCCATCCCGACGCGGGCGAGCGACTTGACCCGGTTCGCCTCGGGACCGGCAAGGGCGAGCGCGGAGCGGGCATCGGCCACCGTCACCCCCTCGCACCGGCACAGCACGGTTTCTCCGGACAAGTTGCGCACCATGTCGGCGGGCCACGGAAACGCGCTCGCAACGCCTTTGGCGAAGCTTGTCATTCGTGCCAGCCGGCGCAGATCCTTTCCAGGGTCCGAGGCAGCCAGGGACATGTCGCGAAGGCAGGCGATCGCGGCAAGGCGTCCGGCGATCTCGGCCCCGTCGGCACCGAGCAGGCGCAGGCCGTCACCAGCCAGATAGAGCCCGTTTCCGGCGCGGCCCATGGCGTCCGCAACCGGAAGCCATTGATGCCAGATAGGCGACCATTCGAACCGCGCGCCAGCCAGATCCGCAAGATGGGTTTCGGCGCGCAGATGCCAGCCGAGCGCGACCGCATCGCACGAACTGACCCGCGCACGGCCCGCCGCGTCGCGCCAGCGCAGGGCGGTGGGGCCACCGGCGTCAGCCTCGATCCGGTCCAGCGTCGCGCCGGGATGATAGTGTCGGCCGAGCCTCGCGCGCAGGACGAGCCCGCGCAGGGTCACGAGCGGACGCGCGAGCGCCATGGAAACGCCGCCGGCGGCCTGCGCCGCGAGCGGGGCCGTATCAAGCACGGCGGCGACGTCCGCTCCGGCCTTTATCAGTTGATGAGCGACAAGGGTCAGCAAGGGGCCGGATCCGGCCAGCACGAGCCTGCGCCCGAGCGCCACCCCTTGCGACTTCAGCGCGATCTGCATGGCGCCGAGGCTGTAGACGCCCGGCGCCTGCCAGCCGGGAACGGGGGCGAGCCGGTCGCTCGCGCCCGTGGCGAGGATCAGCCGGTCGTACGCGATCCGGCGCACCGTGCCCTCCTGCACGATATGGGCGACGCCATCGGCGAGCGCGAACACGGTCGCACGGGGGAGGTGGTCCACCCGCCCCTCGCGCACGAGCCCGTCGAAAGTCCGGTGCAGCGCCACGGCCTTTGTAGCTTCCGAGCCGTAGAGGCTGCGCGGGGGACGGGTGAAGCCGGGGGGCGGCCTGCGATAGATCTGCCCACCCGCGCGCTCGCCCTCATCCACGATCTGCGGACGAAGGCCGGCAGCGGCGAGCGTTTCGGCGGCGCGGATGCCGGCCGGCCCGGCACCGACGATCAGCACACGGGTCATGGCGTCGTCTCCGGTCCGGTATCTGCTCCGATATCGGGCCAGATCTCCGGTGCGCCGGAGCGCAGGCGCATTCCATCGCGTGCGGGCGTCCGGCATGCCTGAAGGCGGACGCCGTCCTCCTGCCACACCCAGCAATCCTGACAGGCGCCCATCAGGCAGAAGCCCGCGCGGCGCTCGGGTCCGAATTCGGCCTTGCGCAGGCTCCGGCGCGCGGTGAGAAGCGCCGTCAGCACCGTGTCTCCCTCCAGCGCGCTCACCGTCTCCCCGTCGAAGCTCAGGGTGAGGCGCGCGCGTGTTTCCGTCTCCGCCACCCGGACGAACCGGCCCGCCGCCGGTCTCACTCCGCCACCTCGCTCAGGAAGGCCGGACGGGGCAGATCCGGAAAACGTTCGCAGGTCTCCGCGAAGGCCAGATCGACGCCCTGCACACCCTTTCGTCCGCTCATGCGCCGGAAGATCTCCGTCTTGGCGAAGAAGCGCCAGTGGATCGGCAGGTCCGCCAGGATCGCGGTCAGCCGATCATAGGCCGCCGTCGTCCACTGCGCCTCGTAGCCGTCACGCTCGGGGCCGAAATGGAAATGGCCCTTCGGCATGGCGGCTGCGGCACGGCAGCGGCGCGTTTCCTCTTCGTCCACCTGCCCCTCGCGCAGCACCACGCCATAGTCGGTACGGGCAGCGTGCTCTGACACATAACCTCGGGCCACATCGCGCGCCACGCGCCAGGGCTCGCGTTCCATCGGATTGCCGCGCCCGCCGCCGCCCGCGGAGCGGATTTCCAGAATGTCTCCGGGCTGCAAAACGGCCGTGTCGATGTTTCCAAGCCGGCGTTCATCGTCCCGGCCCGGGTTGACGATCATGTCGGAAAGCCCCGCCGCGCGCCCACCCAGAATACCCCAGGGACGGAAGAAGGAACGGTCACGATTGCGCGCCGTGATGCGCGTGTCGGGCGAAAAGACCTTGAACGCCATTTCGGTCGCAAGCCCGCCGCGCCAGCGGCCTGCGCCGCCGGTGTCGCGCGCCAGTCCGTATTTTATGAACTCCACCGGCACCTCGGTCTCGGTGATCTCGATTGGCGTGTTCTTCAGATAGGCGGCATCGGCGCCCGACCCGTTGGTGCCGTCGCGGTGGGGCATGCCGCCACCGCCGCCGACCACCGGATTGACCGCGGCGATGACCAGCTTGCGGGTGCGCTCGTCGCGCGTCATCACATTGACGATGCAATTGTTGCCGGCCGGGGCCGCCGGCATCTTTTCAGGCAGTGCCTGCGAGAAGGCACCGAAGATCACCGAGCGCAGGCGCGCGCACACGAGCGAGCGCATGCCCACGGCGGCCGGCGCCACCGGGTTCAGCACCGTGCCTTCCGGCGCGATGCAGGTGAAGGGCCGCGTGAGGCCGGTGTTGAGCAGGATGCGCGGGTTGAGCGTGTAGAGAACGTAATAGACGCCGACGAGCAGTATGGTGTGGCGCGGATCGCCGCCCGAAGGCACGTTCAGCGAGCTGGCCAGCTGCGGGTCCGAACCGGTGAAATCCAGAACCGCCTCGTCTCCGCGAATGCGCAAGGTCAGCTTCAACCGGCACGGATTGGCGTTGTCGCTGTCCTCATCCGCATAGTCTGCGAAGACGTAATCGCCGTCGGGGATCGCGCGCAGAATGTCGCGCGCCTGCGCCTCCGCCTGCTCCTTCAACGCGTCGACGCCGGTCAGGAACCCCTGTTTGCCGAAACGCTCGATCATCGCATGGACCTTGCGCTCGCCGGTGTTCAGGGCCCCCACGAGCGCCTTGATATCACCGATATTGAGCGCGGGCTTGCGCACGTTGGTTTCCATGATCCGCAGGATCTGTTCATCGAACACGCCCTCGCGCACCAGCTTCATGGGCGGAAAGCGGATGCCCTCCTGATGGATCTCGGTCAGCGAGCGCGACAGTGAGGCGGGCACGGCGCCGCCCATGTCGGTGTTGTGGATGTGGCCGCCCGTCCAGGCGACGATGTCGTCGCCCGCAAAGACAGGTTTCCACAAATGGGTGTCGGGCGCGTGGGTGGCCACATGGCCGGAATAGGGATCGTTGGTGAATGCCACATCGCCGGGCCGGTAGTCGTCCACCATGTCGATGGCCCGGCCATATGTCAGGCCGGGATACCAGGTCGCGCCGAGTTCCATGGGCACCGCGAAAGTGTCGCCCCGGCGGTCCATCAGCATGACCGTGAAATCCTGCGTCTCCTTGACGAAGGCGGAATGGGCCGTGCGGTGCAGGGTGTGGGCCATGTTCTCGGCCGCCGCGCGCGCATGGTTGGCGAGCACCTGGAGGGTCATCCGGTCGAACATGGGTCTACTCCGCAATCGTTAGGTGGATGTTGAGGTGAGGATCGACCCGCGCCGACGCTTTTTCCGGAATGGCGAAGGTCGTGTCCTCCTGGACGACGACCGCCGGCCCCTCGAAGCGCGCGCCGCTCGTCAGCCCGCCGCGCTCGTAGAGCGCAACGTCAGCAAAGCCGTGGCGATAGACCTGCACCGTGCGGTCGGGCGTGGCGGGGACAGGGACCGCGTCCACCGTCGGGAAGACGGGCTTGGGCCCTGCCCCGATGGCGGAGAGCCGCAGGTTCACGATCTCGATCCGGCCGTCCGGGTCATTGAAGTCGTAGATCCGCCGGTGGGTCTCGTGGAACGCCTCCGCGATCCTTTCCGGGCGCTCCAGCCACGCCGGCTCCAACGCCACCTCGATCTCGTAGCTCTGGCCGGCATAGCGCATGTCCGCCGAAAGCCTGAGATCGGCAGCACCCTCATGGCCCTGTGCGGCGAGCCAGTCCCTGCCCTCGTCGCAAAGCGAACGGAAATCTTGCCCGAGGCGGTGAAGGTGCGAGCGGTGGAGATCGGCGTAGACGGTGCGGATGAAGTCGCCGCGCAGATCCGCGACGAGGCCGCCAAGTGCGGAGACCACCCCGGGGCGGCGCGGGGCGATGACCCGGCTCATGCCGAGTTCGCGGGCAAGGAAGGCCCCCAGCATCGGCCCGCCGCCGCCGAACGGCATCAGCGCGAAGTCGCGCAGGTCCACGCCTGCGCGCGAGGAGAGCTTCTCCACTTCCACGAACATTTCGGAAATGGTGATGTCGAGGATCGCCTGCGCCGTTTCCTCAAGACCGCGGCCGAGCTGCTCCGCGAGCACGCCCACGGCCCGGCGGGCGAGGTCCACATCCATCTGCAACTGCCCGTAGGCCATGGCCGAATGGCCGAGCCAGCCGCAAACGGCCATGGCGTCGGTCACCGTCGCACGGGTGCCCCCGCGCCCGTAGCATGCCGGCCCGGGCAACGAACCTGCGCTCTCCGGCCCCACCCGCAGCACGCCCTGGCCGTCCACAGTGGCCACCGAGCCGCCGCCTATGCCGATGGAGCTGACGGAGACGGAGGGAATGTGCAGCGGGAATTCGCCGATCAGCTCGTCCGTGCCGAACTGCACAGCGCCGTCGACGATCAGCGCGAAGTCCGCCGAGGTGCCGCCGATGTCGAGGGTAAGCACCTTCGCCTCATCCGCCTGTCGGGCGAGCCAGGCCGCGCCGATGACGCCGGATGCGGTGCCCGACAGCAGCATGGAGACGCAATCGCGCCGCCCCTCGCCCGCGCTCATCAGCCCGCCGTTGGATTTCGTCAGCATCGCCCGGGCGGGTACGCCGCGCGCCTCGAGCCGGCTTTCCAGAGCCTCCAGATAGCCGGAGACGCGCGGGTGGACGTAGCCGTTCAGGATCGCGGTTGACCAGCGCTCGTATTCGCGGATGACGGGCCAGACCTCCGCGGAGGTGAAGACGAACAGATCCGGTGCCTGCGCCTCGATTGCCGCCTTGATGGCCGCCTCCTGCGCCGCGTCGCGCCAGCTGTGCAGAAGGGCAACGATGATGCCCTGAACGCCGGCGGCTCTCGCCCCCGTGACGGCATTGGCGACCGCCTCGGCGACGGCCCCTGTTTCCGGCGCCGAACCTTCGCTGCCATCGGCATGCAGGCGCACGGGAATGCCGAAGATGCAGTCGCGGGTGACCAGCGGCTCCGGGCGGTTGCAGAACAGGGAATACATGTCCGGCATGCGCAGCCGCGCCAGCTCGATCACGTCCTCGAACCCGGCATTGGTGATCAGCGCCATCCGCGCGCCCTTGCGCTGCAGGATGGTGTTGATGCCTACGGTGGTGCCATGCACGAAACGGCTCACCGTTTCCGGCGCCAGGCCCTCCCGCTCGGCCAGAAGATCGAGCCCGGTCAGGAGCTCCGCCCCCGGATTGTCCGGGGTGGTCAGCACCTTCAGCGAGGCGATCCGGCCCGAGCGGGTCTCGAGGGCACAGAAATCCATGAAGGTGCCCCCGATATCGACACCGATCTTCCAGTCGGCTGCGGGAGCGCCTTTGGACATGCTGGGGGAAGCGCTGGCATCCATGTGGATCCGTCCTTTCTGGTTCGTTGCCCGCAAGCAACCAGAAAGGGGGCGGAGCGTCCAAGACGCATCCCGGCAGACTGCATAAGTTCAACTTATGCCAAATCGGCACAGCTGGTGCGAATGTGGCCTCTCAGGATTTCCTCCGCCCGCGACAAGGCCTTGTCCTTCAGCGTCAGCAGCGACAGCGGCACGCGCGGACTGCCTGCGAGCGCCGTCATGCAGATGCCCGGATATTGCTTCCAAGGCAAAAGCGCATCGACCACCGCGATACCGAGCCCGGCCTGAACGAAGCCCACCGCGGCGATGGACGAATCGATTTCGATGTCGGGCCGGAAACCCGCGCCTTGCGCACGGGCCGCAGCCTCCAGTTCCTCGTGGGGACGGGTCAGGTTGCGGTAGGATATGACCGCCTCATCAAGGAGATCGGCAAAGGAGAGCGATGCGGTGGCGGCACGCGGATGGTCCTCGGGCAACAGGCAGCAGAAGGCGGTCGCGGCCAGTCTCTCCACGCCGATATCCGGCGGCAGATTGTCGTCGAGCGCCAACGCCAGCGCCGCATCGCCGGCGCGCAAGAGGGCGACCATGGAAGCGATGGGCGCGACGTGGGTCCGCAGAATGATGTCCGGGTGCTGGGCGCGAAAGCTCGCCAGGGCCTGCGGCAGCAGGGCCATGGCCGGCGGCGGCGAAGCGGCGACCCGCACCAGTCCCGCCCGCCCCAGCCGGAGGTCCGACGTCTTGCGCCGCATGCCTTCCAGGCCGGCGAACAGGCGTTCGGCCTCCGGATAGAGCTCCCTCGCCTCGGGCGTGGGGCGGAGCCGCCCCTTCTCGCGGTCGAAAAGCGCAAAGCCCAGTTCATCCTCCGCATGGATGAGGATCTGGCTCAGCGCCGGTTGCGAGATGTTGAGCAGCCGGGCGGCGCCGGTGACGGTGCCCGCCCGCATGACGGCGGTGAAGACTTCGAGCTGTCGGACGCGCATGGAAACTCCATAGACTGAGCTTATAGGTTTCCCACGTTCCGGTCTTTGACGAAAGAGGGTTCGCCGGCTCTGATGGGCCCGCCAGACACTGAGAAAGGCGGCGGAATGGATGCGATCGTTCTGGGCGGCGGGCTTATGGGCACGGCCTCGGCCTTCTTCCTTGCCCGACGGGGCATCCGCACCACGCTGATCGAGCGCAACCGCATCGGAACGGGGGCCACGGTCGCCTCCTTCGGCAATATCCGCCGCAGCGGCCGCTACCTGCCGCAACTGCCGCTCGCCCACCGCTCGCTTGCGCTGTGGAACCGCGCCGAGGCTCTTCTGGGCCGCGACGTGGAATTCCGTGCCACAGGTCACCTGCGACTGATCTTCGACGCGGACGGGCTCGACCTGATGCGCCGCTATGCCGAGGACGCACGCCCCTGGGGGCTCGATCTGGAGGAGCTGGGGCCGGCCGACATACGCCGCCGGTTTCCCGGTCTCGGTCCCGAGGCGATCGCCGCCTCCTTCTCGCCCGACGACGGCTCGGCCAATCCCCGGCTGGTGTCGCCGGCCTTCGCCGAGGCCGCGGCGCGCGCCGGGGCGCGCATCCTCGAAGAGACGCCGGTGACGTCGATCCGCCGGACGCCTTCCGGCTTCGCGCTGGAGACCGACGGGGGTCTTATCGAGGGCGATGTCCTGCTCAATTGCGCCGGTGCCTGGGGCAAGGCGGTGGCGGCCTCCTTCGGCGAGGATGTTCCGCTCGCGACCTTCGGCCCGCAGATGGCGGTGACCGAGCCCCTGCCGCACCGCATCCACCCAGTGGTCGGGGTCTGGTCGAGCGCGCATGGCGCCTATCTGCGTCAGGTGGAGCGTGGCAACGTGGTGTTCGGAGGCGTGGTGGCGCGCGTCCCCGTCGATCCCGTGCCCGGCCACGCCCGTCCCGATCCGGGGCGTCTTCCGGCACAGTTGAGGCAGATCGTCAGGCTGGTGCCGGCGCTGCGCGATGTCGCTGTGATCCGGCAATGGTCAGGCTGCGAGGGCTATGTGGAGGACATGCTGCCGGTGATGGGGCCATCGGCCGCCATCGCCGGGCTCTTCCATGCCTTCGGCTTCAGCGGCCACGGTTTCCAGCTCGGCCCCGGGGTGGGCGATGCGATGGCCGAGCTCATCGCCACGGGCGCGTGCGAGACGCCGCTTGAGCCCTTTCACATCGCGCGCTTTGCCTCATGAGATCAGAATTTCGCCACCTTGCCCCATTGGCTCTCGTCGAACCTCGACAGCTTATACTGGCGCGTCTCGGTGATGGGCGTGCGCCCCAGCAGCATGTCCGCCACCAGATGGCCGACGCCCGGACCGATGCCGAACCCGTGGCCGGAGAGCCCCGCCGCGATCGCCAGCCCGCGAATGCCGATATCGGCATCGATCACCGGAACGCCGTCGGGGGTGCTGTCGATGTAGCCCGCCCATTCGGCCTGAACCGGCACCTGCGCCAGCGAGGGCAGCAGAGTACGCGCACGGCGCAGCGTTTCCGCCACCAGTCGGGCGGAGGGACGCGGATCGAGAATGCGGGTCCGCTCCATCGGCGTGGGCCGGTCGAGCGCCCATTTTCTGCGCGTTTCGAACCCGGCCTGCCAGGCCTGAGCGCCGCCGGGGGTCAGCGCCCGCCAGCGCTTGGCGAGCATGGGCAGGAATTTCGGCGCCCCGAACAGCATGCCGGGCGTGGGATCGACATGGGCGCGGCCCGATATCGCCAGCGTGAGCCCGCCATCGCCCCGGCGCGTGACCGAGACGGCGGCCGTGTGCAGCGCGGGCGGGATATCGTCGGCACCGGGCGCGAGCGACAGGATGGAGCTGCGCACCGAGGACTGGGGAAGGGACACGCCGATCTGGTGAAGAAAGCTCGCCGCCCAGGCGCCGCCGGCCATCACCACCGAAGAGGTGCGGATCGTGCCATGTTCGGTGACGACGCCGCAGACCGCGCCGCCGGCCGTTTCCAGACCGCGCGCGGCGCAATTCTGGATAACCCGGCCGCCGTGTTTCTCCACCGCCTGCGCGATCAGCGGCGCGGCGCTGGCGGGATCGGCGATGCCGTCGCTGGCGCTCCAGACCCCGCCCTGCCAGGTCTGCTGCGTCTTCGCACCGCGTTCGCTGGCTTCCGCGGCGCTCAGCATGCGCGTGTCGACGCCTTCGCTGCGGGCAAAGCGTCCCCATTGCGCCCAACCCTCGATTTCCGCCTCGTCATTGGAGAGATAGAGCAGGCCGCAGCGCTGAAAGCCGAGACCGGGACCGATATCGGCGGCCATCTCCTCCCAAAGAGACAAGCTGCGCGTGGCCAGGGGCAATTCGCGCGCGTCCCGGTTCTGCTGCCGGCACCAGCCCCAGTTCCGGCTGGACTGCTCCGCCCCGACCCGACCCTTTTCCACAAGAACGACCCGCTGGCCGGCTCGCGCCAGCCAGTAGGCGGCGCTCACGCCGACGATGCCGGCGCCGATGACGACGCAATCGGCCTCGGCCGGCGGCTGGGGGGCGGTTTCGATGTGGAACAGGGGAGCGGACATGGACTTCTCCGGGCTTTTTCGGGAGCCTATCGCATGCCCGGCAGCCGCTTCTGCCGGATGGCGTGCGTCAGACGGCATTTGATGTCAAATCGAGTTGACTTTGCCGGCACGTCCGCCTTTCACAAAGGGCATAGTGTGTCGCGCTGAAGGACCAATAGGATGATCAGTAGCCTGAAACTGGACCGGATCGACGTCAGGATCCTCGCGGAGCTGCAGCGCAACGGCCGTATCACCAACGTCGAGCTGGCGGAATTGGTGAACTTGTCTCCGTCGCCCTGTCTCATGCGCGTGAAAAAGTTGCAGCAGGCCGGCTACATCACCGGCTATACGGCCCAGATCGACGTGGCGAAACTGGGGGAGACGCTCACGGTCTTTACCGAGTTCACCCTGAAGAACCACCGCCAGATCGACTTCGCCCGCTTTCAGGACGCACTGAAGAACGTCGACAGCTGTGTCGAGTGCCATCTCGTTTCGGGCGGCTACGACTATCTGAGCAAGTTCGTGACCTCGGGCATTGCCGATTACCAGATGATCATCGAAGGTCTCATCGACCGCGATATCGGCATCGACAAGTATTTCAGCTTCGTCGTGATGAAGACGCCCTTCGTGAAGACCCAGATCCCCCTGACCCGCCTCTTCGCGGACAGGGTTTAGGAGGCTTCATGGAATTGCGGAGCCGGCTCACACCCCATGCTTCGGGGCGTGCGTCAATGCGGGTGCCTCAATCCTTTCCGTCGTCATTGCTCGGCGAAGTCCGGGCAATCCGTTGCGGATGGCCGCATACGAGGCACGCGCTGGATCACCCGGACTTCGCCGGGCAATGACGGTGGAGAGGGAAAGGGCGAGGGGGTTGCGCCGTTTCCGGTCAGACTTTCCGCCCTCTTTCCACGGGAGCAGTATCGAGGACATGCTCGGAAAACCGGCCTCAGCGGTGCGAGAAGGCCGCGACCAGTTCCGGGTCCTGTTCCAGGCTTGTCAGCCAGTCGGGATCGAGCTGGGGAACGGAAGAAATCAGCAGCTTGGAATAGGGGTGTTGCGCGTCGCTCGACATGCGGGCCGCCGGCAGCGCTTCCACCACCGCCCCCTTGTACATCACCAGAACGTCGTCGCAGATCGCCTCGACCGTCGACAGGTCATGGCTGATGAACATGTAGCTCAGATTGAGCTCGTTCTGCAGGTCCCGCATGAGTTCCAGGATCGCGGCCGCGACGACCGTATCCAGCGCCGAGGTGATCTCGTCGCACAGGATCAGGACCGGATCGGCGGCGAGCGCGCGTGCCAGATTGATCCGTTGCTTCTGCCCTCCCGACAGCTCCCGCGGCAACCTGTGCCGAAGCCCCTTGGGAAGATGGACCATGTCGAGCAGTTCGTTGACCCGTCTGTCGCGCTCCGCTCCCTTGAGGCCATGATAGAAGGTGAGCGGGCGGGCCAGGATCGTTCCCACCGACTGGGCCGGATTGAGCGCCGTATCGGCGAGCTGGAAGACGATCTGCGCGCGCTGCAGCTGTCGCTTCGTCCGGTTCTGCAGGTCGGGCGCGAGTTCGTGTCCCTCAAACAGCACGGACCCGCGATAGGCCGGCAGGATGCCCGCGATCGCCCTGGCGAGCGTTGACTTGCCGGAACCGCTTTCGCCGATGACACCGAGGTTGCGCCCGGGCTTCAGCGTGAAGCTTACGTCCTGGAGCACCTTGACGGTCGGCTCGCTGTTTTCCACGCGGCCATAGCCGGCGTGAAGACCGATGACCTCAAGCAGCGGATGGTCGATATCCCGACCGCGCACCGCCACCGGCGTGTGCTTCACCGGCTCGAAGGCCGCCAGCAATTCACGGGTATAGGGATGGGCCGGGGCATGCAGGATCTGGTCCGTCGTGCCCTCTTCCTGAACCTCGCCGTTCTTCAGGACGATGATCCGGTCGGCGATCTGGGCCACGACGGCGAGATCGTGGCTGACATAGACGCCCGACATGTTCGTCTTTTCCAGCACGGAACGAAACGCCTTGAGGACCTCGATCTGGGTGGTCACGTCCAGCGCCGTGGTCGGCTCGTCAAAGATCACGAGCTTGGGATCGCCGATCAGCGCCATGGCGGCCGACAGACGCTGAAGCTGGCCGCCGGAGACCTGGTGCGGGTAGCGATTGCCGATCGTGTCGGGTTCCGGCAGGGCCAGCGCGCGGAACAAGGAGCGGGCGTGTTCCTCCGCCTCGGCGCGCGTCATCAGCTTGTGGATCGTGGCGATCTCGATGACCTGATCCATGATCCGCTTCGACGGATTGAAGGCGGCCGCGGCGGACTGGGGAACATAGGAGACCTCCACGCCGCGCAGCTTGCACCGTTCGGTTTCCGACATCGCGGTCACGTCGTTTTCGCCGACGCGGATCGTCCCCCCCGTCATTTCGCAGCCCGGGCGGGTATAGCCCAGCAGCGACAGCGCGATGGTGGTCTTGCCGGAACCGGACTCGCCGATCAGGGCCAGTATTTCGCCCGGCGCGATGTCGAAGCTCACGCCCCGGATGATATCGATCTTGCGTCCGCCGTCGGTCGTCGCACCGACCTTGAAATCGCGAACGGAAACGAGGGGGCTATCGCTCATCATTCGCTCCTGTCGCGGATCTTGGTGGGAAGATTGTCGATGAACATGTTGACCGAGATGGTGAGCGAGGCGATGGCGAGCGAGGGGAAGATCACCGCCGGCGCGCCGTAGCTCAGCCCCTCGATGTTCTCGCGCACCAGCGCGCCCCAGTCCGCGTTGGGCGGCTGGACGCCGAGGCCCAGGAACGACAGTCCGGACAGCACCAGCACGATGAAGACGAACCTGAGGCCCAGGTCGGCGAGCACCGGCCCGACGATGTTGGGGAAGATCTCGCGCAGGATCAGATAGGGCGTCGCCTCTCCGCGCGCTCTGGCAACCGTCACGAAATCCATGGTGTTGATGTTGACGGCAAGGGCGCGGGCGAACCGGTAGGAGCCCGGCATGTAGATGGCCGCGAGCGTCAGGATCAGGATCGGGATGGACGAGCCCACCGCCGCCACGACCACCAGCCCGAAGAGAAGCGACGGGATGCCGTTGAACGCATCCAGCAGGCGCGACAGGAGGGTGTCGAACCACCCGCCGATCACGGCCGCGACCATGCCGAGGATGACGCCGGCCGCACAGGCGAGCGTCACCGCCGCCAGCGAAATGCCCACGGTGTAGCGGGCGCCCATCATGATGCGCGAGAAGATGTCCCGCCCCAGATAGTCCGTTCCCATCCAGAACTGGGAGCTTACGGGGCCGAAATAGTTCCAGTCGACGATCTTGCCGACAGGATAGGGTGTGAACCACTGGCCGACGATGGCAACGACGCACCAGAAAAGAATGATCGCCAGCCCGATGCGGCCGGTCCAGTTGAAGACGTAGGTCTTCTGCCGGGGTTCGCCGCCGCGGCGGACGCGAGGGAGACGAAGAGGGAGGGTCATCAGCGTCGCAACCTCGGATTGGACAGGATGGCGATCATGTCCGCCAGCGTGGTCAGGCTCAGGTAGCTGAAGCAGAAGATCATCGCGCACGACTGGATGAGCGGAAGATCGCGGGTGGCCACCGCATCCACCATCA
Organism: Breoghania sp. JC706; assembly: GCF_037026715.1. Taxonomy (NCBI): domain Bacteria; kingdom Pseudomonadati; phylum Pseudomonadota; class Alphaproteobacteria; order Hyphomicrobiales; family Stappiaceae; genus Breoghania; species Breoghania sp. JC706. The sequence goes on from NZ_JBANCG010000004.1 coordinate 313,761, forward strand.
GCTTGGCGACGCCGGGATAGTTGAACACCGTCTCGACGATGATCACGCCACCCACGAGGTAGGACAGCGACAACGCCACGGCATTGGCGATGGGGCCGAGCGCGTTGGGCAAGGCATGCACCAGCACCATGCGCGTGCGCGAGGCGCCCTTGAGCAGCGCCATCTCCACATAGGGCGTGTTGATCGTCTCGATCATGGCCGCGCGGGTCATGCGGATCATCTGGGCGGAGACGACGAAGCTCAGCGAGATCACCGGCAGGGCGTAGGCGCGCAGCATGGCGCCGATGCTGTCCACATCCACGCCGTAGCTCAGCGCCGGAAACCATCCAAGCCATACGGCGAAGATGAGAACGGCGAGCGTGGCGACCATGAATTCGGGCACCGAGATGACGACGATCGTGGCCACGGAAATCGCGCGGTCCAGAAGGGTTCCGCGATACATCGCGGCGAGAATGCCCAGGCACAGCGCCACCGGCGTGCTCAACGCGGCGACGACGCCGGCAAGCTCCAGCGAATTGGCCAGGCGCCCCGCGATCAGGGTCGAGATCTCCATGTGGTTGACGTAGGAGACCCCGAGATCACCGGTTGCGAGGCCGGTGAGCCAATGGATGAACCGCAGCATCGCGGGCTCGTCGAGCCCCATGGCCGTGCGCAGGCCGGCGACGGCTTCGGGCGTGGCGGCCTGCCCCAGCAGGATCTGGGCGACATCGCCGGGAAGAAGCTGGGTTGCGAAAAAAACGGCGAAGGAGACGATCACCAGCGTGATCAGCGCGATCCCGAGCCGTTGGGCAACCAGAAGCCATGTTGTGGAAGATCTGAGCAAACAGGGGCTCCCCTTGCCGGAGGCCGGCGATGCGCACCCCGTTGCAGGCATGCGCACCGCCGCTTGGAAGATCAGCTTTCGAGCCAGACGTATTCCGCGAAGGCATAGCCCATCTGGCCGCCGAGGGGATTGGGCCGCAGGCCTTTCAGCCGCGAGGACAGTCCGTCCACGTTGGAAATGTAGGCGGGAATGATCGTACCGGCCTCGTTGGCCACCATCTCCTGCATGGTCCAGTAGATTTCGGTGCGCTTGCTTTCGTCAAGAGAGCCACGCGCCTCGATCATCATCCTGTCGAACTTCTCGGACTTGTACTGGCTCTCGTTCCACGGCGCGGTGGACGCATAGAGCAGCGAGAACAGGATGTCGGGGGTCGGCCGCGGGTTGATGTTGCCGAAATGGATCGGCGCCTTCAGCCAGTAGTTCGACCAGTAGCCGTCGGAAGGCACGCGCTGGACATCGAAGGGCATGCCGATCTGGTCGCCCGCCTGCTGCACGATCATCGCCATGTCGACCGAAGACGTCGCCGCGTCCGAGGCGACGATCGGGATCTTCTGTCCCAGCACGCCGGCCTTCTTGAACAGCGCCTTGGCCATGTCCGGATCGTAGGCACGCGGCTTCAGGTTCGGGTTGTGATAGCGGTCGGCAGGCGAAACGGGCTGGTCGTTGCCGATTTCGGCAAGGCCGCGCAGCGCCGATTTCTGAATGGCCTCGCGATTGATGAGGCTTTTCATGCCGTCGATGAAGCCAGCCTTCTCACCCGGATCCAGGTCCAGGCGGATATTCAGGTCGGTGTAGTTGCCGGACGTGGTGACCGAGGTCTGGACGCTCGGCTGGCCTTCCAGCAGCCGCATGGAGCGGGGATTGAGCGAGGCGCCGAGAACGATGTCGCCCGACAGCAGCGCGTTCACCCGCGCATTGTTGTCGGAGATGGCGAAGTACTCGAAGCTGTCGAGGTAGGGCTTGTTCGACTTGAAGTAGTTGGGGTTCTTCACCGCGACCGATTTCACGCCCGGCTCGAAGGTCTCGCAGATGAAGGCACCGGTTCCGTTGCCCTTGGAGAAGTCGGTGGTGCCGTCGGCGACGATCATGAAGTGGTGCAGGGCGAGAATGGTCGGCAGATCGGCATTCGGCTCGGCCAGCACGATCTTCACCGTCTGGTCGTCGACCTTCTCGATCACTTCCATCTGCTTGGCGATGGAGTTCACCTTGGAACCGACACTCTTGTCGAGGTGACGCTTGAGCGAGAAGACGACGTCGTCGGCGCCGAAGGACTTGCCGTCATGGAAGGTCACGCCCGACTTGAGCTTCACCTGCCAGGTCTTCGCATCCTCGGACTCGACCGCATCGGCGAGTTCCATCTGGATCTGGCCATGTTCGTCCAGGAACGTCAGACGGTTGTAGAAGGCGCAGCATCGCACGTAGTCGGTGGACAACGACGCCTTGGCCGGATCGAGCGTGTCGGCCGTGGAGGAGGACCAGCCGGCGGCCCTGATGTGGCCGCCCGAAACCGGCTCGGCGGCCAGCGCGTCGCTTGCGCGCAGCAGGAGACCGCTGCCCGCGGAAAGGGCCACGCCCGAGCACATCAGCATCTTCAGCAATTCGCGGCGCGACGCCCCGCGACGGATGGCATTCTCGATCATGACATCGTCACGACCGGTCCAGTTGGTCGGCATCTTGTTCGTCATTGTCGTTCCCTACTTCTGGATGCGCCCGTTCGGTTCTTTTCGCCGTTATGGGCCGTGGCTGCTGCAGAAAGTCGGCGTTACGCTTCACGTTACGCTTCAAAGGCGCTGTCGGCGGCCTCGGCCAATTCGATCAGCGCACGGAAGTGATAATCGGGCTCGGTGACGCTTTCGGGCGCGATCGTACCGCCATAGCCCTTCTGGGCATGACGCCGCTCGATCCAGGCATTGCTCATGCCCAGCCGCCGCGAAATGCCGATGTCGTGGTACTGGCTCTGCGCAGTGTGAAGGATGTCGTCCTTGCCGGCGCCCGCCGCCTCGACATGGCGGAAGACCTTCTCGAAGAAGACGGGGTCCGGCTTTTCCGTCCCCGTCTCGTCGGTGGTGAAGCTCGCCCAGAAGGGAAAGCCGAGCTTTTCCTCGTATTTCTCGAAAGCCCACCGGCGGGCATTGGTCATGGCGATGAGGCGGTAGTGTTTCTTCAGCCGGGCCATGGCCTCGACACTGTCGGGAAAAGGCTTCGCCTCCGCCACAGCGTCGATCATCGACTGCCGGTGTTGCGGCGTGTCGGGAAGCCCCAGGGCTGTCGCGATCTGCCCGTAGCAACGGCCCAGATCGTCGGGAAACAGCCCGGCATCGGGCTGATAGCGCGCCGCGCTGTAGAGGGAAAGCGCCGCCTCGCCGTCCACTGTGACACCGGCCGTGGCCGCAATCGTCGCCAGCCCCTGCAGGATCGCGCCTTCGAAATCGATCAGCGTGCCGACGACATCGAAGGTCAGATAGGCGAAGGCCGTCAGGGGCTTTACGGCGGCGTGGGTTATCATTGCGGCCAAACCTTCCGATTGCGGCCCGAACGCGGCGACTTGCGCCGACCGGCACCGGGACCTGTCTTCCATCTAGCAGCAAGCTTCCGACAGCTTGCCGGCTTCTTTTCTCCGAAAACCGCGGGGGGTGCGGCATATTGTTTCGTATTGCGCGAGGTTGCGGCATATCGCGCCAAATGGCGGTTTCGGCCTCAGTACCCCCGGCTCTGGTCCACCAGCCCCGGAATGGGATCGCCCGCACGCGAGGCCCTGATGACCTCCAGCGCATGCCTCGCGCCTTCGTGCGGATCCGTGTGAGACGCGACATGCGGCGTCACGATCAGGTTCGGCTCCCGCCATGCCCAGTGATCGGCCGGAAGCGGTTCGGGATCGGCCACATCCAGCATCGCGGTGCCAAGCCTGCCGCTCGCCAGTCCGGCGCGCAGCGCCTCCATGTCGAGATGCGCCGCACGCCCTGCATGAACCAGACAGGCGCCTTTCGGCAGCTGCGCGAAGAGCTTCGCATCGAGCAGGCCTCGTGTCTCGTCGGTGAGCGGCAGCAGGCAGACCAGGATATCGCTGCGGGCAAGAAAATCGCCAAGGCCCGCCTCGCCATAGACGTCGACACCGTCCACCGGCGTGCCGGATCGGCTCCATCCGGCAACGGGAAATCCCAGCTGTGCGAGGCTTTGCGCGGCAAGGCGGCCGATCCGGCCCATTCCCATGATGCCGACGCGCCGCGTCCCGGCCGGGCGCGCCGGGTGGGCCTGCCACAGCCCATGCCGGGCCTGCTCCAGATAGCGGGGCATGTCGCGGTGCAGCATGAGCGTCGCCATGACCACCCAGGCGCGCACCATGTCCTCGATTCCCGGCGCGATCGTGCGCGCAAGCGCGACTCCGCGCGGCAGGGGCGGGATCTGGTCGACACCGGCGCCCACGCTGAGGACGACCTTGAGGTTGGGATATCGCGCCAGGTCTTGCGGCGGCGTCCAGCAGGCCACGTGGGTGATGCGGGAGGGATCGCTCACCGCCTCCTCGCCCACCAGCATTTCCTCTCCGGCCTCCGCGAAGACGGAACGCCACACGGCCGCGCGTTCCGCCGTCGACAGGAAGAGCAGCGCCATCAGCCGAGAATGTCCCGGATTTCCGGGTCCTGAAGCGTCTGGTCCAGAACCGTGCGCGTGCGCTCCACGATCTGGTCGATCTCGTCGGCCGTGCAGCACAAGGGCGGCGCGTAACCGAAGATGCCTTGCGGGAACGAGCGCACGATGAGGCCTGCGTCCCAGGCCCGGTCGAACAACCGTGTGGCGGGCTGGAGGGATGCGGGAAGCGGCGTCCTGGCGGCCTTGTCGCTCACCAGTTCCACGGCGGCCAGCATGCCGCGCCCGCGCACGTCGCCAACCAGCGGATGATCGGCGAGCGAGCGAAGGCCCTCCATCAGACGTGCGCCCATGGTGCGGCCGTTTTCCAGCAGTCCGCCTTCATAAAGGGCGAGCACCTCCAGCGCCACTGCGGCGGAGACGGGATGGGCGGAATAGGTGAAGCCGTGGCCGACCGCCTTGGCGCCCGCGCCATCGGCGATCGTCTGGTAGACATGCTCGCGCATGAACACCGCGCCCATGGGCACGTAGCCCGACGTCAGCCCCTTTGCGGTGGTCATCAGGTCGGGCACGATGCCCTCTTCCTCGCAGGCGAACAGCGGGCCGGTGCGGCCAAAGCCGGTGATGACCTCGTCGGCGATGAAAAGGATGCCCAGTTCGCTGCACACGTCGCGCATCGCCTTGACCCAGCCCGTCGGCGGCACGAGCACGCCGCCCGATCCCTGGATCGGCTCGAGATAGAATGCCGCCACCCGCTCCTCGCCGATCTCGGCAACCTTGGCGCGCAGTTCGGCGACCGATGCATCGATGATCGCCTGGGGCTCAGGGCCGACCGGGTTGCGATAGACGTAGTGCGACGAAATCTTGTGCTGCCAGGAATAGGGAACCCCGAAGCCTTCATGGAAGCCGGGAAGCGCGGTGAGCCCCGCCCCGGCCGACGTCGAGCCGTGATAGCCCTGTTCCACCGAGATGAACTGGTCGCGCTGCGGCTCGCCCCGGGCATGCCAGTAGTAGCGGACGAAACGGATGGTGCTGTCGACCGCATCGGACCCGCCGAGCGTGAAGTAGATGTGATCGAGATCGCCCGGCGAGCGTTCGGCGAGCTCCGCCGCCAGCCGGATCGGCGCCTCGGCGCCAAGGTCGAAATAGCCGGTGGCATAGGGCAGCTTGCGCATCTGATCGGCGGCCGCCGCCACGATGCTCTCATGACCGTAACCGGCGTTGACGCACCACAGGCCCGCGAAACCGTCGATCAGCGTGTGGCCCTCGGCATCTGTGACCTGCGCCCCTTTCGCCGAACGCAGGACGCGCACGCCCCGGGCCTCGTGGCCGCGGAAGGAGGAGACCGGGTGGATCAGATGCGACCGGTCGAGTTCGACGAGGGAATTGCTCAGCATGGAAATCTCCCAGGGATCAACCCAAAGCCTGCGAGGCGAGGGCGAAGGTCGTGAAGGGGGTGCTCGCTTCCGGCCTCGCCTGGCAGACCATCGACGTGCCGCCTCCGGCGCGGGCAAGACCGAGGCTTTCCAGGAACGGCGACAAATCGTGCGACGCGGGCACGTCAATGCGCAGGAACGTGCCTTGCGCGCGGCGCGCGGCTTGCGCGATCAGCGCGCGGGCGGTGTCGCCATCCTCGGCGACCACCGGGCCGACAACCTGCCCCCGCCCGAAGGGGCGCAGCATCGCGAACCCCTTCTCGGCGCGCAGCACCGTGCCCGTTTCCGCGATACGCCGCAGGACCGGCTCGCGCGCCATGCCGGATGCGGCCCGGTCCATCTCCGCCAGGCGGGCGACGTCGCCGAGCGAGCCCGTCGTGACCGCGCGGTCCGCACCGTCCGCCTGCGCGATGCCCTGGTGCTGGACGATCTGGCCGGTCTCGACAAATCCCAGTTTCCGGTAGAGCGGCAAACCGTCCTGCGTGGCCGTCAGCCGGATTTCGCGGGGTCCGGCCATCTCGATCACCGCGTTCATCAACTGGCGGCCGAGGCCGCGCCCGCGCATGGAGGCATCGACGATGATCATGTTGAGCGCGGCGACATCGCCGAATGTCGAGCAAAGCGCGGTGCCGACGACCATATCGCCCGAGAGCGCCGCGACGCCGCGCGAGGCGGACAGCGTCAGCGCCCAGTCGTCGCTGCGGTGCGGCCAGCCGGCCTGCTCAGAAAGGCGCACGGCGCCGTCGAGGTGGTCGGGCGCGAAAGGCACCAGGCGCACGTCGGTTGCGGTGAGGTCGGGCAAGGAGGCTCCGTCGTTCATCATTGCCATGAGGTCCGTTTCGTTGAAGGTCAGGATAGGGGCAGACGGGCGGCATCATCGGCGCGATGCGGGGAGCGATCGGAATCTTGCTCCGCCTCGATGCGGGGCGGCCGCAGAAAATGCCGCCGTCAAACGGCGAGCCGCTGCCCCAGCCGCACGACCATGTCGAATGCCCCGCGCAGTTCGTCCCGCGTCAGGTATTCCTCGGGGCGGTGGGCGCGGGCGATATCGCCGGGGCCGCAGATGATCGAGGGAATTCCGGCTGCCTGAAACAGGCCGGCTTCCGTGCCGAAGCTGACCGCGCCCAGCGCCTTCCGGCCGGAGACCGTCTCCGCCATTTCGGCCAGAGGGTGGCCGCGATCGAGCGCCAGCGCGGGATAGCTCGACAGCCATTCCACCGAAACGTCCTCCCCCGCCGCCGCGATGACCGGGGCCAGCACATCCTGCGGGGCAACGCCGTCGATCGCGCGCGCCTCGATGCGGGCTTCCGCCTCCTCAGGAATGATGTTGATCGCCTGACCGCCGGCGATCGTGCCGATCTGCAGGCTGGACCAGGGCGGCTGGAAGCGGTCGTCCTGGGGGCCACGTTGCAGGTCTTCGGCCTGCGTGCAGGCGGCGGCGAGCACCGGGACGAGCGCGTGAATGGCATTCTTGCCGAGGTCCGGGCGCGAACTGTGCCCGGATCGCCCAATTGCGGAGAACCGGACCGCCGCCTTGCCCTTGTGGGCGAGCACCGGGGTCAGCCCCGTCGGCTCGCCGACGATGCAGCCCGCCGGCCGGGCGCAAAGCTCCGGCAGCGCGGCAAGCAGATGCGGCACGCCCTTGCAGCCGGCTTCCTCATCATAGGACAGCGCGATATGGACGGGCTGCGAGAGGTTCATCGCGCACAGCTCCGGCACCGCCGCAAGCACCGCCGCATCGAAGCCCTTCATGTCGCAGGCGCCGCGCCCGATCAGCTTGCCGTCGACCTCGCGCAGGGCGAAGGGATCGCCCAGCCAGTCGGGCTCGCCGGCGGGTACCACGTCGACATGGCCCGACAGCACATAGCCCGGCCGCGTCGGGTCGCCGATGGTCGCAAAGAGATTGAACCGGTCGCCCTCCGGGCCGGGCAGGACGCGGCAGGCGACGCCGTGACCGTCCAGATAGGCCTTCACGAACGCGATCAGCTCCGCGTTCGAATGGCCGACAACCGTCTTGAACGCGACGAGCCGCGCCAGCATCTCTTCTGGCGTATGGGTGGGAACCATGGTGCCGCCTCAGCTCGCGATGACGAAGATCTTGCGCAGGGTCTCCAGCGTCTTCCATCGGCCGACAAAGCCGGGCTTCATGATGAAGCTGTCGCCCGGACCGAAAACGTGGGTCGCGCCGTCCTCCTCCGAAATCTCCGCGCGGCCCTCAAGGATCTGGCAGAATTCGAAGGTGTCGCCCTTGATGGAGCGTGTGGTGCCGGGCGTCGCCTCCCAGATGCCGGTGCGGATTTTGCCCCATTGGGCCGCTTCGGCAAGCGCGGTGTCGAGCTCCCAGGTCCTGAAGCGCGGCGCGCCTTCGATGAGGCGCTCGGGGGCGGCCGTGTCCTCGCGCGGCGCGAAGGCGGGGGCGGTGTCGATCGGCAGCAACTTGGTCATCTCTGTCTCTTTGTTCGGGAGGCGGGTGCCTGCGTCGACAGCATGCCCGCTCGCTTTCAGCGCTCGAAACCGATCTCGGCCGGGAGGCAGCACCTCCTGCCGCGCAGGGTCCGCGCTTCAGAATTTCCTGCGTCCAGAACCGAAAACGCGGCAAGCTGTGTCGCCGCAACCGGGCCACGATGCATGGCATCAGACGGTGCTCCGGAGAAACAGCATGGCCTTCCGCCCCAAATTCATCACCTTCGATTGCCACGGCACGATGATCTTCTTCGACATGGCAGGCGCGGCCCGCGACCATTACGCGGACAAGCTCGGCGCAGAGCAGATGGATGCGTTCATCCGCGATTTTTCGGCCTACCGGCTGGACGAGGTTCTGGGCGCCTGGAAGCCTTACGCCGATGTCGTGCACAATTCGCTGGAACGCACCTGCAAGCGCAACGGCATCGCGTTCGACCCCGCGATCGCGGAGGACATCTACAACCGCGTGCCCACCTGGGGTCCGCACCCGGATGTTCCGGCAGGCCTTGCGAAGGTCGCGAAGGAATTCCCGCTCGTGGCGCTCACCAACTCGATGAACAGCCAGATCCCGCACAACATCGCCAGGCTCGGCGCGCCGATCACCCATGTCTACACGGCCGAGGACGCACAGGCCTACAAGCCCCAGATGCGGGCCTTCGAATACATGTTCGACATGCTCGGCTGCGGCCCGGAGGATGTCCTGCACGTGTCGTCGAGCATGCGCTACGATCTCATGACGGCGCATGATCTCGGCATCAAGAACAAGGTCTGGGTCAATCGCGGACACGAGCCCGCCAACCCTTATTACGGCTATACCGAAATCCCCGATGTGACGGCCCTGCCCGCCATTCTCGGCCTCTAGGGCGGGACGTGCGATGAAGTATCTGTCGTATTGGCACGATACCGCGCCGACCTTTTCGAAGGCGCAACAGGGGCCGGTCGAGGGCAAGGTGGACGTCGCGGTGATCGGCGGCGGCTTTACCGGCCTCAATGCGGCCCGCAAGCTGGCCCGCGAGGGCGTCAGCGTCGCGGTGCTGGAAAACCTGCATGTCGGCGCCGGCGGTTCGGGCCGCAATGGCGGACACCTGAACAACGGCCTCGCCCACGGCTATGCGGAGGCGAAGGCGCATCTGGGTGCCGAGCGCGCCCATACGCTCTATCGCGCCTTCGACCGCTCGATCGACATGATCGAGGAGGTCGTGCGCGAGGAGAACATCGCCTGCGACTTTCGCCGCTCGGGCAAGCTGAAGCTCGCCTCCAAGCCCTCCCACGTGGCCGGGCTGAAGGCAGGCTTCGAGCTCATCCATCGCGAGGTCGATCCCGACACAAGCTGGCTGGAGCGCGGCGATCTGGAGAACGAGATCGGCTCGCAGGCCTTTCATGGTGCCATGCTCTACGGCAAGTCCGCCATGATGCACATGGGCAAATATGCGGCCGGGCTCGCAGAGGCGGCCCACGCGCACGGGGCCCTGATCTGGGAAAATGCTCCCGTGACCGGCCGCACGCGGCTTTCCTCCGGCTGGCAGTTGCAAACCCCGCGCGGGACGCTCCAGGCCGATCGGGTCATCGTGGCGACGGGGGCCTATTCGCGCGAGGTGCGCGCCGCACCGCTCGACTACTTCCGGCGGCGCATCATCTCCGTCGGATCGTTCATCGTCGCGACGCGCCCCCTCAGCGAGCGGGAAGTCGCGGCGACCATGCCCGGCAACCGGACCTGCGTCACCTCGATGAATGTCGGCAACTACTTCCGGCTGTCGCCGGACCGCCGCCTCATCTTCGGCGGACGGGCACGCTTTTCGGCCGTTTCCGATCAGCGTTCGGACGCGAAATCGGGCAGGATCCTGCGCGCCGGTATCGACCGGATCTTCCCGCATCTGGCCGATGTGCCGCTCGACTACTGCTGGGGCGGCCTCGTGGGCATGACGAAGGATCGCTATCCCCGCATCGGAGAGGCCGACGGCATGATCTACGGCATGGGTTATTCCGGCCATGGCGCGCAGATGTCGACGCTGGCCGGACAGGTGCTGGCCGATCTCGCCATGGGGCGGCAGGGCACGAACCCGCTGGACGGGCTCGCCTGGCCGGCCGTTCCCTTCAACCGCGGCAATCCTTGGTTCCTGCCGATGGTCGGCCTGTGGTTCCGGCTGAGGGACCGGCTGTCCTGACAGCCGCACGCATTCGCTGGGCGCTCCGCCCGGGTCACCCCAGCGCCCGGGTCACCCCAGCGCCCGGGTCACCCCAGCGAATGAGCCGCAAGGCCGTAGATCTGGAGGCCCTCAAGCGGGCGGCGCTGTCTTCCGTAGTACATTTCGGTCACGGTGTCGTACACGCCGAGCCCGCCGGCGGACAGGAAGGCTTCGAACGTCTTGCTCTCCACCGGCGTGTCGAGACGCACGAATTCGCCCTCGTGCGCCTTGATGAGCGGGGCGACGAGCATCATGGCGGTGGCATCGTCTTCGGCGATCACCGGACCGATGACCTTGCCGCGACCGAACGAACGGATCAGGGCGTATCCGCAGATCCCGCCGTCGCGCTCCACCACCACGCCGCTGGCGACCTTGGCCAGCAGGTCCAGCGTTTTCGTCCGCTCCGCGCCAAAGGCGATCTTGTCGAGCACGCGCAGGGCGGGCCAGTCGTCCGGCTGCAGCGTTCGCACCGTGAGGCCCGGAACCGGAGAGGGAAGGCGGAACGGGCGCGCGATACCCTGGTGCTGCCATATGGTCACCAGCGGAACGAAGCCTTCGGTCTCGTAGAGCCAGTAGCCGGATCGCGTCGCGCTCAGGCGCATGTCCCTGCCGGCGGCGTCCGCCATGATATGGCCGAGCAGCCAGCGGCCGGTTCCAAGCGTCTGCAACCGCGGCGCGGTGACCATCATGCCAAGCATGGCGAAATCGTCGCCGGCGAAATAGTGCATGGCCGAGCCCATCGCACGGCCGATCTCGTCCGTCGCCAGATATCCCTCGCCAAGCGCCAGAAATTCGTCCAGATCGCGGGTGCGGTGCGGCCAGAACACGCTGACGGTGAGCTCGTGCAGCAAGGGCCGGTCGGCGGGGGTTATCCGCCGGGCCACCGCGTCATAGTTGTCGACGCGCAGCCGATTGGCCTCCGGCGCAGGATCGCCGCCTTCACAAGCCGCATCGACGTTCCCGCTTTCCGATCCGCCGACAACCATTGGCCCCATAACCTTTTCGCGTGCCACCGGAGGTAGCCCCTCATCCTTCGGATTCACACCATAACCGCAATAGCCCCAGTTTTGTCTCAGGTGGCGCCCATTTTTCTGCCGTATCCGCACGACAGACAACAGCTTTGTGCCGTTGGGCCGGGCACGGGATCTCTCGGCACCGGCACGGTTATCGGGCAACGGGATGCGAACGCCTCATGCCGATGGCTTGTAGGCGAGAGCCTCGACCTCCACTTTCGCATCGACCATAAGACGCCCGGCCACGCAGGAGCGGGCGGGCGGATTTTTCGGGAAATACTCGCCGTAGACCGCGTTGAAGCGCTGGAAGTCGGCCGGATCGCTCAACCAGATCGTCGTCTTGACCACGTCGTCAAGCGTGGCGCCGGCCTGTTTCAGAACGGCCGCGATGTTGTCGAGGACCTGCCGGGTCTGGACCTCGATGTCGCCGCCGACCAGCGTGCCGTCGGCGGCGAAGGGCACCTGACCGGAAAGGTGGATGTGATCGCCGGCCCTGACCGCGGCGGAAAGCGGAACCACGGGGTGAACGCCGAAGGTCTGCTTCTGCATGGAGTATCCTTTCGCAAAGTCTGCCGGATCACGGGGCCTGCCGGATTACGGGGCCTGCCCGATCACGAAGCCTGTTTTGCGCGGGCGGGCCGGCCGGCCTGGGAGCTGAGCACGAGAATGTTGCCGACAAGCACCGCGCAGCCGCCGCTCACCACGCTCGCGTCGATCCGCAGGCCTTCGAAGAGCGCGGAAAGCAGCAGCGCCACCACCGGCACCAGCGCCAGCGTGTAGGAGGCGCTGGCCGCGCCGATCCTTTGCACGAGGCTGAAATACATGAAGAACGTGACGCAGGAGGCGATGATCGCCAGATAGGCGAGCCCGGCTAGATAGGCGAGAGAAACGTCGACCTGGAAACTCGCATCGCCGATCAGGGCGAGGCCGAAGGAGAACAGCGCCCCGCACAGAGCCGCCCAGCTCATCAGCACGGAGATGGGAATGCCGGCGCGCTGGTTGCGCATCGCCACCACCGTGCCGCAGCCGGTGCACGCCGCCGCCGCCAGCGCCAGCGCGGCCCCGGTAACGGTTCCCGCCCCCGAGGACAGCGCGATGAATTGCGGCGCCGCGATCACGGCGAGCCCGATGATGCCGACGACGATGCCGGCCAGCATCCGCAAGGTGATGGGGGCTGACAGGAATAGCCAGCCAATCAGCGCGGCAAAGAGCGAGGACGTCGACAGGATCAGCGCCGCGATGCCAGACGGGATCAGCGCCGTGGCGTGATAGAAGGTGATGAAGGCCAGGCCGAAGAACAAAACGCCCTGCAGCGCCACCCAGGGGCGGTCGATCGGGCGTATGCCGAGGCTCTGACCGCGCGCCAGGCTCCAGCCGAACATGGCCAGGCTCACGAGTGCCATCCGATATCCGACCGAGACCTCCGGCGCGCCCGAGATCGCCTGCTGGCCAGTGACGATGGCGCTGCTGCCCCACAGGACGGCGGTGGCTACAAAAAGAAGCGCGCGCATGTGTTGGGTCTGCCTTTCGTGATCGCGGGCCGGATCGCAGGCTCCGGGGCGCCAGGCCCTTCGGGAAAAGGCGCCTGAACAAAAAGAAACCAATTGAACTCAATATCTTGAGCACATTCCGATCATCAAGCCCGATCGATACCTGCTCCGGTCAGCCCGTTATCGCCCGCCTTTTTTATGAGCCGGATGCCTCTTCGTTCGTTTCCGTGCTCTCCCGCACGCCCCTCCAGCCGCGTGCCATGATGCCGGCGCTGGCGTTGTCGAGCTTGGTGAGAATGCCGTCGAGCATCGCGAGTTCATCCTTGGAGACCGCGTCGGTCAGTTCCCGTTCGAGCCGCTGCGCCAGATCGGAAATCTCGGTGAAGGCCTCCCAGCCGCTTTGCGTCAGCTCGATCGCGGCGTAGCGCTTGTCGGTGCGGCCAGTCTGGCGGCGGGCGTAGCCGAGTTCCACCAGCTGCCGGATCGCGCGCGAGATCGCGAACTGGTCGAGCCCGCCGGCCTGGCAGATCTCCTTGACGCTGACGCCGGGACGATTGGCGACGATCGCCATGGTGCGCCAGGCGGAGCGCGAAAACCCGAATTTGGGTCCGTAGAAGGCATTGAGGACGTCGGCGACGCGAACGGAGACACGGAACAGACGATAGGGCAGCCAGGATTCGAGCTGCAACGCCGCGGCCTGCTGCGAGGCGGAGGACTCATCCGGTGCGGGGGCGCCTTCGGACAGGTCGTTTCCATCCAGGCTCTGGTTTTTATTGCTATATAATTGCATATTGCAACTATATCCTCTTTAATCACGTATGGCAACAGCCTGTGCCACCCAAGACCCGCAACAGGGGCCCTGTTGCGGGTCTTGGGTGGCACGCGGAGGAGGCGCGCATCGCAAACGGCTATGACACGCAAAACAGGGGAGCAGACCATGCCATACGTTGTTCATTGTATCGACCGGCCCGATGCGGGCGATTTGCGCCAGCGCACGCGGGCGGAGCATCTGGAATACATGATCGCCCACGGCGACCGTGTCGCGTTCGGCGGACCGCTGCAGGATGATGACGGAACGAAGGTGATCGGAAGCCTCATGGTGTTGTCCTTCGACACACGGGCGGAGGTGGACGCCTTCCTCGCGGCCGAGCCCTACGCGCGCGCCGGCCTGTTCGCGGACCTCAGCGTCAGTCGCCTGCGCCAGATGGTGCCGGAAAACCCGCCGGGCCTGCTGCTGCGGGAGTTGGAACGCGAGCAGGCGGCGCTGGCCTGAGCAGGGCCGGAAGATCAAGGGCGGACCTTCTGTTTGAAGGCACACGCCGCCCTCTCTCTTCCCCCTTCTCCCACCGGGAGAGGGGTGGGAGGCTTTTCGGTTTCTACATCCCAGCAAGAGTTCGCCCCCGCGCGCTCCTTGCAACGTGCGCGTCACGCATCGCTCCGGCTAAAGCGGATACGCTTCCTAGTCGCGGTCCTAAACAGGCCGCTCCGAAACAGTCCTGCCCGCCGGGCCCCAAGGCGATCAGGCCAGCACGAGCTGATCGTCCTCCACCGCGCTGCCCGTGGTCTTCTTGAACAGGTCGAGCAGGTCGGGAACGTCATAGTCCTTGCGCTTGTCGCCGTGGATGTCGAGGAGGATGCGGCCCGCGTTCATCATGATGGTGCGGGTGCCGAAATCGAGCGAGTTGCGCATGCTGTGGGTCACCATCAGCGTCGTCAGCCGCTGCTCGCCGGTGATCTCCGCCGAAAGGTCCAGAACGGTGGCCGCCGCGCCGGGATCGAGCGCCGCGGTGTGCTCGTCCAGGATCAGGATCTTCATCGGCAGAAGGGTCGCCATGAGCAGGCTGAGCGCCTGCCGCTGGCCGCCGGAAAGGGTGCCGGCCAAGGCGCCCAGCCGATCCTCCAGCCCCATTCCGAGCCGGGCGACCTGATCGGCCAGCCGCCGGCGCTGACTGCCGCGGCCGAGCGCGGTGCGAAGGCCCCGGCGCCCGCCCCGGCTCGCCGCCAGCGCCAGGTTTTCCTCCACCGTCAGGGAAGAACAGGTCCCCGCCCGGGGCTCCTGGAACACCCGGCCAATCATCGCGGCGCGCTGTTCCGTCGGCCAGGCGGTCACGTCGTGGCCATCGATATAGATGCCGCCGCGGTCGAGGCGGACATCGCCGGCGACCGCCGACAGCAGCGTCGACTTGCCGGCCC
Source organism: Breoghania sp. JC706 (assembly GCF_037026715.1). Classification (NCBI taxonomy): domain Bacteria; kingdom Pseudomonadati; phylum Pseudomonadota; class Alphaproteobacteria; order Hyphomicrobiales; family Stappiaceae; genus Breoghania; species Breoghania sp. JC706. The sequence goes on from NZ_JBANCG010000004.1 coordinate 328,950, forward strand.
CGTTGGTGCCGATCACCGTCACGAATTCCCCCGCCTCGATGTCGAGATCGACGCCGCGCAGGGCCGGCACCGCCAGCGGAGTGCCGGGATTGAAGGTGACGTAGGCGTCGCAGACGCTCAGCATGGGTCTATCCTTTCTGCGGTTGCGGGGCGGCGAAGGCGCGGCGCAGCGCCGGCCACAGCCTGAACCGGCTGTTGCGCCGGGCCTGGGACAGCACGACCGCGACGGCGACGACGACGGCGGTGACGAGGTTCAGGTCCTGCGCCTCAATACCGAGGAAGCCCGCGTTCAGCGCTGCCGCGATGAAGAAGCGATAGAGAACCGCGCCGATCAGACAGCCGAGCGTCGCCCATGCCACCTTGATCGAGCCGAGCAGGGTCTCGCCGATGATCAGGGCGGCGAGGCCGGTCACGATCGTGCCGATGCCCATGGAGACGTCGGCCACGCCCTGGCTCTGGGCAAACAGGGAGCCGGCCAGGCCGACGAGCGCATTGCTGAGCGTTATGCCGATCATCGTCATGCGGGCATTGCCGACGGACTGGGCGCGCGCCATGACCGGGTTCTCGCCGCTGGCACGGAGCGCCAGCCCGATCTGGGTGGAGAGGAACCAGTCGACGAGGAATTTCATCGCCAACGCGATGACCAGAAGCACCACGCAATTGGTCCAGATGCCGAAATCGAGCAGCGTCTCGAAGGGCGTGAAGATGGTCGTCTCGCCATAGAGCGAGATGTTCGGGCGCCCCATCACCCGCAGGTTGATCGAGTAGAGGGCGACCATGGTCAGGATGCCGGCCAGCAGGTTGAGGATGCGGAAGCGGACATTGAGGATGCCGGAGACGAGACCGGCCGCGCCCCCGGCGAACATTCCCACGACCGTGGCCAGGAAGGGGTTCATGCCGTTGACGATGGCGACGGCGGTGGCGGCGGCACCGAGGGGAAAGCTGCCGTCGACCGTCAGGTCGGGAAAGTTGAGGACGCGGAAGGAGAGATAGACCCCCAGCGCGACCAGCGAGAAGAGGAGCCCGGCTTCCAGGGCTCCGGAAATGGCGAGCGCACTCATCTTATTCGATCACTTTCGTGGCGGTTTCCAGCAGATCACCCGGAACCTCAACGCCCATGGCGGCCGCCGAGGTCTTGTTCAGGTAGAGATCCTGGGTGTCGAGAACGCCCACGGGGATCTCCGCCGGGCTCTCGCCCTTGAGGATGCGCACCGCCATCTTGCCCGTCAGCCGGCCGAGCTTGTAGTAGTCGAAGCCGAGGGCGGCGAGCGCCCCGCGTTTCACGGAATCCGTGTCACTGGCAAAGACCGGCACCTTGGCTTTCCGCCCGACATTCACCACGCTCTCGATCGCCGCCACCACGGTGCTGTCGGTGGGGATCAGGATGACGTCCGCGCGCCCGGCGAGGCTGAGGGCGGCGTCACCGACCATCGCGGTCTGGGAGGCCGTGCTCTCCTCAAGTTCCAGACCGTAATCGGCCAGAGCCGCCTTCAGGGCCTCGACCTGGGCGACGGAATTGGCTTCGCCCGCATTGTAGATGACGCCGAGTTTCTTGGCCTTCGGCACAAGCTGCTTGATCAGCTTCAGGGTCGGGCCGAAGGGCTGCCGGTCGCTCGTGCCGGTTATGTTGCCGCCGGGCGCCTCCATGCTTTTGACGAGCTTGCTCCCCACCGGGTCGGTCACGGCGGAAAAGACGATGGGGATCTTGCCGTCGGCCGCGCTTTGCAGCGCCTGGGCGGAAGGAGTGGAGATGGCGACCAGCAGGTCGGGCCGCATGCCGGCGAACTTCTTCGCGATCTGGAGCTGGGTGGGCATGGACCCTTGCGCGCTCTGAACGTGCAGGGTCAGCGTCTCGCCCTCCTTGTAGCCCGCCTCCGCCAGTTCATCGACCACGCCCTTGCGGGCGGCGTCGATGGCGGGGTGATCGACGATGTAGGTGATGGCGACGTTCGTCATCTCGCCGGCCCGGGCGTTGAGATCATTTGGCCCATCAAGGCCGGGCAGGCCGGTCATGGTCAGGAGCGCGGCTGCGGCGCATGCGGCCAGTTTTTGCCGAAACATCGTGTCTGTTCCTCTGTGGCGTTCTTTTGCTGGAAGATTTGTCTTTGTCGTTCGTGTCCTGCCCGCTGCGGTGCCGGGATCAAGGCAGGGCGCCCTGCCGCTTTTCCGCGACGAGGGAAAGCGGACCGGCCGCCGGTGCCTGGGGGATGCTCGCTGCGGCCTCCGGCGCCATTCCGGGCGCCTCCATCGGGCGCGGACTGCGCAACATCGCCGGGCCGAAATCCTTGATGGCGCGCGCGCCCATCAGCATCTGCGCGATTTCCAGCTCGCTTTTCAGGATGTCGAGCGCCCGGCGCACGCCGGCTTCGCCGCCGCCGGCCAGCGCGAACAGCGTCGCCCGCCCGACCTGCACGGCGTCGGCCCCCAGCGCGAGCGCGCGCGCGATGTCGGACCCGGTGCGGAAACCGCTGTCGACGAGAAGCGTCAGGCGCGCGCCGGCCTGGGCCCGGAACTCCGCCAGAATGTCGATCGTGGCGACGGCCCCGTCGAGCTGCCGTCCGCCATGGTTTGAAATGACCAGCCCGTCGACGCCGGTCTCCACCGCCTTCGCCACCTGCCCCGGATCGAGCATGCCCTTGACGAGCAGCGGTCCGTCCCAGGCGTCGCGCACCCACTTGATGTCCTCCCAGCCGACGGAGGGATCGAGCTGCGCCTGCATCAGCTCGGCGATCGTGTCGGCCTCGTCCAGGCCGAGTTCGGCGGCCATGACCTCCAGCCGGGGCGCGCCGGCGCGGGCCATGCGCAGGCTCCAGGCGGGATGGGCGGCGAGGCTCGCGAGCTTGGCGGGCGTCCAGCGGAACGGCAGGGTGAAGCCGTTTCGCGCGTCGCGCAGGCGACGGCCGGGAATGGCGTTGTCGACCGTCACCTCCAGCGCCTTGAAGCCGAGGGCCTTGGCCTTGGCGATCAGCCGGGCGCTGACCGCACGGTCCTTGAAGATGTAGAGCTGGAACCATTTTGCGCCTGCTTCTGCGGCGGCGACCTCCTCCATGGTGGCGGTCGCCGCCGTGCTCATGACGAAGGGGATGCCGCCCTTGGAGGCGGCGCGCGCCAGATCGACATCGCCGCGCGGCCAGGCGGCTCCGGCCAGCCCGGTGGGTCCGATAATCACCGGCATTGAATAGTCACGGCCAAAAAGGCTGACGGACTGTGAGCAGGCCTGCACGTCCACCGGCGCGCGGCCGACGAGACGGTGACGGTCGAGCGCGGACCGGTTCTCCGCCAGAGTGTTCTCGCTGCCGCTGCCGCCGTCGATGAAATCGAAGACGAAACGCGGCAGCCGGCGCTTGGCCTGCTCGCGGAAATCGGCGATCGATTGGGGCTGATGTTTCATCGTTTTTCGTCGTTCCTCCCGCTCAGGTGAAGGGCAGCGCGTCGCTGGCCTCGATGATCTTTCCCGGGTTGAGAATGTCGCGCGGATCGAGCGCCCGCTTGATCGCCGCCATCGCGCGGATACCGGCGCTGCCGTGTTCCTCGACGAGGTAGCCGCGCTTGCCGTAGCCGATGCCGTGCTCGCCGGTGATCGTGCCGCCAAGCGCGATGGCGCGGCGCGACAGGCGCGACAGAAGCTCGTCGACATTGGCCTTCTCCCGCGCGTTGTCGGGATCGAAGACGACGCAGAGGTGGAAATTGCCGTCGCCGACATGGCCGCAGATCGGCGCGGTGACATCGAGTTCGGCGCAATCGCTGCGGGCGAGCGCGATCGCCTCCGCCATCCGCGAGACGGGAACGCAACTGTCGGTGGGAATGCCCTTGGCGCCGGGGCGCAGCGCGATGGCCGCCCACCATGCGTCGTGGCGGGCCTGCCAGATCCGGTTGCGGTCTTCCGGGCTCTGCGCCGTCTTCACGTCGAGCGGTTCGAAATCCCCGGCGATCTCGGTGATCCAGGTCATCTGCCGGGCGACGGTCTGCGGGTCGCCGGCACATTCAAGAATGAGCGTGTCGCCGATCGTCAGGCCGAGTTTCGAATAGGCCTCCACCGCCGCGATCTGCACGTCGTCGAGATATTCGATCCGCGCGATCGGCAGGCCGGAACCCATGATGGCGATCGCGCAATCGATCGCGGCGGATGAGGAGGGAAAGGCGATCAGCGCCGTTTCCGTCGCCTCCGGGATCGGGTGCAGGCGGATCGTGGCCGACACGATGACGCCCAGCGTGCCCTCCGCGCCGACGAACATCTGGGTCAGGTTGTAGCCGGCCGAGGACTTGCGCGCGGCGCTCGCGGTGCGAAGCCGGGTGCCGTCGGCCAGCACCACGTCGAGCGACACGACGTGGTCCTTCATCGTGCCGTAGCGCACCGCGTTCGTGCCCGAGGCCCGCGTCGAGATCATGCCGCCGATGGAGGCGTCCGCCCCTGGATCCACGGGAAAGAACAGGCCGGTGTCGCGCAGATGCGCGTTCAGCGTCTTGCGCGTCACGCCCGGCTCGACCACGCAGGTCATGTCGGCCGGGCTCACCGGGCCGATGGCGTTCATGCGCGAGGTGTCGAGGCAGATACCGCCCTTGAGCGCCGCCACGTGCCCCTCGCAGGACGAGCCGGTGCCAAACGGGATGACGGGGACACGATGGGCATGACAGGTGGCCAGGATGAAGACGACCTCGTCCGCGGTTTCGGGAAAGGCGACGGCGTCGGGCGGATGGGGCGGCAGGTAGCTCGCATCCTGGCCATGTTGTTCGCGCACGGGGCGGGCGGTGGACAGGCGCTCGCCGAGCCGCGCCGCGAGGGCGGCGAGAACGGTTTCCAGTGCGTCCGCCAAAGGCGACCGTGCAGATTGTTGTTGCAGGGGAGCGGGGCTCGTCATTGCAAGCCCCCCCGGTTCACGTTTGCGCGGGTCCGCGTGCCGGTCGCGTGCATCGGAAACACGCCCAGAATGGCGTGGCGGGTCGAGTGCCGGACGAGAGTATCGATCGCCTGACGGACGTCGTCGCGTTCGGGATGACCCTCGAACTCGCACAGGAAACGGGTGGCGACGAACTGGCCGTCAACCAGATAGCTTTCCAGCTTGGTCATGTTGATGCCGGCGTCGGCGAACCCGCTCAGGGCACGGAAGAGAGCCCCCGGGGCGTTGTCCAGCTCGAAGAGCAGCGAGGTCAGGATGTCCGGTTCGTGCGGTGCCGGAACGACCGGGTCGCGCGCCAGCACGTAGAAGCGGGTCATGTTGACGGGGTTGTCCTCGATATTGCGCTTGAGGATCGTCAGGCCGTAGGTGCGGGCGGCCAGTTCGGAGGCCACGGCCGCGTCCGCCCCCTCCCCCGACCGTCTGACAAGGGCGGCGGCGGTGGCGGTGTTGCTCTGCTCCACCGCCGCGAGCCCATGCGCGGCGAGGAACCGGCGGACCTGATTGAGCGCGACGGGATGCGAATGCACCCGCCGGATCTGATCCAGCGAGCGACCCGCCGGCGCCACCAGATGCAGCTCGATGGGCAGGAAGATCTCGCCGACGATCCTCAGCCCGGCCTCCGGCGCCAGGCCGATCTCGGGCAGGAGCAGGTGGATGTCGGGCACACGTCCGGCGAGAAGGTTCTCGCATGGCAGCACCGCGGCCTCCGCCCTGCCCGCGCGCACCGCCTCGATGACCTGGAGAAGACTGCCGCAGGCGATGGCGCGGGCCCGCGGAAAGGCCGTGCGGCAGGCGATCTGGGCGAAGGCGCCGGCGCTGCCGTGATAGGTCACGACGGCGGGAGCGAACGGGCTTCGCATGTCCCTCCCCTGCGCGCCCTGTCCCCTTGCGCCTCCGGGCCCGCTCACCCGTCCATGACCGGCGCCGAGGGATTTCAGCGCCGGGTTGCGGGCGACGTTGCGGATCGGGACCTTGCTCCCCCGCCGGGAGATCGCGCCCGGCAGGTCGGGCCGCGAACGCCGGCGCGCGCCGGCATCCCCGCAAACGAGCCTTTCGCGAAGATGTCCGCCGGGATCGCGGCCCAGCATGTGACGACTTGGAGTGCTGCGACTTGGGCGCATGGTGAGGATCCTCGCCGTTATCTCTCAGCCATGGGTCGGAAGAACAGCGGACATGACCGTCATGGGCCACATGAGGGCCCAGCCGGAGGTGGTCTCGCTCACGCAGAGATACCGGTCGGCTGCCTCGAAACAGTCCTCGGCGGTGTAATCGGGCTTGGCGGAGAACAGCAGCTGCAGAAAGCGGCCGATATCCTCGCGCCGCGCGAACTCCCAGGGGGTGATCACCTCATGGAAGACGGGCTGGCCCCAGCCGGTGAGCATGCACAGGCTCTCTGCGAAATCGTGCGAGAGGAAGGCCACCTCGTGGCCGGTGCTGCAACTGCGCGCGATGAAGGCGTCGAAGTAGCGCGCCAGCGGCGTGCCGGCGAAGATGTCGGCGATGACGAGGCGGGCGCCGGGACGCGCAACTTGCGCGAAACGCGTGAAGGCGGCGGTCTTGTCGGTGACGTGATGGATCGCGCCGCGGCTCCAGACCGCGTCGAAGCCGTCGAAATTGATGTCGAGCGTGTCCGCGGAGGCCGGAACGACGCGGATGTTGCCGTACCGGCTCATCTCCTCCAGTTCGCGAAGCTGGTCGGTGGAGGGGTCGCTGGCGACCAGAAGCCCGTTCGGGCCGACGAATTCGGCGATCGCCTTGGAGAAATAACCGTTGCCCGCGCCGACCTCCAGAATGCGTTCGCCGGCAACCGGGTTCAGAAATCGCTTCATGCAGGCAATGTCGGGGCGCCAGGCATCCGCATAGTCCGACAGCGCGTTGCGATAGTCGGAAGACCGCTTGCCCATGAATTCCAATGATTTCGTGTCAATTTTCGCATCGGCATACATCACGATGGTCCTTCTGGTCGTAGCAGGGTGGTGACCGCTCGAAAGTACGGTGCTGCGGGGTTTCCTCCGTTCATTGTTGGCCGCCCGCTCCTGGGAGCGGAGGGCAGTCGCAATCGTCCTCGCCAGGGCGGCACGCGTGTCGCGGCCTTCGCCGGCTTGCAGCGAGAGGCGTCCTTGGACGTTGCGCGCGCATGGACATCGACCACGTCCGGACGTCGATCGCGTATGCGCACGGGCATGTTGCCGATTTCAGCCGATGGGGTCGGCCGAAGGGGGCGGGTCATCAATTCGACCCTGCAAGACGCAGCGTAATTAGCATATTACTAGCTTGTCAATTGCAGTCTGCAATTAATTATTGCGTTGCAAAATATTTCGGCAAACGCCCGAAAAACTGTCAATGGTCGGGGGAATTTCGAGGCATGCGGCACGGCGTTCGCGCGTTTCGGGCAGGATCTGGATAGCGGGCCGCAAATTCGCCGGCGACTATCCGCGCGTTCCAGACGCCACCGATCCCATTTCAGGCTGCATGAGGGAGCGGGAACCGGTCAGGAGACAGGCACCACGCTTCAGGGAGAACCACGCCGGATCAGACCCGCATGGGCATCGCGGGCAAAACAGCCGCGCGCAGGGCCCGTCCGGCGGGAGACGACAGCTCCAACGGTCGGGAAATCTCCGCCTCTTCGCGGACCCGGCCGTCGTCCATGACGATGACGCGGGAGCAGAAACGCTCCACCAGGCGCAGGTCGTGGGTGACGAACAGATAGGCAACCCCGGTCTCGCGCCGCAACGTCTGAAAGAGGTCAAGCATCTGGATCTGGAGATTGAGGTCGAGGTTGGAAACCGCCTCGTCGAGGATGATCAGCTTCGGCCGGGGTGCCAGTGCCCGCGCGATGCACACGCGCTGCAACTGGCCGCCGCTCATCTGCGCGGGCAACTTGTCGGCTTCCGCGGGATCGAGCCCGACGCGCCGGAGAAGCCCGGCAACGGCCCGCCGGCAATCCTCGCCGTCGATGCCGACAAGGCGGCGCAGCGGTTCAGACACGATCGCGGCGACGGTGGAGCGGGGGTCGACCGCACCGATCGAGTCCTGGAAGACCATCTGCACGGCTTGCCGGAACGACCGCATTTCCTCCTTCCCAAGGCTTGCAAGGGAACGCCGCCCGAACAGGATCTCGCCCGCGTCGGGCCGTTCCAGCCCCGTCAGAAGACGCGCCAGCGTGCTCTTGCCGCAGCCGCTGCGCCCCAGCAGTGCGACCGTCTCTCCGGCGTGGATATCGAGCGAGACGTCCTCAAGAACGCGCTTTGCCCGGGATGCCCCGACCAAAGAGAAGGTTCTGTAGATGCGCGAGACGCCGCGCGCGGACAGAAGCGTCATGTGGCAGGCTCCGCCGGAGAGAGGGTCGGATAGAGAGAAAGATGCGCATCGACCAGCCGCCGCGTCGTCGGGTGGGCCGGGCGGTGGAAGACGTCCATGACCGGCCCCGTCTCGACAATGCGCCCGGCATCCATGACGGCGACCCGGTCGGCCAGCCGCGCGACGACGCCCATGTCGTGGGTGACGAGCAGAATGCCGAGCCCCCGGGTTTTCTTCAGCCGTTCGAGAAGATCGAGAATCTCGCGCTGGACGATGAGGTCGAGATCCGTGGTCGGTTCGTCGGCGAACAGGAACGGTGCCTCGCTCATCAGGGCGAGCGCCACCATCATCCGCTGCAGCATCCCGCCGCTCATCTCGAAGGGATGAAGCGCCAGGATGCGCGGTACATCCTCCAGCCCCGCATCGATCATCGCCGCCTCGACGCGGGCATTCCGGCCCGATCGGCCCATTCCCAACGCGCGAAGCGTCTCGTGCGCGTGACTGCGCATCGTGCGCACCGGGTTGAAGGCGCTTCGCGGGTTCTGGAGAATGGTCGCGACATACGCCCCCCGCACTTCCCTTGCCGTGCGGACCTGCCCGTCCAGTTCGACGGTTCCCCCCGCCCGCCATGTTCCCGGCGGCAGTACATCGAGCGCAGCGGCGCACGTCATCGACTTGCCCGAGCCGCTGGCCCCGACCAGCGCCAGAACCTCGCCGCCTTCGAGCGCCAGATCGACCCCGCTCACCAGCTCGCGTTCCCTGCCGTCGCACATCGTGCGGACCGTCAGTCCCGATATCTCCAGGCAGCGCGAGGTCAATGCGCATGCTCCATGCGAAGGTGTGGATCGAGCCTGTCGCGGATCGCGTCGCCGAGCAGGTTGAAGGCCATGACGGAGATGAAGAGGGCCAGTCCCGGCCAGATCATCAGGTGCGGCTCGGTCCAGACGAACTGGCGTGCATCGTTGAGCATCACGCCCCATTCGGCCGTCGGCGCGGCGATGCCCAGCCCCAGGAACGAAAGGCCGGAGACGTGCAGCATGATGTGGCCGATATCGAGCGTGGCGAGAACGACGAGTTGGGACATCGTCGCGGGAAGGAGGTGGGTCCAGAAGATGCGCAGGCGCCCCGTCCCGGCGAGCCGGGAGGCGAGAATGAAGTCGCGATGCTTGAGCGACAGGACGATGCCGCGCACGATCCGCGCATACCAGGCCCAGTGCGACAGGGCGATGGCGATCACGACATTGACCAGCCCCGTTCCCAGCATTCCCACCATGAACAGCGCGAGCACGAGCGTGGGAAAGGTCAGGAACACATCCGCGCAGCGCATGATGACCTGATCCGTCCGGCCGCCGAGGAAGCCGGCCGCCCCGCCAATCCCGATGCCGAGCGCAAGGATCAGCGACAGGGTGACGGCGACCGAGCCGAGGGACACGCGGGCACCGACGAAAAGCCGCGAGAGGATGTCGCGCCCGAGATGATCGGTGCCCAGCCAGTGCGCGGCGCTCGGGCCGTCGAGGCGCGCGGTCAGATCCATCGCGTTCGGATCGTGAGGCGTCAGCCACGGCCCGAAAACGGCAACGGCGATGATCGTGGCGGCCAGCGCGAGCGCGAAGCGCCCGGTCAGGCTCAGCCACGGGCGGCGGCCACTTGCGGCAGCCGGCTTTTCCGGCAGTGCGAGGTCGCTCATTCCACGCCCTCCGCGGAAAGCCGGATCCGGGGGTCGGCATAGGCGTAGGCGATGTCGACGAGAAGGTTGCACAGCACGAAGATGCCGACCATCAGCAGCGTGAAGCACTGGATCACCGGATAGTCCCGGTTGAAGATCGCCGAGACCGCGTAGCGCCCGACGCCGGGCCAGCCGAAAATGCTCTCGATGATGAGCGTGCCGCCGATGAGCTCGCCGACATGCATGCCCGTCGCCGTGATGATCGGCAGGAGCGCATTGCGCAGCACGTGCGAACGCTCGACCGTCTTTTCCGGGACGCCGCGAAGCCGCGCGTAGACCACATGGCGCTGGCCGGCGACCTCGAGCATCGAGGCGCGCAACAGCCGGGCATTGATGGCCAGCGACATGAACGCGATGGCCGAGGCGGGCATGATCATGTGCATCCAGCTGCCCCGCCCCATCGCCGGCAGCCATCCGAGTTCGATCGAAAACAGCAGGACCATCAGGAAACCGAGCCAGAAGTTCGGCATCGAGACGCCGATGAAGGCGACGAGGCGCACGATCTGGTCCGGCAGCCGGTCGCGATGGCGCGCGGCCCACATGCCGAGCGGCACGGAGATGCCGAGCGTCAGCATGAGGGCGAGGCCGGCGAGCTGAAGCGTTGCCGGCAGGAAGAGCAGGAGGTCCGGCAGCACGGGGCGCCGGGTCGCGTAGGAAACGCCGAAATCGAGATGAAGGGCCCGCCACAGCCAGTCGAGGTACTGAACCGCGATCGGACGGTCCAGGCCGAGGAAGAGCCGCGCCTCCTCCAGCGCCTCGGGCGTCGGCGGCAGTTTCGACAGGCGCAGGTAGTCCATCGCCGGATCGCTCGGCCCGAGCCGCAGAAGAAGAAAGATGATCAGGGAGGCGACAAGCAGCATCGGCACGAGAAGCAGCACGCGCCTCACAATGAAACCGGCCATGGATCAGCGCGCCTCGGGATGGATGTTCTCGAAGGGGATTTCGCTCGCCAGAGCGCCGAACGGAACGGGGCCCAGTTCCGGACGCGACACGCGCATGGTGCTGGTGAATGTCAGCGGCAGATAGACCGCCTCCTCGTGCAGGCGGGTGAGGATATCCCGGTAGATCTCCTTGCGCGCCCCGACGTCGGTGGTCACGAGAACCTCCGAGATCAGGGCGTCGATCTCCGCCTTGTCGGGGAGGCCGAGCTGGGCCTGATAGTCCGCATGCGAGGGAACGCGCATCGAGGACAGGAAGGCGTGCGGATCGTAGGGCGCACCCCATGTCCGGTTGAAGATCATCCCGAAGCGGCCGTCTCGCTGGCGGGCCAGCATGCTGCTCTCCTCCTCGCCCACGAGCGAGACGTCGATGCCGACCCGCGCCAGGTCGCCCTGCACGATCTCCGCCATGGACTTCATGACGGCGTCGTTGCCTACGAAGCACAACTCGACCGTCAGTTGCTCGCCGTCGCGCGCGCGCTTTCCGTCTGGGCCCGCGATCCATCCCGCCTCATCAAGCAGCCGGGCGGCGAGTGCGGGGTCGTAGGCATAGGGCTTCAGAGCGATATCGGCATAGGGAACGCTCGGCGCGAACAGGGTGTCGGCCCGTCGCTGTGTGCCGTAGAGCACCGTCGCGATCATCGTGTCCTTGTCGACCGCGTGATTGATCGCCCTGCGCACGGCGAGGTCGCGCGTCGCGCCGCGGTTGGTGTTGAGGGCGAAGACACGCGTCTCGACCGGCCGGGACAGCCCGGTGGAGAATGCGCCCATGCGCTTGAAGCGCTCGAACGTGTCCGGCGAGATCGGTCCGTCCGTGCCGTAGATCAGGTCGATCTCGCCCGTCTCCATCGCCACCGCGCGCGTGTTGGGATCGAGGATGACCTTGACCTCGATCTGCTTTAACGCCGGTTTCTCTCCCCAGTAGCGCTCGTTGCGCTCGAAAAGATCGCGCTCGCCGAAACGTGTCTCCACCAGCGTCCACGGCCCCGTGCCGATCGGCGCCTTGATGCCGTCCACCGTGCCGCCTTTCACGAACTGCGAAGGGGCGATGAAGCGGAAGGGCCGGGGCAGCGCCAGCTCCTCCAGGACCGGATAGTAGGGATCCTTCAGGGTGAGGCGCACCGTGTGGCCGTCGATCGCCTCGGCCCGCTGGATCTGGTTGGCGAGTTCCAGCCAGGCGTGGCGGGAGCGGTTGGCGAGAACCGCCTCGATGTTGGCGACGACCGCGCCCGCATCGAAAGGCTCGCCGTTGGAGAAGGTCACGCCACGGCGAAGATGGAACGTGTAGACCCGCCCGCCGTCGGAAACCTCCCAGGAGGTCGCCAGCCAGGGCGCCAGCGTGCCGTCCTCGCGATAGCGGACCAGCGGCTCGTAGACCATGCCTTGGGCGAACATCTGGTTCGGCGTGTACAGGTGCGGATTGAGCGGTCCGACATTGACGGGCCAGGAGAAATTCAGCCGCTCCTGCGCGCTCGCAAGGGACAGCGCCCCGGCAAGAATGCCCGCCGCCAGGGCAAGCGTAGAAAACAGGCGCATGATCGTCTCCGCAGGCACTTGGGGAGGGAAAGGCGAGTATGATTTTTTCTCAAATATATCATACTGCCGATTCGATCAGCCCCTTTCCCGATGCCGCAGACGCGGCGTAGGCGCGCAGCGCCCTTCCGCCTCCACACGAGTTGCGAAGGCGCAGCCGCCTTTCCGTGCCGCTCCCCGCGTGTGCTGCCGCCCCCGCTCGGCGTGGGCCTGCCGCACGCCGGAACACCCACTGCCTTTGCGCCTTCAACCTGCCGCTGCGTCCGCAAGAGGTTCCGAGATCGCGGAACGGTTCGGCGCCGGCCGCACCTGCCCACAAGTTGACGTCGGCCAGAAAATGAGCAATTATCAAATTTAGAGACATTAATTCTCAAAAAATGGGAATTCAAGACATGTCGGCAGCGGAGCGCATCCTCGACGCACTCTTCGAGATCACGGCGGCGGACGGGCCAATGAGCGCGGCCGAGATCGCGACCGCGCTCGGCGTCCCGCTGTCGACCGCCTACCGGCACATCGCCGTCTTGAAGAAATACGATCTCGTCGTGGATCTGGGCCGCGACGCGGGCTACGCGCCGGGCATCGGCTGCTGGCGCGTCGGTCAGGGCTTCGACGGCGGCCGCTTCCTTGCGGCCCTGGCCGAACCGGAAATGCGGGTTCTGGCGGACGCCACCCGCGAAAGCGTCGGGCTGATGCGCGCCGTCGCGGGCGACGTGTGCTGCGTGGAGATGATCGAAAGCCCGATGTCGCTGCGCTGTTCCTTCGTCAAGGGCAGCGCCCAGCCCCTCAGGGCCGGCGCGTCGGCGAAGTCGCTTCTGGCGTTCATGGCGCCGGGCCAGCGCGCTGCGGTGCTGAAGGCGGGACCGGGACGGGCCGACGACACGCGTCTGGCGGAGGAACTCGCCGCGATCCGCGAGCGCGGCTACGCGGAGAGCGAGAGCGAGGTCGATTTCGGCGTCTGGGGCGTGAGCGCGCCGATCTTCTCCGCGCCGGGCCACCTGGAATGCAGTCTCAGTCTGATGGTGCCGATCATCCGCGTCGGCGACCGTCGGGAGGAATACATCGCGGCGACCGTCGCGAGCGCGGAGAACATCACCAAACTGCTCGAAACGAGCGGGTACACCAGAAAAGGAAACGGACAGTGACGAACCTGAAGAAAATCGCCCGCGGCCTCGCCTTCGCGGCCTCCCTCGCCGGGGCCGGTGTCGGAGCCGGTCTCGGCCCCGCCCACGCGGAAGGCCGCACGATCAACGTCGCCACCGATGCCACGTTCATGCCCTTCGAATTCCAGCAGGACGGCAAGATGACCGGCTTCGACGTGGAGCTGGTGGAAGCGCTCGCCAAGAAGATGGGCGACACCGTCAAGTGGACGCAGATCGACTTCAAGGGACTGATCCCGGGTCTCATCGCCAAGCGCTACGACATGGCGGTCTCCGCGATCTACATCACCGACGCGCGCCGCAAGGTCGTGGACTTTACCAACACCTACTATCCCGGCGGCCTGGTCGTGCTGACCAAGAAGGACGACACCTCCATCGAGGGGCCGAAGGATCTCGCCGGCAAGAAGGTCTCCGTCCAGGTCGGCACCAAGTCCGTCGCCTACCTGAGCGAGCACTACCCCGAGGCGAAGCTCGTCGAGGTGGAGAAGAACGACGAGATGTTCAACCTCCTCAAGATCGGCCGCGTCGACGCGGCGGTCACCGGCAAGCCCGCCGCCATCAACTACGCCAAGAAGAACGCGGACGTGAAGGTCCTGCCGCAGCAGGTCACGACCGAGGAATACGGCATGGCCGTGCGCAAGGATCTGCCTGAGCTGACCGCCGATCTGAACAAGGCGCTTGAGGCGATCAAGGCCGACGGCACCTACGACGCACTCGTCAAGAAGTGGTTCGGCGACGTCAAGTAAGGCGACGTCCCCCGCAAACACCAACTGACCCGGCCGGCTTTCGAACCCCAAGGCGGAGACGCCCCGAAAGCCGGCCTCTTCAGGGAGCACCCTATGGATCTCGATTTTTCGCCTGTGTGGCAGGGGATGGGCGGCCTGATGCACGGCGCCCTGGTGACCGTCGAAGTGACGGTCGCGGCTCTGGCACTGAGCTGCTGCGTCGGCCTTCTCGTCGGTATCGCGCGGCTCGATCCGAAAAAACGGATCATCTATACGGTTGCATCCACCTACGTTCTCTTCTTCCGCGGGACCCCTCTTCTGGTCCAGCTCTTCCTGCTGTTTTTCGGCCTGCCGCAATTCGACATCATGCTGCCGGCCTTCACCTGCGGAATGATCGGCCTCGGCCTCTACTCCGGTTCCTACGTCTCCGAAATCGTGCGCGGCGCGATCCAGTCGATCGACAACGGACAGATGGAAGCCGCGCGTTCCATGGGCATGTCCTACGGCCAGGCGATGCGCATCATCATCCTGCCGCAGGCGGTGCTGCGCATGGTGCCGCCGCTCGGCAACGAATTCATCGCCCTGATCAAGAATTCGGCCCTGGTCTCGCTTCTCACCATCTCCGACCTGATGCACGAGGGGCAGAAGATCATCTCCATCTCCTACCGCTCGCTGGAAGTCTATCTGGCCGTCGCGCTGATCTATCTGGTGCTGACGACGGCCGCGAGCCAGATCCTGCGCCATGTCGAACGGCGCCTGCGGGTGGGAGGCATGGTCCAGTGAGTTCGCCCGACATGATCAAGCCCGACATGATCAACAAAGACGGGAGCCAGACCGGCATGACGTCTTCCGAAAAGCCCATCCTGGAAATCCGCGACCTCGGCAAGTCGTTCGGCAGCGTGCGCGTTCTGCACGACATTTCGCTCACCGTGATGCCGTCGCAGGTGGTCGTCATCATCGGCCCCTCGGGATCGGGCAAGAGCACGCTGCTGCGCTGCTGCAACTGCCTGGAAGTTCCGCAGGAAGGCTCCATCACCATCTGCGACAAGGACATCGTCACCGACGGCAAGATGTTGCCCGACAAGGAACTCAATGCGCTGCGCATGCACGTCGGCATGGTGTTCCAGTCGTTCAACCTGTTCCCGCATCTCTGCGTCCTCGACAATGTCGCGGTCGGACCGCGCAAGCTGCGCGGCATGGGCAAGGCGGACGCGGAGGCTCTGGCCCGCCGCCAGCTTGCCAAGGTCGGCCTGGAGAACCGCGCCGATGCCTATCCCGCCCAGCTTTCCGGCGGCCAGAAGCAGCGCGTCGCCATCGCCCGCGCGCTCGCCATGGAGCCGCGCGTGATGTTGTTCGACGAGCCCACCTCGGCGCTCGATCCCGAACTCGTCGGCGAGGTGCTGCAGGTGATGAAGGCGCTTGCCAGCGAGGGCATGACGATGATCGTCGTTACCCACGAGATGGGCTTTGCGCGCGATGTCGCTGACGAGGTGCTGGTGATGGACGGCACCGTCATCGAACACGGCACGCCGGAGGAGATCTTCTCCAACCCCAGGCACCCGCGCACGCAGAGCTTCCTTCAGTCGATCCTGTCGCCGGGCTGAGCCGGCGAAAGCGCGTTCCTCGCCATCGCTGCCGCCCATCGCATCCGGCCCTCCCTGGGCCGCATGCGCCGCTCTTCAAATACAGGATCTGCTCCATGACCAGCCAGACGCACGAGACCGCCCCTTTCGAAGTTCGGCAGGGAACATCGCCGGTCATCCTCGGCCTTCCCCACACCGGGACCCATGTGCCGGACGATATCGCCTCCCGCCTCAACGAGAGAGGTGCCACGCTGGAGGACACGGACTGGCACATCCACCGTCTCTACGACGGTCTGCTGGCCGACCCCACCACCGTGCGTGCGACCTTCTCGCGCTACGTGATCGACGCCAACCGCGATCCCTCCGGCGTCAGCCTCTATCCGGGGCAGAACACCACGGGCCTCATTCCGCAAACCGATTTCGAGAACCGCCCGATCTGGCGCGATGGCGCGGAGCCGAGCGAGGCCGACATCGCGGCGCGCCTTGCGGCCTTCCACCGGCCCTACCATGCCGCGATCGAGGCGGAGATCGCCCGCGTCAAGGCGATCCACGGCGTGGCGATCCTGTTCGACTGCCACTCGATCCGCTCGCATCTGCCGTTCCTGTTTGAGGGACAGCTGCCCGATCTCAATTTCGGCACCGACGGCGGGCGCACCTGCGCGGCGGAAATCGAGGCGGCCGCCACCGAGGCGAGCGACGACGGCTTTACCCAGGTGCTGAACGGCCGCTTCCGCGGTGGCTGGACGACGCGCCACTATGGCCGCCCGCAAGACGGCGTTCACGCCATCCAGCTCGAAATCGCCCAGTCGGCCTATCTGACGAGCGAGGCCGCGCCCTTCGCCTATGACGAGGTCAAGGCGGAGCGACTGCGCACGCGCCTTGCCGGGATCCTGCACAGGATCGAGGCCGTCGCGCCGACGCTTGCCGGCTGACCCCGGCCGGCGCACCGGGCTGAATTTCCTCGCGGCCGCCTCGCCCGCCGGCCCCATGCACGTTTTCAAGAGACGATCGGACCGAATTAGAATGTCATCGAATTCCATCCACGCCAAAGCCGCCCTTCTCGAAGACGGCTGGGCCGAGAATGTCAGGTTTCAACTGGATGACGGACGGATCGCCGGGATCACGGCGGGCGTCGCCGCGCAGGGCGGGGATGAGCGCGTCGACCACCTGGTCCCGGGCATGTGCAATCACCACAGCCATGCCTTTCAGCGCGCCATGTCCGGGCTTGCGGAAATCCGCGGTCAGGGGACCGACACGTTCTGGACCTGGCGCGACGTGATGTACCGCTTCGCCCTCGCCATGACCCCGGACCAGATGGAAGCGGTTGCCGCCCAGCTTTATGTGGAGATGGTGGAGGCTGGGTTCTGCCGCGTCGGCGAATTCCATTACCTGCACAACGACCGCGACGGCCGCCCCTACGCCAACCGGGGCGAGATGGCGGAGCGGCTGGCGGCTGCGGCCGGCGAGGCGGGGATCGGCCTGACACTGCTGCCCTCCTTCTATGCCCATTCGAATTTCGGCGGGCTCGAGCCCACCGACGGCCAGCGCCGTTTCATCAACGATCTCGACGGTTTCGAGGCTCTGCTGTCGCAATGCCGCGCGATCGCGGCCGCCGCTCTCGGCGTGAGCGTTGGCGTCGCGCCTCACAGCCTGCGCGCCGTCACACCTGAGGAATTGCACGCCGTCGTGGCCATGGCCGGAGACGCGCCGATCCACATGCATGTGGCCGAACAGCTGCGCGAGGTCGCCGACTGTCTTTCCTGGTGCGGCAAGCGCCCGCTGGAGTGGCTTCTGGAGAACGCGCCGGTGGACGAGCGCTGGTGCCTGATCCATTCCACCCACCTCAACGAGGACGAGTTGGACGGCATCGTGAAAAGCGGCGCGACGGTGGGCCTGTGTCCGGTGACGGAAGGCAATCTCGGCGACGGCATCTTCCCGGCGGCCGCCCTGTTGGAAAACGGCGGCCATCTCGGCATCGGGACCGATTCCAACATATCGATCAGTGTCGCCAGCGAGCTTCGCCAGCTCGAATATTCCCAGCGCCTCGCCAGTCATCAACGCAGCGTGGTGGCCCGGCAGGGATGCTCGACGGGGCGGGTGCTCTTCGCGGAGGCACAAAGAGGTGGTCAGGCGGCGCTGGCCGCAACGACCGATCTCGTCGCCGGGGCGCCCGCGACCTTCGTCACCTTCGACACGGCCGAGCAGCCCTGGCTTTCCGGCGATCGGGTCCTCGATGCGTGGATTTTCTCCGAAAGCCTGCGCCCCGACGCAGTGTGGATCGACGGGCGCCAACAGGTCGCCTCTGGGCGGCACCTGCGCGCGGACGCCGTCGCCCATCGTTTCCGCCAGACCATGAGCGACCTGTTGCAGCAGACCGGGCTGCAATAGCCGACAGCCTCCGCAAGGAGGCAAGGCGGGCTCCTTCAGGCGCGCGACAGCGCCGGCGTCGCATCTCGGCACCGTTTCGATTGTCGTTGGGGCGATAACGTCTCCCACCCGAAACTCGCCACGGGTAGGGCGGGAGACGGGCATTTCCGCTTTGTGGAAGCCCCCGCACGCCTCGAAGTCGCGTACCGGACGCTGGATTTGGCCCGTCAGGCAGTCGCAAGGCTGTCGGCTGGTTTCCACGCGCGCCCTGCTCGCGACAGGGGGACCGACGCAACGCCGCCCGACCCGAGACGACCGCTTATCAAGAGCGTTGCCGCCCTTCGCCGGATTCGGGAATGATTGGGGGCTGTGCCGTGGATCTGCCGGCCTTGCGCGTCGCCTCGCAAGCGAACGACGGCAAGAGCGCATGCACAACCGGGCGAAAGGCTGCCCCCGGCGGGGGCGTCCAACGAAGTGAAACTGTCGTGAGCGAAATAATGGCGGAGAGAGAGGGATTCGAACCCTCGGAACGCTTGCGCGCTCAACGGTTTTCGAGACCGCCCCGTTCGACCACTCCGGCACCTCTCCGCAAGGTCCGCCATGTCGGCTGGCGGCGCGGAACATACACAGGGGTCCGCCATGGCGCAAGGCCCGCCGGAGACATCGCGTCGGACCCGATCGGCAAAGCCATCGCGCGGCGCGGAATTCCGCCGAATTTTCCATGTATAAAATGCAAGCCGGCCAAGATGGAGGACAGCGGAGCACCGAGGCAGGACCGCTCCACGCTGACACGCGAAGCGTCAGGGGAAGCGCCAGGGGAAAGCACCGCAGGAACCGGACGCCCCGCCCCGGCGTGTCGCACCAAAAACGCACCGCGCTCGCTTAATGCGGCAAAAGGCGCAGATTTCTCGCATCGGGCGTTGACGCCAAGGGGTGAAACCGTATATTGCGCAGGCTTCGCGAATGGCGGGTTCTGCCCGTCCAACGCGCTGCCCGAGGCTCAAGATGTACAAGACGTCGCCCGGTACCGTCAGGTCCGGCGATGCGGCATCGCCCAAAGTCCGCGCTTTCAGCGGCGCCGAAGGGTGCGCACAAGGTCCGCAAGACGTGCCATACGACAAGGCCGCTGCGGCAAAGTGATGAAGGACGTCAGCGATGTTCGCTGTGATCAAGACGGGCGGCAAGCAGTATCGCGTTGCCGCGGACGACCTCCTGAAGGTCGAGAAGATTTCCGGCGAGGCCGGCGATACCGTGATGTTCGACACCGTGCTCATGGTCGGTGGCGAGACGGATACGGTGATCGGCACGCCGACTGTCGAGGGCGCCTGCGTGGCGGCCGAGGTGGTGGAACAGGCGCGCAACCGGAAGATCATCATCTTCAAGAAGAAGCGCCGCCAGAACTACCGCCGCAAGAAGGGTCACCGCCAGGAGGTGACGCTGGTCAAGATCACCGAGATCCTGACCGGCGGCGCCAAGCCCTCGGCGAAGGCCAAGACCGCGAAGAAGCCGGCCAAGGCCGAGACCGTTTCGGAGGCGACCGCTTCCGAGACGACGGCCGCCAAGGCGGAAGCCACTTCCGGCGCTGACGACCTGAAGAAGCTTCAGGGCCTCGGCCCGGCCATCGAGAAGAAGCTGAATGCGGCGGGGATCACCACCTACGCGCAGATCGCTTCGATGACGGCCGAGGATGTGGCGCGCGTCGAGGAAGAGGCCGGCATCAAGGGCCGCTTCGAGCGCGACAACTGGGTCGAGCAGGCCAAGGAACTCGCCGGCAAGTAAGCCGGTCGCGACAAAGGACAGGACGGGGCGGACAGAGCGGAATTCCGCGGGCGCTTGAAGCGCCGCAGGCCCCGGGCAAGGTTTTAGGAGATACGTCATGGCTCACAAGAAAGCAGGCGGTTCGTCCCGTAACGGTCGCGATTCGGCCGGTCGCCGTCTCGGCGTGAAGAAGTTCGGTGGCGAGGCCGTCATTCCGGGCAACATCATTCTGCGTCAGCGCGGCACCAAGTGGCATCCGGGCACGAACGTCGGCATGGGCAAGGATCACACGATTTTTGCCAAGGTCGAGGGACACGTTTCGTTTGCCGCCAAAGCCAATGGCCGAACCTACGTATCCGTGCTCCCGACGACGACGATGGAAGCAGCGGAATAAGCCCGGCATATGATTTCATCAGATTGCCGGCGTCTCATCGACCCGGCGGTCTGAAGTGACCGATTTGAGATCAGGGGAGATGGGACAAGACCCATCTCCCCTTTTCTTTTGCCCGCCTACAGGATTTGGGCCCGATCGGAGAAAGTCATGGTTCTGGAAAGCGAAAGCCTCTTGGAAGGCGAAAGGTACGAAGATCCCAGCTTGTCGGCGGCGGTTCGTCCCGTCCTGACGCTCGAGCACCTCAAGCTCGACCGCCCGACGATGGATGATGCCGCCGATATCGTATTCCTCGCCAACAACCGCCGCGTGGCGGAAATGCTTGCGCGCATGCCGCACCCTTATGGCCTGGCCGATGCCCGCAAGTGGATCCAGAGCACCGGCAATCCGGAACCCGGCACGGTCACCTTCGCCGTGCGCATGAAGGCGACCGGCCGCATCATCGGCGCCTGCGGCTATCAGTTCGGCCCCGCCGGCCACGGCAGCGAGCCCGAGCTCGGCTACTGGATCGGCGAACCCTTCTGGGGCCACGGCTATGCGACGGAAGCCGCCCAGGCGGTCATCGACCATGCCTTCACCTTTGCCGGCCACCGGGCGATCCTCGCCTCCTGCCGGCTCACCAATCCGGCGTCCCGCCGGGTCATCGAGAAGTGCGGCTTCCAGTATGCCGAAAGCGGCATGATGCGCTCGCTCGCCCATGGCGGCGCGGCCGTCGCGGTGGAAACCTACCGGCTCGACCGCAAGACCTGGGAAGCGCTCAAGGGCTGGAGAGCGACCCTGTGAGCCACGACCATGCGACCGCGTGCGAAGACAGGCGCGACGTGACATTGCTCACGCCGCGACTTCGTCTTCGCCCGCCCGTCGAGGGCGATGCGCGCACTATCCATGTCGCGCTTTCCGACTTCGAAGTCACGCGCATGCTGGCGTCCGTCCCCTGGCCGCACGCGCTTGAGGGGACGTACGACTTCATCGCCGGCACGCGCGAAAAGATGCTGGCGGGGGAGAGCCTTCCGCTCGCGCTCGAGCTGCGCACGCGAGAAGCGAGCGGCCTCATCGGCATCGTGGAAATGCGCGGTCTCAAGGGGGACCCGGATATCGGGTTCTGGCTTGCGCGGCCCCACTGGCGGTGCGGGCTGATGAGCGAGGCGGTCAGCCACGTCCTCGCCCATGCCTTCGAAACTTACGGCTTTGAGACCATCCGATCCGGCGCCTTTGCGGAAAACGCCGCCTCCATCGGGCTTCACCGCAAGCTCGGCTTCACCATTACCGGCACTTCGCGTCTTTTCTGCAAGCCGCAAATGTGCGATTTGCAACATGTCGACATGGTCCTGTCGCGCGGGGATTTCCGACCGACGTCTCTCGCCGCCTGAAAACGGCGGGCGCGGGCGCGCGAATCGCAATCGGGCATTTGGCGGCCGCAGCAAAATCGGCTATTCACCCGGCAACCAGCGCCGCATGTCAGCATGACCGCGCGCGAAACCCGAGTTCAGTTCCATGAAATTCCTCGATCAGGCGAAGGTCTTTGTGCGCTCCGGCGATGGCGGGGCGGGATCGGTCTCCTTCCGCCGCGAGAAATACATCGAATATGGCGGACCCGACGGCGGCGACGGCGGGCGCGGCGGCGATGTTTGGGTCGAATGCGTCGACGGCCTCAACACCCTCATCGACTACCGCTACCAGCAGCACTTCAAGGCCAAGACCGGCGGCCACGGCATGGGCAAGAACCGCACCGGCGCAAAAGGCCCCGACATCACGCTGAAGGTCCCGGTCGGCACCGAGATCCTGGAAGAGGACAACGAGACGCTGATCGCCGACATGACGCAGGTCGGCCAGAAGCTGCTGCTGCTGCGTGGCGGCAATGGCGGCTTCGGCAACGCCCATTTCAAGACCTCGGTCAACCAGGCTCCGCGCCGCGCCAATCCCGGCCTGGAGGGCCAGGAAAAGTGGATCTGGCTGCGCCTGAAGCTGATCGCGGATGCCGGTCTCGTCGGCCTGCCCAATGCCGGCAAGTCGACGTTTCTGGCCGCCGTCTCTCAAGCCAAGCCCAAGATCGCGGATTATCCCTTCACCACGCTCCACCCCAATCTCGGCGTCGTCGGCGTCGACGGGCGCGAATTCGTCATGGCCGACATTCCCGGCCTCATCGAGGGCGCGCACGAGGGCGTCGGCATCGGCGACCGGTTTCTCGGCCATGTGGAGCGTACCCGCGTGCTGCTGCACCTGATCGACGCGACGCAGGACGATCCGGCGGAAGCCTACCGCGTCGTGCGGGGCGAACTGGAGGCCTATGGCGCCGGGCTCGACGAGAAGGTGGAGATCGTCGCACTGTCGAAGATCGACGCGCTCGACGCCGATACGCGCGCGGAAAAGCTCAAGGAGCTGGCGCAGGCCACCGGCACGCAGCCGATCCTGCTGTCTGCCGCCTCCGGCGAAGGCATGACGGAGGCGCTGCGCATGATCCGGCGCGCCATCGAAACGCTCGACCGCGAGGCCGAGGACAATCTGCCGAAAAAGAACGAAGAAGGTTGGCACCCCTGATGCTCGCGCTTGAGGATCATTCCCGTATCGTCGTCAAGATCGGTTCGGCGCTGCTTGTCGAGAAGGGCGAGCTGAAGCGCGACTGGCTGGCCTCGCTCGCCGACGATCTCTGCCGGCTGTCCAAGCGCGGCACCGAGATCATCGTCGTCTCCTCCGGCGCCATCGCGCTCGGGCGCGGGGTGCTCGGCCTGCCCTCGGGCGTGCTCAGGCTGGAGGAAAGCCAGGCGGCGGCGGCCGTCGGCCAGATCGAGCTTGCCCAGGCCTATCAGGAAATGTTCGCGCACCGCGGCATGACCGCGGGCCAGGTGCTGCTGACGCTTCGCGACACCGAGCAGCGCCGGCGTTATCTCAACGCGCGCGCCACCATCGGCACGCTGTTGAAGCTGAAGGCGGTGCCGGTCATCAACGAGAACGACACGGTCGCGACCACGGAAATCCGCTACGGCGACAACGACAGGCTCGCCGCCCGCGTCGCCACCATGGTGAGCGCGGATTGCCTGGTCCTGCTGTCGGACATCGACGGCCTCTACACCGCGCCGCCGGCGGAAAACCCGCTGGCCGAGCACATTCCGGTGGTCGAGCGCATCACGCCGGAAATCGAGGCGATGGCCGGCGCGCCGGGCTCGGAGCTGTCGCGCGGCGGCATGAAGACCAAGATCGAGGCCGGCAAGATCGCCACCGGCGCCGGCACCTCGATGGTGATCGCGTCCGGCAAACGGCTCCATCCGCTCAGTGCCATTTCCGAAGGCGGGCGCTGCACCTGGTTCCGCTCGCATTCGACGCCGGCAACCGCGCGCAAGACCTGGATCGCCGGCCAGCTAAAGCCGAGCGGCATCGTTGTGGTCGATGCGGGCGCGGAGCGGGCGCTCAGGAAGGGCAAGAGCCTGCTGCCGGCGGGCGTGACGGACGTGTCGGGTCGCTTCCAGCGCGGCGATACGGTCTGTATCATGGATCCGGCGGGCCGGGAGATCGGCCGCGGTCTGGTCGCCTACGACTGCGACGACGCGGTCCGCATCATCGGGCACAAATCGCGGGAGATCGAATCCATATTGGGCTATTCGGGCCGGGCGGAGATGATCCACCGCGACGATATGGTTCTCGGCGACGCCGAATAGGATAGAAAGAAGGCCTCCGGCGCGAGACATCCGGCCGGATCCGAAGGGATGAAAGCGATGCTGAACCAGGCGGTCGCCCGTGACACGGGCTCCATCGGCACGATGATGCTGCAGATCGGGGTGGAGGCGCGCGCCGCCGCCCGCCGGCTCGCCAACGCGCCAACGGATGCCAAGAACGCCGCGCTGAAGGCCATGGCCGCCACCATCCGCAGCCATATCGACCGGATCCTCGCCGCCAACGCGCTCGATGTGGAGGACATGCGCGCCCGTTCGCTCGCCGGCTCCTTCATCGACCGCGGCACGCTGGATGCGGCCCGGGTGGAGGCGATGGCCGCCGGCATCGAGGCGATCGCGGCGCTGCCCGATCCCGTCGGCCGCGTCACCGAGGCCTGGGACCGGCCGAACGGGCTTCACATCGAGCGGGTCAAGACGCCGCTCGGCGTCATCGGCGTCATCTATGAAAGCCGGCCGAACGTGACGGCGGATGCCGGCGCGCTGTGCCTGAAGGCCGGCAACGCGGCGATCCTGCGCGGCGGGTCTGACGCCTTCCGCACCTCGCAGGCGATCGCCGAATGCCTCCGCCTCGGCCTTGTCGCCGAAGGTCTGCCGGAGGCCGCGATCCAGCTCGTTCCCACCACCGACCGCGCCGCCGTCGGCCACATGCTGGCCGGGCTCAACGGCAATATCGACGTGATCGTGCCGCGCGGCGG
This sequence comes from Breoghania sp. JC706, assembly GCF_037026715.1. Classification (NCBI taxonomy): domain Bacteria; kingdom Pseudomonadati; phylum Pseudomonadota; class Alphaproteobacteria; order Hyphomicrobiales; family Stappiaceae; genus Breoghania; species Breoghania sp. JC706. Next base: position 353,689 of record NZ_JBANCG010000004.1, read on the forward strand.
CAAGAGCCTCGTCGCCCGCGTGCAGCAGGAAGCGCGCGTGCCCGTCTTCGCGCATCTGGAAGGGCTGGTGCACATCTTCGTCGATCGCGAGGCGGATCTTGCCAAGGCGGTGACGCTGGTGGTCAATTCCAAGATGCGGCGCACCGGCATCTGCGGGGCTGCGGAAACGCTGCTGATCGACCGCGCCTGCGCCGCCACGCACCTGAAACCGCTCCTCGACGCGCTCAAGGCGGCCGGCTGCGCCATCCGGGGCGATGCGGAAACGCGCAGGCTCGCGCCCGAGGCGGAAACCGCGACGGAGGCCGACTGGACGACCGAATATCTCGACGCCATCATCTCGGTGAAGGTCGTCGACGGGCTCGACGAGGCCATCGATCACATCGAGACCCACGGCTCGCACCACACCGACTGCATCATCACGGAGAACCAGACGACCGCCGACCGCTTCCTGGCGGAGGTCGATTCCGCCATCGTGCTCCACAATGCCTCCACCCAGTTCGCCGACGGCGGCGAGTTCGGGTTCGGCGCGGAGATCGGTATCGCGACGGGGCGCATGCATGCGCGCGGCCCCGTGGGGCTGGAACAGCTCACCAGCTTCAAGTACCGCGTCCACGGCGACGGCCAGACCCGCCCGTGACACCTCCGCCGCGCGACGATCTCCTTTCCGGCCAGGGAGGCTGGCGGACCGGCACCCCGCCGGAATGGATGCGGCTGCCGCCGGCCGGCTACGGCCAGCGCGTCGGCCTGTTCGGCGGCTCGTTCAACCCGCCCCATTCCGGCCATGCGCTGGTTTCGCGCACCGCCATGCGCCGGCTGAAGCTCGACCGCATCTGGTGGCTGGTGACGCCCGGCAATCCGCTGAAAAACCTCTCCGAACTGGCGCCGCTGGAAACCCGCGTCCATCTGGCCGCCGCCTGCGCCGACGATCCGCGCGTCACGGTGACGGCCTGGGAGGCCTGGCTCGGCACGGCCTATTCAGCGCAGACGATGGCGGCACTCAGGCAGCGCCGGCCGGATCTCGATTTCGTCTGGGTGATGGGGGCGGACAATCTCGCCACCTTCCACCGCTGGCAGAACTGGCGCTCGATCATCGACACCGTGCCGGTGGCGATCGTCGACCGGCCGGGCGCGGAACTGGCGGCCCTGTCGGCGCCGGCCGCGCGCACCTATGCCCGCTTCCGCGTGCCGGAACGCGATGCGGCGACGCTGCCCGGCGGGCCGACGCCGGCCTGGACCTTCCTGCACACGCCGCGCGATCCGGCCTCTTCCACCGAACTGCGGCGGCGGGACGCCCGGACGCCGTGAGCGCCTGTGATCCGGCCAGCCGAAGGCCCTTGAGTGCCCGCCGAAGGCCTTTGAGTGGTTCTGCGGGTGTGCCAAGCCTTGAATTTGACCCCGCGCGTGCCTTATCTTGAAAGCCTGAGCGCAAGGACCTTGCGTTTGCAACCGTTCCTTGCGCTCCGGCAGGCACCGCGCATGCGACCTGCCGCCAAGTGGCGTGAGCGTCCCGGCGAATGAGCGCGCGGGACGAGAGAAACGGTAAACATGTCGAAAGGCACCACCCCCTGAACATGCCATTGAAAAGTGAGGACGCGGCGTTGCCCGATCCTCAGCCTGCAGCCGTCCGCACCGGCGAATTTGCGGATCCGCTGCCTGTCGTCCTCGCGAGCCTGACCGATTCCAAGGCCGAGGACATCGTTTCCATCGACATCCAGGGCAAGACCGCGATCGCCGACTACATGGTCGTCGCATCGGGGCGTTCGCACCGCCATGTCGGCGCGATCACCGATCATCTTGTCCGCGATCTGAAGAATGCCGGCTTCGGTGCGCCGCGCGTGGAAGGCCTGCCGCATTGCGACTGGGTCCTCGTCGACGCGGGCGACATCGTGGTCCATCTCTTCCGGCCGGAAGTCCGCAGCTTCTACAATATCGAGAAGATGTGGTCGGCCGAGACGGAGACGACGCGGCAATATTCGAACTGACGCGGTCCCGCCGGCTTCCTCGCCGGCAGGACGGGCGGCATGAGGCGAACTGAAGGGGCGGGCCGGCCTGCGGCCCGCCGGCTATCCGTGCTTGCGCCTGTCCGGGGCACGAAAGGCAACGGTCATGCGCATGACGATCGCCGGCATCGGCCGAATGAAGGCCGGCGCCGACAGGGAGCTTCTGGAACGATACCTGGAGCGCGCCCGCAAGGCGGGCCGCGCACTGGGCCTTGCCGGGCCGGATCTTCTGGAGCTGCCGGAATCACGCGCCCAGCGCGCCGCCGATCGCAAGGACGACGAGGCCGCGAGCCTTCTCGCCGCCCTGCCCTCGCCGCGCATCCTGGTTGCCCTCGACGAGGGCGGGCGCACGATGGGTTCGGAGAAATTCGCCGAGCGCATCGGCCGCTGGCGCGACGACGGCGCGGCCCATCTGGTCTTCGCCATCGGCGGCGCCGACGGCCACGGCCGCGCGCTGCTGGAGGCAGCCGACCTGACGCTCGCCTTCGGCCCGATGACCTGGCCGCACCAGATCGTGCGCATCCTGATGGCCGAACAGGTCTACCGCGCGATCTCCATCCTCGCCGGACACCCCTATCATCGCGCGTGAGCTGGCCTGCGTCTGTCGGAGCCGGCCGGGGCGCGTTCGAGATCGCGGCGGGACGCCGGTCAAGGTCGGAAACGGCCGAGATTGTCCGCCAGATCCGCCCCCATGAGATGTCATTCCCGCGCAGTGCGGGAAAGGCCCGTTCGGCACGCCCGGAAGCGCTCAAGCCCGCGCATCCCGAGGCTCTTCCCCTGGCGGACCCCGCCTCACCATACCGTGACACCCTTAAGGACTTTTCCCGGGCCGGAACGGCCGCTCCGCGCCCGCTTGTTGCCGCAATCCGGCGATATCGAAAGGCGGACGCTCGCTGTGGCGTTCTTCGGGCATGTCCGCCGGCTTATGGTTGACGGATCGTTAACGCTCCGCATGCGATCCTGTCGAGATCGCGCGATCCGGGCCGAGACGGCGCCTCGACATTGGGGGCCGGGAGATCTTCCCGCCGGCCAAGGGGATGCGCTCGGATCGAAACGGAGGTGCACGTGATCGCCGCACGATTGGCGCGGACGGCCGATGCGACGCGGAACGCAAACCGGCGGGCGGAGCGGACATCGAAGGATGCGCCGGGCCCGGCGCGCGCCGCGCATGGGCTTGCGCTGGCCGGCGGGCTCCTCATGGGCGCAATCCTGGCCGCCGGCCCGATCATGGGCGGCGCGGTTTCGCCGGCTCTTGCGGCTCCTGCGGAGGCAGCTTCGGGGAACGCCGACGCGGCAACCGCGACACCGCAGGCGGGCGACGGGGCCAAGACCGGCGATACGGACCAGGGCGCGGATCTTTCCGCCCTCGATCCGGCGGAACGCAAACGCGTGCGGGAGAAGGAACTCGCCGCGCTGACCGAGGACATGACGCTGAGCGAGACCCGCCAGCGCGAACTTAAGCACCAGATCGACACGATCGACCGCCACCGCGACGCGCTCAATGCGGACCTTCTTCGCACCGCCCAGCGCGTCCATTCACTGGAAGAAGAATTGAGCGCCACGGAAGCGAGGCTCCTGCGACTGCACGAAAATGCCGACACCGTTCGCGCCTCGCTGCACGAGCGCCGCGACGTGCTGGCCGAGGTGCTGGCGACGCTGGAGCGCATCGGCCGCCGGCCGCCGCCCGCGCTCGCCGTCAAGCCGAAGGATGCGCTGGGCGCCGTGCGTTCCGCCATGCTGCTCAACGCGGTGATGCCGGGCATCCACGACGAGGCGGAGGCGCTTTCCGTCGATCTCGCCGAGCTCACCAAGCTGGAGGGCAGCATCGCGAGCGAACGCGACCGGCTGAAAAGCGACGGCTCGCGGCTTGCGGAGGAAAAGACCCGCATCGAGCTGCTGATCAAGGCCAAGCGCGAGGAGGCCGACGAATCGCGCCGCAAGCTCGCCGAGGAGACCGCACGCTCGCAGACCCTCGCCAAGAAGGCGACCTCGCTCAAGGGGCTCATCGCGTCGCTGGAAAGCGAGATCGAATCATCGCGCAAGGCGGCCGAGGCCGCCGCGAAGGCGGCGAAGGAAAACGCCGGCAAGCCGAAGAATTCCGATCCGTTCGCTGATCCCGGCCGGCTTGCGCCGGCGGTCGCCTTCGCCGATACCAAGGGCAAGCTGCACCTGCCGGTTGCAGGCGCGACGCTGCGCGCCTATGGCGAGGAGGACAGCATCGGCACGCCCGCCGAGGGGATTTCGATCGCGACCCGCAACGATGCCCGGGTCACCGCTCCCTGCGACGGCTGGGTCGTCTATTCGGGGCCGTTCCGCAGTTACGGCCAACTCTTGATCCTGAACGCAGGCGACGGATATCATGTCCTGCTTGCCGGTATGGACAAGATTGATGCGGAACTCGGTCAGTTCGTTTTGGCCGGAGAACCCGTCGGATCGATGGGATCGACACAACTCGCAAGTGCCGCCACATTGGACCTCGGTTCGACGCGGCCGGTGCTTTATGTAGAATTTCGAAAAGACGGCAGCTCAATCGACCCCTCGCCCTGGTGGGCTCGGCCGGAAGACGAAAAGGTTCGCGGATGATACGGAAAGCCTCGCTGATGCTTGTCGGCGCGCTGATGGGCGCGGCGGCGGTGGTCACCCTGTCCCAGACGGAGTTCGTGATCGGCTCCAAGGCCGAAGCGGCCGCTTCCGACACCTATCGGCAGCTCAATCTGTTCGGAGACGTCTTCGAACGGATCCGCGCCGACTATGTCGAGGTGCCGGACGATCACAAGCTGATCGAGGCGGCGATCAACGGCATGCTGTCCTCGCTCGACCCGCATTCCTCCTACATGTCGCCCAAGAGCTTCCGCGACATGCAGGTGCAGACGCGCGGCGAATTCGGTGGCCTCGGCATCGAGGTCACGATGGAGGACGGCTTCGTCAAGGTCGTCACCCCGATCGACGACACGCCGGCCTATCGCGCGGGCGTGCTGGCGGGCGACGTCATCACCGAACTCGACGGCGAGAGCGTGCAGGGCCTCACCCTCAACGAGGCGGTTGAGAAGATGCGCGGCCCGGTCAAGACCGACCTGGAGATCACCGTGCGCCGCGAGGGCGTGGACGAGCCGCTGAAGATCAAGATCACCCGCGACATCATCCGGATCCGCTCCGTGCGCTGGAACGAGGAGAAGGACGTCGGCTACATCCGCATCACGCAGTTCAACGAGCAGACCTTCGACGGACTGCGCGACGCCATCGACGATATCGAGAAGAAGATCCCGGAGAAGGACCTCAAGGGCTTCGTCGTCGACCTGCGCAACAATCCCGGTGGATTGCTCGACCAGGCGATCGCGGTTTCCGACACGTTCCTCGACCGCGGCGAGATCGTCTCCACCCGCGGCCGCAACGCCGAGGAAAGCCAGCGCTACAACGCGCGTTCCGGCGACATGACGCACGGCAAGCCGGTCATCGTGCTGGTCAATGGCGGCTCCGCATCGGCGTCGGAGATCGTCGCCGGCGCACTGCAGGATCACCGCCGCGCGACCATCGTCGGTACGCGGTCCTTCGGCAAGGGATCGGTGCAGACCATCATTCCGCTCGGCCCCAACGGCGCCATCCGGCTGACCACGGCGCGCTACTACACGCCGTCGGGCACCTCGATCCAGGCCAAGGGCATCACGCCCGACATCGAAGTGAAGCAGGAGCTTCCCGACGAGCTGAAGGGCAAGGTGGAAACCCGCGGCGAGGCGTCCCTGCGCGGTCACCTCGGCTCCGACGACGGCACCGAGAAGACCGGCAGCCAGGCCTACGTTCCGAAGGATCCGAAGGACGACAAGCAGCTGAACTTCGCCTACGACCTGCTGCGCGGCCTCCAGGCCAACAAGGCCTTCCCGCCGGATCCGTCCGCCGGCGTTCCGAACTGAGCCGCAGGCAGGAACAGAAAATCAGGGCCCGCATCGGAGATGGTGCGGGCCTTTTTCTTTGCGCGGGCGCGGGAGGCGGTTGGCCCCCATCCTTCGAGACGCCCGCTGACGCGCCTCCTCAGTGTCTGGCCCGAAAATGGTATTATAATATGTATGTTCTGCAGTATAGACGTTTGTCCCTGTAGAGAACCACTAGCACCATTGTCATCCCCGCGCAGGCGGGGATCCAGTAACCACAAGATTTTCTTATGGGATTGAACAGCTACCCTCACGGAGTGCTGGATCCCCGCCTGCGCGGGGATGACAGTCAGGAGCAAGCCGCAAGCATTTCGGGCCAGACACTCAGGATGACGTTGTGTTTGGTGTTCATAACAACACGATAACGTCATCCTGAGGAGCCGTCGCGGATGGCGTCTCGAAGGACGGGCCAAACCCCCAGGGCACGCCCCGGCGCTCCCCCATTACGCGTCGCCCCCTTTCGCAAAACACGGGATGGACCCGGCCCGACTTCGGCCTATGGTGCATCCCGACGCGCTGCCTTCGGGAAGGCAACGCGCGCATAGGCTGCTCCCGCTCCCGGCTCCATCCCGGGTTGCGAATGCTCAGATATTGTTAACCATGACTGCGGTAGGTTAATTCCATCGTGCGTCTGAACGGTGCCGCGGAAGAGTGCGGCGGGTGGGGGCTTTTCCGTGCGATGGCGTGAAGGACAAGCGGCGGAACAGGGATCATGGCCGGGGACGACCTGACAGCCCCACTGGGTCTGGACATCGGAAAGCGGCGCTTCCGCGTTCCGCTCGGCCTGATCGGTATCGTGATCATCACGGTCATCACCGTCACGGTGGGCGTGTGGGTCGCGGTCGTCGACGATCCTTACGGGGGCGAACCCTCCGCCGTCGTCGCTCTCAACAAGACCTCCGTCAGCGGCGTTTCCGCCCGCGACATCACCGTTCTCGGTATCCGGCCCGGCGAGGGCGCGGACGGGCAACCCCTGGCGCCGGGAGCTCAGGCCACGGCCGGCGACGGCCCCCGGTTCGAGCCGGTGCTGCCCCCTGCCGATGCAGGCCTGAAGGCGGTGGACGGCGAGGCGCAGGCGCTCACCGTCGAGCCCGATGCCCGCATCTCCGAAGGCGGGCGCTACGGCATTCTGCCCAAGGTCGCCGACAACGGCGCGCGGGCGCTCGATTTCTATGCCCGGCCCTTCAACGCCGAGACCATCGGCGTTGCCCGCATCGCCATCGTCGTCGGCGGTCTGGGCCTGAGCGAGGCCGGCACCAATCTGGCGCTGGAGAAGCTTCCCGCCGACGTGACGCTGGCTTTCGCGCCGTACGGCGACAACCTCAAGGACTGGCAGGCGCGCGCCCGGCAGGACGGCCACGAGCTGCTGCTTCAGATACCGCTGGAGCCGTTCGACTATCCCGACAACGACCCCGGCCCGCACACGCTTCTGGTCGATCAGCCCTACCAGCAGAACATCGATCGCCTGCACTGGCTGATGAGCCGCATCACCAACTATGTCGGCGTGGTCAACCAGATGGGCGGGCGCTTCACCGCCACGCCGGAGGCGCTGCAGCCGGTGCTGGAAGAGGTCGGCAAGCGCGGGCTGATGTATCTGGACGACGGCTCTTCCTCGCGCTCCATCGCCTCCGCACTCGCCAACACCACCCGGACACCGTTCCTGCGCGCGGACCTGTCGCTCGACCGCAGCCCCTCGCGCGACGAGATCGACGCCCGGCTTCTGGAACTGGAGGCGGTGGCCCGCACCAAGGGATTTGCCGTCGGCTATGCCTCGGCCCTGCCCGTCTCCATAGACCGCATCAGCGAATGGGCCAAGAGCCTGGAGGCCCGCGGCCTCTTGCTGGTGCCGCTTTCGGCAGGCGTGCGCGGCGACAATTCGTGAGAAGCGCGCAAGCTCGCGGGTTCCGCACACCAGGGCTCGTTGCGGTGCAATTCGTTGCGAGCCGGAAGCAAGCCGCCCATCCATCGAGACGCATGCCGAAATCCCCGCGAACCGCTTCCGCCGAACGGTGAAACGATCTAGGTTGCGCGCATCCAGTCTTCCCGAGGATCCCCGCCGTGACAGCTCTTCCCCCGCCCCACTATCGCCCTTGCGTCGGCGTCATGCTGATCAATCCGGCCGGCCTGGTCTGGGTCGGCAAGCGTTACAAGGGCGGGCCGGAACATGTCGATGCCACCCACAGCTGGCAGATGCCGCAGGGCGGGATCGATGCCGGCGAGGACCCGCTTTCCGCCGCCCGGCGCGAGCTCTACGAGGAGACCTCGGTCCGCTCCGTCAGCCTGCTGGCCGAGGCGCCGGGCTGGTACATCTACGACCTGCCCGGGGCGGTCGCCCAGAAGAGCTGGAAGGGCCGCTATCAGGGTCAGGCGCAGCGCTGGTTCGCCTTCCGCTTCGAAGGCGACGAGGACGAGATCAACGTCATCCGCCCGCCCGAAGGCCACAAGCCGGAATTCTCCGAGTGGCGGTGGGAGCGGGCGGCCGAGTTGCCGGAGCTGATCATTCCGTTCAAGCGACGGGTCTACGAGGACGTCGTTTCCGCCTTCGCGCACCTGACCGCCTGAGCTTTCGCACGGGCTTTGTGATTTGCGAGAAATGCGAGGGAAATTCGAGACGGATTCGACGAATCTATTAATACGATTCGAAAGCCCTCTCAGCGCTCCGGCCGCACCATGATCAGCGCCCAGAAATTGCGCCACATGCCATCGGGCCGGGTGGTGCGGGCGATGCCCATCTGGGTCACGTAAGGGTTCAGCAGGTTCTTGTCGTGGCCGGGCGAGCCCTGCCAGCCCTTGAAGGCGGCCTCGAAGCTCTGGTAGCCGTAGCCGAGATTTTCAGCTGCCGCGTCGTGGCGAATTCCGTGTTCGCTCAAGCGCTTGAAGAGCCCGTTCTTGCTGTGCAGCGGCGACTTTCGCTTGTCGCGCCTGGCAATGTAATCCGCCATGTCCTGCGCAGCTATGGTGACGTCCGGCGAGATCGTCAGCGGCGGCAGGCCGTGCTCGGCGCGGTAATCGTTGATGCGGGCAAGAGCCGCCTGCTCGTCAACCGGCACCTGCGTCAGCTCGACCTTTTCGTCGAACCCCGGCAGCCCGCCCGCGCACCCGGCGAGCAGAAGGAAAAGCGAGAAGGCGGCAAGAACGTTTCGCATCAGGCGAGGCTCCACGGCAACGCGGGATCACAAGGGCAGCGCAAAAGCCAGACCGCGCCAAGGCGGCGATTTTCAGGCGGGCCGGCAGGAGGGTTTTCTCCCGTCCGTGTCGCGAGCGGCCCATCCTTCGAGACGCCCGCTTCGCGGGCTCCTCAGGATGACGTTGTGTGGGTTGATGGTTTTACTAAAATAACAACACGATAACGTCATCCTGAGGAGCCGTCGCAAGACGGCATCTCGAAGGATGGGCCGCTTGCTCGGTCGCAGAGCGAACCGCGTCAGCATGCACCGGCCTCGTTAACGCACCGCTAACCACGATGCCCGGCCCCTTGTCGCTTTTCACCCCCCGCTAACACTCGCCGTGGCACAATCCATGTGCGGGAAACGGCGGATTTCGGGGCGATGCAACGGTTCATCCTCATTCTGGTGGTTATCGTCGCGGCGGCACTCGCGGGGCCGACCGTGGTGCCCTGGGGGCTGGAGGCCCTTTCGCGCAAGGAGGCTCCGGCGAAGGCCGCGCCGCGCCCCGCCTATCGGCCCACTGGCTACGGAACCGTGGTTCTGGATGCGGGAAAAGGCGGTCATTTCTCCACGGTCGCGCGCATCAACAACCGCTTCGTCGATGTCGTGGTCGACACCGGCGCGACCGCTGTCGCACTGCCATACGAGGAAGCGGCCCGGCTGGGTATCCGGCCTTTGAATTCCGATTTCACCATCGAGATATCCACGGCCAACGGCATCCAGAAAAGCGCGCCCGTCACGCTTGACGAGGTGCGCATCGACACCATCCGCGTCTACGACGTGCCGGCGCTGGTCGCCCCGCGCGGCGCGCTGTCCTCTGCCCTTCTCGGCATGAGCTTCCTGCGCAAGCTGAAAACGGTCGAGATGCGCGGCGGCGAACTGGTGATGCAGCAATAGCCGCACCCCGTGCCGCAGGCAGGCGCGGAACCTATCGCCGCCCCCGTCGTTTCCCGCAATGCAACGCGCGCGCCGCCTTCCTTTGGCCGCAGCACCATCCTATACCGTTCGTCAAAGACGCATTGAGCGATTTCAGGAGCCTCCATGTTTCCCAAGCCGGCAGCAGCGCTGACGCCCAATACCTACGCCTACGAATCCTCGCCGATGGTCAAGGCGACCGGCTTCCGCGAATACGACGCGCGCTGGCTTTTCGAGAAAGAAATCAACCTGATGGGCGTTCAGGCCCTGGGCATGGGGCTCGGCACGCTGATCCACGAGATGGGCGTGAAGCCCGAAATCGTCACCGGCCACGATTTCCGCTCCTATTCGGCTTCCATCAAGATGGCGCTCGTCACCGGTCTGATGGCGGCCGGCGTCAAGGTGCACGATATCGGCCTCGCGACCACGCCGATGACCTATTTCGCCCAGTTCGAGCTGGACGTCCCCGCCGTCGCCATGGTCACCGCCTCGCACAACGACAACGGCTGGACCGGCGTGAAGATGGGTGCGGCCCGCCCGCTCACCTTCGGCCCTGACGAGATGGGCCGGCTGAAGGAGATCGTGCTTTCCGCCGCCTTCGACCTGAAAGGCAACGGCGCGTATCGGTTCGTGGAGAATTTCCCCGAGCGCTACATCGCCGATCTCACCAACCGGCCGAAACTCAAGCACCCGATCAAGGTGGTGGCGGCCTGCGGCAACGGCACGGCGGGCGCCTTCGCCGAACGGATCCTCACGGCCATCGGTGCCGACGTGGTGCCGCTCGACTGCGAGCTCGACCATTCCTTCCCGCGCTACAATCCCAATCCTGAAGACATGAAGATGCTGCACGCCATCGCGGACACGGTGCGCGAGACGGGCGCGGCCGTCGGCCTCGGCTTCGACGGCGACGGCGATCGCTGCGGCGTCGTCGACGACACCGGCGAGGAGATCTTCGCCGACAAGGTCGGCGTCATGCTGGCGCGTGACATCTCAAAGCTCAATCCCGGCGCACAGTTCGTGGTCGACGTGAAATCGACGGGCCTGTTCCTCACCGACCCGGTGCTGATCGAGAACGGCGCGAAGACCGACTACTGGAAGACCGGCCATTCCTACATCAAGCGCCGGGTGAACGAGCTCGATGCCATGGTCGGCTTCGAGAAGTCCGGCCACTATTTCTTCAATGCCCCCATCGGGCGCGGCTACGACGACGGCTTCGTCTCCGCGCTCGCCATTCTCGACATGCTCGACCGCAATCCGGACAAGTCCATGTCGGAGTTGAGGAACGACCTGCCCAAGACCTGGGGCACGCCGACCATGGCGCCGCATTGCGACGACGAGAAGAAATACGACGTGGTCGACAGGGTCGTCGCCCGGTTCAAGGGCATGCAGGAGAAGGGCGAAAAGATCGACGGCCACCCGATTGCCGACCTCATCACGGTGAACGGCATCCGCGTCGTCGCCGAGGACGGCACCTGGGGCCTTGTCCGCGCCTCCTCCAACAAGCCGGAACTCGTCGTGGTGGTGGAAAGCCCCGTCTCCGAAGAGCGCATGCGCGCCATGTTCAAGACGGTGGACACGGTGCTGCGCGAGAACCCGGAAGTGGGCGCCTACAACCAGTCGATCTGACGAGACTGTTGATCTGATCGGGGCAGTCGACCTGATCGAGGAGCTTGGCTGCGCGCGCCGTTGCCCCCGTGGTCGGCTTCTCCATCTCTCCGGTGTCATCCCGGATCTGCGAAGCGGCACTTCGCGTCGCGTCCGGGACGCTTAAGAGTTTCGCGGAAGAAGCCACGGTCACAACCTAGATCGTTTCCGAGTTCGATCGAGGCTGGCAAGGATAGTCACCTCTCCCCATGGGAGAGGGGGCGAATACGGTCGATTCCGGGAGGGTCGGAAAGGCTCTCGTCTGGCATCCCGGTCCTCCCCCACTTTCCCGCTTGCATCCCCCACCCGCACCGCCGACATTCACACCATGCTTTACGTCTGTTCCCTCTCAAGACTCGCCGAAACCGTCGAACGCACCGGCGCGCGCCATCTGGTGACGCTGATCAACGCCGGCACGCCCGTGCCGCGCCCGGCGGTGATCGCCGAGCAGGACCATCTCTTCCTCGGCTTCAATGACATCGTGGAGCCGATCGAGGGCATGACCCCGCCGGCCGAGGCCCATGTCAGCGAGCTTCTCGACTACGTTCGCGCATGGGAACGGCAGGCGCCGCTGGTGATCCACTGCTTTGCAGGGATCTCGCGCTCCACCGCCGCCGCCTACATCACCGCCTGCGCGCTGTCGCCGGAGCGTCACGAGGCCGACATCGCGGCCGCCCTGCGCGAGGCCTCGCCCTCGGCAACGCCCAACGCGCGCCTCGTGATGTTCGCCGACCGGCTGCTCGGGCGCGAGGGCCGCATGGTGGATGCGATCCGCGCCATCGGCCGGGGGCGCGACGCCTTCGAGGGCGAGCCGTTCGAACTCGCTCTGGACTAGATCGGGCGAACGGCACGCGGTGCCGGGCCGGCGCATGCTTCGGCGGGAAAGGTGGCGCAACTCAGCACCTTGCCGCATCCCGCGCGCTCAAGGCGGCGGTTCAAAACGCTCTGTAAATCGACTAGAAAAGGTTCGCTTCCCGCGCAGGGTGGGAACCGGATACGGAGCGACGCGCATGGACACGGCAGCCCCCGCCATCGAGATCGGGCTCAATGCCGTGATCGTTGCCGTGACGCATCCGACCCCGCTGGTGCTGACCATCGACGGCACGGCCCCGGGCGAACCGGAATCGCTGCCCTTCGGCCCCTTTGATCCGCTGCACCACCGCACCTTCGAGATTGGCCTTCGCGCCTGGGTGGAGCAGCAGACGGAGCTGCGGCTCGGCTATGTCGAACAGCTCTACACCTATGGCGACCGGGGGCGGCATGCGCAGCCGGGCGATGAGGGACCGCATGTGGTTTCCGTCGGCTATCTGGCGCTGGCCCGGCAGAGCCCGGAATCCGAGATCGCGCTGGAGCGGGCCCGGGCGCGCTGGCGGCCTTGGTACGACTATTTCCCCTGGGAGGACTGGCGTCAGGGTCGTCCGGCGCTGCTCGACGATGCCATCCTGCCCGCGCTCGACGCCTGGGCGGCGGCGCCGAAGGCGGACGGCGATGCGGCGCGCGCGGAACGCCGTCAGGACCGGCTGCGCCTGTCCTTTGGCGGCGACGGCAACCTGTGGGACGAGGAACGCGCGCTGGAGCGCTACGAGCTGTGCTACGAGGCGGGCCTTCTGGCGGAGGCCGAGCGCGACGGCCGGCCGCTCGGCCCGGGCCTCGATGCGCGGCCCTATCTCGGCCGCGAGATGCAGCACGACCACCGCCGCATTCTGGCGACCGCCATCACCCGGCTTCGCGGCAAGCTGAAATACCGGCCGGTGATCTTCGAGCTGATGCCCGCCGTCTTCACGCTGACCGAGCTTCAGCGCACGGTGGAAGCGATATCGGGCCGTCACCTGCACAAGCAGAACTTCCGCCGGCTGGTGGAGACGACCGAACTCGTTGAACCGACGGGTGCCACCACCACGCGCACCGGCGGCCGCCCGGCGGCGCTGTTCCGCTTCCGCCGCCAGGTCCTGCGCGAACGCCCCGCCCCGGGCCTGCGTGTCGGCGTGCGGTGAGAGAAGCGGCGAGCGCCTGCTGCCCGGCGAGCATTCTCCACCCGAGGCGCGTTTCGTCTTTTCCAGGAAGGAACCGTATCCGCCCCCTCTCCCATGGGGAGAGGGTTGGGGTGACGGGTGTCTGAGTTTCGTGGATACGGAGAGCTCTCATCCCCTCACCCGGCGCATGCGCGCCGACCTCTCCCCATGGGAGAGGTGCACCCGCCGCCGGACGCTCCGCAAACAATGAATCGCTCCAGCCCGCTAGAGCCGCCGGACCGCCGTCACCGCGCCGTATTCGCTCGCCGCGATGCGGGCGACGGCTTCCGCCAAGGGTTCCATCGCCGTCGTCATGGTGTGGCCGTTGGCGTGCAGCAGGGTCTCGCCGTCGCGCATGATGCCGACATGCCCCCGCCAGAAGACGAGATCGCCGCGCCGCAATGCCGGCAGGCCAGCGGAAATGTCGAGGGCCGTGCCCAGTTCCCGCGCCTGCATATCGCTGTCGCGGGGAGCCGCGATGCCGGCCTCGGCAAGCGCGAGCTGGACCAGCGAGGAACAGTCGAGGCCGATGCTGGAACGCCCCGCCCACAGATAGGGCGTGCCGAGAAAGCGTTCCGCCACTGCCACCCAGTCGGGCGCGAAGGTTCCTTCAGGCACCAGATGGCGGGCGATGACGGCCGATCCGTCGGCAAGAAGCGCATAGCGGGTGCCACGCGTCACCGCCTCGCCGACGACCGTGACGTGCGATCCGATGGACAGGCAGTCAAGTGCGGGGGCGCGCAGTTCCGGCCCCGGATAGCGGAAGCTGCGAAGCTCGGCGAGCCGATGGGTTGGCGCGGGATCGATGGCCCCAAGCGCGTCTTCCGCGATCCAGCCGACATAGTTGTCGGTGGCGCTCTGCACCCATGCCCAGCCCTCGCGCCGCTCGTAGACGGTGACGGCCTCGCCGAAAAGAAGCTCGGTATCGAGCGAGCGGTCGGGCGCAGGTTCCGGGCGCATTGCGACGATGGCGCGGACGATGCGCGCGGGCTCGCCTTCGACGTAGCGCTGCGCTTCGTGGATGCCCTCAAGGCGGGCGGCCGCAAGATCGGGCCGCCACGGGGTGATGCGCCTGTCGGGGGCGTTTTGGGAATCGGTCATCCGCGGACCTCCGCAGCCTTTTCGACCAGCACATCGGCCAGTTTTTCAAGATAGAGCGCACCGTCAACCGTGCGCAGGATGACGACGTTGCGCCGGTCCGCCTCGTCGCGGCGGCGGTCGAGAAGCTTCATCCGGCCCATCGTGTCGAGCGCGCGGGTGATCGCCGGCTTGGTGACGCCGAGCTTGGCGGCAAGCCCGCGCACCGTGTGCGGCGGCGGCTCCAGATACACGGTGAGCAGGATCGCCATCTGGCGCGCGGTCAGGTCCTGCTCGCCGAAATGCACCAGCTCCAGCGTCACATCGTGCCAGAGCTTCAGGGCCTGGCCTGCGCGGATCTCGATCGCCATGGTGCGGGTGCCTGCCTCCGAAACGCCGGACCGCCACCATGGACGCCCGGCCCGGCGCCGCATCGGGCGCCGGACGTTGATCATTTCGGTTCCGGTATAGAAGCCGAAGGAGACGGCATCAAGCGTTCGTCAATCGTTCGTCACGGGCGATAGCGTTTCCGAAGTGCGGAAAAGAGCGCGCGGATGGCCTGCGCCTCGCCCCCTTCCGGGTGGCCGGGGCGCGCGGACGGCACCCAGCCGAAGATGTCGAAATGCGCCCAGGTCGTCGCGTTCTCCACGAAACGGGAGAGAAACAGCGCGGCCGTGATGGAGCCTGCAAAGCCGCCTGTGGAGACGTGGTTGATGTCGGCGACCTTGGAATCCAGCATCTTCGAATAGGGCTTCCACAGCGGCATGCGCCAGACCGGATCTGCGACCTTGCCGGCCGCATCCGCCACCGCGCCGGCAAACGCCTCGTCGTCGGTGTAGAAGGGCATGACCTCGGGCCCGAGCGCAACGCGGGCCGCCCCCGTCAGCGTCGCCATGTCGATGACAAGATCGGGGCTTTCCTCATCCGCCAGCGCCAGCGCATCGCCCAGCACCAGGCGGCCTTCGGCATCCGTGTTGCCGATCTCGACCGAAATGCCCTTGCGGCTCGGCAGGATATCGCCCGGGCGGAAGGCGTTGCCGGAAATGGAGTTCTCCACCGCCGGGATCAGCACGCGCAGGCGCACGGGCATGTTGGTGGCCATGATCATCAGCGCCAGCGCCAGAACGTTGGCCGCCCCGCCCATGTCCTTCTTCATCAGGAGCATGGAGCTCGACGGCTTGATGTCGAGACCGCCGGTATCGAAGCACACGCCCTTGCCGACCAGCGTCACGCGCGGGTTGGAGAGATCGCCCCAGGAGAAATCGATGAGCCGGGGCGCCCGCGTGCTCGCCTTGCCCACCGCGTGGATCATCGGGAAATTGTGCTCAAGCAGCGCCTCGCCGACGGTGACCTTGAAGCTGGCGTCGAACCGCTCGGCGAGCTTTCGCGCGGCCACCGCCAGTTCCTCGGGGCCGAAATCGTTGGCCGGCGTGTTGATGAGATCGCGTGCGAGGCCGACGGCCTCCAGCTCGATCTTCGCCGCCACCATGTCGAAGCCCTCCGGCACGACGAGGCGGGGGCGTTCGGCGGCAGTGGCGGATTTATAGGCGCGGAAACTGTAGGAGCCGAGCGCGAAGGCGAGGCAGGCCATGTGCGGATCGGCGAAGCCTTCCAGCCGGTACGTGCCGGCCGGCAGCGCGGTGGCGAGCGCACCGGCGGCGTGCGGATCGCCGCCCTCTGCCTCGCCGAACAGCACGGCGGCCGCAGCCCCTTCCGCATCCGGAATGATGAGGACCGATCCGGGCGCCCCCTTGTAGCCGTTGGCCTCGACCCAGCGACCGGCGGCGGCCGGCAGAAGGGTGAGAACATGCGCCAGCCTGTCGGCATCGACGGCATGGATCGCAACGGAGGCGTCGGCGGACGCCAGAAGGGTATCGAACACGGCAGGAATGCTCCAAAAATTCGGGGGAGAGTCGGGTCTCGGCAAGAGTACGGAGCGGGGTCTTACAAAGCAACGCCGGCGACGCGCTTAACCAACCATTAGGGTGAATGAAGTATTACCGACAGCAGGATTTTCGCTCTTTTCGCGTCGGTAACCGGAGTATCCCCATGTCAGCCCGCGCCAGCTCGATCCGGCATTCCCGGGCCCGTGTCGTTTTCATGGGCGCCGTCCTCGCGGCGGCCTTCGCACTTTCCGGCTGCGTCTCCGACGGCGCGATGTCGGGCCGCGGGCGTGGCTTTAGCAGTTCGGCCTCCTCCAGCGTGCCGCCGGGCAGCGGCGATGCGCGCCAGCAGGTGGCGCAATGGGGAGATCGCTACGAATCCGCACCGGACGAGAAGACCAACATCCTCGCCTATGCCGACGCGCTGCGCCGCAACGATCAGCTCGATCAGGCGATGGAAGTCTTGCGAAAGGGCATCATCAAGCATCGCAAGGATCGCGAGATCGCCGCCGCCTACGGCAAGATCCTGGCGCAGAAGGGCCACTTCAAGGAAGCGCTCAACGTCATCCAGCAGGCGCAGACCCCGACCCAGCCCGACTGGCGGCTGATGTCGGCGGAAGCTGCGATCCACGACCAGCTCGGCGATCACCAGAAGGCACGCTACCTCTATGCCGAGGCGCTGAAGATCGCCCCCGGCGAGCCCTCGATCCTCAACAACCTCGCCATGAGCCACGTTCTCGACAACGATCTGACGAGCGCGGAAAAAATCTTGCGCTCCGCCATGGCGAGCGGCACCAAGGACACCCGCATCCGCCAGAACCTGGCCCTCGTCCTGGGGCTGCAGGGGCGCTTTTCGGAGGCCGAGCAGGTCGCCAGCGCCGACCTGCCGCCGGCCGAGGTGAAGGCCAACATGGCCTATCTGAAGCGGATGCTCGCCGTGCGCGGCAAGCAAAAGGCGGCCGGCTGAGCGCAGACTCTCTGGCTGCCGCCTATTCAGGCAAGCGCGGGACTTGGAACGGCCGCGAAATGGTTTAGCATTCAGGGAAAGACGTGACGCGGCACCCCGCGCACACGCACGCGTTCGCCCTCCCCAAATGCCATTCCCATCACGCCCGGAAGCCTCCATGACCCGACCGACATCCGCCGTTCCCGTCACCATCCTCACCGGTTTTCTGGGCGCTGGGAAGACGACGCTTCTGAAGCGCATCCTCGATGATCCGCAAGGGGTGCGCTATGGCGTGCTCGTCAACGATTTCGGCGCGATCAACATCGATGCCGACCTGGTGGTGGAAAGCGAGGCCGACCAGGTGTCGCTGTCGAATGGCTGCGTGTGCTGCTCGATCCAGTCGGATCTGGTCGACGCGATCGACGGGCTTCTGGCGCGCGACCCGGCGCCGGAGCGGATCCTGATCGAGGCGAGCGGCGTCTCGCGACCGCTGCCCATCGCCGACACGCTGGAGGCGCCGGAACTCCAGGGCCGCGCGGTGCTCGACGGCATCTTCTGCCTCGTCGACGGCGAGGGCTTCGCCGATCTCGATTTCGCCGCGACCGAGCTGGCCATCGAGCAGGTGAGCGGCTCAGACGTCGTGCTGCTGAACAAGGCGGATGCCGCGAGCGAGGCACAACTCGCGGCCGTGGAACAGACGCTGAAGGGGCCGCAGCCCGCACTCAGGATCATCCGCACGCGGTTTGCGGAAATTCCGCGCGAGGTGCTTTTCGGCGCGCATATGGGCGCGCGGGCGGAGCCTGATCACGGGCACGACCATCATCACTGCACCGATCCGCATTGCACCCACGAACATCACCACCACGACCACGCCGACGAATTCGAGGCCTGGAGCTGGCAGAGCGAGCGGCCGGTGGATGCGGACCGGTTGCGCGCAGGGCTTCGCGCATTGCCCGCAAGCCTGATGCGGGCCAAGGGCATATTCCGCGCCGCGAGTGCGGATGAGCGGCTGGTGTTCCATCTGGTGGGAAAGCGCGCACGCACCACGCGGGAGAAGGAAACGCCGCCGGCGGTGAGTTCGCTCGTCGCCATCGGCCGGCGCGGAAGCTTCAACGGCGCGGAGCTGACGCGGCTGATGGATGCGTGCGTGGCGGGCGACGCCTGATCCGGAACGCGGCAAGGCATGCGCGACCGCATCCGCCGAGGCTGCATCCACGTCCGCCCTACCCCCGGAAGCGCTGCCGCGTGGCGAGGCCGGCGGCCACTGTGAGCGCCAGCGTCGTGACCGTCAGGATGAAGGCGACGGCGGCGGCAAACGGCCAGTTGTTCAGCTGGAACTGCGAATAGACGAGCGGCGCCATCATGTGGAAGTCGGGGCCGCCGAGCAGGACCGGCGTCGCATAGGCGTTCATGGCCAGGATGAAGGTCAGGATGACGCCAGCAGCGATGCCGGGAAGCGCCATCGGCCACAGCACGCGGCGCGCCATCGTCAACGGGCCGGCGCCCAGCGAGAAGGCCGCCTCCTCCAGATTACGGTCGATGCCCTCCAGAACGCTTTGCAGCGTCAGCACCATGTAGGGCAGGTTCACCGCAATGATGCCGACGATGACCGCCGTCTCGGTGAACATGATTTCGGTCGGCTCGGTGGTGATGCCGAACTTCATCAGCATGACACTCAGAAAACCCCGGCTGCCGAAGAGCGTCATCCAGCCGGCAGCCCGCACGGCGTTGCCGACGAAGAGCGGGATGACGACGCCGATGATCAGCAGGTTCTTGTAGCGCACCCGCGTGCGCGCCAGCACATAGGCGAGCGGAAAGCCCAGCACGAGACAGATGAGCGTGCACATCAGCGAGATGCGCAGCGTCGTCCAGAAGATCTGAAGGTAGAAGGGGTCGGAGAAGAACTTGACATAGTTCTCGGGCGAAACGGCGTCGATCATCAGCATGCGCGGGTCGTAGCGATTGAAGCTGTAGCGCAGCAGAATGAGCATCGGCGCGATGACGCCGAAGGCGACGATGATCGTCGCCGGCCCGATCAGCGAGGATGCGCTGATCAGAACAGGGCGGGAGCGGGTGGCGGGGTTGTCCGCGGCGGCTGTCATCGCTCAGGTCTCCGAAGGATACGGGAACAGGGAAGGAGGGGCGGGAGAGACCGGTGGCGCTCCACGCTTTCCACCGTCATCCCCCGGCGAAGTCCGGGGGATCCACTGCGCCGTCGAGACGTCCGGCAGCCAGCTATGGATCACCCGGACTTCGCCGGGTGATGACGGTGGAGAGGACGGGCCACAAATGAAGGTCAGCAGGTTCTCAGGCCTTGAATTCCTTGTCCCACCATTCCTTCATTTCCATGTCGTGCTCCAGGATGAAGCCGAAATCGGGCGTGATGAGCTTGTCGATCTCGGACTTGGAGAAGCCGATGCGCTTGTTGAGATCTTCCGGAATCTCGGCGTTGTCGACGGTCGGGTTGTAGCCCATGTCGCGCGCGAAGGCCTCCTGGGCGGCAGGCTCCATCATCGCGTTGATATAGGCGTGGGCGCCTTCCACGTTGCGCGCGTTCTTCGGGATCGCAAAGCCGGTCACATAGGACAGGCCGCCTTCGGCAGGGGCATTGGAGGCGACGTTGATGCCCGCATTCTGCCACTGCACGGTGCGCGCCTTCCACATGATGCCGGCGGTGATCTCTTCGGTCTTCAGCCCCTGGGCGAACGATTCATTGGTCGGGTAGATGCGCGCGCCGGCCTTACGGCACTCCAGCAGCAGCTTCTTGCCCGGTTCCAGATCGGTCTGCGACCCGCCGGCGGCCAGCGCCGCGGCCAGCAGGGTGTACTGGTACTGGATGTCGATGAAGCCAAGCGCGGCGCCGAGCTCCGGGTTGAGCGCGTCCGCATAGCTCTTGGGCGGGTTCTTGGTCTTGTCCGGATTGAAGACCGGCACCATCGCCGAATAGATCTGGCCCGCGCCGTATTCGTATTTCATCGAGGGCAGCAGGTGCTTGGCGTTCGGAAGCTTGGAGTAGTCGAGCGCCTGCGTCAGTCCCTGCTGATAGACCTGATACATGTTGGGGCCGGTGAGGGCCTGGAGATCGGTGGAGCCACGCGGCAGGCGGCGCTCGGCCATCATCTTGGCGCGGCGTTCCGGATCGCCCTTCTGGTCCTGGATGACCTCCCACCCCTTGGAGATGAGGAAGGGCTTCTCGATGTTCTTGTTGAGCAGGCGCGCATAGTCGCCGCCCCAGGTGCCAACGACGATCGTGCCGGCGGCGCGCGCTACCGTCGGCATGCCGAGAGCGGCCATGCCGGCGACGCCGGCCATTGCCTGAAGCACGTGGCGGCGGTCCATGCCGCCGGCCTTGCGGATCTTGTCACTCATGTGTCGATTCCCTCTTGTGTCGGCTTTGCGCCGTTAAGGCTGGTGCAGGTGAACGCCCCCATCGGCTCGTGGCGGGGGCAGCGGCGGGGGTTGCACCGGTCCGGCCGGCCGGTCCTCCCCTCTCGTTTTCGTATCTATTGAGCCGGAAAGACGGAAGCTGTGGACGACCACCCGACATGGACGGCATCGCCCACATCGGGCAATTCGTGCCCTTCGTGATTGGGGAGCTGGGCAATGACCTGATCGGCCTCCGACAGCTTCACGTGCACATCGATCAGGCTGCCCATGTAGGAGACGAAGGTCACCTGGCCGGGGAAGACGTTTTCCATGCCCTGAAGCGGCTGCTTGGACAGGTGAACGCGCTCCGGCCGCAGCGCAACGACGGCGTCTCCGACGATCTCGCGGCCGCAGACGATCTCCAGTCCGCCAGCGCTTTTCAGTTTGTTCCCGTGCATGCGACCGCGGATGAAGGAGGAACGGCCGACGAAATCGGCGACGAAGCTGTCGGCAGGTTGCTCGTAGAGATCGCGCTGGGAGCCGACCTGGCGGACCTGGCCGTCCTTCATGACGACCAGCCGGTCGGCCATGGTCAGCGCCTCTTCCTGGTCATGCGTCACCATCACCGTGGTGAGGCCGAGGCGCTGCTGCAGCGAACGGATTTCCACACGCACATCGTGGCGAAGCTTGGCGTCGAGGTTCGAGAGCGGCTCGTCGAGCAACAGCACGTCGGGATGGAACACGAGCGCGCGGGCGAGCGCCACGCGCTGTTGCTGGCCGCCCGACATCTGGCGCGGCAGGCGGTCGGCCAGATGATCGAGCTGGACGAGCTGCAGCGCTTCGGCAACGAGGCCCGGGATCTCGCTTTTCGGCGTCTTGCGCATCTCCAGCCCGAACGCGACGTTCTGCGCCACGCTCATGTGTGGGAACAGCGCGTAGTTCTGGAAGACAAGCCCCGCATTGCGCTTCCACGGCGGCAGGCGGGTGACATCGCGACCACCGATATGGACGGAGCCTTCGGTGGGATCGATGAAGCCCGCGATCATGCGCAGCGTCGTCGTCTTGCCGCAGCCCGAGGGGCCCAGCAGGACCAGGAATTCGCCATCGGCGATATCGAGCGAGACCTCGCGGGCCGCGTGAAATTCGCCGTAGCGCTTGGAAACGGATTGGAGTTCTAGGCGCGCCATCGATCTAAACCACCCGGCTGAGTTTGACGAAACGGTCGGTGATGATCATCGCGATCGCGATGACGAGGATCTGCAGGACGGAGATGGAGGCGATCGTCGGATCGATCTTCCAGCGCAGGTACTGCAGGATCGCGATGGGCAGCGTGTTGCTGCCCGGCCCCACCAGAAAGAGGCTCATTTCCAGATTTCCGAAGGAGGAGACGAAACCGAACATGCCTCCGGCGACGATGCCGGGCAGGATGCCGGGAAGCGTCACACGGCGGAACGTGGTGAAGCGGTCGGCGCCGAGGTTCTGGGCGGCTTCCTCCAGCGTGCGGTCGAAGCCCGCAAGGCTCGCCGTGATGAGGCGCACCGCCCAGGGAATGACCAGCAGCACATGCCCCCACACGAGGCCGTAGAACGAGCCGATGATCGGCAGGCCCGTGTTGATCTCGATCTCGACGTGAAAGATGTAGAGCGCGATGCCCAGCACGATGCCTGGCACAATGAGCGGCATCAGCATCAGGTTGCCGAGGCCGTCGCGGCCGCGGAACTTCAGCCTTGTGAGGCCGAGCGAGGCGGGGATCGCCAGCACCAGCCCGATCAGCGTGGAGACGATACCGAGTTCCGCCGACAGGATGAACGCGTCGATGAAGCGTTCGTTGCTGACCGCCTCCGCATACCATTTGAGCGAATAGCCCTCCGGCGGATACGCGGGGATCTCCTGCGAATAGAAGGACAACCAGGTGACGAAGATCAGCGGCGTCAGGATGTAGACGAAGGCGAGCGCGGAAACGGCCAGCAGGGCCCAGCGTCCGAGCTTCCGCCGATCGAAGGACTGGCGCGGCCGGGGCGTCGAAGGGGGGAGAGCGGTCGTCGTCACACGGAACCTCCCAGCGTGTTCTTGTGGAACGAACCGCCCTTCATGATGGCGGCGAGGTGACGGCCCTGACCTTCGAGCAGCGTGATGTCCTTGAGCGGATCGTCGTCGACCACGATGAGATCGGCCCAGGCGTCGGCCGCGACGGTACCGAGCCGGCCCGGGCGTCGCACGACTTCGGCCGCGATGGTCGTTGCGGAGCGGATCACCTCGATGGGGGACTGAACCTCGGTGCGGATGGAGAATTCGCGGCTCTGATCCTCGATCAGGTCGCCCAGCAGATCCGATCCGTAGCCAACCTTGACCCTGGCCTCCTTGCAGATCTCCAGCGACTTGTAGCCGCCTTCCAGCACCACCGCGTTCTTTTCCAGCATGCTATCGGGCATGCCGTAGCCCTTGGCGCGTTCGCCCATGGCGACATAGGCGACGAGGTTGGCGACCAGATAGGCGCCCTTCTCGGCCATCAGCCGGGCGGCGGCCGCGTCGATCAGATTGCCGTGCTCGATGGTGCGCACGCCGCAGGACACAGCCCGGGTGATGGCCTCGGCCGAATAGGCATGGGCGCAGACGTAGCGGCCGAAGGCTTCCGCCTCCTCCACTGCCGTCTCGATCTCCTCCAGCGAGAACTGCAGGCTGTCGAGCGGATCATTGGGCGAGGCAACGCCGCCCGACACCATGATCTTCACCTGGTCCGCGCCCTGGCGCATCTGTTCGCGCACCGCCGTGCGCACCTCGTCCGGCCCGTCCACGACGACGCGCAGATAGGCCTGGCCGTTGCAGCACGGGCAGGCAAAGCCCTGATTGGTGCGCGCGCGGCCATCGGAATGCCCGCCGGTCGGGCCGATGGACCGGCCGGCGATGAAGAGGCGCGGCCCGACGATCAGCCCGGCTTCCACCGCCTGCTTCATGCCCCAGTCGGTGCCGCCGGTGTCGCGCACGGTGGTGAAGCCGCGATCGAGCATGCCCTTCAGTCGCTTCGCGCCGCGCGCGGCCGCCAGCGTCAGCGGCACGTCCTCCATCCGGCGCATGTAGACTTCTGAGTGCATGGAATGGACGTGGCAGTCGATCAGGCCGGGCATCAGCACCTTGCCGCCGCAATCGATGACGGTGGCGGTGTCGGACGAGATCGGCTTGTCGGAGACCTCGCGGATGCGCTCGCCTTCGACGAGCACCTCGTAGCCGCCGCGCGGTTCATCGAAGGCGGGATCGAGAAGACGCAGGTTGCGGAAGAGAAAAGCCTGTTGGGCGGTCATTGCGCAGTCCGTCTCTTGAATGTCGGTCAGGGCCCGGGCCCGGCTCAATGCAGCGTGTTCTTGTGGAAGCGGCCGGCCTTCATGATCGCGGCCATGTGCCTTCCCTGATCGCCGAAAAGCTCGAGGTTCTTCGTCGGGTCACCGTCGATGAGAAGAAGGTCGGCGAAGGCGCCGGGCTTCAGGCAGCCGAGTTCGCCCTCCTTGCGCAGCACCTGCGCCGCGATCGTGGTGGCGGAGCGGATGATCTCCATCGGCGAGAGCACCTGCGAGCGGATGATGAACTCGCGCGACTGGTCGACCTGGAGCTGACCCAGGAGATCGGAACCGTAAGCGACCGGCACGCCGGCGCGCTTGCAGATCTCCAGCGACTTGAGCCCGCCCTCGATGACGACGTCGTTCTTGGCCAGCATGTCCGCCGTCATGCCGAAATCGGCCGCACGCTCCTTCATGGCGTAGTAGGCGATGAGGTTGGCGATGAGGAACATGCCCTTGTCCGCCATCAGCTTCGCCGACGCCTCGTCGATCAGATTGCCGTGCTCGATGGTCCGCACGCCGGCATTGGCCGCCCGGGTGATGGCCTCGGGCGAATAGGCGTGGGCGCAGACATAGCGGCCGAAGGCGTTCGCCTCCTCCACCGCCGCCTGCACCTCGCCGACGGAAAACTGCAGGCTGTCGAGCGGATCGAAGGGCGAGGCGACACCGCCCGACATCATGATCTTCACGTGGTCGCAGCCCTGGCGCATTTCCTCGCGCACGGTCTTGCGCACGCCGGACTGGCCGTCGGCCACCGCCATGGAGAAGGCCAGCGCATCGCAGCACGGGCAGCGCGTGCCGATATCGGTGCGCCGGCGGCTGTCGGAATGCCCGCCGGTCGGCCCGATGGCGCGGCCGGCGATGAACAGGCGCGGGCCTGCGACGAGGCCCTCGTCCACGGCCTGACGCAGGCCCCAGTCGGCGCCGCCGGTGTCACGAACGGAGGTGAAGCCGCGATCGATCATGCCGCGCAGCAGCGACATGGCATGCGCCGTCATCAGCGTCAGCGGCATGGCCTCCAACTTCGGGATGACAACCTCGCACAGAACCGCGTGGACATGGCAGTCGATCAGGCCCGGCATCAGCGTGCGGCCGCCGCAATCGATCACGTCGGCGCCATCGGCCCTGATCGGCGTGTCGGAGACTTCGCGGATGCGGTCGCCCTCGATCAACAGCTCATGGCCGCCGACGGGTGCGTCGAGCTCGGGATCGAGCATGGAGAAATTCTTGAAGAGAAGCTGGCCCAAGGCGGCCTCCTTAGAATTTGGGAACGGAACCCGGCCCGCCGGCCGGACAGGGCGTTTGACGCGGGCTCAGGCCTCGAGCGCGAACGGATCGTCGATGCTCTTCGCAGGTTCGGTGAACCAGTGCGCACCGTCGGCGGCCATGTAGGCGCAGTCCTCAAGCCGGATGCCGAATTCGCCGTAGATGCAGATGGTCGGCTCCACCGAAAAACACATGCCCTCGGCCAGCGGCGTCATGTTGCCCCCGACCATGTAGACCTCTTCGTGGACATCGAGGCCGATGCCGTGGCCGGTGCGGTGCGGCAGGCCGGGCAGCGCATAGTCGGGGCCGAAACCGCCGCCGACGACGGCCGCGCGCGCCGCCTTGTCGACATTCTCACACGGCGCACCGAGCTTTGCCGCGGCAAAGCCGGCGGCCTGCGCCTTCTTCTCCAGATCCCAGACCTCGCGCTGGCGGGCGTTCGGCTCGCCGAAGACATACGTGCGGGTGATGTCGGAGCGGTAGCCCTTCACGAAGGTGCCGAGATCCATCAGCACCATGTCTCCGTCCTTAAGCGTCTGCGGATAGGGCACGCCGTGGGGATAGGCGGTCGCCTCGCCGAACATGATGAGCGGCTTGCCCGCCGGCCGCGTGGTGCCGAAGCGCGTGTAGGCCTCCTGCACGAAGTCCTCGACCTCGGTGGTGGTGATGCCCTCGCGCAGGATGGCGGCAGCCGCCTTGTGGACCTCGATGGTGATCTCGTTGGAGCGCTTCATCAGCGCGATCTCGGCCGGCGTCTTGCAGGCCCGGCACGGCGTCGTGATCTCGGTTCCATTGACAAAGTCGTAGCGGTTGCCCGCCTTGCGCAGGCCGTCGAAGGTGAAGAACGGGGTTTCGGGATCGACCGCCACGGTGCCGCTATCATAGCCGAGGCTCGCGATCGTCTCCATGACGAGAGCGGTCGGGTCCTCGTGCTCCTCCCAGCCTCGGATATCCTCGCCGAAGTTGAGGAGCGTACGGGTTTTGGGCTCTTCAAAAACAGGGCTCAGGTAGATCACCGGTCCTTCGACGGGAATGACCGCGCCGTGCAGCCGCTCGGTGCGCTTCAGGCTGATGCCGGTGAAATAGAAGAGATTGACGGAGCTATCGAGATAGAGCGCGGAGATGCCCTTTTCGCGCATCAATGACTGCGCACGCTCCACGCGGGCGCACCACTCCTCCAGACCGATCGCGGGAACGTCGGCCGTCAGATCGCGCATGCGCGCAAATTCGGCTTCGGCGGTGGAACCGCCAACACCAATCGTCATGGGTGGTCTCCGGAAGATGCAGGATGGGAAGGCCGTCTTGTGCACGAAACGGCGCGTGCGCTTTATGCGTCACGCCTTCACCGCGACGGGAAAGGGAGAGATCCACCAGCTCTTTCGATACAGGCTGCGTCTTCGACATCGGTCCCCGCGGTTCCCTCGATGCGGCATTTCGTCGATGCGGCATTTCGTCGATGCGGCATTTCGTCGATGCGGCTTTATTATATTATGATACTTTGCATCGTATTGCGTTCTACCGTATTGGTTTGATACAGATCGAGTCAAGCAGCTAAGCGCGCCAATTCGGACCACCGATGACTATTTTTTGGCCTCGCCTATTTCGTGAGTTTTTTCAGTGCCTTCAAAAAAGCAGGACACTCTTTTCGTCGCCTCCCTCGCCAAGGGGCTGACCATTCTCCACGCCTTCGGGCAACCCAATCCGGAGATGAGCCTTGCCGAAATCGTGCGGGTGACAGGCCTCGACAAGAGCGCCTGCCAGAGGCTCACGAACACGCTCTTGCGCGAGGGTTTCCTGCTGAAGGATCCGACCACGCGACGCTTCCGGCCCTCGCTCAAATGCCTGGAAATGGCGGCCGCCTATGCCTGGGCGGACCCACTGGTGCGGCTGATGATGCCGAAGCTGATCGATCTCGGCCACGCGCTGGGCGAACGCGTCAATGCCGCCCGTCTCGACGGCTCCGATATCGTCTACATCATCCGCATCCCGACCCAGCTCACCAGTTTCGGCGGCATGATCGTCGGCCGCAGGCTGCCTGCGCTGACGACATCGGCCGGTCGCGCGATGATCGCACAGCTTGCGCCCGATGCCCGGCGCGAGGCCATCGAGACCTGGCCGCTTGCGGCCAATACCCACGCGACCGAGCTCGACCGTGGCCGCATTGCGGAAAGGATCGAGGAGGCGGCGGAGGCGGGTTTTGCGGTGGCGGTGGGGCAGAACATCATCAACGAGATCGCGGTGGCGGCCCCCGTCATGGCGCGCGACGGCACGCCGGTGGCGGCCGTGCAATGCTCCGTCTCCGCGCCGAAGTGGACGGCCGAGAGGGTCACCGCGGAACTCGCGCCCCAGGTTCTGGACGTGGCGAACTCGTTCAATTTCGGATAGGTCCGAAATATCCGGGAAGTCCCTCTGAAAGTTCCATCCGGTCCAGAGGCTCCCCCGGGCCGGCGCACTGTGGGCGCCCGCCAGGGGGCGGGGTCCGCAGGCGCCAGGGTGCGGGCTCGGATTGATTGTTGCCCGGGAATATGCTCTTAAGCACTCCGCGTTCGGGCCAAAGCCCCCCAGTGAGCTCCGGCCGGCGACACGCGTGCGGATTTCCGCTGCCGCTCCCGCGCTCGCGGGATATTCCGGCGTCGACCCGCAATTCATTTACAGAAGCCCGCGAGGCCTCGGTGCCCCTTCTTCGCCTTCTCGCTCAGTGGTTGTTCAAGGATCCGGAAAGTGCGCTGTCGCTGATCCGACGGCTGCTTGCGGAAAACGCGCGCCGCTACGTGTGGCAATACGCCATCGCCTTCGCGCTGATGGGGCTTGTCGCCGCGACAACGGCCGGCAGCGCCTGGATCATGCGCGACATCATCAACGAGATCTTCATCGAGAAGCGCGAGAGCATGGTCTACGTCATCGCCGCCGTGGTGATGGGCCTCTATTTCGTCAAGGGCGCGGCGACCTACGGTCAGAACGTCATCATGACGCGGATCGGCAACAACATCGTCGCCATCAACCAGCGCCGGCTGTTCGATCACATCCTCTCCCAGGGAATGGACTTCTTCGACCGCCATGTGCTCGGCGACCTTTCCACCCGCATGTCGCACAATGCCTCGGCAGCGCGCAGCGTCATCGAACTGATCGTGGTGTCGCTCGGGCGCGATCTCCTGTCTCTGATCGGGCTGCTCTTCGTCGTCATCTACATGGATCCGGGAATGGCCGCGCTGGCGCTGATCGTCGGCGGGCCGGCGGTCATCGGCGTGAATGCACTGATCAGGAAGACGCGCAAAGTGGCCAAGGCGCAGTTCGTCTCCATGACCAAGATCGTTTCCACCATGCAGGAATCGGTGCTGGGCGCGCGCGTGGTCAAGGCCTTCACCGCCGAGGCCGCCATGCGCCAGCGCATGCTCAAGGCGATCGGCGACGTGGAGCGGCAGGCCAACCGCATGGGCATGCTGCGCGCACGCACCAGCCCGATGATGGAGACGCTCGGCGGCATATCGGTCGGCCTCGTCATCCTGTGGGGCGGCTTCTCGGTCATCGAACGCGGCTCCGACCCCGGCGCCTTCTTCGCCTTCCTGACCGCACTCCTGATGGCCTACGAGCCGGCCAAGCGGCTGGCGCGCATGCAGGTGCAGCTGGAAAACGGCATGGTCGGCGTGAAGATCATGTACGACCTGCTCGACATGGACCTGACGATCGACGAGAAGCCGGGCGCCCCGGCAATCGAGGTGGCGTCGGGCGAGGTTCGCTTCGAAGACGTCCACTTCGGCTACGGCGCAGACCAGCAGGCACTGAACGGGCTCGATTTCGTCGCCGAGGCCGGAAAGACGACGGCGCTTGTCGGCGCCTCGGGGGCAGGCAAGTCGACCGTGCTCGCGCTGATCGAGCGGTTCTACGACGTCGATGCGGGCAAGGTGCTGATCGACGGTCAGGACATCCGCGACGTGACCGTGGCATCGTTGCGCGAGAACATCGCGCTCGTCACCCAGGACACCTTCCTCTTCGACGGGACGGTGCGCGAGAACATCCTGCGCGGACGACCCGGCGCGACGGACGACGAGGTCCGCCAGGCGGCGCGCGACGCCAATGCCGAGGAGTTCATTCTCGATCTTGCCCACGGCTACGACGAGCAGGTGGGCGAGAACGGAGGGCGCCTTTCCGGCGGCCAGCGCCAGCGCATCGCCATCGCCCGCGCCATGCTGCGCGACGCGCCCATCCTGCTGCTCGACGAGGCGACCAGCGCGCTTGATGCGGAATCGGAATCCAAGATCCAGGCGGCGCTGGAGCGGCTCATGCAGGACCGCACCACCATCGTCATCGCGCACCGGCTTTCCACCGTGCGCAACGCCGACAAGATCGTGGTGATGGATCACGGCCGCGCGGCGGAGGAAGGCGATCACGCCGAGCTGATGCGCAAGGGCGCGCTCTATCGCAAGCTGCACGACCTGCAGTTCAAAGTATAATTCGCGCCTCTTCCAGCGCCGAAATCGTCAATCAAGGTTAATTTTTCGGAACCAGCGAGGACTCTTCCGCATTATCGGGGTGGAGGTACTCGTTATGGAACGCATCTCGACACATATCGGCGTCGTCGTCATCTCGTTTGCCCTGGCGCTCACCGTGACCGTCACCCTCTCGCGGGTGACCGGCGACTTCGCAGCCGATGCGCATGCCGAGCCGGTATTCGCCATCGACCACACCCCGGTCGTGACCAACACGGCCAAGAAGAGCGACCGCATCGTCCTTTCCGATCGCGTGCGGCCCGTGATTAGCGCGGCCAAGAGCGATTGCATGACCCGCGGCACGACCACGACCTGCAGTGCCGTGACGCCGCAAGAGCGGATGGCCCGGCTCGACTGACCGGGTCCGCCCGCAGCCGTGCGATGCGGTGAACCTGCTGGGGACCGGACTGCGCGCGCCGACGTTTTACCCGTCCGTCGCGCCGAGCGTCTCCAGGACGTTCCGGCAATCCGACAGCACCGCCTCCCGGTCCTCGGCGTTGCAGCGGGCAGCGCGTATGTCCTCGGCGATGAGGCGCACATGGCCGGCAAGGTCGTTGCAGTACTCCGGCCGACAGACCTGGGCCAGCCGGCGCAGGGACGCCACCAGACGCAAGGCCACCGTGATGTTGCCGGCCGCCTCCCGGCGCAAGGGGTGATAGGCGGTATCGAGAAGCCGGCCGATCACCGCCGTTTCGAGCCAGACGCGCGGCTGGCCATCTTCATCGCGATAGAGCGGTGAGGGCGGACGGCGGCGCAGGATGCGCGCGAAGGCGGCGGAGAGATGATCGATCACCGCAATCGCGGTGAAGCTGTCGTTGACGCCGGGCGACAGCGCGCGCTGGGCGATTTCCACCATAAGCAGGATCGAGAAGTCCAGATCGGCCTCCGGGGTACGCTGGCGGCCGACCAGGAAGGCACGCCTCAGCGCGGCATAGGCGTTTTGCTCCTCCTGCCCAGTTCCAGGCTGCCCGACGTAGCTCGCAAGCGCACAGCCCTCCACGATGAACGCGCCCGGCGTCGCTTCCACTTCCACAAAAAGATCGTGTTTCGCCGCCGCCACCACGAGGGCCCCCAGATCCACCGCTTCGATATAGCCGCTGCGCTTGGCGATGAGCTGGCGTATCTCGCCGTCAGGGCGATACCCGTCGATCTTCGGTGCCTCGGCTTCCGCTCCCTCCTCCTCCGCCTCCTCTAGGATTTCCTCGATATAGCCGGAGAGCGACGCGCCGATGCGGCCGATCTCCTCGTCGATGGTGATGCGCGTCGCAACCTTGTGGATGAAAACGATGAGAACGCTGATCGAGCCGATGCTCCACAGCACCGCAACGCCGGTCGTGAGCGCGGGCGGGACGCTGTCGGCACGCTGCAGCACGATCACCGAATAGAAGAAGGTGGCCGCAAGGACGCCGGCTGTCGTCTGGATCAGCGCATCCTCGGCAAAGCGGGTGAGAAGCCGCGGGCTGATATTGCCGGCGGCAAGGGTGAAGACGACGAGCGTCAGCGAATAGACGAGCGACAGTACCGTGAGCGCGGACCCGGCGATCGTCGACAGGACGGAGCGCACGGTCTGAATGTCGGGAGCGGGAAAGACGAGGCGTGCGGCCTGTTCGAGATGCTGCCCCCCGCCGATGACAAGGATCGCGCAGACGAGCCCCGTCAGGCTCACCAGCATGGGCAGCAACAGAAGCGAGCGGTTGAGGCGCGCGGTGACGATGCGCACGAGCGTCGACTTCTTGCGGGTTTCGGCGGTCTGCATCCCTTGCGCCTTCCTGACGGAGCCCGACAGGCCTGCAATCGCTGCGAGCCTTCCTTCGTTTCCCGCCGATGGTGCAATGCGCAGCGCAAAAGAAAAAGGAGAGACTTGTCGGGGGGCCAAGTCTCTCCTTCGCGTGCGTGGGTGTTGGTGCACTTCAGGGGCAAGCGTTCGGGGGAATGGACGCCCGTCCCGTCTTTCCAACCGCAGAGCCGGGATTTGGTTCCCGGTCCACTTCGAAAAAAGTGCGGGTACAGATGTCAGTGACTGCGCAGGGCGCGAATGAGCTCGGACTTGTTCATTTCAGACCGGCCCTTGATGCCGATTTCCCGCGCGCGATCATAGAGATCGTCGCGGTTCCACTCCTCGTAAGGCGCTGACTTTCCACCCCTGGCCGAGGGCTTGTCGCCGGCCGCGCGCGCATTGGCGATCCGCGCGGCCTTCTCTTTCGACGCGCCCTGCTTGCGCAGCGCCTCGTATGTGTCATCGTCCTTGACGGACGGACCGTGACTGGAAGCCATGGTTCCTCCTTGCGGGTCTTTCGATCATGCCTTGGGCATTTTCGCCATCGTGCGGTCGACCTCGTCGATCAGTTGCTGAAGATCCCCGTGGCCGGCATCGCGGCGCGCGACGAGTTCCTTGCGCATCTCGGCGAGACGATTGCGCCGGTCCTTGAGCGGCGCGGCGCTGACCGCCACGGCCTCGATTTCGCCCGAACCGATCTGCTGCGCCGTGGCGCGCGCATCGTCCCCGCCGCCGACGCGGTCGTTCACCGGGTGTTCGAGCTGGTCTTCGGACAGACCTTCCTGTTCTTCCGGTTTCATGCGGTTTCCTTTGCATTCCTTTGGAAACGCAATGACTGGCGCTTTGGTTCATTCCGAGCGCCCGGCGCATTGATCGGCAGGATGTTGCGGATCACCGCATAGACGATGAGCAGGCAGGGAACCGCGATGAAGCCGCCGACCGGCCCCCACAGCCAGATCCAGAACGCGATGGAGAGAAACACCACGAAGGGATTGAGCGTCATGGTGCGCCCCAGCACATGCGGCGTCACGAACTGCGCCTCGGTCAGGTTGATCAGCAGGTAGACGGCCGGCGGTATCATCGCGCCGCCGAAGGTCGGATAGCTCGCGAGCCCGACGCCGAAGAGCAGGAACGCCATGATCGCCGGACCGATGTAAATGACGTAGTTGAGCCCCCCGGCGAGCGCCCCCCACAAAAGCGGCGACGGCACCCCGAGCAGCCACATCGCGATGGCGACGACGACACCCAGACCGATATTCACCGCGGTGATCGACAGGAGATAGCGCGACACCAGCATCTCGATGTCGCGGAAGGCGTGCGCGACCCGCCAGCGCAGACGGCGCGAAAAGCACAGCGACAGCACGGAGAGGCGGAAACGGTGGCGCGTGGCGATGTAGAAATAGAGTCCGGCCAGGAACAACAGAACCTGGGCGAAGATGGCCGGCGCCAGGTAGGCGACGCTCTCAACCGCGCTTTCGTCCTCCACATTGACGCGCATCGCCGCTTCCTGGCCGAGCGTCTGGCGCAGCTTCTCGCCGAGCCCGGCGATGGAGGCGAACACGCTCTGCCAGTGAGTGATGCCCGAGCGCAGCTTCTGCCACATGGAGGGAAGCTTATCGAGCCAGTCGGAAAGCGGCACGGCGAAACCCGTCAGTGCCGCGGCGATCAGCGCAATGAACAGCACGACAATGGCGGCCGCCGCGATCCACGGCGGGATCCCGATGCGCTCGATGCGGTCGGCGAGCGGACCCAGCATCAGCCCGATGATGACGGCAAGGGCGACCGGGGCGAGGATGACTTGCGCAAAATCAAGCACCCCCACGAAGACGATACACCCGAGGACGATCATCGACAGGTGAGCACCGATACGGATGGTCGCGACGACGTCCGGCTGACGGCCGAGACGCCGCGGTGTTTGCATCGATTGCATATGGAGCCTTGTGGTTCTGTTTCCGGGCACCGGCCTGCCCGCTATCAAGCGGCCGCCGCCCGTTCCCTCAGGGGATGCTGCCGGGAAGAAACGCCGCAACGCGGGGAACGTTCCTGCCGCAACGTCCGCGCCGGATCGCCATCAGGGAACGGAAGACGCGCATGTTCGCGCGGTTTTGAGCGGATGTCCGCCCCGGACGCGGCCCCCGCGCGCCGAGGGTACGCTTGCGTACGGCGCCCCGGAGGCGCGAAGGCAGGCCGGAACCAACTTTGCCGGGCGGACGTTTTCCAATCACTGAGCGGGCCTTCTTCCGGTACGGCCGAAGGTCCTTGCACATGTCCATGACAGGAAAGGACGTTCAGATGAACTGGAATCAGATCGAAGGCAATTGGGAGCAGTTCAAGGGCAAGGTTCAGTCCCAGTGGGGCGAGTTGACCGGTGACGATCTCGACGTCATCGCCGGAAACCGCAAGCAGCTCGCCGGCAAGCTGCAGGAGCGCTACGGCAAGGCCGAGGAAGCTGCCGAACGCGAAATCGACGAGTGGCTCAAGCACCACTGAGCCGCCTGACCGGGGGCGCCGGCGTCCGCCGGCGCTCATCGCACCGCGCGTGGTGACATCATGGGCTTGCGGCCCGTGGGCTGCGACCAGACAAAAAAAGCCGGCACGCGAACAGATCGCGATGCCGGCTTTTTCGTTTCGTCCTTGCGACGCGTCGTGCGGGCCGACGGCGCTCTCGCTTCAGGCGGCGGTCGCGCCGACGTTCTCGTTGAAGAACAGCGCCTGGTTGATCAGCGCCTTCACCATATCCGGGTTGAACGGCTTGGTGATGAGGAAGGTCGGCTCCGGACGTTCGCCGGTGAGCAGGCGCTCCGGGAAGGCGGTGATGAAGATCACCGGAAGCGAGTGCTCTTTCAGGATGTCGTTGACCGCATCGATGCCGGAGGAGCCGTCGGCGAGCTGGATGTCCGCCAGGATCAGTTTGGGCGATGTCTTGGAGAACAGCTCCACCGCCTGCGTGTGGGTGCGGGCAACGCCCGTGACCTTGTGGCCAAGCTCCTCGACGATGTATTCCAGATCCATCGCGATCAGAGGTTCGTCCTCGATGATCATGATTTCGGTGGCGATGCGCCGCGACAGCTCACGGCCCGCCTCCGTCAGCAGATCGCCGACGCGCGCCTCTTCGACGCCGAGGATTTCAGCGACTTCAGCAGAGGAAAAGCCTTCGACGGAAATGAGCAGGAAAGCCTGGCAGGCGAACGGCGGAATCGACTGCAGATTGGCCGATGCCTTGCGCTCCCAGGCGAATGGAGAGTCGACTTCCGGCACATCGATCCGGGTGGAACCGAAGATGGTAGAGAAGAGTTTGTAGAGCGAAACGCGATCGCTCGAGGTCTCCGGAAAAGCCGAGACGTCGGCGATCAGGGCCTCGAGAACCGCGGCGACATACGCATCGCCGGAGCTTTGAGATCCGGTAACAGCCCGCGCATAGCGCCGCAGGTACGGCAGATGAGAGGCCACCCGGGTGGACAGCGACATGAGAAACTCCCCGATTGCAGGCAAGAGTGATCTTTGACAGCATGCCAACGAACATGGGCGAAAAAGGTTCCGAAGTGCGAACGTTTTTTGATATCGCACCACAACGCAAACGTTAAGACCACGGATATCGGCAACATGAGCGGCGACAAGAATTCCTCCTTCCCCCCCCAAGGTTCCGCGACCTGCGGACCGCTCGAGGATGGCGGCATGGACGCAGCTCAGATGCAAATTTCCCGGCAATTGCAAGGGCTTTACCAGTCCGTCCAGGACGAGGGCATTCCCGATCGCTTTCTCGACCTGCTGCAGAAGCTCGACGAGGCGGAAAAGGCGCAGACCGGCAAGCGCTGAACGCGCGCTGATCTTGCCGCTCTGTTCGCGCTTTCGCCCGCCCACCGGCGCCGTCGCCTTTCCTGTCCCGATTCGCTCTTCCCCCGTCCCAGCCGCGGCTCGGGCACTCCACTTCAAGGCTCGTTGCCCCGGCTCGCCCGTTCTGAAGGCGTGCCGATGAGTATGGGAACCTTCGCGCGCCGGCGACCAGACAAAAAGAAAAAGGCCCGCGCGTATCACTTCGCGCGGGCCCGTCGTTTTCCAGGGCAGGCCTTGCGGCCGCGTCGCCCGGTTTACTGCGCGATGATCGCGCGCAGCATCCACAGCGCCTTTTCATGGAAGGTCATGCGGTCGGTGAGCATGTCGGAGGTGACCAGGTCACCCGCCTCATCCGCCTTCACGCCGGCCTTGCGCATGGTGCGCACGGCGCTCTCATGGTCGGCGATCAGATCCTTCACCATCTCGATCGCGGAACCGTGGTCGACGTCCTTGCCCTTGGGCGAGAAACCGGAGGTTTCGCCAACGGTGGCAGGCGCCAGGTGACCCAGCGCGCGAATGCGCTCGGCAACGATATCTGCGGCCTCAAAGAGCGCGTTGTAGTGCTCCTCGGTCAGCTCGTGCAGGGACTTGAACAGGGGGCCGACGACATTCCAGTGATAGATCTGGCTCTTGATCGTCAGCTTGTAGGTCGAGACCAGGATATCGGAGAGCAGGTCCGACATTTCTTCGCGGTACTTAGCGTCGAGGCCGGTGTCGATATTCTCGTCGTGGGCGACGGGTTTCAGGACGGAAGCTGCGGCATTTGCCATTTCAAGGCTCCTTCTAAAATACGGGCTAAAGCATGAGCTGAAGCACGGACGGCGCAGGGCGCCGCACAGGTTTGGAAAAGACAGTCATTCCCCTTCGGGCCCGGCACCGGGGCCTGCCCCGGGGTCGTCGCCGGAGAGCATGTTGAGGACGACAAAGGCGAGCCCGCCGGCGATCGCCGTCGCCATCAACGGCCGCGAACGGGTCACGATCGGCAGCAACGAGAGTGCCAGGGAGGCGACCATGGTCCGCGAACGGTCGCGGGCGGCATGGCGGCGCCGGTCTATCCGGTTCGCGATCATCACCCCGATGAGCACAAGAAGCGCCAGAGCGATCATCGCGACCGCGATGGTCAGGGCGGCTTCAAGAGCCCCGTATGTCTCGGCTACCCAGATGCCCAGCGCGACCACCAGTGCCGCGTAGCCTGTCAGGGCGAACAGCCCGCACAGGGCATAGAGCACCGCGTTGCGCTTCGCGCGGCGGACCGCCGGCGCGACGTTTCCGAAAAGCGTCGATGCAATCAGGGGACCCATTCGTGTGAACACGCCGCTCAGCGCCTCATCAGCATGGCAGCGAGGAAGCCCACGCCGGCGGCGATGCCGAGCGCCTGAAGCGGATGGCGGCGGACCTGGCCCTGAAGCTGGCGCTCCAGATCCTCGAATTCGCGGCGCACCTGATCGAGCGCATCCTGGGAGGCCTCTGCGATATCGGTACCGGCCTTGGAGGCGCGCGCCTTGACTTCGCTGGTCTTGGCAGAGCCGAAGGACTGGACGGACCGCGCCAGCGCGGCAATATCCTCTCGCACGCGGGCAAGTTCGGCTTCGATGTCCTGGGCATTGGCGCCGGCCGCATCGGCCGCGGCGGCTTCCCTGGCGGTGGCAGTTGACTTGGCGGCAGTGGCCATTTGCGATCTCCTTGTGAACTACAGGAGAAACGCCCGACAGGCCGTGCCGTTCCGGTGCCTTTCGCAAAAACACGAGCGACCACGAGCCCGGCGCGCATAAGAAAACGCCGGCGGTGCCGCCGGCGTTTTCCGATCTCGCGGGGACGGCCCCGAAAGGCCCCTCCCGCTGCCGATGTCTTTCATCAATACCGGTGTCAGCGCACCAGCACGGCGTCCGGATTGGCCTTGTAGGCTTCCTCCGAATAGGTCGGATAGGACTTCAGCTCTTCCTCGGTCAGCGAGGTGTGGATCTGCATGTCGCCATCCGCATTCTTGGTGACCTGCAGTTTCGAGGCGTCGAGCGCGACCGGCTTCTCGCCAAGGCCCAGGAACCCACCGACATCGATGATGTAGGCGACGAGCTTGCCGTCCGGCGACACGATCACGTCGTTGACGTCGCCCAGATCGGTGTCGTTGGCGCCGTAGACCGCCGTGCCGATCATCTCGTCGGCGCTGAGGAGCGAGGTATCGACGCTCGTGCCGGCCATATTGCCGTTGTCAGCCATCTTCATGGCATCGTCACCGGCCGTCTTGTCCATCTTCGCGGCATCTTCGGAGAGAGCCGTACTGCTCGAGGGCATCGAAGAGCCGGCATCCACCTGATCGCCCACCTTGCTTTCGTCGGTTTTCATGTCGCCGGCAACACTGGAAACCGTCGCCGTCGCATCATCCGACATGGAGGTCTTCATATCGTCCTGCGTCTGGTCGAAGACCGAGCGGTCGAACGCCGGCGCGGCTTCCAGATCCTCCTTGGTGGCATCGATCGTGAGGTAACGGTCACCGTCGCGCTCCGCCCAGGAAACGCGGTCGAAGTTCACCGCCACCTCCTTCTCGCCGACGCCGAGGAAGCCGCCGACACCGATGACGATCGCCTCCGCGTCACCTTCCGGCGACATGACGACGTCGTTCACGTCCCCGATCGATTCAGCGTTCTCTCCGGTGCTGTTGTAGACGGTCTCGCCCATCACCTCGGAAGCAAGGATCTGCCCCTTGGCCGCACGGACGTAACGCTCGCCGGACATGGTATCGGCGGCGGCGCTTTTGGCGTCGGTGGAATAGGTCTGCACGCCGGCTGCGTCATTGGACGTCTTTGCCGGATCGGCAGCGAGGGCGCCGGTGGTCAGAAGGGCGGTAAGGGCCGTGGTCGTCAAAAGAGCGCGGATCATGTTAATGTCTCCCGGTATGTCTGATTGGCATACTGGCCGCGCCGGGCGAAACGTTTTAGCGGACTGCTCGCCCGGCGTGGCTGTCAGATGCCACAACAACGGCCGCCCCCTCGCAAAGTTCCGCGTTGTTTTCCGGAAAATATTCTTTGCGGCAACGGGATACAGGTCGAATAATCCGATATTATAAAGTGTAACCCGAGGCGCCGGATTCCCATTTCTTGAAAATGCTCCCGCCGCGGTGCTCCGACCGGCGCGAGCCGCTTCCTCCCGGCTGGCGTCCCGGTTCAAAAGTGCAGGCGTTCTTTTCGCGTCTGCCGTTTCTGGTTTTATTTTCTCCTTTCACATTTTCTTGCGAACCAACTCCCTTCCTTCGCGTTGTCAATGCAACGGCGCACACGGCGCTGAACGTCTATCAGATCAGATCTTCATGAAAACCATGGGAGTTTGTCATGTTCGGTTGGGCTCTTACCTTCTTGATCGTTGCGATCATCGCCGCTGTGCTTGGCTTCGGCGGCGTTGCCGGTACGGCAATCGGCATCGCGAAAATCATCTTTTTCGTCGCACTGGCGCTTCTCGTGATCTCGTTGGTCTACGGGGTCGTCACGGGTCGCCGTCCGCCGATCTCCTGATCGGCGCACCGGTACAAGAATTCACAAATAAAACATAAGAATTAAACGAACGCTCAAAACGCCCCGCCTTCCCTGTCCTGACGGCCCTGCGGCCTGACGGTCTTCCGGAAGGCGGGGCGTTTTCTTTTGCCAAGAATTCGCTTGTCAGGCGTTCGGATAGCAGGAATTAAGATGACTACGCTCCGTGCACCGAAGTCGGTGACATGGGCTGCGCCGCCGGACGACGCACAGAGGAGGCCGGGCGCGGCGCGAGATCGTCGCGAACCGGGATGAGAAGCCGGGTGACGGTGCCCTCGACCTCGAAATCGGCAGACAGCTGGCCGAGATAGGCCCGCATCAGCCGCGTGGTCAACGGACCTTCCGGATCATCGCCCGTCACCGCCTCGTAGCCCGGAGGGCCCGAGATCTCCAGCTTCGCCCGTTCGCCCGCGGTGATCGATACCGAAACCGCTTCCCCCGGCAACAGCACGTCGAAGCGCGGCGGCAGGAGTTCCGCCAGGATGAAGGCAAGGGGGATCGCCTTGTCGAGCACGATGGTGGTCCGAACGGCGTCGTCCACGGAAAAGCGGATCCGGCTCGCCGAAAGGCGCACCGGCTCACGCAGCGCATCGACCACCTCGCGCACCAGATCCTCCAGCCCGACATCGGTCCCCTCGTTCGTCGCATAGGAAACACGGAAGGCGGCCGAAATGCCCTGGACGCGTTCCAGCGCCACGCGCAGCACCGCCTTGTCGGAGGCAAGCGTCGCCTCGCGCCGCTGCATGCCGAGCAGGCTTGCGATCATCTGCAGGGTGTTCTTGATCCGGTGATGAAGTTCGCGCGTCAACCGCTGCTGCTCGGCGAGCGAGTTTTCCAGATCACGCGTGCGATAGGCGATGCGGTCGGCCATCATGTCGAAGGTCATGCCGAGAAGCTGGATTTCGGCCGGCGCCCGCTCCAACCGGCCAACGCGCGCATCGGTGTCGCCCGCCCCGTACTGACGGAACGTTCCGTAGATGTGGCGAAGGTAGCGCAGCAGGAAGCGCTGCATGCCGAAGCGCAGCACGACGAACACGGCGGCCAGCAGCGTGACGGGGAGAAGGAGGGCCTGGGCAACCGAAAGCCATGGCTCCCAATTCGCCTGCGGCGGCAAGACGCCGGTGGCGATCCGGAAATCCGTGCCCGTGATCGGCACCACGGCGATCAGCCATCCGCCATCCGTACGCAGCCCTGCCGTTGCCGCTCCCTCCGAAAGATCCCGTTCCTTCAGAATATGGAGAAATTCGGCCTTTTCTTCCTTGTGGTCGGCGTAGTCGGCCAGCACGCTTCCATCCGGTGCCAGCAGGGCGAAACTCGCCCGACTCGACGTGGTGGCCGCGATCGGCGCTGTCAGAACGGCGCGAGGACGCAGGCCGATGGAGACAGACACGCGATCGTCTGAGGAGGTACGCGTGACGACGATCGCCTGACGTTCGCTTTCGCGGATCTCCTTGAGAACGGAAGAGACCGTGTCGCCTTCCCGATAGCGCGTGCGCGCACAGACCTGTGCGCCGGCGGCTTCGACCCGGATGCTCATCGCCTGGCGCAATTCGCCCTGCAAGGAAGCAAAGACCGCATCGCAGTCGACCGCGCTCGCGTCCTCGCGCGCAGTGAGCCCGGCCGCGAAGCCTTCCGCGCGCGCGATGATCTTGGCGCTCGACTGACCGATCAATCGCGCATAGTCGATGAAATCGGACTGCTCTGTCTCCGCGCGGCGCACGTGGTCGGCATAGGAGAACACGAAGGCCAGTGCTGCCAGTGGCAGCAGCGCACCCGCGATATAGCCGAACAGCCGGCGATCGATTTTTGAGCTTGTGGTGGGAAGCTTAGCCCATGGCACGACTTTTTGCCGTCGGTACGGAGGTTACGGATAGGACTGCCTGGGCGGAGCCGTCGGGGCCGAATTCGTCGGCCGAGGAAACACTGAGCATCTCCGCCAATTTCGCCCGGGCGCGATTGACGCGGCTTTTTACCGTACCGATCGCACATCCGCAAATTTCCGAGGCCTCCTCGTACGAGAAGCCCGACGCGCCGATGAGGATCAGCGCTTCGCGCTGGTCATCGGGCAGCTTGTCGAGGGCGGCGCGGAAATCGGCGAAGTCGAGATGCCCTTGCTGTTGCGGGTGCTCGGCCAGATTTGCCGCATAGGTGCCGTCAGAATCCTGCACCTCGCGCTTCAGCTTGCGGCAGTTCGAGTAGAACGTGTTGCGCAGAATGGTGAAGAGCCAGGCCCGCATATTGGTTCCGGCGGTAAAGGAGTGGAGGTTACCCCACGCCTTCATCAGCGATTCCTGGACCAGATCGTCGGCACGGTCGCTGGCACCCGTCAGCGACGCCGCAAAGGCACGCATGCTGGGAATGCAGCCGACGAACTCGTTGCGCAGCTCCGGAGTGATCTCCGCCATGCTATTCCTTGCCCCGATTGGTGTCCGACGCGGTCGCCTTCTCAAGCTGCTTCAGCAGCCCTGCGATCCGATCCGGCACAGGTTCGTCAAGCACAGTATCGTAAATCGACTTCAGCTGACTGCCGA
The DNA here is from genome assembly GCF_037026715.1 of Breoghania sp. JC706. Classification (NCBI taxonomy): domain Bacteria; kingdom Pseudomonadati; phylum Pseudomonadota; class Alphaproteobacteria; order Hyphomicrobiales; family Stappiaceae; genus Breoghania; species Breoghania sp. JC706. The sequence goes on from NZ_JBANCG010000004.1 coordinate 395,376, forward strand.
TCTTGGCCTGGATGTCCTCATCGAAGCCGGGGCGAATGGTCCGGCCGTCATCATCATCCGCCATGATATCTCTTTTCATGGATTGCTCCCCTCGCCGGCCCTGGCGCGGCTTGTCAGGACTGGCGTTACTTAACGACCCGGATACGCAGGGTCGCCCGCTATACCGTGACGGGCACGTCAAGCGGCTTTTCTTCATCGACATCAAGCCCCGGCCGGATCGACAGCGCAGCGGTCTCAATGTGGCTGGTTTGAACTACGTCTTGATGTGAACGCCGGTCGCCTCACTCGGTTCCACCCGCAAGCAGAAATAATTTCGCGGCATCCTCTCCCTGGCAACCCGCCGTCTGGGCGGCGCCACGACATCGCCTCGCGGCTCAAATCGTGTTGCCACCCGGCGGGCGGACCTGAACGGGACAGGTGGAAGGACGCGGCCCGGCACTTTGCCGGATCCGGCGCCCTCCTCCGGCGCAGCGCGATCAGGCATAGGAGGCCCGCGAGGGGCCCGCCAGCAGCCAAAGCAGGAAGCCCAGCAGCGGCAACAGCAGGATCAGCACGACCCAGAGCACCTTCGACGCGGTGGACGCACCCGAGCCGATGATCTTGACGATCGCGTAGACATCCAGAACCAGAATGACGAGGCCCAGCAGGCCACCAACTTCTATACCCATCTCGATTCTCCTTCGGTTCGGGGCCCGCACGTCCACACGCTTGCGACATGTCGGCCGGCAATCGGCGGCGGCACGATATCCGCCTCGCCGAACGGCAAAGGCCCGGTTCGCATTCAAGGTGTTGTCGGATCGCGGCTGCGCCATTCGACAGGCGAGACGCGCTATTTCACCATTTCCGACTTGCCCGAATTGTCCGGCCCGGATCGGACCGGAGCCTGCGTCTCGGCGAACGTGACGCCCTGTTCGAGCGACACGAGCATCTGCCTGTCACCGGCAGCCGTGATGTTCGCGGACAGAGCCCAAAGACTTAGCGAAACAAGGTAGACCAGACACATTACCATGCAGGCGGCGAGTACGCAGATCACCGGTTCCGCACGCCGCTTGCGTCGAGTGCTTTCATTCGGCAATCTGTTTCTCATCTCTTTCTTGCCTCTTTCTGTGTCGTCTACTCTTTTTTCTCCATGGACCTGAATCCATTTTTCGGTTCTTACGAGAGTACGTCAGACATTCGGCAAGATAACTCCGCGTAGGCCGGGTTAGTTCCGGACGAAGCGCGCGGAAAGACTCTTTCTCCGGAGGGATCAGGAGAAGAAAATGCCGCAACTGCCGGTTCAGCTTTCGGGTGCGAGGTGGGCGTAAGGTCGTGCGACTCGGCGTGCGAGCGCCGACAGGACGCTATCGTCCCTGCGCCAACGTCCAGTTGAGCAGGCGCCACCAGTCGGTCATGCGGATCGGCGTACCGTGCGAGCCTGTGGCAAACAGCGTCATGCGCGTCGGATATCCCGCCGCGTGCAGAGAGCGGAAGAAGGCGATCTGCTCATTGGCGGGATAGACCGGGTCGTCGCCGCCGTGGGTGAAATAGACAGGAAGGCGACGGCGATAGGCGACGGTTCGGACAAAATCCGGATTGGGAGCACCGCCCAGAATGGCGAGCCCGCTCAGATGCGATACGGCGCGCGCGTCCTTGGCCACGCCCCAGCAGATGAAGCTGCCCATCGATGCGCAGGCGAGGATGACCGGGCGGCCGCGACCCCGCTCGGACACCTCCGCAATCAGCCGGGCGACGGCATCGACGCCATCCTCGCCGAAATCGCGGATCGTGGGCGAATAGTAGCTGCCGCCGTTCTGGACGACGAGGTTCTTCAACCGGTTGAAGTTGCCGCCGAAGGTGTAGTCGTTGACGCCGAGTGCGCGGTCGCCGCCACGACCGTGGATGAAGATCACGGAAAACGCCGCGCGGCCCTTCGGCCCGACGCGGGTGAGGGGCAGGCGATGATTGCCGAGGCTGAGCATCTCGTCGGCCTGCTGGCGCGAGACAAGGGTGGAGACATAGGTCTCCCGCACCCGCTTTTCCGGCACGGTGTCGCGGCCGTAGAGATCACGCGCCTTCTGGTAGTCGATCACGACGAGGGCTCCCTCGTCGGATACCTCCAGGATCGGCAGGTCGGAAAAGAGATCGTTCTTGAAGGCCTTGAGCGGCAGGTCGAGCGCGCGGGCAGGGACGGAGAGCAGCGCGGCGCACATGACGGCGGCCAGAGCCACTAAGGGAAGAATTCTGTAACGCATTGCGCTCGCTGGTTTTCGCGGAGCCGGGACGGCGGCGGCGCCACTTTGGCGCGACGGCGGAGCGAATGCAACAGGGTGTCGCGGAGAGGCGCGGAGCGGGACGATGTCCTGCCCGCCCCTCTCCGCGCCCATCCGCAAGACAGATCAGGGCGCCTATTTGGTCTCCACCGACAGGCCGTGCTGCCCCACCTCAACCTCGATACCGGCCTTCTTCTGCTGTTCCTGATAGTAGAGATATCCGAACGTGCCCGCCGCGACGGCGAAGACGGCGACGAGCGCGACAAGTGCATTACGGCTCATGGAGTTCAGCCCCTCGGGTCTGTTGCTGGGGCGCCGGCGGTATGCGGAGCCCTCGTTCCTGCAACAAACGCCGGGAGAGGCGGCGGGTTCCCGAGGGGGAAGAGGTACGGGAAGAAGAAAGGCGTGCCCGATTTCCCGCGGGGCGCGCCTTCATCGCCAATGGTCGGTGACGAGCTCACATATGGATCGGCTTGTCGTAGGTCGCCATCGCCGCCTCACGCACGGCCTCCGACAGGGTCGGGTGGGCGTGACAGGTGCGCGCAAGATCCTCCGACGAGCCGCCGAATTCCATCAGCACGGCCGCCTCGTGGATCATCTCGCCGACACCGGCGCCGATCATGTGAACGCCGAGAACCTTGTCCGTCTCCGCATCGGCCAGAAACTTGACGAAGCCGTCCGTGTGGCCGATCGCTCGGGCGCGGCCGTTGGCGGAGAAGGGATACTTGCCGGCCTTGTACTTGATGCCCGCCGCCTTCAGCTCCTCTTCGGTCTTACCCACAGAGGCGACCTCCGGCATGGTGTAGACCACGCCCGGAATGACGTCGTAGTTCACATGACCGGCCTGACCGGCAAGGATCTCGGCCAGCGCCGCACCCTCGTCCTCGCCCTTGTGGGCGAGCATCGGGCCGGCGATGACATCGCCGATCGCATAGATGCCGTCGACGTTGGTCTTGAAGTGGCCGTCGGTCTTCACCCGCTTGCGCTCGTCCAGCTCCACGCCGACCTCTTCGAGGCCCAAGCCCTCGGTGAAGGGCCGGCGGCCGATGGCGACCAGCACCACGTCCGCATCCAGCGTCTCACCGGCCGCCTCGCCGGAGGCGGGCTCAACGGAAACCTTCAGGGCCTTGCCCTTCTTCTCCACGCCCGTGACCTTGGAGGAGAGCTTGAACTCGAAGCCCTGCTTCTTGAGAATGCGCTGGAAATTCTTGGCAACGTCGCCGTCCATGCCCGGCAGGATGCGGTCGAGGAATTCCACCACGGTCACCTCGGCACCGAGACGGCGCCAGACGGAGCCGAGTTCCAGTCCGATCACGCCTGCGCCGACGACGATCATCTTGCCCGGCACCTTGTCGAGCGACAGCGCGCCGGTGGAGGAGACGATCTGCTTCTCGTCGATCTCGATGCCCGGCAGCGGCGTGACCTCGGAGCCGGTGGCGATGACGATGTTCTTCGCTTCCACCGTCTGGGTCTTGCCGTCTTCAGACGTCACCTCGACCTTGCCGGGCGCGGCTATCCTGCCGGTGCCCTGGAAGGCGTCGATCTTGTTCTTCTTGAACAGGAACGTCACGCCGCCGGTGTTGGAATCGACCACGTCGTCCTTGAACTTCATCATCGCGGGCAGATCGAGCTTCGGCTTGCCGGTCTTGATGCCGAGACCCTCGAAGCTGTGACCGGCTTCCTCGAACATCTCGGAGGCGTGCAGCAGCGCCTTGGACGGGATGCAGCCGATGTTCAGGCAGGTGCCGCCGTAGGTTGCGCGCTTCTCGACAACGGCGACCTTCAGGCCGAGCTGGGCCGCCTTGACCGCGCAGACGTAACCGCCGGGGCCGGAGCCGATAATGCAGAGATCGTAGGACATCGGAGCCTCTTTACACGTTGATTTCGCGCCCGGCCGCGGGAGGCGCCGCCGAGCCGTCTGATTTCTAGATGGCGCGCCCGCCGGAGACGTCCACCACCGCGCCGGTGGTGTAGGAGGCGGCATCGGAGGCGAGCCACAATATGGCGCGCGCGACCTCGTCGGCCGTGCCGGCGCGCCCCATCGGCAGGCTGGATCCCAGCCGCGCGACCCGGTCCGGATCTCCGCCGCTGGCGTGAATTTCGGTATCGATGATGCCGGGCCTGACGGCATTCACGCGGATGCGGTCCTCAACCACCTCCTTGGCGAGTGCCATGGTGAAGGTGTCGATGGCACCCTTGGCGACAGCATAGTCGATATATTGAGCGGGGGAACCGATGCGGGCAGCCGCGGAGGAGACATTGACGATCGCCCCGCCGCGCCCGCCGTGGCCCGCTGACATGCGCGCAACCGCCTCGCGCGCGCACAGCATCGAACCGATGACGTTGACGTCGAACATCCGGTGCAGACGCTCCGCGGTCATGTCCTCCAGCCGGGCCGCCTCGTCGACGACACCGGCATTGTTGACCAGAACGTCGAGCCGGCCACAGCGCCGGTCGAGTTCCTCGTACATGGCGAGGATGGCGTTCTCGTCCGAAATGTCGGCACGCACCGCGTAGGCCTTGCCGCCATCGGCGACAATGTCGGCGACCACGAGCTCTGCCGCCGCGGCGTCAGACATGTAGTTCACCACCACATGGTAACCGTATTCCCCGGCAAGACGGGCGGTCGCGGCACCGATGCCGCGCGAGCCGCCCGTGACCAGCATGACGGGTGCGCTCATCTCGGCGCCCTCCCGCTCAGCGGCTAGCCAGCGCCAGCTTCACGCCGAAGCCGGCAAAAGCCAGCGCGACGGAGCGGCGCATCCAGGTGACCACGGCCTCACGCCTCAGCACCACCTCACCGAAGAGGGCCGCGAATGCGCCGTAGACGACGAATACGGCGAAGGTCATCGCCATGAAGACCGCGCTCATCGCCAACATCTGGGCTGTCGCGGACGACGACCCGTGCGAGACGAATTGCGGCAGAAAGGCGAGGAAAAAGACTGTGAGCTTCGGGTTGAGAACGTTGATCAGACAGCCCGTGCGCGCGATTGCCGCGAGCGACTTGCGCCCGCCTTCGGGCCGTCCGATGGCAACCGGGCCGCTTTCCCGCAACGTCTGCCAGGCGAGATAGAAAAGGTAGGCAGCACCGGCATATTTCAGCACCAGGAAGGCGAGAGCGCCGGCATGCATGAGCGCGGAGAGCCCCAGAATGGCGGCCGCGATGGACGGCACGATGCCGAACGTGCAGCCAAGCGCGGCGGCGACCGCCGCGATCCGCCCGCGCGAAAGCCCGATGGCGACGGTGTAGACGACACCGGTCCCGGGCACGAGCACGACGACGAGTGCAGTGATCAGGAATTCCAGGCTCATTTCCGCAGCCCCCCCGACGCTCGGGATCCGCCTTGCGGACCCCGTTTTCGTTGTCCCATTGTGGTATCCGAGTGCGCATGAGGCCACCTTCACCGGGAGGCGGCCTCATGCGACCGGATCACAGATCCAGCACGAGGCGCTGGATGTCTTCAAGGCTCTCCTTGACGCGCACCAGGAAGGTGACGGCTTCCTTGCCGTCGACAACGCGGTGATCGTAGGAGAGTGCCAGATACATCATCGGACGCGCCACGATCTGGCCGTTCACGACCATCGGGCGCTCCTGGATCTTGTGCATGCCGAGGATGCCCGACTGCGGCGCGTTCAGGATCGGCGAGGACATCAGCGAGCCATAGACGCCGCCGTTGGAAATCGTGAAGGTGCCGCCCTGCATCTCCTCGATGCCAAGCTTGCCGTCACGCGCCTTGCGGCCGAACTCGCCGATCTTCTTCTCGATCTCGGCGATCGACATGCTGTCAGCATCGCGCACCACCGGCACGACGAGGCCCTTGTCGGTGCCGACGGCCACGCCGATGTGGCAGAAGTTCTTGTAGATGAGGTCGGTGCCGTCGATCTCGGCATTGACTGCGGGTACTTCCTTCAGCGCATGGCAGACGGCCTTGGTGAAGAAGCCCATGAAGCCGAGCTTCACGCCGTGCTTCTTCTCGAACAGATCCTTGTAGGTCTTCCGGAGCTCCATCACCGGGCCCATGTCCACCTCATTGTAGGTGGTGAGCATGGCGGCAGTGTTCTGCGCATCCTTCAGCCGGCGGGCGATGGTCTGGCGCAGCTTGGTCATGCGCACGCGTTCCTCGCGCGCCTCGTCCTCGACCGCGACCGGGCCGCGCGCGGCAGCCGGCGAGGCCGCGGGAGACGACGCGGACGTCTTCTCCATGGCGGCCATCACGTCGCCCTTCAGGATCTGGCCGCGCTTGCCGCTGCCCTCGACCTGATCGGCGGAAACGCCCTTCTCGGCCATCATCTTCTGGGCAGACGGCGCCGGCGGCATGTCGGAGCCGGCAGACTTCGCGGCCGGAGCCTCGGCCTTGGCGGGCGCGGGTGCGGGCTTTTCTTCCTTCGCCTCGGCGGGCTTGGCCGAACCGGAAGCGCCTTCGGCGAGCGTCGCCAGAAGCGCGCCGACCTCGACGGTCTCGCCTTCCTGCACGACGATGCTCTCCAGCGCACCGGCAGCGGGCGCGGGAACCTCGATCGTCACCTTGTCGGTTTCCAGCTCCACGAGCGGTTCGTCGGCGGCGACGGCCTCGCCCGGCTTCTTGAACCACTGCGCGATGGTGGCTTCGGTCACGGATTCGCCCAGGGTGGGCACGCGGATTTCCGTTGCCATTTTATTTCGTCTCTTCGATTGGCAGCCGAGCTGCGGTTTAACGTTCTCGATGCGGAAGCCGGCAGGCGCTCCTGGCGCCCGCCGGAAATCTCAGGTCGCGACCTCAGGCCTCTGCGTAGGCCTCGTCGAGGAAGGCGCGGAGCTGCGCCTGGTGCTTGGACATCAGGCCCGTGGCGGTGGCGGCGGCCGGCGGCCGGCCGACATAGCGCGGACGCCCGCTCTTCGCGCCGATCTGGCTCAGCGCCCATTCGACGTAGGGCTGGATGTGGTTCCACGAGCCCATGTTCTTCGGCTCTTCCTGGCACCAGACCATGTCTGCATTCTTGAAGCGCGTCAGCTCCTGCACCAGCGCCTTGGTCGGGAACGGATAAAGCTGCTCCACGCGCAACAGGTAGACATCGTTGATACCGCGTTTCTCGCGCTCCTCCAGCAGGTCGTAGTAGACCTTGCCAGTGCACATCACGACGCGCCGGATCTTCTCGTCCGCGACGAGTTCGACACCGGCATCGGCGGAGCTCTCCGCATCGTCCCAAAGGATGCGGTGGAAGGAGGCGTCGTCCGCCATTTCCGACAGCTTGGAGACGCAGCGCTTGTGCCGGAGCAACGACTTCGGCGTCATCAGGATGAGCGGCTTGCGGAAATCGCGCTTCAGCTGGCGACGCAGGATGTGGAAGTAGTTGGCCGGCGTCGAGCAGTAGGCGACCTGCATGTTGTCCTCGGCGCACATCTGAAGATAGCGCTCCAGACGGGCGGACGAATGCTCCGGCCCCTGCCCCTCGTAGCCGTGCGGCAGCAGGCACACGAGGCCTGACATGCGCAGCCACTTGCGTTCGCCCGACGACAGGAACTGATCGAAGATCACCTGAGCGCCGTTGGCGAAGTCGCCGAACTGGGCTTCCCACAGCGTCAGCGCATTGGGCTCGGCCAGCGTGTAGCCGTATTCGAAACCAAGCACCGCCTCTTCCGACAGCATCGAGTTGATGACCTCGTAGCGCTCCTGGTTCTCACCGACATTGGCCAGCGGGATGTAGCGCTCCTCGGTTTCCTGATCGTAGAGCACGGAATGGCGCTGCGAGAAGGTGCCGCGTTCCACGTCCTGACCGGACAGACGCACCTTGTGGCCTTCGCGCAGGAGAGACCCGAAGGCCAGAGCCTCAGCGGTCGCCCAGTCGATGTTCTCGCCCGTCTCGATCATCTTGGCGCGGTTGTCGAGGAACCGGCGGATGGTGCGGTGGGCGTTGAAGTCGTCAGGGATGGTGGAGAGCCGCATGCCGATCTCGCGCAGATCGCCGAGCGCGACACCGGTCTGTCCACGGCGCGGGTCGTCGCTGTCGGCGGCCTGCTTGAGGCCCGACCACTTGCCGTCGAGCCAGTCGGCCTTGTTCGGCTTGTAGGCCTGGCCGGCCTCGAACTCGTCGTCGATGCGATGGCGCCATTCGGCCCTGAGCGCCTCGACCTCGTCCTTGGTGACGGTGCCTTCGGCAATCAGCTTGTCGGCGTAGATCTGCAGCGTCGTGGGGTGCTGGCGGATCTCGCGGTACATGATCGGCTGGGTGAAGGCCGGCTCGTCGCCCTCGTTGTGGCCGAAACGGCGGTAGCAGAACATGTCGATGACGACGGGCTTGCCGAAGGCTTGCCGGAACTCCGTCGCGATCTTGGCGGCATAGACCACCGCTTCCGGGTCGTCGCCGTTCACGTGGAAGATCGGCGCCTCGATCATCTTGGCGACGTCGGAGGGGTACGGCGAGGAGCGCGAGAAGCGCGGGTTCGTCGTGAAGCCGATCTGGTTGTTGATGATGAAGTGGATCGAACCGCCGGTGCGGTGACCGCGCAGCGCGGACAGGCCGAAACACTCCGCCACGACGCCCTGGCCGGCAAAGGCCGCATCGCCGTGCAGCAGCAGCGGCAGCACCTTGGAGCGGTCGACATCGACCGTCTCCACCCAGTGGCCGTCCTTCATCGAGTGCTGGTCCTGCTTGGCGCGCGCCTTGCCGAGCACCACCGGATTGACGATTTCCAGGTGCGAGGGGTTGGCGGTCAGCGACAGGTGGACGGCATTGCCGTCGAACTCGCGGTCGGAGGAGGCACCGAGGTGGTACTTCACGTCGCCGGAGCCTTCCACGTCGTCGGGCGCATACGACCCGCCCTTGAACTCGTGGAAGATGGCGCGAAGCGGCTTGCCCATGACCTGCGAGAGCACGTTCAGGCGGCCGCGGTGGGCCATGCCGAGAACGATCTCCTTGAGACCCAGCTGACCGCCGCGCTTGATGATCTGTTCGAGCGCCGGCAGCAGCGCCTCGCCGCCGTCGAGACCGAAACGCTTGGTGCCGGTGTACTTCACATCGAGGAACTTCTCGAAGCCCTCGGCCTCAACAAGCTTGTTGAGGATGGCCTTCTTGCCTTCCTGGGTGAAGCTGATCTGCTTGTCCGGGCCCTCGATGCGCTCCTGGATCCAGGCCTTCTCGGCCGGATCGGAGATGTGCATGAACTCGACCGCCAGCGTGGAGCAGTAGGTGCGCTTGAGGATCTCCAGCATCTCGCGGATGGTGGCGAATTCAAGCCCCAGCACGTGGTCGATGAAGATCGGGCGATCCCAGTCGGCATCAGAGAAGCCGTAGGTCGCGGGATGCAGCTCAACGTGATCCTTCGGCGGTTCCAGCTTCAGGGGATCGAGATCGGCGTGCAGGTGGCCGCGCATGCGATAGGCACGGATCATCATCAGCGCGCGGACAGAGTCGCGGGTCGCCTGCTGGACCTGCGCCTCCGACATCGGCGCGCCCTTGGCCTCCGCCTTGCCCTTGATCTTCTCCGCGATCTTCGGCTCCAGCGCGCCCCAGTTGCCGTCCATCGCGGCAACGAGCTCGCCATTGGCCGTCACCGGCCAGTCGGAGCGCTTCCAGCTCGCGCCGCGCGCTTCCTTCACGACGTCGGAAGGATTGTCCTGGAGCTTGGAGAAGAAGTCCCGCCAGACCTCATCCAGCGAGGCCGGATCCTCCTGGAAGCGTGCGTAGAGATCTTCGATGTAGGCTGCGTTGGCGCCGTAAAGGAACGACGTCAGTGCGAAGGCTTCGTTCGCGTCCTGCCGTGCCATGTTGTCTGTCAGCGAAGGGTCTTGACCTCCGCCCCGCTCGTGACGGCACGACCGATGGGCCGTGCCTTGTGCCCGTTTTGAGAACGCCGGGGGCGTCCCCGATGATCATTGAGGGCGACCGATCCGGCCGCGCTCCGTCTCGTCAGTGTGCGTCACCATGCCGCAAAGGCATAAGGCCCAGAAAACCTTGCTAAACCCGTAACGCTATCCGGCGCAAGCGCTTACGCAGTTTCACGCAGTGCAGCTCGCGCATGTTCGTTCCCCGTGGGGAAGCGGTCCGGCAGCATCGCCGCCGAACCGAAAAGGCATCAGCCCTTGAGGACCTCGACCAGCGTCTCGCCGAGCTTGGCGGGAGACGGCGAGACCTTGATACCGGCGGCTTCCATCGCCGCGATCTTGTCTTCCGCACCGCCCTTGCCGCCGGAGATGACGGCGCCGGCATGGCCCATGGTGCGGCCCGGAGGGGCCGTGCGGCCGGCGATGAAGCCCGCCATCGGCTTGGAACGCCCCTTCTTCGCCTCATCGGCGATGAACTGGGCGGCGTCTTCCTCGGCCGAACCGCCGATCTCGCCGATCATGATGATCGACTTGGTCTCATCGTCCGCCAGGAACATTTCCAGCATGTCGATGAACTCGGTGCCCTTGACCGGATCGCCGCCGATGCCGACAGCCGTCGTCTGGCCGAGACCAGCGTTCGATGTCTGGAACACCGCTTCGTATGTAAGCGTTCCCGAGCGAGATACGATACCGACCGAGCCCTTCTTGAAGATCGAGCCGGGCATGATGCCGATCTTGCACTCTTCCGGCGTCAGCACGCCCGGGCAGTTCGGACCGATGAGCCGCGACTTCGACTTGTCGAGCTTCGCCTTGACCTTGACCATGTCCATCACCGGAATGCCTTCCGTGATGCAGACGATGAGCGGCACTTCCGCCTCGATCGCCTCGATGATCGCGGCACCGGCGCCTGCCGGCGGCACGTAGATGACGGAGGCATCGGCCCCGGTCGCGTCCTTCGCATCGGCGACGGAAGCGTAGATCGGCAGCTCGGCCGCACCGTCGAGGCCCGACGTCCACATCTCACCACCCTTCTTGGGGTGAACGCCGGCGACCATCCGCGTGCCGTAATAGGCGAGCGCCTGCTCGGTGTGGAACGTGCCGGTCTTGCCGGTCAGGCCCTGAACGATGACCTTGGTGTCCTTGTTGACCAGAATGGACATTACGCGGCCTCCTTCACAGCCTTGACGATCTTCTGCGCGGCGTCGTCGAGGTCATCGGCGGCGATCACGTTGAGACCGCTCTCGTTGATGATCTTCTTGCCCAACTCGACGTTCGTGCCTTCGAGGCGCACCACGAGGGGAACCTGAAGCCCGACTTCCTTCACCGCCGCGACCACGCCTTCCGCGATCACGTCGCAGCGCATGATGCCGCCGAAGATGTTGACCAGGATGCCCTTCACGTTCGGGTCGGCGGTGATGATCTTGAACGCCGCCGTGACCTTCTCCTTGGAAGCGCCACCGCCGACATCGAGGAAGTTCGCCGGCTCAGCGCCGTAGAGCTTGATGATGTCCATCGTCGCCATGGCAAGACCGGCGCCGTTGACCATGCAGCCGATGTCGCCGTCGAGCGCCACGTAGGCGAGATCGAACTTGGAGGCCTCGATCTCCTTCTCGTCCTCTTCCGACTTGTCGCGCAGCGCCATCACGTCGTCGTGGCGGAACAGCGCATTACCGTCGAAGGAAACCTTGGCGTCGAGAACGCGCAGGTGACCGTCGGTCATGACGATCAGCGGGTTGATCTCCAGAAGGCTCATGTCCTTCTCGGTGAAGGCCTTGTAGAGGATCGGGAACAGCTTCATGCCGTCCTCGCGCGCCGGGCTCTTCAGCTCAAGCGCGTCGCAGAGCCTGGCAGCGGCGTCCTCGGTAACGCCCTGATCCGGATCGATCGGCAGGGTGAGGATCTTCTCGGGCGTGGAGGCGGCGACCTCCTCGATGTCCATGCCACCCTCGGTGGAGGCGACGAAGGCCACCTGGCCGACCGTGCGGTCGACGAGGATCGAGAGATAGAGTTCGCGGTCGATGTCGGCGCCATCCTCGATATAGAGGCGGTTGACGACCTTGCCGGCCGGGCCCGTCTGCTTGGTCACCAGCGTGGAGCCGAGCATCTCCCGGGCATTGGCGACAACGTCCTCGATGGACTTCGCCAGCCGGACGCCGCCCTTGGCATCAGGGCCCAATTCCTTGAACTTGCCCTTGCCGCGGCCGCCGGCATGGATCTGCGACTTGACCACGTAAAGCGGGCCGGGAAGCTTCTTGGCGGCGGCCTCGGCTTCGTCGGCGGAGAAAATCGGGACACCGGAGGCGACGGGGGCGCCGAATTCCTTCAGCAGCGCCTTTGCCTGGTACTCGTGGATGTTCATGGTGACTCCCTCGAGAGGCTTCTCGTTTCAGGATCCGGCACGCAAGGTCGGAGGAAATTCCGCCCCCTCGCGCACCTTCGAAGAAGAAGCGGCGATCCGGGTCTCTTCCTCCCGATCGCGCCCCTTAAAACAACAAAGGGGAGCCCGCAGGGGCTCCCCTTTTCCATCACGCCAGGGCGGGTTGGATCTTCTTGCAGGCTTGAACCAGACCGTCGACAGAGCCGACGGACTTCTCGAAGTTCGCCTTCTCGTCGGCGTTCAGGTCGATCTCGATGATGCGTTCGACGCCACCGGCGCCGATCACGGTGGGAACGCCGACGTAGGTGTCGGTGAGGCCATACTGACCGTCCAGATGCGCGGCGCAGGGCAGCACGCGCTTCTTGTCCTTCAGGTAGCTCTCGGCCATGGCGATGGCGGAAGCGGCCGGCGCATAGAAGGCGGAACCGGTCTTGAGCAGGGAAACGATCTCGGCGCCGCCGTCACGGGTGCGCTGCACGATCTCTTCCAGACGCTCCTTGGTGCACCAGCCCATCTTGACCAGATCCGGCAGCGGAATGCCGGCGACGGTGGAATAGCGGGTCAGCGGCACCATGGTGTCGCCGTGGCCGCCCAGCACGAAGGCGGTGACATCTTCCACCGACACGTCGAACTCGTCGGCCAGGAAATAGCGGAAGCGGGAGCTGTCCAGCACGCCGGCCATGCCGACGACCTTGTTCGCCGGCAGGCCGGAGAACTTCTGCAGCGCCCAGACCATGGCGTCGAGCGGGTTGGTGATGCAGATGACGAACGCGTCGGGGCAGTACTTCTTCAGACCCGCGCCAACCTGCTCCATGACCTTCAGGTTGATTTCCAGCAGATCGTCGCGGCTCATGCCCGGCTTGCGGGGCACACCGGCGGTGACGATGACGACGTCGGACCCTTCCAGCGCCTCATAGGTGTTGGTGCCGACCAGCTTCGCATTGAACCCGTCGACCGGCGAGGATTCCGCCAGGTCCAGGGCCTTGCCCTGGGGGACGCCTTCGGCGATGTCGAAGAGGACGACGTCACCGAGTTCCTTCAGGCCTGCGAGATGAGCGAGCGTGCCACCGATCTGGCCCGACCCTACCAATGCGATCTTGTTCCGCGCCATGCTATTGGTTTCCCTTTACGTAAACGTCAGCCAAGGCCATAGGTCATATGGTCGCGGGTTCGATACTCCCTTTGCCGGCGCGGCGCAACCGCCGGGGCGCGTGTTCGGCAAACGCGGGACGTAAAAAATTCGTAGGGATGGTATCCCGGCTGCCGCAGAGGGCGCGGCGGCGCGCCGGAGCGCACACCACATCACGACAGAGGCGGACAAGATGCCTCGGCCCGCGCGCACAGCTCAGCCGCCGCGCCATCGCACGGAAGTCGCCCGAAGGCATACCGTCCCTTTGCGGGAATGCGGCCTATTGCGAGACTTCGGCCAGATATTCCTCGGACCGCATCTCGGTCAGCCGCGAAATCGTCCGATCGAACTCGAACTTTTCCGTACCGGAGGTGCCGAGGTAGAGGCCATCCGGTTCCGCCTCGGCGGAGACCACCAGCTTGATGCGCTGATCATAGAGAGCATCCACGAGATTGATGAAGCGCTTGGCCTCGTTGCGCCTGTTCTGCTGCAGGACGGGGACACGCTCCAGCATGACCGTGTGGTAGGCATGGGCGACGCGCAGATAATCGGCCGCCGAATAGGGGCGCTCGCAGAGATCGTGAAACGAAAACCGGGCGACGCCGCATGCCGTTTGCGGAACCTCGATCCAGCGACCCTTGACCTCCAGCCGGTCGGCGCGCGACCGGGTGCCTTGCGTCAGCGCCTGCCAGATCCGCTCCATCTCCCGGTCCGCCGCCTCGCCGAGGGGGGTGAGGTAGACGGGCGTGCCTGCGAGCTTCTCCAGCCGGTAATCCGTGGGCGAATCGAGGTTGAACACCTCGACGCGGCTTTTCAGCAACTTGATGAAGGGCAGGAAATGGTCCCGGTTGAGGCCGTCGCGATAGAGGTCATCTGGATCGACATTGGAGGTCGCGACCACGACGACGCCGGCGTCGAACAGCTTCTCGAACAGACGCCCCAGCAGCATGGCATCGGCTATGTCGGTGACGGAGAATTCGTCGAAGCACAGCAGCCGGGTTTCCGCCGCCAGATCCGCCGCCACCGGGGCAATCGGGTCCGGCCCTTTAAGCGCGCCGGCCTTGATCTTCTGGCGCGCGGCGTGGATGCGCTCGTGCGCGTCGCTCATGAATTCATGGAAATGGGCGCGACGCTTGCGCTTGACTACGGCCCGCTCGAAGAACAGATCCATCAGCATGGTCTTGCCGCGGCCGACCGAGCCCCAAATGTAGAGCCCCTTCGGCATCTCCTGCGGCTGCTTCCTGCCGAAGAGCCAGCCGAGCGGAGATTGCTTGCTGGCGAGACGGCGCTCGGCCAGCGCCGCATTCAGGGCGTCGAGTTTATCGATAACGGCGCGCTGGGCCGGATCCTCGGACAATTCGCCAGCGGCAACCATCGCCTCGTAGCGTTCGCGTACGTTCGGCGTCAGCGACTGGGACTCGGGCATCGGCAGGGTTTCCAGAAATTCGACAAGGCAAGGGCGGGACAAGGGGCGCAGAGCCGGACTCGCGCCATGCGGCAGATTGCGGACGAAAGGTCGCACGGCCGGCAGCGATACTGGATGCGCCTTGTGTTGACAAGCGCGGGAAAGCCGGGACGGGTTCCTCCCTGCTCCGCTCCCGCCGTCAATCGCCTGAAGACGCGGGGGCAGGTGGCAGCCCTTTGAACACATCGTCTACCGGCACCTGAAGACCGATCGCCAGCCTGTTCGTCTCGCTCGCCATCGCGACAACGGACTGAAGCTCCATCATCTGTGCCTCGCTCATGCCCCTGGCCCGCGCCGCGGCGGTATGCGAGCGAATGCAGTATTCGCATCCGTTGGCGATGGAGACCGCGATGTAGATCAGTTCCTTGGTGAGCGGATCGAGCGTGCCCGGCCCCATGACCTCGCGCAGGCTTCCCCACGTGCGCTTCAGGGCGGCAGGGTCATTGGCCAGAACCCGCCAGAAATTGTTGACGAAATCAGTCTGCCGCACGTCACGGATCTCATTGATGACAGCACGGGCTTCGGGCTTCATTTCATCGTCGTCAAGAACAGGCACGAGACTCATTCACCATCCTCCCGTTGGGCATTTCGCCACTCCAGCCTTCCAGTGCGCCAAGGTCAAGGCCACTCCGTCGCGCCATGCGCCCCGATCTCGCTCATCGGTATGGGGGATCGGAAACGCAGAACCCTGTCAAAAAACCGCAGGTCAATTCAAATGAATGTTTTGCGCCATCTCAATGCCTTCCACCCCGCCAACGTGAAAAAGAAGCGCGTCGGTTTCACGCATGACGGGCGTTTCCGGCGCAATGCCGGTGGGAGGGAATTGGAGAAAATCTGAATGACGCGATTTTTCGGCACGTCCCGCTTTTCGGCCAGCACCCGGCGGAAATGGCAGCGCCGGATGGCTTTTCTCGGAGGCGCATGCGCCGCGGCGCTGGCTCTCGGCCTGATGAACACCTCGGCCTCCGCCGTGGAGACGGCACGAGCGATTCTCTCGCTTGCCAGCATCGCGACGACGGGGGCCTGACGAATCGGTTCGAAACGGGCGGGTCCGCTCAACTGGCGATGAGCACGGATTCCAGCCCCGCCTGGCGGTTGCCCACGGCGGCCGCCCAGGCAACCAGCCAGCGTTCGCCGTCGTCGCCGAGATCGGCCTTGTGCCCGCGACCGTCGACCAGGATCCACGCCTGACCGGGCGTTGCCGCATCGACCACGACGTGATCGGCGTTCGCCATGGCGGCCGCCACCTCGCGCACTCGGGCCGGGGTCTCCTTGCCGGGCGCTTCTCCCGCCTCGACCGCGCGCAGCAAGCCATCGAGATCCCGGGTAATGACAACGAGCACGCGGTGCCCGTCGCCGGAGAAGATGTGAAAGCGGCACAGCGCGGGAACATGACCGGCGCTCGGCAGCTGCCAGCCGTCGTCGTTGCGCCGGCCCGGCCCGATTTCGCTCCAGTCGATCCGCGCCGACAGGTTGAGGGGCTTGCGGCTCGTCTCCAGCGCCTTGCGCATTGCCGCCGGCATGGTTTCGGGCCGCGCTGCAGCGGAGGCGTTTTCCGGCTTTGCCTGCGATGCCGTCCGCGTGATGGCACCGCCGAGACGCACGCGCTGGAAGGTCACGTGACGGCGCGATATATCGACCTGCCGAACCCGCCAGCCGGCCGTCAGCCACGCTTCCTGATGAACCAGCAAACCACCGGAATTCGCCCACCAGGTGCGATGGGTCGTGGCGCTTGCGGGCAAGGCCAGACCGAGGATCCCCTCGATCTCATCGAAACTCGCCGTCCATTCGAATTCCGGCAACCGGGCGAGATGCAGCTTCAACGGATCATACTTTGCCATGGCAATTTCTTTTCCCCCAAATGAACGTATGGTTACATTTCCGGAGGCGTGGGTCCAGCGGGATTCAGACGCTGCGTAAGGTAAAGAAAAGCAATCGTGACATGGCCGCCAATGCGGGCTTCGGCGCCGGGTCCGGCGTCCGGATGCTTGGCTTGAAAGGGAACGGTCGGGCAAAGGTCTTTCGCGCAAGGTCGCCTGCAGAAAGAAAAAAGCCCCTGCAGCGCCAGGGCGCCCGGGGCTTCGCGGTTCGCCGATGAGCGGCTGGCGCCGGCTCAGCGTGAAACGGTAATCGGCTGGCCCGCTCCGGTGCGCCCGTCGTAGCGCTCATTGCCGCTCTTGTAGAGGGTCGCGAGCTGCGTGCCGTCGCCGTCCTTGAGAATAATCTGCGCGCCATTCAGATCCCAGGCGGAGATCGCCCCCAGCGGAGGACCGCCGCAACCTTGCGTGTTCGCCCGGTAGCCGCCGCTCCAGGTGGTGAGGGTCATGAACAGCTTGCAGGAATTTCCGCCCGAAGCGATCGTCCAGCCGCCAAGAAGCTCGGTGCGGCCGATTTCCGGCGCATTGGGCGGCGGCGCCATCTGCCCGGCGGGCTGGCCCGAAGTGCCGTTGCCGGCCGGGTTCGCCGCGGCCATGTCCGTTCCGGTCGGGGGCGGCTGGCCATTGGGATCGTAGATCGGGCGCCCGTCAGGCCCAAGCGTCGCACCGGATTGATAAGGGCCGGAATTGTAAGGACCGGGACCGTAGCCTCCGTTCGGGTCCTGGTTCGGGGCAACCACGAGCGGCTGCAAGCTGCCGCCTTCCGACACGGGCTGGCGCGGCGCGCTGGCGGCCGGCGATGGGCCTCTGCCGTAGTCGAAGCGCGAGCACCCGGCCGCCAGGGCGCCGAGGCACAGCACTGCAGCGATCGATGCCGCCTGGTTCATTCCGAATCGTTCCTTGATCTGTTTGCGCCAATTTAGCCGTCCGGCGCGGCCGCGTGAACCGTGAAACCGCATTGCGGAAACGCACGGTCGAAACACCTGTTCCCGGACACGCGCGGATGCGTCGCCGTGAGACGATTTCTGCTCTTCACCTGACACTGCAATACGGGCGAAATGTGATCTTTCTGCAAGGTCGCATTTGTGGCGACCAGTTTCATTGGAGAATGATGTCATGGGCATACTCGACCACGTCGGCTTCTGCGTTTCGGACTTTGCCGCTTCACGCGCCTTTTATGAAAAGACGCTCAAGCCTCTTGGCATTTCGGCGATCATGGAAGTCACGGCCGAACAGACTGGCGGAGAGGCCCATTGCGGCTTCGGAACGGACAAGCCGGAATTCTGGATCGGCACCGGCACGCCGCTGACGGGCACCTTGCACGTCGCCTTCACCGCTCAGGACCGAAAGACGGTGGATGAGGTCTACGCCCGGGCGCTTGCAGCGGGCGGACGCGACAACGGTGCGCCCGGCCTGCGACCGCACTATCACCCCGACTATTACGCGGCCTTCATGCTCGACCCGGACGGACACAACATCGAGGTGGTCTGCCACAAGCCCGCCGCATAAGCGGCGGGCGAAAGGCGGGACCGTCATACGCACGTCGGAAAAGACCTCTATCCGCCTGTCTCGGGACGGGGGACGATTCGTCGAACGGCGTGAGGTGAAGGCCCGTGTGCAACGTGCTTTTCGTGTGTCCTGACAATGCGATTCTCGGTCCGATGGCCGAGGCCTGCCTGAACCGCGCCGCGCGCGGCGAGATCCGGGCCTTTTCGGCCGCCGAGCATCCGGCACAAAGGCTCAATCCGTCGGTGGAGCGGCTGTTGCGCGGGCGCGGCCATGCCACCGATGCGCTGCAGCCGAAATCGTGGGAGATCTTCGCCCTGCCGCACGCGCCGGCGCCCGATCTGCTGATCGGCATCGGCCTCCGCCTGCCGCAGGACGAGCCCGACTGGAAGGGTTGGCCGGAACGGCGCCACTGGCACGTCGCGGCCTTCGACGGGCCCCCGCCCCCATCCGAGATCCCCGCGCTCTACCAGGCAATCAAGACCGCAGTCAGCGACTTTCTGCTCGACCGAAACGGCCAGAGCCTGCCCCGGGCCGGCTGACGGACATACGCCGACAAGGCCCGCCGCTGTGGCCTTTCGGCAACCGGAGGGAGAAAAGCGCTCTGCGTTACCATTCTCTTTAAACACGCATGCGAAAACGCGCCCAACACGGTTTTCCTTCGCCTGATCATTGGCTTATTGTTCGGGCCACTCAGGCAGCTGACAAAAGGTTGAACAAGTATGCGGCGGTCTTCTTCACGCGCGGTTCTGTACACCGGCATTCTGGGCATCGGCATTCTGGCGGGGCTGGCCGGTCCTGCTTTGGCCGACCCGGATCTGGCGAACAACACGACGCCGACGCCTGGAACCGACATCATGCTTGAACTGGGCGCCGCCGCCCGCGTCGCTCCCGCGTTTCCCGGCGCGGACAACTACACGCTCTATCCGGCACCCATCATCAAGCTGCGCTTCCTGAAGCTGCCCATTTTCGGCACCGTCGCCGACAGCAGCAAGAATGTCGGCCTCGGCTTGTACCCCGCCTTCAACTTCGAAGGCGAACGCGATGCCGCCGATCATTCCGAACTGAGGGGCCTGCGGACGGTCAAATGGGCGATCGAGCTGGGTGCCGGCGTGCGCTACACCGGCGATTTCGTCGAGGCCTACGCGGAAGTCAGGCGCGGCTTCAACGGCCATCACGGCTTTGTCGGCGAGCTCGGCATCGATGCGGTGGCGCGGCCCTCCGACCGGCTGAAGCTGAAGCTCGGGCCGCGGCTGTCTTTTGCCGATTCCGAATACATGTCGACCTATTTCGGTGTCTCCTCCGGCGAGGCGACGGCCTCCGGCGGCCGTCTCTCCGCCTATGACGCGGGCGGCGGCTTCCGCGACATGGGACTTCAGTTCGGCGCCGAATACGCCTGGAGCGACCGGATCACCCTCTACGGCGATGCGGGATATCGACGGCTGGTGGGCGATGCGGCGGACAGCCCGATCGTGAAGCGGGCCGGCAGCGAGAACCAGTTCACCGCCGGCCTCGGCCTAACCTACAGGTTCTCCTGGAACGTCGACGGGAAGTAAGCCGAGCGGACAGCTGCCGCTCACGATCCCTCGTGACCGGCGATGCCCTTGTAGGCGCTCGCCCCCCAGACCTCGCGCACCCGGGCGTCACGTCCGCAGCCCTTGCGGTAGCCCTTGTAGGCGTCAGCCCGGGTGACGTAGCCGAAGCGCGTCAGGGTGCGTGTCTGGCTCTTGTAGTAGTTCTGGTGGTAGTCCTCCGCCGCCCAGAACCTGGCCGGCCCCTCCACAGGCGTGACGATCGTGGCGCCCAGTTCCTTCTCGTCCTCGGCCTTCACCTTCTCAGCGATCTTCTTCTGCCGATCGTCGAGCGCGTAGATCGCAGTGGTATAGGCATGACCGCGATCGCAGAACTGGCCGCCGGCATCCGTCACGTCGACCGAATGCAAGAAGATGTCGACGAGCTTGTCATAGCTCACCACGGCGGGATCGAATGTGACCTTCACCACCTCCCGGTGGCCGCCGGCGCTGTAGTCGTCGTAGGTGGGATTGTCCGTCTTGCCGCCGGCATAGCCTGAAACCGTGTCGGTGACGCCGGCGACATGGTCCATGTCCGATTCCACGCACCAGAAACAGCCGCCGGCAAACAGCGCCGTTTCGGCGCGCGCGGCTGATGCGGCCAGCAGGGCCGGGGCGGCGAGGGCAAGGACGAAGGCAGCGAAAAGGGAAAGGGAGCAGCGCATCGGTTTCCTCCATGACGGGCGTTGCCTCCCGACATAGGGCTGACTCCCACGGGCGTCACGTCACGCTCGCGTGTTTCGCGCGAAGGTGATGGGGATGTGAGCGGAGGATGGGAGGCGATACCTCGGCACGACTCAAATTAAAGAACGCGCTTAAGTAGGCTGGATTACCCCTGAGGATCGTCTGGTCGATTCGTTGAATCGACTTTGTATTTTACTGCGAACGAACGATCAGACCCAAATTAGACGAGAGAAACCACATAATACGACAGCTCCAGATGCCCTCCAGCCTGGCATCCAACCCGTTGTTTTTACGTGATTTTTCGAAACAAAAAGTGAACAAATTATTAAATCTGAGTATTCAGCGACTCGGCAGTAGTTGACACGCCCCCTAGAGTCGCAGTTTTATTTCTAAAGACAGAGATTAGGAGGCCGTCACCCCGGCCAAGGAAATGCCGGCCTCTCAATCTTATCCCGCATGACCGTCCGTCAGGCGCGGGAAATCGGTAGCGTGCAGGGCTCATTAGATTCAGAGATCCCCCGATGGTCAAGGCCTGACGACAATTTTTGTGGTCGAAAGGAGTAACCATGACCGCAGGAAATCAACCGAGTTACAAACTCACCTTTGAAGACGCCGTTCGAGTGCATCTGATGCTTATGGACGGATGGCTGCAAAGCCGTATCGCAGCGTTCTTTGGTACGAACCAGGGACGCATCTGCGAAGTTAACACGGGCAAACGCCATCCGGGGAGCTATCGCGAAGCCCTTCGGCGGAAGAAAGCTGCCTAGTAATAGGACAACAAGATAGCTCACATTCTCTTCTATCTTCCTCCCGAAGATAAAGAACAAAAACTATGCGAGTCCGGGCATCTCTGAGTGCCCGGACTTCGATTTGATCTTTGGAACCAACTTACACCCTTCTCTCCACCATCATCTTCTTGATTTCCGCAATCGCCTTGGCCGGGTTGAGGCCCTTGGGGCAGGCCTGCGAGCAGTTCATGATGGTGTGGCAACGGTAGAGGCGGAAGGGATCTTCCAGCGCGTCCAGGCGCTCGCCGGTGGCCTCGTCGCGGCTGTCGATCAGCCAGCGATAGGCCTGCAGCAGGATCGCGGGCCCAAGGTAGCGATCACCGTTCCACCAGTAGCTCGGACACGAGGTCGAGCAGCAGGCGCACAGGATGCATTCGTAAAGACCGTCGAGCTTGGCGCGGTCCTCGTGGGACTGCAGCCACTCCGTCTCCGGCGTCGGCGAGACGGTCTTCAGCCATGGCTCGATGAAACGGTGCTGGGCGTAGAACAGGTTGAGGTCCGGCACCAGATCCTTCACCACCGGCATGTGCGGCAGCGGGTAGATTTTGACCGGGCCGTTCACCTCGTCCATGCCCTTGGTGCAGGCCAGCGTGTTGGTGCCGTCGATGTTCATCGCACACGAACCGCAGATGCCCTCGCGGCAGGACCGGCGGAAGGTCAGCGTCGGGTCGATCTTGTTCTTGATGTAGATGAGGCCGTCCAGCACCATCGGCCCGCAATCGTCGGTGTCGACGTAATAGGTGTCGATGGAGGGGTTCTCGTCGTCGTCCGGGCTCCAGCGGTAGATCCGGTATTCGCGCAGATTGGTCGCGCCGGCGGGCTTGTCCCAGACCTTGCCCGTCTTGACCTTCGAGTTCCGGGGAAGCGTCAGCTGAACCATTTCCTATGCTCCGCTTGAACCGGGGATCATTGTCCCGGCCGTCTCAGGTTGCATCGCTTTCGCGGTCGACCAGCAGGACATTGTCGTCCGTCCGGCCCTGAACCGCAAAGCCATGTGCCGTCAGGGTCTCGCGCGGATCCCGTTTCCAGGCCGCGCTGCAGTTCGTTTCCATCAGCACCGCGCGCGGCCATTGCGCCCGCGGCGTCGCCTCGAGATAGGGCAGAAGAACCCGGTCCTCGAAGCCCTCCACGTCGATCTTCATCACGTCCGGCCGGTCGATGCCGGCCTCGTCCAGAACGTCGGCGAGCGGACGCACCGGGACTTCCTCGGCCGTCCACGTTCCCGCCTGACCGTCGGCGAATTCGCCGGCAAGCGTGGCGAAGCCGCAATTGGTTGCCGACGACCATAGCGTCAGCCGTCCCGGTTCGGCACCCACCGCCGTGCGCGCCACGTGAATGCGCCCAAGCCCGTTTGCCCATTCGTTGGCGGCGATGTTGAAGGCGAGCTTCTCGGCCGTGGCCGGAGCCGCCTCGATCGCCAGAACACGTGCCCCGCACCGTGCGGCGAAGAGCGTGTAGGTGCCGACATTGGCGCCGATATCGACGAACACGGCGCCGGGCTTCAACAGGTTGCCCACGAGCGCATGCTCCTCGCGCTCGGGCAGGCGCTGGCGCGCCAGAATCTTGCGGTCGTCGTAGTTCTCGCCCGGATAGAGGCGGAACTTCAGTCCGTCGACCTCCGCATCGAAGGGGCCGGGAAACATCCGGCCGATCAGCCGTCCCGCCCGGTGACGCAACGCGGCCCGAAAGCCGCCGCCGTCGATCAGCCGCCAGGCCAGCCTGTCGATGCCGCCGGCCGGGTAGGTCCCGAACGGCGACAGCGTATCGATCTGCACAGGCACGCCCCGGGGGCTCACCTCATCCAACCTCTAGTAGACGCGCGCCTTGGGCGCGATCTTCTTCGGGTCGATGCCGCCGTCCTCGAACTTGGTCAGCGGCTCGGTCACCACCGGACGATAGCCGAGCTTAACGTCGCCCGCCTCGTTCACCCAGGCGATCGAGTGCTTGCGCCAGTTCTCGTCGTCGCGGCCGTCGAACGGGCCGTCCTTGAAGTCCTCGCGGGCATGCGCGCCGCGCGATTCCTTGCGGGCCTCGGCGGAGTAGACGGTGGTGATGGCGTTCGCCATCAGGTTTTCCAGCTCCAGCGTCTCAACGAGATCGGAGTTCCAGATCAATGAGCGGTCGGAGACCTTCACGTCCGGCAGTTCCTTCCACAGCGCGGAGACGCGCTGGCAGCCCTGCTCCAGGCTCTCCTGGGTGCGGAACACGGCGGCGTCTTCCTGCATGGTGCGCTGCAGCTTCTCGCGAAGCTCGGCTGTCGGCTGGCTGCCGTTGGCATGGCGCAGGCGATCGAAGCGCGACATGATCTTGTCGAGCGCCGCTTCGCTGGCCGTCGGCACAGGGGCCTTGCGGTCGATTACCTGACCGGCGCGGATCGCCGCGGCGCGACCGAAGACCACCAGATCGGTGAGCGAATTGGAGCCCAGACGGTTGGCGCCATGCACCGAAGCGCAGGCCGCCTCGCCGACAGCCATCAGGCCCGGCACGACGTTGTCGGGGCCGACGCCCTCGCCGCGCTGCACTTCGCCCCAGTAGTTCGTGGGGATGCCGCCCATGTTGTAGTGGACGGTCGGCAGCACCGGGATCGGCTCCTTGGTGAGGTCGACACCGGCGAAGATCTTGGCCGATTCGGAGATGCCCGGAAGCCGCTCGTGCAGCAGCGCGGGATCGAGGTGGTCGAGGTGCAGGAAGATGTGATCCTTCTTCGGACCGACACCGCGCCCTTCACGGATTTCGATGGTCATGCAACGCGAGACCACATCGCGCGAGGCCAGATCCTTGGCCGAGGGCGCATAGCGCTCCATGAAGCGCTCGCCCTCAGAATTCGTCAGGTATCCGCCCTCGCCACGCGCGCCTTCGGTGATGAGGCAGCCGGCGCCATAGATGCCGGTGGGGTGGAACTGCACGAATTCCATGTCCTGCAGCGGCAGGCCCGCACGCGCCACCAGACCGCCGCCGTCGCCGGTGCAGGTGTGGGCGGAGGTGCAGGAGAAATAGGCGCGGCCGTAACCGCCGGTCGCCAGAACCACCATCTTGGCGTTGAAGCGGTGGATGGTGCCGGTGTCGAGATCCCAGGCCACCACGCCCTGGCACACGCCGTCGTCCGACATGATCAGATCGAGAGCGAAATACTCGATGTAGAACTCGGCGTTGTTCTTCAGCGACTGGCCGTAGAGCGTGTGCAGGATGGCGTGGCCGGTACGGTCGGCCACCGCGCAGGTGCGCTGCACAGGCGGGCCGTCGCCGAAATTCTGCATGTGGCCGCCGAAGGGGCGCTGATAGATCTTGCCTTCCTCGTTGCGCGAGAAGGGCACGCCGTAGTGTTCCAGCTCGTAGATCGCGGCGGGTGCCTCGCGGGCGAGATACTCCATGGCGTCGGTATCGCCGAGCCAGTCGGAGCCCTTCACCGTGTCGTACATGTGCCATTGCCAGCTGTCGGGCGTCATGTTGACCAGCGAGGCGGCGATGCCGCCCTGGGCCGCGACCGTGTGCGAACGGGTCGGGAAGACCTTTGAGATGCAGGCCGTCTTCAGGCCCTGCTCGGCCATGCCGAGGGTCGCGCGAAGCCCTGCGCCGCCGGCGCCGACGATGACCACGTCATGGTGATGATCGACGTAATTGTAGGCGCGGCCACCGGCTGCCGGTGCGCTCGATTGGGATGCGGACATTGGCTCAGACCCCGAAGCTGATCTTGAGAAGCGCGAAGGCGGAGGCAATGCCGACGAACGCGCAGAAGAAGATGTTGGCCATCAGCCAGACATACTTGGCGAACTCGCCGTGGACGTAGTCCTCCAGAATCATCTGCATGCCGAGCTTCATGTGCCAGGTCACCGAAATGACGGCGAGCAGCATGAAGATCGTCACGATCGGCGATCCGAGAACCGCGACGGCGGTGGCATGGTCGGCGCCCTGCAGCGAGATCAGCAGGACGACGAAGAAGATGGTCAGCGGGATGTTGGCGAGCGCCGTGACGCGCTGGCGCCAGAAATGTTCGGTGCCTTCGCGGGCGGATCCCAGTCCGCGGACCTGGCTAAGGGGCGTGCGCATGCTCATGAGCTTGGTCCTTGCGTATCAGGCGACGGCGAGAGCGATGACCCACACCACGACGGTGAGGACGATCGAACCGACAATGTTGGCGAGCGCGATCTTGTCACGAACGCCCGGCTCCATGCCGCGCCCGGTATCCCACAGGAAATGGCGCAGGCCGCCGAGCATGTGATGCATCAGCGCCCAGGTGAAGCCGAACAGCACCAGGTAGCCGAGGATCGAACCGAAAAGGCCGGTGACGAAATCGTAGTAGTGCGGACCACTGGCGACCGCGACCAGCCACCAGGCGACGAGCGCCATGCCGAAATAGAGCCCCGCGCCGGTTATCCGGTGCAGGATCGACATGACCATCGTCAGGATGCGTTTGTAAATCTGGAGATGGGGCGACAGCGGCCGGGCGGCCTTGACGTCGATCTGCGACATGCAACGATCCTTTCCGCTTACGTAAGCGTAAGCAAATTCAGGATTATTTCGGTGGTCGTTCTAGCCCCATCGTACGCGCACGTCAAAGCCTGCGTTCGTCTTAGGCAAACATAATACGAAATAGCATACACCTGAGGCAGCCTCGTCACCTTACCTCGCGGAGCGCGCCGCCTCCTTGCCCGGCTGCCCCCCAAAAGCGCAGGACCGGACAAAAACCGCGAGAATACCGAACAGTTTACCTAAACGGAACGCGCCTCCCCGGACGACCCGAGAGACGGTCTGCGACGCGCTTTTGCAGATGCACCATCAAGACGGTGCCGAAGATCGGCGCGAGCAGGTTTACGACGGGGACCGCGAGAATGGCGGCGACGATCAGGCCGGCGACGAAGACCTCCGCGCCATGCGCCTTGCGCAGCCGACGCGCGTCGGCCGCCGGCATGAACCGCATGGCGGCGAATTCGAAGTATTCGCGGCCGATCAGGTAGCCGTTGACCAGAAAGAAGGCGACGACGTTGACGCCCGGTATCAGCAACAGCAGGAGGGCGACGATATTGCCGAGGATGACGATGCCGAAGAACTTCACCGAGAGCAGGATGGAGGGAATGATCGGCATGGCCCGGCCCGGCGGGTCGGACGGGTAATCGGCGACTTCCACCTTCTCCGCGATCTCGTCCTGATAGAGCGCGACGAAGACGGTGGCGACGGGAGCGATCAGGAAACCGAGACCGATGAAGGCGCCGATGCCGGTCACGACGCTGAGCGCCGTGTCCGCCCACGGATAAGCGGAGATGTCGACCAGATGGGTGACAGCCCACTCGATGGCAAGCCAGATGACGACCAGCAGCGCGATGGTGATGCCGAGCGACTTCCACAGGATGGCGCGGAAGGGCGGGGAAAGGACTTGCGCGATGGAGCGCACGGCAAGGGACAGCATGGAGACCCCGTCATCGGTGAAGGATGTCCGGCTGACATAGGAGCCGGCGGCCCCGCGCACAAGCGCGACGGGTCGTTTGGTCGGGCAGCGTCCGGATCGGGCGTCGCGATCGGGTGATTGGGCGCGCGCTTGGCTATTCCGTTTCGCGCTGCTGCACCGCGATACCGTCGACGACCCGGTCGCTGGGGTGGGCGACCACAGTGTCGCCGGCGCGCACGCCGCCGACGATCTCCACCGCAAGGCCGTTGCCGTGGCCCGTTTCGACCGGCACCTGCCGAACGATCCCGTCCTCCACCTTGAACACCATCCAGCGATCACCCTTGCGGAAGAGCGCGGTCAGCGGCAGGCGGGCGACGTCGTCCGCCTTCCACAGCACGATCGCCACCTCTACCCGAAAGCCGTGCGCGAGCCGGGCATAGGTTTCCGGCGGCCCGGTCAGCTCGATCACCACATTGACCCGTTGCTCCTCGATGCCGAGCGCGGAAACCTTGGTGAAACCGAACGGCTCCACCCGCTTCACCCGTCCGGCGAGCGCTTCGTCCCCACCCCAGTCGGTGATGACGACCTCCTGACCGGCCTGCACCTTGACGGCATCGGCCGACAGCAGGTCGGTGACGATTTCCAGATCGCGCGGATCGCCGACCTCCACCAAGGTCGTGCCCGCCTGAACGACGACCTCGCTTTCCTGCAGCACGCGCAGCACCTTGCCGCTTACCGGCGCACGGATGGGAACGCAGGGACACGAATCACGCTGTCCGATGGCCTCCGCCGTGCTCAGGAGCTGCGTGCGGGCGCGGTCCAGCTCGAAGCGGCGCATGTTGGCCGTCGCGATCGCCTGGGCGAGCGCCGCGCGCCCCTTTCGCAACGACAGCTCCGCCTCGTCGAGCCGGCGTTTGGAAACGGTCTCGCTCGCCGCCAGACGGCGCACGCGGTCGAGATCGGTTTCGGCGAAGCCGAGTTCGGCACGGGCGCTGTCGATATTGGCTTCGGCCAGGGCGAGGGCCGCTTCCGCCGCCTGCACCGCCGCGCGCAGCTCCGCCTCCGTGCGCATGTCGCGCAGCCCCGGATCGATCGGCTGCAATTCGGCAACCAGCGTCCTGTCGGCTTCAACCGTGTCGCCGGCCTCCAGCTTGATGCGCGTCAGCCGTCCGGTGACGGGGGCGGACACCCGGTAGACGTCGCGGATCCGCGTCTCTCCCTCCGCCTCCACCGCGACCTGCAACGGCCCGCGGGCGACCGTGACGAAATCGACGGGAACCGGCTGCGGCCTGAGCGTGAAGAAGAGAGCCGCGGCCACCAGCGCCAAAAGGGTTCCCCAAAGCAGGACGCGGCGAAGGGCGACGGACATCAGGTCTACTCCCGGGTCTTCAGCACAGCGACAAGATCGAGACGATCGAGGCGGCGGCGCACGAGCATTGCGGAAACGAGCGCGGAGGCCAGGACCAGCAGGCTCGAATAGCCGTAGGTGGAGGGCTCGATCACCGCGGGAATGCGATAAAGCTCTGTATCGAAGGCCGCCGTCATCAGATGGGCGAGCCAGGTTCCGATCACGCACCCCACCGGCAAGGCGATCACGGTCAGAAGCAGGCTCTGGCCGATGAGGATGTAGGAAATCTCGAAACGGGTGAAGCCGATCACCCGGAGCGTGGAGAGTTCGCGCGCACGTTCGGAAAGCGAGATGTGGGCGGAATTGTAGACCACCCCCATGGCAAGAGACGCGGCGAAGGCGGAAAAGATGCCGGTGAAGATGCTGACCGTTTCCGCCATGGTTTCCTGGAACATGTCGATCGCAGCCCTGCGCAACGTGACGAAGGCGACGGCCGGCGTCTCCTTCAGCGCGGCGAACAGCGCGGCCTCGTGGCGCGGGTCGAGAAGGATCTGCAGCGCGCCGACGACCGGCGCATCGCGCATCAACCGGTTGAGCGCCTCGAGCCGCATGTAGGCGGGATAGCCGAAATAGGTCTCGAAAGTCGCGACGACCGGGACAGATACCGTCGGGCGACGCCCTTCGAGCACCTCCAGCTCCACCGCGTCGCCCACGCCCACCCCAAGCATCTCGCCGAGCTTGGTGGAGATCACCAGCCCCTCCGGCGGCAGCGGGACGGGACGGTTCGCAGTATCGAAGAGACGGTGCAGGCTGGCATCCGGGTCAAGTCCGGTGACCGCAATACGCTTGGACCTCGGTCCGTTTCGCGCACGCACCGCGATGGACCGTTCTCCCTCCACCGCCAGAACGCCCGGCATGGCGGCGAAGCTCTCGCGCACCCTGCGCCCGCGTACCTCGGCCAAGCTTACCGTCGCATCCTGGCGTTGCGAGATCTTAAACTCGATTTCCATGATCTCGGAGACCGAATCCTCCCATTGCAAGGCGATGATCAGCACGGCGACGGACATGGCGATGCCGAGCACGGTCAAGCCGGAGCGCAGGGGCCAGCGCAACACCTGCCGCACGATCATCCGCGTCGGCTGGTCGAGCAGCAGAGCAAGGCGCGAGCGCGCAAGCGCGGAACGGCCGAAGGAGGGCGGCGCCGGCGGGCGCATGGCTTCTGCGGGCGCCAGACGTGCTGCGCGCATGACGGCAAAGGCGGTGCCGATGAGTGCCGCCGCAAGACTTGCCCCGCCGGCGATCAGGAAACTGTCGGGTTCCGGCCGGAAGACAAGAAAGGGAAAGGCGTAGAAATCGGCATAGAGCGCCGCGTTGTAGCGCCCGAGCATGATGCCGAGACCGGCCCCGAGCCCGATGCCGGCGCCGGTGATCAGCACCACGAACTTCACGTAGTGCCAGCCGATCTCCAGATGCGAGTAGCCAAAGGCTTTCAGGAGACCGATGATGCCACGCTCCGTTGCGATCAACCGGTCGATTACCATGTTCGTCAGGAAGGCGGCGACCGCAAGGAAGATCGACGGCAGCACCACGGCCATGGTGCCGAGCTGGTCGATCTCGCTCATCAGGAACCAGTTCGACTGCTGGTCCTTGCGGGCATAGGCGCCCGTGCCGCCGTATCGCTCCGTGAGCAGGTCGAGCCGCGCGATCACCGTTTCCGGATCCGTACCCGGCAACAGCGACAGGCTGACGTCGTTGAAGGCATCGTCCAGATCGAAGGCGCCGGCCAGCGACTTCTCGCCCATCCACACGATGCCGTAGCGCGCCTTGTCCGGCATCAGCATGCCGGGGCCGATCGCATAGCTGTGCTCGGGCGACAGCGCGACGCCGACGACGCGCAAGCTGCGCTTCTGCGTATTGATGAGAGCCTTGAACCGGGATCCGGGATGGAGTGCATGCGCTTCGGCGAAACGGGCGTTGACGACCGCCTCTTCGGGGGTGGCCGGATCCGGAAGACGGCCCTCGGTGATTGCGAGACGGTTGAGCAACGGCTGGCCGCCGCCGGGAAGCGAACTCAGGAGCCCGGTGACCGGTTCGGTAAAGCCGGGCATGTCGAGCGTGGCGTAGCGCACGATGCGGGGTTCTACGGTCTGCACGCCCGGAATGGCGCGGATGCGGTCTGCGAGCCGGATCGGCGCACGCTTCACCTGGGCAAAGACATCGGCGAAGCGATAGCGCTCATAATAGGCATCGGCCGTGGCGCGCAGCGACTGGATGTTGCCGAGCGACATGACAAGCACGCCGACGCCCGTGGCGATGACCACCGCGATGGCGAAGACCTGCCCCTTCATGTGGCCGAGATCCCGAAGGAGCTTGCGATCGAGCGGAGACAGCAGGCCCAGACGGGACAGGCGCGGGCCGCTCACCAGCTCACCTCCCGAGCCGAAAGCTTGGCCTGCGTTTCCGCGACCTCGACGATGGCGCCGTCGGCCAGCCGGATGACCCGGTCGGACATGGCGGCGATGCCCGCATTGTGGGTAATCAGCGCCGTGGTGGTGCCGAGTTCGCGGTTGATGCGCTCGATCGCCTCCAAAACGATCACGCCGGTCTGGCTGTCGAGCGCGCCGGTGGGCTCGTCGCACAACAGGATGCGAGGTCGCTTGGCGATGGCACGGGCAATCGCCACGCGCTGCTGCTCGCCGCCGGAAAGCTGTGCGGGAAAATGATGCCGCCGGTCCTTCAGCCCGACCATCGCGAGCGCCTCGGCGGGCGTCATGGGATGGGCGGCGATTTCGGTCACCAGCATGACGTTCTCTTCCGCTGTCAGGCTCGGCACCAGATTGTAGAACTGGAAGACGAAGCCGACGTGGTCACGCCGATAGCGGGTCAGGCCCGCATCATCGAGACGGGTGATGTCATGTCCATCAAACATCACTTCGCCGCGTGTCGGGCGGTCAAGACCGCCGACGATGTTCAGGAGAGTGGACTTCCCACTGCCCGATGGCCCCAGCAGCACCGCGAGCTCGCCCTCGTAAAGATCGAGATCGACGCCGGCGAGCGCATGGACGGCGAGTTCGCCCACACCGTAGACCTTGGTCAGGCCACGTACGGACAGTGCCACCCGTCGCCCGGCGGCATGGGGGAAACCATCCGGCCCGGCCTTGTCCGCACTGGTGATGCCCGAAACCATCCCGCCGCCGTTCCCGTTGCCAGCGCCGCGCGCGTCGTCCCTCGCGAAAGCTCCCCGACACGAGCCCGGGGTTCGACGTATGCCCCAACCTAA
This sequence comes from Breoghania sp. JC706, assembly GCF_037026715.1. NCBI lineage: Bacteria > Pseudomonadati > Pseudomonadota > Alphaproteobacteria > Hyphomicrobiales > Stappiaceae > Breoghania > Breoghania sp. JC706. The sequence goes on from NZ_JBANCG010000004.1 coordinate 426,838, forward strand.
ACCTAACCTTAAGGAAGATGCGGGAGCAATCACGCGATTGACGCACTCGGCGTGACGGTGTTTGCGTCAGACCTGACGTTTCGGCCCTGCCGGTTCGGGACCGCGGGCGAAGATCGCGCAGCCTCGTCATCTTCGCCGATGGGCCGGCCCCTGTTTTTCTGTTCCGCCCCCGCATCGGAGGCTTCCGTGTCCGGCTCTTCGCCCGAATGTGAAGGCGCTGCCAACAAATCGCTGGAAATGTGAGCGCTTGTCGGTCATATTCCGCGCGCAATCGGGACCCTTATGGTTCCGGCCACGGATCGCGGCCAGCCAGAAGCGGCCGGCGATCATTTCCCGGCGAACCGGAAGAGGCCGTTCCCCACGAGGGGCCGCGCCGTTCTCCCCCGCCAGACCGTGCTGGACGACATCCCGGCACAGGCCTGGGGTTTGACCGCAGGACCCCCGATCCGGCGCGAGCCGATCGGCGTCCGACCCTCAATCCGGAGGCACGCTTTGCGACGGGCTCGCCCGCGCTCGCCGCTTCCCACCGAACGAAGAAGGAAAACCGATGTCGATCACGCCTGAACGCAAGCAGGAACTGATCAAGGAATACGCGACCAAAGACGGTGATACCGGATCCGCCGAGGTCCAGGTCGCCGTTCTGACCGAGCGGATCACCAACCTGACCGAGCACTTCAAGACCCACGCCAAGGACAACCATTCCCGTCGTGGCCTCCTGAAGATGGTCAGCCAGCGCCGTCACCTGCTTGACTATGTCAAGCGCAAGGACGAAGAGCGCTATCAGAGCCTGATCCAGCGGCTCGGACTGCGCCGCTAGTCGCGCGCGGACGATGAGGCAGCGGGCCATGTGCCCGCTGCGTTCATATCCGGCCCTGGAAACCGGCGATGCAGGTCAACCTGCCCCGCCGCAGTCCGGGACCGAACCCGGAGGGCCATGGGGCGAGATCGCCGGATGCTTTTCACCCACGTTTTGCGTGCGAAAAGCTTCTTGCCGTCTTGCCCATGGCTCGTCTGAGAACCCGGATCGGAACATTGCGCCACGAGGCGCAGGTCCGGACCGGATTTGAGAGGAACCGACCGGTTTTCCAAGCCAGCGGCGAAGCCGCGGCGGGCCGGTCGCATTCAGGGGCACCCCGCAACGGGGCCCTCCTGGAAAGGACAAGCCATATGTTTGATATCCAACGCGAAGAAATCGAGTGGGGCGGACGCCCGCTGGTGCTGGAGACGGGCAAGGTCGCCCGCCAGGCCGACGGTGCCGTGATGGCCACCTATGGCGAGAGCAAGGTGCTGGCCACCGTCGTCTCCGCCAAGCAGCCCAAGCCCGGCTTCGACTTCTTCCCGCTGACCGTGAACTACCAGGAAAAGGCGTTCGCGGCCGGCAAGATCCCCGGCGGCTTCTTCAAGCGCGAGGGGCGTCCTTCGGAAAACGAGACCCTCGTCTCCCGTCTGATCGACCGTCCGATCCGCCCGCTCTTCGCCGAAGGCTACAAGAACGACACCCAGGTCATCATCACCGTTCTCTCCCATGACCTGGAGAACAACCCGGACATCCTCGCCATGGTCGCGGCGTCGGCCGCTCTGACGCTGTCGGGCGTTCCCTTCATGGGCCCGATCGGCGGTGCGCGCGTCGGCTACGTCAACGACGAGTACGTGCTGAACCCGCTGATCGACGACATGGCCGAGAGCGAGCTCGATCTCGTCGTCGCCGGTACGGGCGATGCGGTGCTGATGGTGGAATCGGAAGCCAAGGAGCTTTCCGAGGAAGTCATGCTCGGCGCCGTGATGTTCGGCCACAAGGGCTTCCAGCCGGTGATCGACGCGATCATCCGTCTGGCCGAGAAGGCCGCCAAGGAGCCGCGCGAGCATGTCGTGCCCTCCCATGACGAGCTCTACGCCAAGGTCAAGGAGATCGCCGAGACCGATCTCGCCGCCGCGTTCCTGGTCGCCGACAAGATCGAGCGCCAGAACCTGGTCGCAGCCGCCAAGGACAAGGTCATGGCCGGCGTGATCGTCGAGGGCGACGAGAACGCCCCGGACAAGAACGTCGTCTCCGACCTGTTCAAGAAGCTCGAGGCCTCGATCGTTCGCGGCCGCATCCTCAACGAGGGTGCCCGCATCGACGGCCGCGACCTGAAGACGGTCCGCCCGATCGTGTCGGAAGTCGGCATCCTGCCGCGCGCCCACGGCTCCGCGCTGTTCACCCGCGGCGAGACGCAGGGCCTTGTGGTTGCCACCCTCGGCACGGGCGACGACGAGCAGTTCGTCGACGCGCTGACCGGCACCTACAAAGAACGCTTCATGCTGCACTACAACTTCCCGCCCTACTCCGTGGGCGAGACCGGCCGCATGGGCTCCCCCGGACGCCGCGAGATCGGCCACGGCAAGCTCGCCTGGCGCGCCGTGCATCCGATGCTGCCGGCCCATCACGACTTCCCCTACACGCTGCGCGTGGTTTCCGAGATCACCGAGTCGAACGGCTCGTCCTCGATGGCCACCGTCTGCGGCACCTCGCTGTCGCTGATGGATGCGGGCGTTCCGCTGACGCGTCCGGTTGCCGGCATCGCCATGGGCCTCGTGCTCGAGGGTGACAAGTTCGCCGTGCTCTCCGACATTCTCGGCGACGAGGATCACCTCGGCGACATGGACTTCAAGGTCGCCGGCACGTCGGAAGGCGTCACCGCGCTGCAGATGGACATCAAGATCGCCGGCATCACCGAAGAGATCATGAAGGTCGCGCTGGGCCAGGCCCAGGAAGGCCGCCTGCATATCCTCGGCGAGATGGGCAAGGCGCTGGGCGAGGCCCGCACCGAGCTCGGCGAGTTCGCACCGCGCATCGAGGTGATCAAGATCGCGGTCGACAAGATCCGCGAAGTGATCGGCTCGGGCGGCAAGGTCATCCGCGAGATCGTGGAAAAGACCGGCGCCAAGATCGACATCGCCGACGACGGCACCATCAAGGTGGCCTCTTCCGACGGCAAGGCGATCCAGGCGGCGATCAACTGGATCAATTCCATCGCGGCCGAGCCTGAAGTGGGGCAGATCTACGAGGGCACCGTTGTGAAGACCGTCGATTTCGGCGCCTTCGTCAACTTCTTCGGCGCCAAGGACGGTCTGGTCCACATCTCCCAGCTCGCCCCGCACAAGGTCGCCAAGACCACCGATGTGGTCAAGGAAGGCGACAAGGTCAAGGTCAAGCTCATGGGCTTTGACGACCGCGGCAAGGTTCGCCTCTCCATGAAGGTCGTCGACCAGGAGACCGGCGAGGAGATCAAGCAGGACGCGTGATCCGCGCCCGCTGATCAACTGCAGGACATAAAAGGCCGGAGCGGCGACGCTCCGGCCTTTTTTCTTGTTCGGGATTGGGGACGAGTTGCGCGAAGGAAAGAGCACCGAAAGCGCTCACGCGCCACGGATATCCTGTTGCCGGATCAGGGGCCGGCGCTGCCTTTCGGTCTGAAACGAGCGAGGGTCGCGGGAGTTTGCCGGCCCGCAACACACGCGCGCAGCCCCGACACTCAATCTGGGCGTTCGATACGGCTGACTGTCCGGTCGTTTCGCAACGCAGCAGCAGAATTCGAAATGAAAGCACGCGGGGGACAGTGCGGCGCGGCGCCCCTCCCCGCGATGGCCGTGCCTCTCAGTTGAGCGGCACGGAAAGCTTCACCTGACCGGAGACGGCATTGTAGTCCTCCGCGCCGATGCCGTCGTAGGAGCCGTTCGCCTCCACCCGCACACCGCTCGGCATGCGCACGTTGAGGCCGAACTCGGCCTTCGCGCGCATCTCCACGCCTGCCGAACTCGTCGTCGTGGTGACGCCATAGGTGTCGCGCTTGAAGTTCCAGATGCCGGTCACCTTGGCCGAGGGGGCGATCATGTAGCCGCTCTCGGTCTGGTAGGTGTAGGAGATCTCGGGACCGAAATCGAGCTGGCCGACACCAACCGTCTGTTCCGGGATCTCCACGTTGAGGCTGTCGGTATAGGCTTCCTGCGTCTCTTGCATGTAGGCGACGTTGGCGGAAGGCCGGAAGCCCCAGGCGCCGAAGGTCCAGTCGCCGATGAGCCCGGCGCGCACCAGCCAGCGGGTCGTCGAGAAATCGTCCGTGTAGGTGTTGAAGGGACTGATCTCGTTGGAGGAGGTGCCCCAGGCAGCGCGCGTGTCGAGGTAGAGGTTGTTGGTCAGCCGCACAGTCGCGTAGGGACCGGCCATCCAGCCGATGCCGTTGGCATTCGCGCCGATCGTCGTGAAGTCCTGATCGAGATAGTCGAGCTGGACCAGAGCGCCGACGAGGATCCGATCGGTCAGAAGATAATCCGCCCCCGCGTGGAAGATGGCGAAGGTGCCGTCACTGTCGGAACCGTCCGAATTGTCCTCAAACCATGTGAACGAGCCGCGGAACCACACGTCCCACAGGGTCTCCTCCGGCGCAACGCCGCTCGGATTGTGCGCAAAGACGCCCGAGGTGGCGATGAGCGCCTGCTTCGCGCGGTCCTGGGCCGCATAGGCTGCGCGGATCTGCGAGACTGAGGTCTCGAACGCCATGGCAACGCCACCGGTGCCCGCCTGGGTGGCGGTCACGTCGAACGGCGTCCCCGTACCGCTCGCACCGCCGCCGAAGCGATTGCGAAGCCTGTCGATGCGACGGTTCTGGCCGGGCTCGTTCGACAGGATCAGGTCCACGCGCTTGTGCAGGAACCGGTTGATGATCGCGGTCGTGCGGTCGCGCGAGTTGGCCGTGGTGAAGGTGCAGGTGATGGCCTCGCCCGTTTCCACCGTAATGGTTGCCGTGGCAGAGCCGAGACTTGTGGAGCTGTTCGACGTGCCGCCTGTCTCCGTGCACGAGATGGCGGAGAGCCCGAAGCCCTCCGGCATGCCGCTCTTCGGCAGGGACAGCGTGTAGGTGCCGGCCACGATGTCCACCGGCACGGAACTGCCGGACCCGCTCGAGGTCGTGACGACCAGACCGTTCAACGCGCTCGCGGAAGAGGTGAAGGTGAAGGAACCGTCGCCCTCGTCGGAGTTCACAACGACGGTCACCGCCCCCAGGTCCTGGACCGTGAGGTTCACGTTGCGCACCTCGGTCGGCGTGCCCGATGCGCTGATGTTGGTGAAGGTCACCGTCCCCGTGTAAGGCGTCGAACTGGCAGAAAAGCCGTTGGCCACGGCCGTAATCGAGACCGTGACGGTCTGGCTGCCGCCGGCCGGGATCGTGCCTCCGCTGGAGGACAGGCCGATGAAGGTCTGGCTCGCGACGGCGGTGTAGCTGAGCGGGAAGCTGCCGGTGTTGGAGATGACGTAGTCACGGGTTCCGTTGAAGGGACCGCCGACGGTGCCGCTCGTGTCGAAATCGCCGGCCGTGACGGAAAACTGAGGCGCATTGCCGACCACAAGCGTGTCGCTGGCTGCGGCAACCGTCGTCGCCGTCGCGTTCGCCGTTGCAGACAAGGCGCTGGTTGAGAAGCTGAAGTTGCCGGAAGATGTGGCGAGCGGCACCGAAAGGGTGACCGTGAAGGTGCAATTCGCACCGGCGGCGAGCGAGCCGCCGGAAAAGCTCAGGGTCGAAGAGCCGGACACGACCGCACCGCCGCAGGGGGCCGCCGGCGTTGCGGAGGAGACCGTCGCTCCCGAAATCACGCTGTCGACGGCCATGGTGAAACCGAGCCCGGAAACGCTTGATGTCGCGTCGGGATTGGAAATGGCGAATTGCGCCGTTGCAGTTCCGCCGGGCGCCACGGGATCGTCCGTGAAGGACAGCGAGAAGGTGACGTTGTCGGCCGGGTTCGCCACCTCGAAGGTGTCGCTGGCGGGGTCGGCGATCTGGGTTGCGGTTTCAAAGAGCGCGCTTGAGGTGCTGGTATAGGTATTCGGCGTCGCGTTCGTGGGAACGGATAGGTTGACCGTGAACTGGCAGGTCTCGGACGGATTGAGGCTGCCGCCGGAAAGCTGGATCGCCGTGGTCCCCGTCAGGGTGGAGCCGCCGCCGCACGGATTGCTCGGCAGGGCACCGGAGACGGCAAGACCCGAGAGCACGCCGTCATAGTCGTCAGAGAAACGGATGTCTGACAATGCGCTGCCGGAAGCCGGGCTGAGGATCGTGTAGGTGACCGAGAAAGTGCCGCCCGGCAGGACCGGATCGCCGGAGAAGCTCTTCTGCAGCGTCACGTTCGCCGGCGTGATGGTCAGTTCGTCGCTTGCCGCGGCAACCGTGCCGGAGCCGGCGCCTATATTCACGGCGACCGTGCTGGTGGTGTTGGTGTGGATGCCCGCAGGCGCACCGGAAGGGATCGCCACGGCGACGGAGAAGGTACAGGTCGCCCCGGCGGGAAGGTTTGAGACGCTGGCGCTGATGCTCGTGGTGCCGGTCACGTTCCATGTGCCGCCGCCGGTGCAGCTTCCCGAATCGGCCGTGGCGCTCGCGGCAAAGCCCATCTGGGTCAGGTCGTCGGTAAATGTCGCGCTGTCGAGCGCAACGGAATTGACGCTGTTATCGAGCACGAATTGCAGCGACACCGTGCCGCCAGCCTCCACCGGATCATCGGTAAAGCTCTTGGAGAAGGCGATGTTCTCGTAGGGCGAGGAGACACTCAGCGTGTCCGCCATGGCGGACGACGAGGTCAGCGCGGTGCTGGCGACGGTGGAGCTGATCGTCGAACTCGTGCTGCCGTAACTGTTCGCCGCCGCGTTGGAGGGAACCGTGAACTGAACGGCGAAGGTGCACGAGTCGCCGGCCAGGATGTTGCCGCTTGTAAGGCTCAGCGTACCCGTCGTGCCGCCCGAGAGCGACAAGGCAGAGCCCGTTCCGCACGGATCAGCCGGCAGCGAACCGGACAGCGTGAGTCCCGGCGAAGGCAGCCCCAGACTTTCCATGTTGTCGGTGAAGGCGATTCCCGTCGCGTCGTCGGCGGTGTTCGGATTGGTCAGGACATATTGCAGGGTGACGACGGCCCCCGCCGTGACCGGATCGTCGGTGAAACTCTTGGTTCCGGTCACCGCGATGACGTCGGAGACCACGAGCGTGTCGCTCGCCGCGGATCCCGTGGCGGTCACGATGCCGCTGCCGGCATCGCCGCTCACATCCGATGTGGTGTTCGGGTAGGACCCCGCGGCCGCACCGCCCGGCACCTGCACGGTAACGGAAAAGGTGCAGACACCGCTGGGCGCCAGGACACCGCCCGCCAGCGCGATAGAGCTAGTGCCCGTCAGGGTAGAACCCGATCCGCACACGTCGCCGGCCGGCAGCCCCGTGGCAACCGCGCCGGAAAGCATCGCGTCCAGATCGTCGGTAAAGGCGATATCTGTCACGCTCGCCGCTTCGCTCTCGTTGCGCAGCGTGAATTCCAGCGTCACCGTATCTCCGGGACGGACGGGATCGTCCGTGAAGGTCTTGACCAGGCTGAGATCGAGCGCCGGGGCGGAAACCTGAAGAGTATCAGAGGCCGGCTCACCCGTGCCGTTGTCGCTCGTCACGTCGCTCGAGGTGGAAACAAAGTCGCCTGGGGGCGCGTTGGCCGGCAAGCTCAACGACAAAGATATGGTGCAGGAGCCCCCGGCTGCCAGATTGCCACCGGAAAGCACCACCGACGGCGTGCCGCTGATTTCCTGGGTGAATACGAAAGACCCCGAGCCGCACAGATTGCTGCCGGTGCCGGAGCTAACCGTCGCGTTTGCCATCGCCGTGAGACTGTCGGTGAAGGCGATGTTCGTCAGCGCATTCGAGCTGTCGGGGTTGGTGATCTGGTATTCGAGCGTCACCGTGCCGCCGGCAGCGACCGGGTCGTCGGTGAACGACTTGGTCATCACCGGCGTCTGCGTGATGACCTTGAAAGACGCCGATGCCGGGTCGCCGGAGGCCGGGGAACCGGCAATCGTACCGGAAACCGAACTCGTCGTGTTGGTCACAGTGCCGGCGGACGCGCTGGCCGGAATGTCCAGCGTCACCGTAAACGAGCAATTCGTACGCGAATCGAGGCTCGCGCCGGAGAGTGTCAATGTGGAGGAACCGGTCAGTTGCGATCCGGGGCCGCAGAAGCCAGCGGCGGGCAGCGCCGAGACCGTCATGCCGCTCAGCGCCGCGTCGAGGTCGTCGGTAAAGGAAATCGCCGTCGCCTGGGAAGACGAATTGGTGTTGTTCAGCGTGAAGGTCATGTCGATCGTGCCGCCGGGCGCAACGGAGGTGCGCGCGAACTGCTTGATCAGCGTGATCTCACCCGTGGGCAAATTGACGACAAGGGTTGCGGATGCTTCGCCGGAGGAGCCCAAGGACGAAGTCAGCGTTGCAGAGTTCACAAATGTGCCGGCCGCATTGTTCGTGACGTCCACGCTCACCGTGCACGAGGTGGCCGCTGTAAAGAAACCGCCGGCCAGCTGAACCGTTTGCGACCCCGCGGTCGCGGTCGCCGAGCCCCCCGTGCAGGTTGTGCTTATGCCGCTAGGAGAGGCCACCTGCAGTCCGGTCGGCAGCGTGTTGGTGAACCCTACGGAGGTCACGACCGAAGCAGTCGGGTTCGTGATCGTATAGGTGAGCGTCGAGGCACCGCCGATCGAGACGGAACTGGGCGAAAACGACATGTCGAACTGCAGCCGGGCGGCATCCACCGTCAGGCTTGCCGAGGCGGTACCGGAGTTGCCGGCACTGGAGGTGAGGCTTCCCGAAACGTTGCTGTAGCTGCCCGCACTTGCGGCGGTAACGTACAGCGAAACGGTGCAGCTCTGATTCGCCCCCAGGCTGGCGCCGTTCGGTGCGCCGTTGCCTTCGAAAGTGAAGGAATCGCTTGCGGTCGCCGTGACGATACCATCGGTACAGGTCGTGTCACCGCGCGGTTCGCTCGCCAGGGTCACTCCGGCGGGCAGAACGTTCGAAAACGTCATCCCCGTCACCGGCGAGGCGTCGGAATTGGTGATGGTGAAGATGAGCCGGGATTCGGAGCCTTCCGCGATGGAACTCGGCGAGAATTGCGCGCTGAAGGTCGGCTGTGCCGTGGCTGAGTGCGCCGTCGCCAACATGGCCGCCATCAGCACTCCGATAACAGCAAGTACGCGTCTGGCCCCGGTCATCCGCAATCCTTCCGATAGCAATTCGCAGTGGAGGCGAAGTGAATTTGTTTCTGAGCCGCAACGTCGGGCCAATTGCCCGGTCGCCCTGAACTGACCACGCAGCCCGCCTCCTCCGGCGCGGTCGACACCGTTCTTGCACGAGCCTGATTATTGATATTCTTCGCGCCGCACGGATATTTCTGCCCACTTCACAGTTTGTCGGATGTTTCAACGGGCGGGCCGCTGCGTCAAGCGCGATGGCGGGAGCCGACGGACTATTCGCGCTGGGGTTGCCGTTCTGCCACAATCTCGCCAGGTTCACGTCTGCCGAGAAACATATGCGGCTCCGGTGACCGGTGCTGCAGAAACATTTCGGGTCAAAAACAACTGCGGGCACTCAATACCGGGGCCGGTCGCAACTTTGGTGCCGGCGGCCTTGTTCCGAACCACGTCGTCGCCTCCTGCGGACGACAGGCGGAGAAACTGATGCTGTCGGAAAATTGCGGCGCCGGAGATTGTCAACGGCCCGAAAGCACAACGCCCCCGGATGGATCCATCCGGGGGCGCGAAAATGAAATGTCTCTTTGTCTATCCGCTTGGCGCCGCACTCGACGCGCCTAACTGCGCGTTCGAAAGTCGCGGCATCATGGCCAACGCTTTTGACGCACACGGCTTCCTCAGCATAGCGTCCAAAACCGCCGTCTTGTCGCGCAGTCGGGACGACCGCCCGAGCCGAAGGCGCCCTAGGCGTTTGCCAGCGCGCTCTGCATGTTCTTCAGATTGTCGAGCCTGGTTGCCGCGGCCAGGCGCTGGTCGTCGCCCTTGGCGTCGGCGAAATCCTCTTCCGCATTGCGGATCTGCTCGGCAATGTGCTCGGCCTTAATGTCTGCGACGTCGGTCACCTCCTGGGCGAGGATCGTCAGCCCGTTCGGCGTCACGTCGGCGAAACCGCCGACGATGTAGAGCTTGCTCTCGCGCCCGTCGACGTGTTTCACGGTGATGAAACCGGGCCGGATCGTCGACATCATCGCCGCGTGGTCCTTGAGAACGCCGAAATCACCCTCGGTGCCCGGCACGACCACCTCGTTCACCTTCTCCGAAATCAGCAGGCGTTCCGGCGAGACGAGCTCGAACTGAAACGGTTCCGCCATGGCAAGCCTCGTTCGTTCCTGGACCGACTTCCCGTCCATCGAACCGGACCGCCCGGGCGACAGGAAATCATTTCAGATCAATATTTCAGACACATTGCCCGCGGGCGGACTGACAAGTCCGCCCGGAACGTGCCCTGGAAATCGGCCGGGGCGTCATGCCAGCATCTGGCCGCTCCGGCGCTCTCGTCTTTCGGCTCCGCCCGTCGCCGCCATAGGCGTCGGGCTCGGCCGGAGCGTGCCCTATCAGGCCGCCTCGGCGGCCAGCTTCTGCGCCTTCTCGACCGCTTCCTCGATCGAACCGACCATGTAGAAGGCCGCTTCCGGAAGGTGATCGTATTCGCCGGCGCAAAGGCCCTGGAAGCCCTTGATGGTGTCGGCGAGGTCGACGAGCTTGCCGGGCGAACCGGTAAAGACTTCGGCGACGAAGAAGGGCTGCGACAGGAAGCGCTCGATCTTGCGGGCGCGGGCCACCGTCAGCTTGTCCTCTTCCGACAGCTCGTCCATGCCCAGGATGGCGATGATATCCTGCAGCGCCTTGTAGCGCTGGAGGATCTCCTGCACCTGACGGGCGACCCTGTAGTGTTCGTCACCGATGATGCGCGGATCGAGCATGCGCGAGGTGGAATCCAGCGGATCCACGGCCGGGTAGATGCCCTTTTCGGCGATCGCACGGGAAAGCACCGTGGTGGCGTCGAGGTGGGCGAAGGTGGAGGCCGGAGCCGGATCGGTCAGATCGTCGGCGGGCACGTAGACGGCCTGCACGGACGTGATCGAACCCTTGTTCGTCGTGGTGATGCGTTCCTGCATGGCGCCCATGTCGGTCGCCAGCGTCGGCTGGTAGCCCACGGCGGAAGGAATGCGGCCCAGAAGCGCCGACACTTCCGAGCCGGCCTGGGTGAAGCGGAAGATGTTGTCCACAAAGAACAGCACGTCCTGGCCCTGGTCGCGGAAGTGCTCGGCCACAGTCAGACCGGACAGCGCGACGCGGGCACGGGCCCCCGGGGGCTCGTTCATCTGGCCGTAGACGAGAGCGGCCTTGGAGCCCTCTCCGCCGCCTTCCTTGTTCACGCCGGACTCGATCATTTCCCAGTAGAGGTCGTTGCCCTCACGGGTACGCTCTCCGACGCCGGCGAACACGGAATAACCGCCGTGCGCCTTCGCGACGTTGTTGATGAGCTCCATGATCAGAACGGTCTTGCCCACGCCGGCGCCGCCGAACAGGCCGATCTTGCCACCCTTGGCGTAAGGCGCCAGCAGGTCCACGACCTTGATGCCGGTCACCAGAATTTCCGCTTCCGTCGACTGGTCGACGTATTCGGGAGCCGGCTGGTGAATGCCGCGCGTGGTTTCCGCCTTGATCTCGCCGGCTTCGTCAACGGGCTGGCCGATCACGTTCATGATGCGGCCCAGCGTGCCCTCGCCCACGGGGATGGCGATCGAACCGCCGGTGTCCACGACCTCCTGGCCGCGCACCAGACCTTCGGTGCCGTCCATGGCGATGGTGCGGACCGTGTTCTCGCCCAGATGCTGCGCGACCTCGAGCACCAGGCGCGAACCCTGGTTCTCCGTCTCAAGGGCGTTCAGGATTTCGGGCAGGTGGTCTTCGAAGCGGACGTCGACGACGGCGCCGATGACCTGGGTGACTTTTCCGACCTTTTTGTCAGCCATCACGAGTTCCTCGTCTCAAATCCGGTCTGGGCAACCCGCCGGTCAGGTGGGATCACCTGGCGGCGGACACGTTGCCCGATTCCTTAGTGCCGGGGCGTCTTGTCCGCATTCAAGCGAACGCGGCACACCCTAGAGCGCTTCCGCGCCCGCAATGATTTCGATCAGCTCGGTGGTGATCTGGGCCTGACGCTGGCGGTTATAGCTCGTCGTCAGCTTGTCGATCATCTCACCGGCGTTGCGCGTCGCGTTGTCCATCGCGGACATGCGCGCGCCCTGTTCGGACGCCGCATTCTCGAGCAGCGCCCGGAAGATCTGCACCGAGACGTTGCGCGGCAGCAGGTCCTGCAGGATCTCCGCCTCGTCCGGCTCGTAGTCGTATACCGCGCCGCCGAGATCGACCGTCTCCGCGCCTTCCGGCACGCTGGCCGGGATGACCTGCTGGGCACTCGGCACCTGCGAGATCACAGACTGGAACTTCGCGTAGAACAAGGTGCAAACATCGAACTCACCCGCGTCGAACAGCGACAGCACGCGCTTTCCGATCTCGTCGGCGTGGGTGAATCCGATCTTCTTGACCTCGCGCAGCTCGATCGTGTCGATCACCAGCTTGCCGTAGTCGCGGCGCAGGATGTCGAAGCCCTTCTTGCCGACGCACAGGATCTTGACCTGCTTGCCGTCGGCCATCAGGCGACGCGCCCGCTCCTTGGCGAGCTTGACGATGGAGTTGTTGAAGCCGCCGCAGAGGCCACGGTCGGCCGTCGCCACCACCAGAAGATGGACGTCGTCCTTGCCCGTGCCGCTCATCAGCGTCGGCGCGTCATGACGGCCCTGAAAGGCGACCGCCAGATTGGCCAGCACGGCGTCCATGCGTTCCGCATAGGGCCGTGCGGCCTCCGCCGCCTCCTGGGCGCGACGCAGCTTCGCCGCGGCCACCATCTGCATGGCCTTGGTGATCTTCTGCGTCGCCTTAACGGAGGCGATACGGTTTCGTAGGTCCTTGAGTGACGCCATAGGCGCTCCCGATCCCGGTCCTTAGCGGTTGGTTAGGCGGCGAAAGTCTTGGCGAAGTGCTCGACGGCCGACTTGAGCTTCGACGTCAGCTCGTCGTTCAGCGCCTTCTTCTCCCAGATCTCGTCCAGAACGGCCTTCTGCTCACCGCGCATGTAGGTGAGAAGACCCTGCTCGAACGCACCGACCTTGTCGACCGGCAGGTTGTCGAGATAACCGTTCACGCCGGCATAGATCACGGCGACCTGTTCCTGCGTCTTCAGCGGCGAGAACTGCGGCTGCTTCAGAAGCTCGGTCAGGCGCGCACCACGGTTCAGCAGACGCTGGGTGGTGGCATCCAGATCGGAACCGAACTGGGCAAACGCCGCCATTTCGCGGTACTGCGCCAGTTCGCCCTTGATCGGGCCGGCAACCTGCTTCATCGCCTTGATCTGGGCCGAGGAGCCCACCCGCGACACCGACAGGCCGACGTTCACCGCCGGACGGATGCCCTGGAAGAACAGATCCGTCTCGAGGAAGATCTGACCGTCGGTGATCGAAATGACGTTGGTCGGGATGTAGGCCGACACGTCGTTCGCCTGGGTCTCGATCACGGGAAGCGCGGTCAGAGAACCCGAACCGTGGTCCTCGTTGAGCTTGGCCGAACGCTCCAGCAGACGGGAATGCAGGTAGAAGACGTCGCCCGGGAAGGCTTCACGTCCCGGCGGACGACGGAGCAGCAGCGACATCTGGCGGTAGGCCACGGCCTGCTTGGACAGGTCGTCGTAGCCGATCACGGCGTGCATGCCGTTGTCGCGGAAGAACTCGCCCATCGCGCAGCCGGCGAACGGCGCCAGGTACTGCATCGGCGCCGGATCGGATGCGGTGGCGGCGATGACGATGGAATATTCCAGAGCGCCCTGGTCTTCCAGCGTCTTCACGAACTGCGCGACGGTGGAGCGCTTCTGACCGACGGCGACGTAGATGCAGTAGAGCTTCACGCTCTCGTCGTCGCCCTGGTTCAGCGGCTTCTGGTTAAGGAAGGTGTCGAGGATGATCGCGGTCTTGCCGGTCTGACGGTCACCGATGATCAGCTCGCGCTGGCCACGCCCGATCGGGATCAGCGCGTCGACCGCCTTCAGGCCCGTCGACATCGGCTCGTGCACCGACTTGCGCGGCAGGATGCCGGGCGCTTTCACGTCGACGCGGCGGCGCTCGGTCGCCTCGATCGGGCCCTTGCCGTCGATCGGGTTGCCGAGACCGTCGACGACGCGGCCAAGCAACCCCTTGCCGACCGGCACGTCCACGATGGCGCCGGTCCGCTTGACCGTGTCGCCTTCCTTAATGGTGCGGTCATCGCCAAAGATAACGACACCGACATTGTCCGTCTCAAGGTTCAGCGCCATGCCCCGGATACCACCCGGGAACTCGACCATCTCGCCGGCCTGCACATTGTCCAGACCGTAGACGCGGGCGATACCGTCACCGACGGACAACACCTGGCCGACCTCGGAAACTTCGGCCTCCTGGCCGAAGTTCTTGATCTGGTCCTTGAGGATGGCGGAGATTTCCGCGGCCCGAATATCCATCAGCCGACCTCTTTCATCGCGATTTTGAGAGAATTCAAGCGGGTCCGCAGGGACGTATCGATCATCCGGCTGCCGACCTTGACGATAAGACCACCGATCAGCGAGGGATCGACGGTCGCATTGATCTTCACATCCTTGCCCATGGCCTTCTTCAGAGCGGCCTTGAGGGCATCGACATTCGCTTCATCGAGCGCGGCTGCCGAAACGACCTCCGCGGTGACCTCGCCCCGCCGGGCGGCCGCGAGCTCGTGAAAGCCGCGAAGCATGTCGGGAAGCGCGAAAAGGCGGCGGTTGGACGCCACCAGCTTGACGAAATTGGCGGTCAGCCCACCGATCTCCGCCTTATCGAGAACGGCGCCCATGGCTCCGATCTGTTGCTCGGCGGAAAACGCGGGGCTGCGAACCAGCCGCATCAGATCTTCGCTGTCGCTAAGGAGCTTTTCCAGGTTCGCGATGTCGGCCTCGGTCGCTTCCACCGCCTTCTGCTCTTCGGCGAGCTCGAAAAGGGCGGAGGCGTACCGCTTAGCAACACCTGAGACGAGGGAGAGGTTGTCTGTCACCGTGTCCGTGCTCTGCTGACGCGCGTCAAGTCCCCATCCAAGCGCATAATCTCGGGTAGGGACTTGAATTTGAAGGAATATTTTTGGCGATACCAGCCCAGCCCGAGCTCGCACCGCCAAAGTCGGGCTTCGCATAGCATAGTGATGACGGGTGCGCAACATTACCGGTGGGCCGGAATAGGTGGTTTCCCGCCCGTCATCGACCAAAGACTTATACGAATGGCATCGTACGGTGACCAAACGTCAGGCCAGATGCCCGGTCGCAATACGCCCTACATGAAGCTCTGGGGATCAATATCGACCTGCACGCGAAGCTGGCCTTTCGGCTTCGGCGCCGAGGCGAGCCAGTCCCGCAGCCAGGCCTGGAGATCGAAACCGCGCGGAGCCTGCACGAGGATGCGCTGGCGGTAGCGCCCGCGTACCAGGGCGAGCGGCGCATCCGCCGGCCCGAGGACCGCCACCTTGCGCTCGGCCGAGAAGGGAACCGCACGAACGAGCGCGCGGGCATACCCCTCCGCCTCGCTCCGTTCCGGCGCGGAGACAATGAGCGCGGCGAGACGCCCGAACGGCGGCAGGCCGGCGGCGCGGCGGGCGGCGATCTCCTCGCGATAGAACCTATCGTGATCTCCCGACAGAAGCGCCTGGAGAACAGGGTTTTCCGGCGCATAGGTCTGCAGGAAGCCAAGCCCGCCGCCGCCGATGCGGCCGGCGCGCCCCGTCACCTGTGCCAGAAGCTGGAACGTCTTTTCCGCAGCCCTCGGATCGCCGTTGGCAAGGCCCAGATCCGCATCGACCACGCCGACGAGGCGCATCAGGGGGAAGTTGTGTCCCTTGGCGACGAGCTGGGTGCCGACGACGATATCGACCGCGCCGTCTTCCACAAGTTTCAGCTCCTGGCGCATGCGCTCGGGCGACGAAAAACTGTCGGAGGAGAGCACAAGACGCCGCGCCTCGGGAAAGAGTTCGCCCACCTCTTCAGCGATTCGCTCCACGCCCGGACCGCAGGCGACCAGCGAATCGGCCGCTCCGCAGGCGGGACACGCATCGGGCCGACGCTCATGATGGCCGCAATGGTGGCAGACGAGCTGACCTCGGAAACGGTGTTCGACCAGCCAGGCGGAACAGTTGGAGCACTGGAAGCGATGGCCGCAGTGGCGGCAGAGCGTCAGCGGAGCATAGCCGCGCCGGTTGAGGAACAGCAGGCTCTGCGCCTTGTCGGCCAGCGCTTCGCCCATGGCCGCGACGAGCTTCGGCGCCAACCAGCGACCGCGCTCCGGCCCCTCATTGCGCATGTCGATCGCCGTGATATGAGGCATTTCCGCACCCGAGGCGCGCTCTTCCAGAACGACTCTCCGGTACCGGCCCGTTTCCGCGTTCACCCGGCTTTCCACCGAGGGCGTGGCCGAGGAGAGAACAACAGGAAAGCCGGAGATGTGGCCGCGCACCACCGCCATGTCGCGTGCCGAATAGGGCACGCGGTCATCCTGCTTGAAGGCCGAATCGTGCTCCTCGTCCACGACGATCAGCCCGAGATCCCGGAAAGGCAGAAACAGCGCGGAGCGCGCGCCGACCACCACGCGGGCCTCGCCGAACGCGATATCGCGCCAGGTGCGCGCACGCATCTTCGGCGACAATTCGGAATGCCATTCCGCAGGACGGCCGCCGAATCGCGCCTCGAACCGGTCGAGAAACTGGCTTGTCAGTGCGATTTCCGGCAGCAGCACCAGCGCCTGCCGGCCCTTTCGCAGCACCTCCGCCACCGCCTCGAAATAGACCTCCGTCTTGCCCGAGCCGGTGACACCGTCGATCAACGTGACGGAATAATTCCCGCGCCCGGCCGCACGCAGGATTTCGGCCGCCTCGGCCTGGGCCTTCGTGAAGGTCGGCCCGGGCATATCGGGATCCAGCGCGGGGCGCGACGGGCGCGGCAGGTCGATGAGCGCGAGCGTTCCATGCTCGATCAAACCGTCGACAACGCCGGGACTCACGCCGGCGGCCTCCGCAAGCGCTGATTTCGTCCAGCCGGCCGGGCGCTCGTCCATGAGCTCCAAAACGCGCGTGCGCGCAGGCGTCATACGCGCGGGCGAAGCGCCGGCGGACGCCACCCCCTTCACCGGGGCTTCCGGCTCCAGCGCATCGCGCACCCTCAGCACCATACGCAGCACCATGCCGGGGGCTGCCAGCGTCCAGTTCGCCACCCATTCCACGAACCGGCGCAGATCCTTCGAGACCGGCGGCACGTCGAAGACGCGCTCGATATCGCGCACGCGCTTGGGATCAATGGAGGTGTCCGGTTCGCCGTCCCACACCGCGCCGATCACCTTGCGCGGGCCCACGGGCACTTGAACGACGGACCCCGGACGCACGTCCATCCCCTCCGGCACGCGGTAGGACCACGGTCCCTCGACGGCTACGGGAACGAGCACGGGGACGATTCGTTCGGGTTCGAAGAGCACGGTTTTCAGTGTTCCGGGGTCAAAGATTGGCCGAATCGGGATGCGATTTGCATCCGACTACGTTAAAGGATGCCCGAAACCACGTCAGACGGTCCCTCATCGAGGCCGCCGCACAATCCGGGTCCCTCCCCGGTTAGCGCAACAGGAGCCCCCGCGCCCATGAAATTCTTCGTCGACACAGCCGACATCGCCGAGATCCGCGAACTGGCCGAAATCGGTCTTCTCGACGGCGTCACCACCAACCCCTCGCTCATCCTGAAGGCGGGCCGTCCCTTCAAGGAAGTGATCGCCGAGATCTGCGAGACGGTCGACGGCCCGGTCTCCGCCGAGGTGACCGCCACCGAAGCCGACGCCATGATCGCGGAAGGCCGCTCGCTCGCCAAGATCGCCGACAATGTCGCGATCAAGTTGCCGCTGACGCTCGATGGTCTCAAGGCCTGCCGGGTGCTGACCGGAGAGGGCCACATGGTCAACGTCACCTTGTGCTTTTCCGCCAACCAGGCGCTGCTGGCGGCCAAGGCCGGCGCGACCTTCATCTCGCCGTTCATCGGCCGGCTCGACGATCTCGGCGTCGACGGCATGGAGCTGATCCGCGAGATCCGCGTAATCTATGACAACTACGACATGCTCGATACCGAGATCCTCGCCGCCTCGATCCGCTCCGCCGACCACGTCAAGCAGGCCGCGCTGATCGGCGCCGATGTCGCCACCGTCCCGCCGGCCGTCCTCAAGGGCCTCGTCAAGCACGCGCTGACCGACAAGGGTCTGGAGCAGTTCCTGGCGGACTGGGCGAAGACCGGCCAGTCGATCCTGTAACGGGATCAAGGAAATTCGCGAACGAGCCGCCGGGGCCTCCGCCTCCGGCGGCTTTTTCGTATCCGCTGAACGGTAACGAAAGCCGCCTTGTGGTCTGCCCCCGGCTTTGCGACGCTCTGCGCACACCGAGTCGTTTCAAAGACCGCGCAAGCATCATGACCACAGCCGACGCCCCGCTTGTCATCGCCGAACCCGCCCTGATGCGCCTGGTGGCGCAATGGCTCGACCATCTGGGGTCGGAGCGGCGGCTCGCGGACAAGACGCTGACGGCTTACGAGCGCGACGTCAGCCAATTCCTGTCCTTCCTGACGCTGCATCTGGGCGGCGCGCCGGGACCGGGAGAGATCGCGAGCCTGACGCCGGCCGATATCCGCGCCTTCTTTGCCCGCAGGCGGATCGAGGGAGCCGGCGCGCGCACGCTGGCGCGCGGTCTGGCGGGACTGCGATCGTTTCTCGGCTATCTGGAAAAACAGGGCCTTGCCAATGCGGCGGCCGTGCGTGCCGTGCGCTCGCCGCGCCAGCCCAGGACATTGCCCAAGCCGCTGACGGCAGACGATGCCGCGCGCGTGGTCGACGTGGACGAGGCGCTCGCGGAAGAGCCGTGGATCGCCGCGCGCGATGCGGCCGTCCTCACTCTGCTCTATGGCTGCGGCCTTCGCATTTCCGAGGCGCTGGGGCTGACGCGGGCCGAGGCGCCGGGGCCCGAAACGCGTGTCCTGCGCATCGTCGGCAAGGGTGGCAAGGAGCGGCTGGTTCCGGTCCTGCCCGTCGTCGGCGAGGCTGTCGGACAGTATCTAAAGCTCTGTCCCTTCGTGATCGATGACGACGGCGCGCTGTTTCGCGGGGCGCGCGGCGGGCCGCTTTCCCCGCGCATCATCCAGCTCGCGATGCAACGTCTTCGCGGCGCACTCGGCCTGCCCGACACCGCAACGCCGCACGCGTTACGTCATTCCTTCGCCACCCACCTTCTGGCAGGCGGCGGCGATCTGAGGACAATCCAGGAATTGCTGGGCCATGCAAGCCTCTCGACAACGCAGGTTTACACCGGTGTCGATGCGGAACGTCTGGTTTCGATCTATCGGAAGGCGCATCCGCGCGCGTAAATATTGCGTAAACTCCCGTGAGTTATCCTACTGTCAATGCTTGCCAGAAAGTCGGCACGACAAAGGACGACAGCCATGCCCGGGATCTCTTTCTCCACGAGGGCGCGTGCGCTCATCGCAATCGGCGCGAGCCTGGCCGGCCTCCTCACGGCCTGGATGGTCTGGCCGGAGCCGACCGAGGCCGAGACCCTCGCCTGCTTCATTGAGGAAACGGGGACCTGGACCAACCGCCATGCCCGTTCCGGCGACATCACCCGCGTACAGGTCGAATCGCAGTGCAAGGGCAACAGGCTCGTTCATCGGGTCCGCGTGCTGACCAAGTGCGCGCCGCGCGACTGCACGTGGGGCTGGGCCCAGGGCGCCAAGAAACCCGGCGGCCGGTTCGTGGCGACCTTTGCCACCTATTCCGCCTATCGTTACTTCCAGATGGACGTCACCGGCGACCATGCACTCGTTTCCGTGACCTACGACTATCACGACGAGCGCAAGGACAACGAGGCCGCAAGCTTCCGGATGGTCCGCGACGACTGACGACAGCGGCCGCTTCACCTCGTCTTTTCGGACAGACTCTCGACCCAGGTGCGGATCAGCCAGTGGGCGATGGAGATCGGCGGCGGCACGTGGAGGCCCTGCGGGTGCCGACCGGCCAACATCGCGGCCACTTCCTCGCGCGAAAACCAGCGGCAATCTTCCAGTTCGTCATCGCCGAGCCGGATTTCCCGGCTCTCCGCCTGCCCGAAGCAACCGAGCATCAACGAGGCCGGGAAGGGCCAAGGCTGGCTTCTGGCGAAGGTCACCGCGCCGACGCGCACGCCCGCTTCCTCCATCACCTCGCGCCGCACAGCCTGATCGATCGTCTCGCCCGGTTCCATGAATCCGGCAAGCGTGGTGTAAACGCCCTCCGCCAGCCGGTGCGGGCGCCCCATCAGCGCCTTGTCGCCGTCCGTGATCATCATGATCACGACAGGATCGGTGCGCGGGAAATGTACGGCGGAACAGGAGGGACAGTCGCGCCGGTAGCCGGCTTGCGCCATTCTGGTCTCATGGCCGCAGCGCGAACAGAAACCGTGGGTGGCGTGCCAGTGGGCCAGTGAACGCGCTTGGGCGAGAAGGCCCAGATCGCCCAGCGGCAAGGCGCCCTGTAGCGCCAGCGAACGCATGTCGATGAGCTTCAGCGACGAGGCGCTGGCCGCCTCGATGTCGGACTCGATTTCCTCCGCCGCGGCGTTCACCCGCGCACAGAACACCGGACGTTCCCCCGAAGGGCTTTCCTCGACGCCGAGAAGCGCGATCTCGCCGGCCGCGATGCCGAGGCTCTCGGCCAACGCACGCGGATGCCGGATGGTGAGCCTGTCGCCGCCCACCGCGACGACCGGTCTGTCGCCGGCGATCAGGACGTAGCCGGCATCGGCCCGGCGCTTCTGGCCGGCAAGCCAAGCCTCGTCGTCGCGACGCAGGGCGGCTCGGTCCAACATGTTGTCGCAATAGGCAGGCTCGCGAATAGCCGAATCCGAAAGGCTGGCGGGATAGTCGTCTGGCATGGGGGGCGGGCGCTCCGGTTGAGAGCCGGGCGGGGACGCGACAGAGCCGGTCACCGCCGCAAAGCTGGCTCCGCCACGCTAGCGCGTTCGCAGGCCGAGGCAAAGGGGGCCGCGTACGGCTTCCCGGTCTCAGGCGGCGGGTTCGGTGGCCTCCATCGGCACGGTGACGATTGAGGCCGCTTGCTCGTCGTCGGCGACAGCTGCGGCTTCGGAATCGATCTCCCGATCGAGATCGTCGTCGCGGGCGGCCGTGGCGGCAAGATTGCGCTCCACCGCGCGCAGAAGCTTGCGCAACCGTTTTCTGTCCTTGTCGTCAAGGTCGGCGAGCGCTTCCTTCTCCAGCCGTTTCCAGGCGCGGTCGATCAACGTCACCCGATCACGGCCAGATTCAGTGAGATAGACGCGGGCGAGCCGGCCGTCGGTATCCGCAGAGCGGCGCGCCAGCAATCCTTGCGCGGACATGCGGGTGACCATCTTGGTGACAGTGGGCGGTTGCACGCCCAACGCCAGTGCGAGTTCGCTCATCGACAGCCCGTCGCTGTCGGCCAGAGTTTTCAGCACCGCTTCCTGGCCCGGGTGCAGACCGATGCGCGACAGGTGCGCACCCGACCGCGCCCGGCAGGCCTTGGCCGTCTGGGCAAGCCGAAAGGTGATGCTCTTTTTGTAATTGAACCCCATGACGATGGCTCTACCAGCAGCGCATGAAGCTATTGTGACTGGAGACAGGGCGTTTGTCGTGAAGGATTTCTGTGCGAATCACGCCGGTAGCGGACGAAAGGCAGGGCCAGCGATGCGCACCCCGCCTTCCGTCCGATCGCTCAGGCGTATTTCGGGTCCAGCGTCACGGAATAGAGCTCGCTGTCGCCGGTATCCATCAATCGCACCTTGAGCTGTTCCGTAGCGCCATCGATCTCCACGATGCCGAAGAACTGCAGGCCCATCGAAGGCGGCAGGTTGGCGCCCTGCTCCTTCGTCGGCGCCTTCACGAATTTCACCTCCGGACCGAAGGTGGCGTCCATATCGTTGGGACCGAAGGTACCGGCATGCAGCGGACCGGAGACGAACTCCCAGAACGGCTCGAAATCCTGGAACTGCGCCTTGTCGGGGTTGTAGTAATGCGCCGCGGTGTAGTGCACGTCGGCCGTCAGCCAGACGGTATTGTTGATGCCGGCAGTCTTGATGAAACGCAGCAGATCGGCGAATTCCAGCTCGCGCCCCTTCGCCGGGCCGTTGTCGCCGTTGGCGACGGCTTCGGCGCCGGCCTGTTCCTTCCAGTTGTCCCACACGATCAGGCCGATCGGCATGTCGCAGGCGATCACCTTCCACGTTGCCTTCGAGTTGACCAGCTCGCGCTTCAGCCACGCAAGCTGCTCGGCTCCGAGGATGCGGGACGTCTCCGTCATCGTCTCCTCCATCGCCGGGCCGTTCGGGCCGCGATAGGAGCGCAGGTCCAGGAAGAACACGTCCAGCATCGGACCGTACCCGATCTTGCGATAGACGCGGCCAGGCTCGGCCGGGGCGTAGGAGATCGGCGTCATCTCGTGGAAGGCCCGCGCGGCGCGCGCGGCCAGCACGTGAATGTTCTTTTCCGTGTAGCGATCATCGGCGGTCAGGTCCTTGGACGCCGACCAGTTGTTCAGCACCTCATGATCGTCCCACTGATAGAACGTCGGCACCTCGCGCGAGAGCGCCAGCACGTTCTCGTCCATCATGTTGTACTTCCACTGGCCGCGATACTCCTCCAGCGTCTCCGCCACCTTCATCTTCTCCGGCGTGACGATGTTCTTCCACATCGTGCCGTCCTTCAGTTCCACCTCTTCCTTGACCGGCCCGTCGGCATAGATCGTGTCGCCGGAATGGATGAAAAAGTCCGGCTGATGCTTGGCCATGGTGGAATAGATCTTCATGCCACCGCGGCTGGTGTCGATGCCCCAGCCCTGGCCGGCGGTATCGCCCGACCAGACGAACTTGATGTCGCGCCGTGAGGCCGGCGCGGTGCGGAAATGACCGACCATCGGCTCGGACGTCGCGTTGACATCGTTCAGGTCGGCGAGCGTCACCCGGTAGAAGATATCCTGATCGGCCGGCAGGTTCTCGATCAGGCGCTTGGCGGTGAGGTCGCTGTCGGGCAGCGCGTTCAGCGGCGAAAGCCGGCGGGCATTGGCGAAATCCTCGCGCGTGGCGATCTCGAACATCACCTTCGACGGCCGGTCGGCGCGGGTCCACACCATGCCTGAATTGGTGGTGACGTCGCCGGACTGCAGGCCGTGGCTGATGACGGGCCGGCTCGCGGCGCGGCTCAAGGCCGGCATGGCGAGACCGCCGGCGGCAGCGAGAAGGCCGGTGGCGGCGGTGGACTTCAGGAACGAACGGCGTGAATAGAACATGGCTGGTCTCTCCCCTTGCGCCGCGGACATGCGGCGACGCAACGTGAGGGGCCTTGATGACAGTCGGTTGTCGCGCAAGTGACACTTCGGAAAAACTTGTGTGACAGCCCGACAGCATCCGCGCCCGCGCGCCCGCACATCCGCGATTTCGGAAGGCGCCTTGCATTTGCCCTTCATAGAGCGCATCACGCTCGCGTTTTTTCTCCAACGTCCGGATAGTGATGGAACGCCTGATCAAGATCGGCCCGCTTGAGCACGTGGCAGGCACGCGCACCCTCATCATGGGCATTCTCAACGTCACGCCCGATTCCTTTTCCGACGGCGGGCTCCATTCTGGCGCAGACGCGGCGGAGGCGCATGCCCGGCTGATGCTGGCCGAGGGCGCCGACATCATCGACGTCGGTGCCGAGAGCACCCGGCCGGGGGCTGAGCCGATCTCCGCGGACGAGGAAATGATCCGCCTCTTGCCGGCACTCGGGCGCCTGCGGTCTCTCGGCTGCCCGATCTCCGTGGACACTTACAAGGCCGAGGTCGCGGCAGCCGCGCTTGGGGCCGGCGCCCATGTGATCAACGACATCTGGGGCCTGCAGGGCGATCCCGACATGGCGACGGTGGCGGCCGGAACCGACGCGCCCGTGATCGTCATGCACAACCGGGAAACCGTGGACCCGGCGATCGACATCGAGGCAGACATGCGGGCTTTTTTCCGCCGCTCGCTCGACATCGCGGAGGCCGCCGGCATCGCCCGCGAAAATCTCATCCTCGATCCGGGCATAGGCTTCGGCAAGACGCCGGAGCAGAATCTCGTCGCGCTCAACCGTCTGGCCGCACTCAAGACGCATTTCGACCTGCCGGTTCTGGTGGGCGCCTCGCGCAAGCGCATCGTCGGGGCGCTCACGGGCCGCGAAGCACGGGATCGGGGCGCGGGGTCGGTTGGCGCACATCTCACCGCAGTTGCCAACGGCGCTGATATCGTGCGGGTTCACGACGTAGCGATGCATGTCGACGCCGTCCGCGTCGCCGATGCGATCCGGCACGAGGCGATGGCTCCCGGGAGCCGTGCATGAAGGGGGCCGGAACGAACACCGCCCCCGTCCGCGCAGCGCTCGGCCTCGGCTCAAACATCGGCGACAAACGAGGTTTCGTGCAGGCGGCGATCGACCGGATTGCGCGGAGCGCGGGCATCACGCTTGTCGCCCGCTCGGCCGATTACCGCACCGCGCCGTGGGGGCTCACCGAACAGGACTGGTTCGTCAACGCCTGCATCCTGGTGGAGACGACGCTTTCGGCCACCGGCCTTCTCGCCCGCGCGCTGGAAATCGAACAGGAACTCGGCCGGGTGCGCGACATCCGCTGGGGGCCGCGCAAGATCGATATCGACGTGCTGGTCTACGGCGGGCGCGAGATTGTGGATGAAGGACTTTCGATCCCTCACCCGCGCATCGCCGAGCGTGCCTTCGTGCTGGTCCCGCTGGCCGAAATCTGGCCCGATGCTCCCATTGGTGGCGGCCTCACGGCCGTATCCGCGCTGGCGGCCTGTCCGGATGCAGAGACGATCGAGCCGCTCGGCGCGCAAGACTAGCGGAAGCGGCAGCAGGATCGGTCAGTTGCCGAAAAGTGGGCTGCCGGGCGTACGGTTCAAATGCCAGATCAGCGCATTGAGCGTGGTGGCGTAGGCCACCCACACCGCATAGGGCACGAACAGCCAGGCGGTCACGCGATCGAGGTTCCAGGTGCGTTTCAGGAACCACAGGATCAGAACGAGCATCAACACGATCAGCACGAGCGCGCGGTAGGGATCCTGGAACAGAAAAAACACCGGGCTCCAGGTGAAATTGAGGGCGAGCTGGCCGACCCACAACTTCATTTCCGTGCCGAGCTTGTCGCGCTCGAAGGTCCGCCAGCCGGCGATCGCGATCAGGATGTAGAGGATCGTCCAAGCGGATGCGAAGACCCAGTCCGGCGGGGTGATCACCGGCTTCTGCAGCCCCGCGTACCATTCTCCCGGAACGGTCGCGATGCCGATGGCCATGCCGCCGCCCACAACGACGATGAGAAACAACGCAAGAACGATCCATCGACGCATGGCCGATCCTTTCATCATGAGGCAGGTCTGGCGAATTCGCGCGAAATGATCCGTTGATGCGTCAACCGATCGCGAACCGTGACGCCGGCCTGCCGGGCTTGAACCCGGAGGCGCCCTGATAACGAATGGACCCGCCCCTGCTCAAGGCCCTTTGTTTACGGATGTATCGCACCAGCCGGCAAAGGCGCGCATGTGGAAGCGCGCCTGCGCCGGCGCATGCCGGTAGATTTCGCCGAAAGGGCAGGCGATGCGCGCAAGGCAGCCGTCGAGGCAGGCCGTGCCTGCGGGTTCGCCCAGATGCGCAAGGCAGGCCGGCACGTCATAGCCGGCAAGCGAAAGAGCACCGGGCGGACAGGCGGCGATGCAGGGTTTGTCCGCGCAGGTCGGACAGGGGCCGGGCGATCCGTTTTCGGGGAAGTCGCTCAGGCGGGAGGCCGACACGAAGGCCGCGCGAAAGCCCGCCCACGGCCCGTAGCGATGGTGGGCGAGCACGCCCATCGGGCTCGGCGAAAAGCCGCCGGCCGCCAGCGCCCAGCGCTGGAACGGCCACCACGGTTTCTCGAAGGGAAAGACGGCGGCAAGCCCGGCTTGCCGAGCGATCGGCTGCAACGTGCGGCGGGTGTAACGGTCGAGCGGGTCTGGCGCGCCGTCGCAGGCTTCAGGTGCGGCGGAGAAGGCGCACCACAGCGCGTCGCCGGCATTGCCGACGAGGATCAGCGTCGCCGCCGGCCCGCCGCCGGGCGCAGGCGGGCAATCGCAATCGACTTCCCCGGCCCGGCAACTGGCATCGGTATGAAACCCGCCGAGCAACCGGAACCCGACCGCCTCAAGCTGACGCGCCAGCGGCGCCAGGGTTTCCGTCCCTTCCGGATCGGTCCCGTCCAACTCGTTCTCCTCGCGTTTCGACCGCATTCCTGGCGAGATGCGTGTATCCAAACCGCAACAGGCCTGCGTCAAAGTGCCGTCTGAGCGGCTCATTTGCTGCGAAACAGCCCGGACGGATTGCATACGGAATCACAATGGGGAATGCTGCCGACCTGTCTCGCAAGCGGTTCATTCTGTCCCGCAGATGGTGCGGGACGCCACACAATCGAGGCCCTCACGGTGCGGATATCTGCTTTCTCCAAAAAGGTGCTCGTAGCGAGCCTGCTTGCTGCGACGTGTGCTCCGGCGGCCCTCGCGGCCGACATGTACGGAGCCCCTCCGCTCCAGGCCAGAACTTTCGCGCCTTACAACGAAATTCGCGGCGGCGTTCTCTATCATGACACGATGGACCGCGAGACGGGCGTCGATATCAACGCCGAAATCCTGCTGCGCTGGGGCGCACTTGCATGGAAGACGCCGTTCCTCGATACTCAGTCGATGCTGCGTCCGCATATCGGCGGCAACCTGAATACGGCCGGCGACACCTCGATGATCTACGCGGGCTATACGCTGACGATCGACCTGACCGATGCCCTCTTCATCGAAGGTTCCTTTGGCGGCATGGCCCATAACGGTCACACCGAGGCTGGTCAGGGCGGTCTGGCGCTGGGCTGCAACGTGATGTTCCGCGAATCGGCTTCCGCCGGCTACCGCATCAATCAGGCCTGGAACGTGTCTGCCACGATCGAGCATTCGTCGAACAACGGCTATTGCTCCGACAATGACGGGCTGACAAATGTCGGCGTGCGCGTCGGCTACGCGTTCTAAAGCAGCCGGATCCGGGCAGCCTCCGGCCCGGCATCTCACATATCCAGAAGCCAATGACAGTGCGGCAACAGCCACACTGTCGGTTGCGTTTCGTGCGGCCCAGGGAACACCCTCACCACGGACCGCCCACGGTCCCCTTATCGCGGCAGCAATTGCCAAGTGTCGAGGTCGAGGATCACGGAAGGGTCGTACTTCCCGTCCGCATCCTTGTCCGGGAAATCGGTGCAGGGCCGATCCACCGTCGCAACCGTGCGGATACGCAGCGCGCCGACGTCGTCGCGGCCCGAAATCGGGGCCTTGTCCAGAACCTCCGACCACGCGAACACCGTCCCTCCGGCAAAGAGCGGCGCCACGTGCCGGCCGCCGTTGATGCCGGCGATATGGAATGACGGGGCAAGCCCGTTGAAAGACAGCGCGCGCGCCAGACTGATGACATGGCCACCATAGATCAGCCGCCGGCCGAACCGGCCCTTGCCTTCGCTGAACTGGTTGAAATGCACCTTGGCTGTGTTCTGGTAGAGACGAGTGGCCAGCATGTGGTCGCTCTCTTCCACCGTCATGCCGTCGACGTGGTCGATCTTCTCACCCACCGCATAGTCATCGAAGCGGTGGGGACTGCCAGCAAGATCGCCGTCCCAGGCGGACGTGTCCAGCAGCGGCACTGCATCGCCCAGCGCATCCGGATCGATCACTTCGGGGAGTTCCGGCACAACCGGTTCCGGCGCAGGTGCCGTCTCGTCGCGCTTTCGCACCATCACCCAGCGCACGTAGTCGAGAACCTCCGTGCCATCGGCCTTGTAGCCGGTGGAACGAACGTAGACGACCCCGGTCTTGCCCGAGGAGGTCTCCTTGAGACCGATCACCTCGGAGACGGCCGACAGCGTGTCGCCGGGATAGACCGGCGCCAGGAACCGACCGCCGGCATAGCCTAGATTGGCGACCGCGTTCAGCGAGATATCCGGCACTGTCTTTCCGAAGACCACGTGGAAGACCAGCATGTCGTCGAGCGGAGCCTGCGCGTAGCCGAGCGCCCCGGCGAAGGCATCCGACGACTGGACGGCGAAACGGGGGCCGTAGAGCGCGGTGTAGAGGGCGGCGTCGCCCGCGCTCACCGTGCGCGGCGTGGCGTGGCGCAGGATCTGACCGAGCCTGAAATCCTCAAAGAAATTGCCCGCGTTCGTCTTGCCCCCAGTGGTCTCGTCGGTGTTGTTCAGCCCGGCCATGTCTCGCTCCCGTCGGTCGGTTTTCCGTTGCGGCGATTTAGGGCCTTGCTGCAGCGCAACGCAAGGGGACCTTTGGCGAGGTCCCGGAGTGGCGACGGGCGCGACGCATCTTTCGTTCGAGATCGAAACCCACTAGCTTCGCCGTTCAACCATCGCCAGCGAGGGAATACATGAGCCGTCAGGAAGTTCTCGTCATCGGGCCGGTCCTGCCCTACGTCGTCGAAAGACTGAAGGAACGCTTCGACGTTACCGAGCTTCACAGGGAAGCGGACCGGGCGTCCTTCCTCAAAAGCGAGGGCGGTCGTTTCAGGGCGGCAGCGTGCGGTGGCAGCGGCATCGACGGGGCAACCATCGCCGCCTTGCCGAACCTCCAGATCATCGGGTCCTTCGGTGTCGGCTACGACAACGTGGATGTGGCCGCGGCGGCCGAGGCGGGCGTGGTTGTCACCAACACGCCGGGCGTGCTTGACGAGGAAGTCGCCGATACAGGCCTTGCGCTGATGCTGATGACCGTTCGCGAACTCAACCGGGCGGAGGCTTATCTGCGCGCCGGCCGCTGGCCCAAGGAGGGGCCCTATCCGCTCACCCGCGGCTCGCTCAAGGACTCGGTGCTCGGCATCCTCGGCCTCGGGCGCATCGGCAAGGCGGTTGCGCGGCGGGCGGAAGCCTGCGGCATGGAAATCCATTATCACGGGCGCCATCGACAGGAGGGCGTCGCCTACCGCTACCATGCCGATCTGAAGGATCTGGCGCGGGCGAGCGATGTACTGATGGTGGTGGTTCCGGGCGGCGACGCCACGCGCCACATGGTCGACAAGGCCGTTCTGGAGGCGCTGGGACCCGACGGCTATATCGTCAACATCGGCCGCGGCACGGTCGTCGACGAGGCGGCGCTGATCGAGGCGCTTTCGAACGGGACGATTCGCGGTGCCGGGCTCGACGTCTTCGAGGACGAACCGAACGTGCCGGAGGCCCTAATCGCGCTCGATAACACGGTGCTGCTCCCCCATGTGGCCTCCGCCTCCGTGCCGACGCGGCAGGCGATGGGGCAGCTCGTTGTCGACAACATCACCGCATGGCTTGAGGAAGGCCAGGTGCTGACGCCCGTGCCGGAGACGCCCGTGCCCGCGTGAGAAACGGATCGAGGCTGCGACGGCTGTTCGCGTGAACCGGAAAGCCCGCGAGCTGGCTATGGCCAGCCCACGGCAAATCGGCTACACGGCTTGCGATCTGATATCCAATATTCCGTCGCCTTCCATTTCACGTTCCGGCCGGGTGCCGGACGGTGTTCACGATGGCGCGATAACGCTACCGGAACCGCTCCAATGAACTGGATGGACCTCGCCACTTTTGCCGCCGCGCTCTTCGTCGCGGCCCTTGCCCCCGGGCCCGGTATTGCAGCGATCGTCGGGCGCGTTCTCGTGCGCGGGCGCAAGGGCGCGATGGCGATGTGTACGGGCATGATGCTCGGCGATGTGGTGTGGCTGTCGATGGCGGTCTTCGGCCTCGCCGTGATCGCTCACAGCTTCGCCTCCATTTTCGTGGCGGTGCGCTACGCCGGAGCGGCCTATCTTCTCTATCTCGCCTGGAGGATGTGGACCGCGCCGGCCGGTTCGCTCCATCTGCCGGCGCCTGCGGGCGAGCGTGCCGGCCGGCTGTTCCTGGGCGGTCTGGCGGTCACGCTCGGCAATCCCAAGACGATTGTCTTCTATCTCGCGCTGATGCCGAACCTGTTCGATCTGAAGCTCGTCACGCCGTTCGCCTATGCGGAGCTGGTCGCGATCACCTTCGCCATCCTGACGACGGTCTTCGGCGGCTACGTTGTGCTGGCGCATTGGGCGCGCGGACTTTTCTCGACCCCGCGCGCGGTTCGTCGGCTCAATCGCGGTGTGGGCGCGGTGATAGCGGGAGCAGCAGCCGCAATCGCTGCGCGCTAGAGCATTTCCCGATCAGATTAAGGCAATCTGATCGGGAAATGCTCAAGGTATTGATCTGGATCGATTTCTTATCGTTCAGACGATTCCGTCTGAACGGAAAGCGCTCTAACGGAATGCGGGAGCACGTTTATGCCTCGGCGGCACCGACGGTAAAGACCCGGCGCGGCTTCAGTTCGCCGCCTTCGGCCGTGCAGATGGCAACAAGGCGCCCCTGGCAGGTGACATAGACCTCACCGCCCAGAATGGGCGCGTCGCGCCCGCGCAGAATGATACCCTGGCCGCGGCGCAGCCGCGCCTCGTCATTGCGATTGACGGGCACTTCCAGCAACGCTTCCAGCGCCGTTTCCAGCCCGAGCAGTTCCGCTTCCAGCGCCTCTACCGGTGTTTCCGCCTCTTCCGCCGCCTCCGCCAGCTCCTCCAGCGTTACCATGTCGTCCTCGCCGAAGGGACCGACGAGAAGACGGCGGAGCTCCACGACGTGGCCACGGGTGCCCAGGCGGCGCCCCATGTCGCGGGCAAGCGCGCGTACATAGGTGCCCTTGCCGCATTCGGTCTCGAACACGGCCGTGTCCGAATCCGGCATATCAACGAGATCCAGCCGGTGAACCTCGATCTCGCGCGGCTGCATCTCCACCTCCTGGCCCTCGCGAGCCAGATCGTAGGCGCGCTCGCCCGCGATCTTGATGGCGGAAAATTTCGGCGGCACCTGTTCGATCGTACCGGTGAATTCAGGCAGGATTTCGCGGATTTCATTCGTATCGGGGCGCATGTCCGACGTCTCGATGACCGAACCTTCGGTGTCGTCCGTGTCGGTCTCCTCGCCCCAGCGGACAGTGAAGCGATAAACCTTGCGCCCGTCCATCACGTAGGGGACCGTCTTCGTCGCCTCGCCAAAGGCGACGGGAAGGCAACCGGAAGCGGCGGGATCGAGCGTGCCGGCGTGGCCGACCTTCTTGGGGTGAAACAGCCGCTTCAACCGCGACAGCGCGTCGTTGGAGGTAAGCCCTACCGGCTTGTCGAGGACGAGCCAACCGTCGATGTCGAACTTGGGATGCTTCTTCTGTTGCCGCTTCATGAAGTGTCGTTCGCTAGAGGGGGCCGCGAGCGGCCGGAAATCTGGTCGAAGGAGTGAGACAGTACCTTGTTCGATGCCATCCGGGATCTGGTCCCGGACCTCGTAACCATTGCCACGGGCTCTCGAAGCGCCCCAACAGGGTGCGACGCTTACTGGATCCCGGCTCTCCGCTGGCGCTTTGGCCGGGATGACGATCGGGGACGTGGCGGCACGGCGCCTGTGACCCCTATTCCTCCCCGCCCTCGTCGTCGTCGAGATCGCGCGCCACCTCCGGCCGGTGCAGGAGCTTGGTGATGCGGTCGTCGTCGTCGAAACGGGTATCGAGGCGGAAATGGAGGTCCGGCATGAACTTCATGGTCATGCGCCGGGACACCTGTCCACGCAGGTACTTGCGATGCCGGCCGAGCGCATCGACGACCGCATCCGCGTCCGTTCCACCGAGCGGCATCACCAGCACGGTGGCGTGCTTGAGATCGGGTGACACGCGCACTTCGGGCACGGTGATGATGTGCGTTTCCAGCACCGGGTCGCGCACGTCGCCGCGCGAAAGGATCTCCGACAGTTCCTTGCGCAGCAACTCGCCGACGCGAAGCTGGCGCTGCGAGGGCATGCCCTGCGCCTCTTCCCTGAACCGGCTCATGGTTTTCCTGTTCCATACAATGACGCCGGCGGGGATCGAACCACGCCGGCGCCGGAAGATTATGTCGGAACCGACGCCCTAAAGCGTACGGGCGATCTGCTCGACGCGGAAGCACTCGATCACGTCCCCGACGCGCATGTCGTGGTAGTTCTCGAAGTTCATGCCGCATTCCTGGCCGGACGCGACCTGCTTGACGTCGTCCTTGTAGCGCTTGAGCGTGCCAAGCTTGCCTTCGTGGACCACGACGTCGTCGCGGATGAGGCGCACTTCGGCGCCGCGTTCCACCACGCCCTCGGTGACCAGGCAGCCGGCGATCTTGCCGACCTTGGAGATGTCGAACACCTGCAGCACCTCGGCGTTGCCAAGGAAGGTCTCGCGCCGCTCCGGAGACAGAAGTCCGGACATCGTCGCCTTCACGTCATCGACGAGATCATAGATGACGTTGTAGTAGCGAATCTCGATGCCCTCGCGTTCGGCCGCCTCGCGCGCCTGCTTGTTGGCGCGCACGTTGAAGCCGATGATCGGAGCACTGGAAGCCGCCGCCAGCGTGACGTCGGCCTCGGTGATGCCGCCGACGCCGGCATGCAGCACGCGGGCCGCCACCTCGTCGGTGCCGAGCGCGTCGAGCGCGCCGACAATGGCTTCCGCCGAACCCTGCACGTCGGCCTTGAGGACCAGCGAGACTTCCTTCTTACCCTGCTCCTGCAGACGGTTCATCATCTGCTCGAGCGAGCCGCGCGTCCCGGCCGCCGTGATCGACGCCTTCTCGCGCTTCTGACGCTGACGGTAGTCGACGATCTCACGGGCACGGGCTTCGTTCTCGACCACCGCGACAAGATCGCCGGCAGCCGGCGTACCCTGGAAGCCGAGCACCTCGACAGGCTTGGACGGCGGAGCCGCGTCCACCTGGTTGCCGTTCTCGTCGAGCATGGCACGCACGCGGGCCCATTCCGAACCCGCGACCAGGATGTCGCCGATCTTCAGCGTACCCTTCTGCACCAGAACGGTCGCGACCGGGCCGCGGCCCTTGTCGAGCTGGGCCTCGATGACGGTGCCTTCCGCGGTGCGGTCCGGGTTCGCCCTGAGTTCCAGAACTTCCGACTGCAGCAGGATCATCTCCAGAAGCTTGTCGAGATTGGTCTTCTCTTTCGCGGAAACCTCGACCTCGATCGTGTCGCCGCCCATCGATTCGACCACGATCTCCTCGGAAAGGAGTTCCGTGCGCACCCGGTTGGGGTCGGCGCCCGGCTTGTCGATCTTGTTGATGGCGACGATGATCGGCACTTCGGCCGCCCGCGCGTGGGCGATCGCTTCCTTCGTCTGCGGCATGACGCCGTCGTCGGCCGCCACCACCAGGATGACGATATCCGTCGACTTTGCGCCACGGGCACGCATGGCGGAGAACGCCGCGTGGCCGGGGGTATCGATGAAGGTGATCTTCTGGCCGTTCTGTTCGACCTGATAGGCACCGATATGCTGCGTGATGCCGCCGGCTTCGCCGGAAACCACATTGGCTTTGCGTAGCGCGTCGAGCAGCGATGTCTTGCCGTGATCGACGTGGCCCATGATGGTCACGACCGGCGGACGCGGCCGCAGGTCCGCATCGTTGTCGGCTTCCGAGAAGAGGCCTTCCTCGACGTCGGATTCGGACACGCGCTTGGCGGTGTGGCCCATCTCTTCGACGATGAGCTGCGCCGTATCGGCATCAAGCACATCGTTGATCTTCATCATCTGGCCCTGCTTCATCAGGAACTTGATGACGTCGACGGCACGTTCCGACATGCGGTTGGCGAGTTCCTGGATGGTGATCGCATCCGGGATCGTCACTTCGCGCATGACCTTTTCGCGCACCACCTGCTGGCCGGCACGCTTTTCCTTCTCCCGGCGACGGCGCAGCGAGGCGAGCGAACGGCCGCGCTGGTTGTCATCGGAGAAGTTGGAGTTGATTGTCAGCTTCGACTTGCGCCGGTCGTCGGTGCGCGGCGTCGGCTTTGCCGGAGGCACTGCCGCCTTGACGGGCGCCCGCTTGGGACCACCGCGCGCACCAGCGCGATCGGGGCTCTCGTCGGCCTTTGCGGGAGCGGCCGCCGGACGCACCGGCTGCGGCTTCTCCGCGACAGGAGCCTGCACAGGCTCGGGCCTCGGGGCGGAATTGGCCGCCTCTTCCGCCTTGCGCTTGGCCTCTTCCTCGGCGCGGCGCTTCGCCTCAGCCTCTTCTTCCTGGCGCCGAAGCTCTTCCTCCGCCTTGCGCTTGGCTTCCTCTTCCGCCCGGCGCTTGGCTTCCTCTTCGGCCTGCTTGCGTTCCTCGACGGCACGGACCTGTGCATCGCGCAGCGCAGCGGCGCGCGCGGCCGCCTCGTCGGCCGTCAGGGTGCGCAGCACGTTGCCGCTGCCGCGCGGCTTGCCCTGCTGGGAGCCGGAGCCGTGGCCGTGACGCGGCTTGTTCTGCTGCGGCGGCCGCTTGGGCTGAGGCTGCTCGGAACGCGGCTGCTGCGGTGCGGGCTGCGGCGCAGCATCGGCCTTGGCCGGCTGCTCGCCCGGCGGCATCATGCGGCGCTTCTTTTTCTCGACGACAACCTGCTTCGTCCGCCCATGGGAAAAGCTCTGCCGCACGGTCCCGGATTCCACACCACGGGAAAGGGACAGCGTCTTCTTGCGTTCCACTGGAATCGTCTTGTCGCCGGTGTCTTTGGTATCGCTCATTCTTGCCTTCAGTCCTGCGCCGCCGCTCCTGGCGCTTACTTGTCGTCCGTCATGCGTCCGTCGCGGCGGAATCTGCCCGGAACCTGTCCAGCGCGCAAGCGCACGCCATGAAACTTCTGCTCGCCCGGCCCGCGAGAATTGCAGCATGTATCACATTTGCCCGCCCCAATGCCAAATCCATTTGGCCAGAGGTAAACGAGCGAAGGACCGGGGGGCCGCCGGCCGGTCCGAAGCGCGCCACCCGGATGGCGGCGAGCTTCCTTATTCCATCCTCCGCCGCATCCGATGCATGGATCAGCGCGGCGAGCTCTTCCTTTTTCAGCGCGGCCTCGACCTTGGCGAAGCCTGTAATCACGGCGCCCGCCTTGCGGGCGAGCCCCAGAGCGCCGAGCGCCTGCGCCCGGAGCCGTTCCTCGACTCGGCCGGCGAGGCCCGGTTCGACGCGGACATCCGCCTTGAAGCCGCGGGAGAAGATGCGTTTCTTCTCCGCCATTTCCACCGCTTCCCGCGTTGCCGTCACCCAGACGCCACGACCGGGAAGCTCCCGCTTCAGATCCGCCACCACCGTTCCGTCGGGCGCCAGCACGAAGCGGATCATCTCATCGACGGGACGATGCTCGCGGGTAACCGCGCATTGCCGCTCCGTCGGCTCTGATTGCCGAGGCATGGAAGCGCGCGCCTAGCGCGCCTCGCCTTCGTCTTCGTCGCGATCCTCGTCCGCCTCTCCCGCAGGTGCGGCGAACATCGCTTCGGCCGCCTCGCGTGCATCGGAGGCATGCGGATCGTGTTCCGCCTCGCCCGCCTCTTCGGCGGCCTCGGGCAGGAACGCGTCACCGTCGGCCAACGCGTCGCCGTCGGCCAACGCGTCGCCGTCGGCTTCCTCGCCTTCCTCTTCCGGCTCGTCGACGATCAGATCCTCGGCCGAAATCCACCCGGCGGCAACACGCGCCTGCATGATGAAGTGTTCGGCTTCCGCCTTCGATACGTCGAAATTGCTCAGGGCGCCCGGATAACGGGTCACCTGGCCATCCTTGCGTTCCGACCAGCCGATCAGGTCGTCCGTCGCGCAGCCGGCCAGATCCTCGATCGTCTTGATGTCGTCCTTGCCGAGCGCCACCAGCATCGCGGTGGTCAGGCCGTCGATCTCGCGCAGCTCGTCGGCAACGCCGAGTTCCTTGCGTTCCGCATCGAGCTTGGCCTCAAGCTCCTCCAGATGCTCGCGGCCGCGGGCCTGCAACTCCTCGGCCGTCTCCGGATCGAAACCTTCGATCGAGGCGATCTCGTCAGGATCGACATAGGCCACCTCCTCGACGGAGGAAAAGCCTTCGGAGGCCAGCAGTTGGGCGACCATCTCGTCGACGTTGAGCGCCTCGGTGAAGAGCTGGCTGCGCTCGGTGAATTCTTTGTGACGGCGCTCACTCTCGTCGGCTTCCGTCATGATGTCGATGTCCCAGCCGGTGAGCTGGGAGGCGAGCCGCACGTTCTGGCCACGACGGCCGATGGCCAGCGAAAGCTGGTCGTCCGGCACCACCACCTCGATGCGCTCGGCATCCTCGTCGAGCACCACCTTGGCGACTTCCGCCGGCTGCAGCGCGTTGACGATGAAGGTCGCCGCATCCGGGTTCCACGGAATGATGTCGATCTTCTCGCCCTGCAGCTCGCCGACGACCGCCTGGACGCGGGAGCCGCGCATGCCGACGCAGGCGCCGACCGGATCGATGGACGAGTCGCGCGAGATCACCGCGATCTTGGCGCGCGAACCCGGGTCGCGGGCAACCGAGCGGATCTCGATGATGCCGTCGTAGATTTCCGGCACTTCCTGGGCAAAGAGCTTCGCCATGAACTGCGGATGGGTGCGCGAGAGGAAAATCTGCGGTCCGCGCTGTTCGCGCCTCACGTCATATATGTACGCGCGGATGCGATCGCCAGTGCGGAATGCCTCGCGCGGGATCAACTCGTCGCGGCGCACGATCGCTTCCGCGCGACCCATATCGACGATGACGTTGCCGTATTCCACCCGCTTGACCACGCCATTGGCGATCTCGCCGATGCGGTCCTTGAATTCGTCATACTGGCGGTCGCGCTCGGCCTCGCGGACCTTCTGCACGATCACCTGCTTGGCCGACTGGGCGGCGATACGGCCGAAATCCAGCGGCGGCAACGGCTCGGAGATAAAATCGCCGAGCTGCGCCTCCGGGTTGCGCTCCAGCGCGTCCTTCAGGGAAATCTCGGTGGAGACATTCTCCACCTCCTCGACCACCTGAAGGAGCCGCTGCAGCCTGATCTCGCCCGTCTTGGGGTTGATCTCGGCCTTGACCTCGGTCTCCGAGCCGTAGCGCGAACGCGCGGCCTTCTGGATCGCGTCTTCCATCGCCTCGATGACGATCTGGCGATCGATCACCTTCTCGCGCGCAACGGCATCCGCAATCTGCAGCAATTCCAGGCGGTTCGCACTGACAGCCATCGTCAATCTCCTTGCACCGCGAAGGGCTCCCTGGCCCCGTCCATCGCGATTGCTTGCCTTTTCTGTCTTCCTGAGCGCCGCCCGAAGGCCGCACCGCTCGATCCAAATTCAGTTGTCGCCCGAGCCCGGCGCCACACCCGCGTTCTGCGCTGCCGCAATCAGCGCATCGGTGAGCACGAGTTTCGCCTCGCCGATATCGGCGAGCGGCAGCCAGAACGTGTCCGGTTTGTCGGCCGGTGCATCCGCGATGCGGATGCCAGCGGTCTCGTCGCGGATCCCCAGCAGGATACCGCGAAAGCGCTTGCGGCCGTCGTGCGGCATGTCCAGCTCGACCTTAGCCTCATGGCCCGACCAGCGGTCGAAGTCCTCAGCCCGCACGAGCGGACGATCGATGCCGGGGGAGGAGATCTCCAGATTGTAGGCTCCGGAAATCGGATCCTCAACATCGAGCACCGGCGACAGCGCCCGACTGATCGCCTCGCAGCCTTCCACGTCCATCGAACCGTCGGCCCGTTCGGCCATGATTTGCAGGGTACCGCCATTCAGCCCGGAATAGCGCACGCGAACAAGCCGGAAGCCCAGATCCTCGATCACCGGCTCGGCGAGCGCGGCGACTCGGGCATCCAGTCCCTTTTCCTGAACGATGCGCGGGGCGTTTTCGGACATGGCACCTCTTCAAAGCAGCCAGTCCATCGGCGCGCGGCGCGCGCGAAAGCCAAGGCGCGGCGCCATAACCTGACCCGGCTAATAAAAAAGAGCGGGACCCGCCGGGACCCACTCTCTAACTGCCGGTATCGGCCGATGGAGAATTTGAACTTGGCGGGAATATAGTCAAATACGCCGAAGACGCAAGCCCGCAGATGCCGCGCGGTCCGTTTGCACCACCTAAAGCCCAATCAAAGCCCAACCTATGCCGGAGGCGAATAGCTCGCAGGCCGACGCGCAATCACAAGACCGTTCGCATCTTGAACTAGCTCAGGAAGCAATGCTCTCGCAAGCCTGCCGGGGGTAATATCCATTCCCGAGTTGCAGACTTTGCGAAGCTCCCGGGCTCTGCCAAAACGTTTGGGTGGCGTAGCTACAAATATTTGTTTGTTCGGGAAACGTGCGCGCACTCTGCGGACTGCGGGGACGTGGTCGCTGTCCGCGCTGATAAGGATTGCCCTATCAAACAAATCGTCAAAGGCGTCTTCCAGAAGCGTCAAAGAGAAATGAACGTCCGTTTCCTTCTCTTCGTGCTGAATCCACTGAGATCCGCATTGGTGGCATAAAGCTGATTTCTCACTAAAGCGGGCAATGTGGCATTCGACACCGACATGACGAAGAGCTGCAACAAATTCTCGGTGGCGGGCATACGGGCCAGGAAGCCAAGTAGCAAATGCTGAAAAGTAAGCGGTTTTGACCAACGTTTCATTGGCCCTGCAAAGGGATTGCGCCAAGGCGCACAAATCAATCCATTTCAGATGCGGCTTACCCAAGTCATGCACGGCATGATACAAATTAAAGCCGTCAACGTAACAGGCGACCCTCATTCAAAATATCTCTTAAATGCAAAGGCCGGCTCGAAAGCCGGCCTATCCGAAGGGACGTACCCAACGGGGAGAATCATAGGCTTAATAATACACATTTCTTAGGTTGTCAAGGGCCAAAATCGCTGACTACGTGATCAATTCCGCCGAAACGTCAGATAATACCCCCGCCGCCCCCCGCGGATGGCCTTGGCCTCGTAGCGGGTGCCGGGCCAGCCTTCCCACGGCTCGCGCCAGTCGGAGGCGCGCTCGGCCGTCCATTCGAAGGCCGGGTGGGCCGCCAGGTGGCGCAGCGTCCAGTCGACGTAGGTGTCGATGTCGCTGGCAAAGCGGAATTGCGCACCGGGCTTTAGCACGCGGGCCAACCTGTCGAGATTGTCCGGCCCGACGAAACGGCGCTTCCAGTGGCGCTTCTTCGGCCAGGGATCGGGATAGAGCAGGTAGGCGCGGTCGATGGAGGCTTCAGGCAGCCAGTCGAGCAGATCGATGGCATCGTCGTTGTAGAGGCGGATATTCTCCAGCCCCTTTTCCTCGATCGCCGCCAGCGCCTTGGCCATGCCGTTGACAAAGGGTTCAACGCCGATGAACCCCGTGTCCGGAACCTCACTCGCACGGTGGATCAGATGCTCGCCGCCGCCGAAACCGATCTCCAGCGTGATGTCGGTGACGGGCACCGGAAAAAGCGCGCAGAGCGGCTGCGGCGCCGGCCGCGTCAGGTCCACGGCGAGCTTCGGCAGCAGGGTTTCGAAGCGCTCGGCCTGGGCGGCGCGCAACGCCTTTCCCTTGCGCCGGCCGAAGAAGGCGCCCTCGTAAGTGTCGTTCATGGCGTTCGAATACCGGATATTTCCTGGCCGATACAGCAAGAAAGCCGGCCCGCAGCGGGACCGGCTTTCAAGAACGGATCAGGCACCGCGACGATCAGGCCATCGCGCTCTTCAGCGCATCGACCAGATCGGTCTTCTCC
Source organism: Breoghania sp. JC706 (assembly GCF_037026715.1). NCBI lineage: Bacteria > Pseudomonadati > Pseudomonadota > Alphaproteobacteria > Hyphomicrobiales > Stappiaceae > Breoghania > Breoghania sp. JC706. The sequence goes on from NZ_JBANCG010000004.1 coordinate 466,440, forward strand.
CAAGAGAAGCCGCCGTCGCTCTCGGGCGCACGGCCGAAGTGGCCGTAGGCCGCCGTGCGGGCGTAGATCGGACGGTTGAGCTGCAGGTGCTGGCGGATGCCGCGCGGCGTCAGGTTCATGACCTCGCGAAGGACCTTCTCCAGCTTCGCCTCGTCAACGTTGCCCGTGCCATGCAGATCGACATAGACCGACAGCGGCTCGGAAACGCCGATGGCATAGGAAAGCTGGATCGTGCAGCGCTCGGCAAGCTCCGCCGCGACCACGTTCTTGGCAAGATAGCGCGAGGCGTAGGCCGCGGAGCGGTCGACCTTGGTGGGGTCCTTGCCGGAGAACGCGCCGCCGCCGTGCGGGGCCGCGCCGCCGTAGGTGTCGACGATGATCTTGCGTCCCGTGAGGCCTGCGTCGCCGTCCGGTCCGCCGATGACGAACTTCCCGGTCGGGTTGACGTGCCACTCGGTCTCGGCCGACAGCCAGCCGTCGGGCAGCGTCTGGGTGATGTAGGGCTCGACGATCTTGCGCACATCGGCCGAGGAAAGGTCGGGGTCGGTGTGCTGGGTCGACAGCACGACGGAAGTGATGCCGACCGGCTTGCCGTCGGCATAGCGGACGGTGACCTGGCTTTTGGCGTCGGGGCCGAGCAGCGGCTCGCGGCCGGACTTGCGGGCCTCGGCCAGCACCTGGAGGATCTTGTGCGCGAAGTGGATCGGAGCCGGCATCAGTTCGTCCGTCTCGCGGCAGGCGTAGCCGAACATGATGCCCTGGTCGCCCGCGCCTTCGTCCTTGTTGCCGGCGCTGTCAACGCCCTGGGCGATGTCGGCGGACTGGCTGTGCAGGTGGACCTTTACGTCCGCCGTCTCCCAATGGAAGCCTTCCTGCTCATAGCCGATATCCCTCACCGCGAGACGGGCCAGATGGCCGATGTATTCGTGGGTGATTTCCGCCGGACCGCGGGTCTCGCCCGCGATCACGATCCGGTTGGTCGTCGCCAGTGTCTCACAGGCGACGCGCGCCTCCGGCATTGCGGCGAGAAATGCGTCCACGACCGTATCGGAGATCCGGTCACAGACCTTGTCAGGGTGCCCTTCGGACACCGATTCGCTGGTGAAAAGATAGTCTTTGCGGGCCAATGTCACGGTCCTTCTGGGAAATGGCATAGAAGTGCCGGCGGACGGGGGCCCGCCTAAGCGCCATGAGGAAGTTGCAGGGATTGCCGAGAACGTCAAGTCCCGTGACGACCGGTTGGGCCCCGTGTTTCACGCGTGTTGCGGCGTTTCATACGCCAAGAATGAGAGCGGGAGTAAGAGCTGACGATGCCGGCGCGGCCCGGTGGCTCCCGTTGGGGAAGCCGCCTCGCTTTCGCAACCGAACTCAAGGCGGACATTCTGGTCTCGGATCGTTTCAGGCGGAGGGTTCCCCCCCATCCGCGGGACGGCGTCGATGATCGATCGCTTTGCGATCAGCCCTCTTCGCCAGCCACGGCGCGCACGAGGTCGACGATGCGCCGACGCACGCGGCTGTCCTCGATGCGAACGAAGGCGCGGTTGAGGGCGAGCCCCTCGGAGCTGGAAAGGAAGTCGACGACGTAGGAGGTCGGCTGAGCTTCGGCAAAACCCGGCTGCTCGTCGGACGACCCTGGCGCATCCTCGAAGAAGAAGGAAATGGGCACCTTCAGGATGGTTGCGATGTGCTGCAAACGGCTGGCCCCGACGCGGTTCGTGCCCTTTTCGTATTTCTGGATCTGCTGAAAGGTGATCCCCAGATGCTCACCCAGCTTTTCCTGGGACATGCCGAGCATCATGCGCCTAAGCCGGATCCGACTGCCGACATGGACGTCTATGGGATTGGGTGCTTTCTTACTGGGCATTTTTCGCCTTCATTGTTGTGGTCAAAGTCGCCGACATGCCCCCTGGACGGCCAGCGTACCCTCGACAATGTAAGTCACCGGCGTCCGGAGCAGGGCGCCAAACGGAGCGGTGACGGTCTGCCGCGACGACCCGGGCCGCCGCGAATGATCCCCTCTCACCTTTGCGGATCTCTCTCCGTATCCTCCTCTTTGCTTCGCCCCTCGCGTGCTTTCCCAATCCCAGGCTAACCCTTGTGCTTTCGCCGCCAGAGCCAAGACCCCACACCCGGCCCAACCCGAGCTGACGCAACGTGATAACCGGACCGCCTCCCGACCACGGCCGGTCCGGGACGATTGCCGTCAAGATTGCCGGAACGAAATCATGGTAAAGCCGGCGCGCTTGCGCTGGCTTTACAAGCCTCCAGTGTTTTGCCAGCAGCGCATTTTCCTGCAGAGATCCCGGCCAAACACGTTCAGTCGCGCAACCCGACGCTTGGGCAGGAAGCGAAATCGTGCCGCAGCGACCTGCCGGATCACTTGTGACGCGCAAATAATGCCCGCAGCAGCACCCCCTCGTCAATTGTTGCAATTTGACGAGATTTGTCCGGTCACATCAGGCAATTAGAAGGGAAGACGACGACGTGTCCGCACAACTCCCGCAGTGGCGAATACCACGAGAAACGCTATGGCGAGAGGCCAGTCGCCGATCCGAGCATAGAGCGTCGGCGCATCGGCGCCGGGCAGATCGGAATCGAAGGCGCCCTTTGTGCCCAGCGGCAATTGGGCACGGATCCGGCCGCGGGAATCGATGACGGCGGAAATGCCCGTATTGGCGTCGCGCACCAACGGCAGCCCCTCCTCCACCGCCCTCAGGCGCGCCTGGCGCAGGTGCTGGTGCGGTCCCGGCGTGTTGCCGAACCAGGCGTCGTTGGTGAGGTTCAGGAGCCAGCCCGGACGGTTGCCCTGATCGACGACGGCACCGGGAAATATCGCCTCATAGCAGATCAGCGGCGAGAACTCCGGAGCTCCGGGAGGCGTCAGTTCGCGGTGCCGGAAGCCCGGCGTGAAACCGCCCGGCACGCGCACAAGGTTTTCAAGCCCCAGCCGGGTCAGCAACCCGCGCAACGGCAGATATTCACCGAAAGGCACCAGATGAACCTTGTCGTAGGCATCGACGATGGTGCCGTCGTCGGTGATCACATAGATGGAATTATAGAAATCGGTCTTGTGGCCCGACGCGCCCGCGTCGGCGGCCGGTTCCGCCCGGGCCGCCCCGGTGATCAGCACGGTTCCCTCCGGAAGCAAAGCCTCGATGGAGGCGAGCGCGCCGGGCTCCTGGGTCAGAATGAAGGGAAAGGCCGATTCCGGCCAGATCACGTGGGTGATCTTGTCGAGGCGAGCGTCGTCGGGGCCGAGCGGGGCGGAGGAGAGATCGAGATAGCGCTCGAAAATCCATTGCGCGTTGCCCGGCACCCATTTCTCGGCCTGCGGAATATCGGGCTGGACAATGCGCAGCCGCACATTTGCGACATCCTGAGGTCCGGGCTCGTGCAGGCGCCACGCGCCGTAACCGAGACAACTGGCGAACAGAAGCACGACGAAGCCGAAAAAGGCCAAGCGTTGCGAGAGACGGCCGGTGTCGACAAGCACCGCCGGCGCGGCAAAGACGAGCACCGCGACGAAGCCGAGGCCATAGACGCCGACCAGCGCCGCCGGCTGCATCATCAGCGTGTTGGCGGCGAAGCCGTAGCCGATCGCGTTCCAGGGAAACCCGGTCAGAACGTGACCGCGCAGCCATTCAGCCCCCGATACGGCCGCCGCGAGCACCAGGATGCGCATGGCGCCTTCGGTCCAGAAATACCGTGCGAGTGCGGCCGCCCCCGCCCAGAAGAGCGCCAGTCCCGCCGGCATGGCCAGAACGGCGAAGGGCATCATCCAGGCAAACGCATCCGCTTCCACCAGGAAAGCAGAGCCAATCCACCATAGCCCGGCGAGGAAGTAGCCGAACCCGAACCACCAGCCGACCGCCGCCGCACCGCGCAGCGAGATCCGGGTGCGCCTTCCATCGTCCGTCATGGTCGCGTCGATCAGCCAGACGAGGCCGGGAAACGAGAGCCACAGCACGAAGAAGAGATCGAAGGGAGCTTGGGACAGGGCGGCCAGCGCGCCCAGCAGAAAGGCTGCGCCCCACCGGCGCCAGCCCCAGCTCAAGATCAGCGTATCGGCCAGGCTCTGGATCATGCGCACGTTCCGAATCGCCCCCGGGCGGAAGGCTGCATCATGTGCGCGGGCGGACTTGCCCGGTCAAGGGTCGGAGCGACGAGAGGTCGCGCCGCGCATCGGCGGCCCGATTTCACGGTCCGTGAAAGAACTATTTAGGGGTTCCGTTGCTAGAGTTGTCAGGATCGAGGATGTGGACCGTCTTCCCGGTTGCGTAACGGAAAGACGCCCGGGGTGCGGCCCCAACCGCGGTCATACCCGCCCATGGTCCAGCAACTGGAACCGTGGTGCCGGATTTTAATCATCGGGGCATTCTCCAGCCCCTCGCTCCCAATCGCCAGGACTGCCAGATGCGGGCCGCTTCCATCATCATCGACGTGACTTCGCCAGACGCGCTTTGCGCTGAACTGGAATGCGCCGTGCGCAATACGGACATCGCGGCCGACCTCGTCTTCGCCTTCTACGGACAGGATCTCGATGGCGACGCCATCCGTCGCGTCGTCGGCACGCGCTTCCCCGCGGCCAAGCTGATCGGCGGCTCGTCCTCCCATGGCGTCATGGACCAACATGGTCCGCGCAGTGCCCGATCGCTCGGGCTTCTGCTGATCGAAGATCCGGAAGGCGACTACGGTGCCGCCTCCCGCCCGCTCGGCGATGATCCCGCCGCAGCCGCGGAAGAAGCCCTGCGCGCAGCACTCGAAGACGCCGAATGCGCCGGCGAGCTACCCGAACTCGTCTGGACCTATCAGGCGCTCGGCCATGAGGAACAAATCATTGCCGGCCTGAAACGCGTGGTCGGCGACCGCTGCCCGATTGTCGGCGGCAGCTCGGCCGACGACAACGTGGAAGGCAAATGGACCCAGATTTCACGCGATGGCGCGACCCGCGACGCAATCGTCGTGTGCGCGCTGTTTCCCTCCCGGCCACTTGGCTACGGTTTCCAGGGCGGATACGAACCCAACGGCCACACGGGCCTGGTGACACGGATCGACGGAGGACACGTGACGAAGGTGGAGGGGCCGCCTCGCAGTCGCACGATTCTGGAGATCGACAACAGACCGGCTGCGGCGGTCTATGACAGCTGGCTCGGGGGGCAGATCGCCGACAAACTCGAACGTGGCGGCACGATCCTCGCCGAAACAACGATGGCCCCGCTATCGGTCAGGGCCGGAGCGGAGAACGGGCTCGATCAGTTCCTGCTCGTCCACCCCGAGGCGGTGCGTGCCGACGGCGCGCTGACGACGTTTGCCGAAGTCGAGGAAGGCAGCACGATCTACTGCATGCGCGGCGATGCCGACCATCTGATTTGCCGTGCCGGTCGCGTCTCCCGCCAAGCCCTCAAGCAGACCGAAGGAACCGATGCCATCGCCGCGCTGGTCGTCTTCTGCGGCGGCTGCCGAATGGCGGTGCGCGATCATATCGGCGACCTCTCCTCAACCCTGAAGAAAGCGCTCGACGATACGCCGACGCTCGTCTGCTTCACCTTTGGAGAGCAGGGCCCGGTCCTCGGCGTCAACAAGCACGGAAATCTGATGATTTCCGCCGTCGTCTTCGGATCGTAAACGCATGGACAGGATCCAATCCATCGAGGCGCTGCGCGACATCCTGCAGGATCTTCAGCAGGAGAACGCCTCCCTTCGCACGCAGGCCCACCAGGCCAGGCTGCTCTCCTCCGGTCTGCAGTCGCTGCTTTCGCTCGATGACGGGAACGACCCCTTCCAGGTCGCTTTCGCCTCGCTGCGCGAGGTCTTCCGGTTCGATACGGCCGTGGCCCTGGTGGAGGAAGGCGACGCGCTCGACTGCATCGCATCCACCACGCAGGATATGGTCGGCACGCACTGGGAGAAATCGCGACTTATGCTCAAGGTGATGGGCGGTCGCGCTGCCGCACGCATCGAGGAGGGCGGCCGTCCGCCCGTTCCCGACCATCCCGCACTTGTGCGGCCGGATCAGCCGGCCATGTTCCTTCCGATCCGGCTGGAGGCTAAGCGAGGCGCGATCGTGCTGCTGAGGGCCGCCGGGACGGAGGGCTTCTCGCGCGACGATGTAACGCTCGGCCAACGCTTCGCCCTGCTCGCCTCGCATGCGCTCAGCATCCGCCGGCGCCATCACAGCGAGAGCGAGAACCAGCGGCTGCAGGAGCTCACCCATACCCTGGAGCACAGGGCCTATCACGACGATCTGACCGGCATCGGCAACCGGGCGCAGCTGGAAAAGTGCGGATCCGAGGCGCTTGCGGCGCGCCACGAGGGCGAGCTGATCGCCCTCGTCTTCATCGATGTCGACCGGTTCAAGCGGATCAACGACTATTTCGGCCACGAGACGGGCGACGCCTTGCTGAAGCTCATTGCGCAGCGGCTGGCGGCGGAGGCCGCGCCTTGCGACTGCGTGGTGCGGATGAGCGGCGACGAATTCGTTATGCTGATCTGCGAATTGCCGGACATGGAGGCGGCGAAAGCGCGGGTGGAGCGGGTGCGCCGGGCGCTCGGCAGCGTCTACCTATTGGAGGGCAATCGGATCGATGTGACGAGTTCCATCGGCGTCAGCATATGTCCGGACAATGGCAACGAATTCCAGGAACTGCGACGCAACGCCGATTTCGCGATGTACCGGTCCAAGGCCGAGCGTCACGGCGCGGCCGTGTTCTTTTCCAGCGAGATGGGACGCGACCTCTACAGCTCGATGCAGCTGGAACGGCTGCTGCGCGAGGCGGTCGAGAACAAGGCATTCGAGGCAGCGCTTCAGCCGAAGGTGCGGATCGCCGATCGCAAGGTGGTCGGCTTCGAAGCGCTGGCGCGCTGGCGGGAAGCGGACGGGACGGTGCGCTCGCCCGCAGAGTTCATCCACGCGGCGACGGAACTCGGGCTTCTCAACGCGGTGACGTTCGCGGTCGCCGAGGATGCGCTGTCGGCCTTTGAAACGCTCGACACCCGCTTTGGAGGCGAAACGTCGATTTCGCTCAACATCGCCGGCATTCAGGCGAACGATCCGGCGTTCATGTCGGCGCTCGTTGCCCGCGTGGTGGCCAGCGGGCGCGCCAGCCGGCTTATCCTGGAGCTGACCGAGGATGCGATGGTGCAGGCGCCGCAGTTCCGCGCGCTCGTGCAACCTATGCTGAGCGCGGCCGGCATCCGCGTCGCCATCGACGACTTCGGCACCGGCTACTCCTCGCTTTCGGTGCTGGCGGAACTAGCGGCGGACGAGTTGAAGATCGACCGCTCCTTCGTGAACCGCATCCAGCACAACCCCGTCAACCAGCGCATCCTGCGCGCCATCGAGAAGCTCGCGCACGCGATCGGGTTGCAGACGGTGGCGGAGGGCGTAGAGACGGAAGCGGAACTCGCCTACCTGCAGTCACAGAGTTCCGTCGACATCGTCCAGGGCTACTTCTTCGCGCCCCCGATGATCGTTGACGATCTGATGACCTGGTCGGGTCCGGACGCCACACGCCGGGTCTACCGGATCGGGTGAGACGTCACTCCGCCGCCTGTTCCTCGTTTTCCGCCTTCCGTCTCGGGCGGGCCCCGGCGGTGGGAACCGGGATCGTCTCCGCGCCTTCGCGGATGATCTTCACGCGCTTGACGCGGCGCGGATCGGCATCGATCACCTCGAACTCCAGGCCCGGTATCATGTCGGCCGAGATCAACTCGCCCCGCACCGGCACGCGGCCGACGATGGTGAAGAGCAGACCGCCCAGCGTGTCGATTTCCTCTGACAGTTCGCCGACGTCGAAGCCATCGCCGAGTTCCGCCGCAAGATCCTCGATGGTGACACGCGCGTCCGCCACCCAGGTGCCCTCGTTCTGGCGCACCAGCATCGGCTCCTCGTCCTCGTCGTGCTCGTCCTCGATATCGCCGACGACCGTTTCCACCAGGTCTTCGAGCGAAACGAGACCGTCGGTGCCGCCGTATTCGTCGATGACCAAGGCCATCTGCACGCGAGAGGCCTGCATCTGCGCCATCAGGTCGGCCGCACGCATGGAAGGCGGCACGAACAGGACCGGACGGATGATGTCGAGCCCGGCGAGCGGACGCGAGAGATCGAGGTTTCCGGAATCGAGCCCGCTGGCACCCCGCTTTTCCGAATACCGCTTTTCGGCATCGGGGTCTTCGGCGTCCCGCTCTTGCGCGCCATTCGGCGTGCCGTTCAGGGCGCCAGTGAAAAACGAGAGCAGATCCTTGATGTGGACCATGCCGCGCGGATCGTCCAGCGTCTCGTGGTAGACGGGCATGCGCGAATGGCCGGAGGAGCGGAATTCCTCCATCAGCTGGCCGAGCGAGATCGTTTCGTCGACCGCATCGATGTCGGCACGCGGGACCATCACGTCCTCCACGCGCACCTCGCGCAGGCGCAGGATGTTGCCAAGCAGCACCCGCTCTTCCGGTGAAAAATTGGCATCGCCGCCATAATCGGCGGCCAGCACGTGTTCGAGATTTTCGCGCAAGGATCCGTTGCGGCGCAGCACGAGCTGACTGATCAGCCGCGACAGCCATGGGCGAGGATCGCGCTCGGCATCCGCCTCGAAACGAGACGCCGGCGCGGTGGAACTCTGGCCCGGCTCTTCGGGCGAAGAGGGCTCGGAAGTTGAACTCTCAGGCAATGTCATTGTCTCGTACGGTCCCACGTCCGGAACCGGTTTTCGTCCTATGCTGCGGGATCAATCCGGTAAGGGTCGGCTATGCCGAGGCTTGCCAGGATCCGGGTTTCGAGGCCTTCCATTATCTCGGCCTCCTGGTCAATTTGGTGATCATACCCGAAAAGGTGAAGGATTCCGTGTACGATTAAGTGAATGAGATGCTGCTCGAAGCTGCGCCCGGCCTCCTCCGCCTCGCGCAAGACGGTTTCACGCGCCAGCACGATGTCTCCCAGAAGCGGCCCGAACACGGGTCCCTCCTCGTCGCCGCCGGGAAAGGACAGCACGTTGGTCGGCTTGTCCTTGCCGCGATAGTCGCGGTTGAGGACCTGCACCTCCGCGTCGTCGGAAAAGACGACACTCAGCTCCGATCCCTGCAGACAGCGCAAGCCCGCCTCGCGTTTTGCCGCAGCAAAGGCGCGTTCCGCCAACGCATGAAGCGCTTCCGCATCCGGCCATCCGTCCGCATTGATCGTCAGATCGATTTCAATGTCTTCGGGCAGATCGCCCGTGGCGTCGCCGAACGCGTCATCCGGTGCACCGGTTGGCTGTGTCACGTCGTTCTAGCCCCTGCGTGGCGGCGTCGCCGGCCCGGCAGCCTGTGTGCCGGAGCGGCCTGTCTCCGGCGTCTCCTCGGCGACCGCCGATGCCCTGTCGTAGGCGGCGACGATGCGGGCGACCAGTTCGTGCCGGACCACGTCCTTCTCGGTAAATCGCACCCGGGCGATGCCCTCCACGCCTTCCAGCACATCGAGCGCCTCGCGCAAGCCGGAAATCATGCCGCGCGGCAGGTCGATCTGGCTGGGATCGCCGGTGACGATCATCTTGGCGTTGTCGCCCAGACGCGTCAGGAACATCTTCATCTGCATGGCGGTGGTGTTCTGGGCCTCGTCGAGGATCACCACCGCGTTCGACAGCGTGCGTCCGCGCATGAAGGCGAGCGGCGCCACCTCGATGACGCCGGAGATCATGCCGCGTTCCACCTTTTCGCCGGGCATCATCTCGTAGAGCGCGTCGTAGAGCGGGCGCAGGTAGGGATCGACCTTTTCCTTCATGTCGCCGGGCAGGAAACCGAGCCGTTCGCCGGCCTCCACCGCCGGGCGCGACAGGATGATCCGGTCGATCTCGCCGCGCTCCAGCAACGCCGCCGCATAGGCGACGGCGAGAAAGGTCTTGCCGGTGCCGGCCGGGCCGATGCCGAAGACGAGGTCGGCGCGGTCCATGGCGCGGATATAGGCGTCCTGCGCGGGCGTGCGAGCGACGATTGTCTTGCGCTTGGTCGATATCTGGGCAAACGACAGGCGCGAGCGCGGCTCGAGCGTGGGCAGCGAAAGCTGGCCCGCATCGCTCGAAGCCATGCGGATGGCGCCTTCCACGTCGCCGGGATGCAGCTCGTGGCCCTGCTGCAGACGCCGATAGAGCGCCTCCAGCGCAAGCCGCGCCTGCTCGCAACCCTCATGGCTGCCCTTGATGGTCACCTGATTGCCGCGGCCGATCGCCTCGATCCCGAGCCGGCGCTCGATCAGCGCGAGGTTCTGGTCGAACTGGCCGAAGAGATCGCCGATCAGCCGATTGTCATCGAAGGCGACGACCACATGGGTCATGTCGGACGCGGGAGCCGCCTCGCGAGTGTTATTCCCGCGAAGCTCTGTTTTGTCCCGTCCAGTCCTGTCCTGCAAAGGGGTATCCCCCGTCAAGCCACGCCTCCCGCATCCGCCGCAACGCGGCTTGCATCTTCCGCCGGGGTTGCAACCGCTGGCCTGTCCGCGATCAGGCGCCCAACCAGGCTGTTCGATCCGACGTCCTCGATCACGACGCGCCGGATCTCGCCCAGAAGCTGCGCCGGCGCCTCCACGTGCACCGCCTGAAGCCATGGCGAGCGGCCGCCGAGCTGGCCGTCGAAGCGACCCGGCTTTTCGAACAGCACGTCCATCTCGCTGCCGCGCTTGGAAAGGTTGAACGCCCGCTGCTGATCGTTGATGAGCGCCTGAAGGCGTTGAAGCCGCTCCGACTTCACCTCTTCCGGCACCTGATCGTCGAGATTGGCGCCGGGCGTGCCCGGGCGCGGGCTGTACTTGAAGGAGAAGGCCGAGGCGTAGCCGATCTCGCTGACGAGATCGAGCGTCGCCTGGAAATCAGCCTCCGTCTCGCTCGGGAAGCCGACGATGAAATCGCCGGAAAGCGCGATGTCCGGCCGCGCCGCGCGGATGCGATCCACGAGGCGGAAATAGTCCGCGCCCGTGTGCTTGCGGTTCATGAGGCCGAGAATGCGGTCTGAGCCTGCCTGCACCGGCAGGTGCAGATACGGCATCAGGCAGTCGAGATCGCGATGGGCGGCGATCAGGTCATCGCCCATGTCGCGCGGATGGCTGGTCGTGTAGCGCAAGCGATCGAGGCCGGGGATTTCCGCAAGCGCGAACAGAAGCCGGCCGAGGCCCCAGTCGCTGCCGTCAGGGCCTTCGCCGTGATAGGCGTTGACGTTCTGGCCGAGGAGCGTCACCTCGCGCACGCCCGCCTCCGCCAGCCGGCGGGCCTCGTCGAGCACCTGAGCAACGGAGCGCGAGATCTCCGCACCGCGCGTGTAAGGCACCACGCAGAAGGTGCAGAACTTGTCGCAGCCTTCCTGCACCGTCAGGAATGCGGTCACGCCGCGCTTCATCATCACGGCCTTTTCGGCCGCCGGCAGCGCCGCGAACTTGTCCTCTGTCGGAAAATCCGTCTCTACCACGCGCGCGCCATTGCCCGCGCGCTTCAGGAGCTCGGGCAGGCGGTGATAGCTCTGCGGCCCGAACACCAGATCGACGGCGGGCGCGCGGTTGATTATCTCCTCGCCCTCCGCCTGCGCCACGCAGCCGGCGACGGCGATCGTCATAGGCTTGTCGCCGCCGGCGCGCGCATCCTTCACCTTCCGGATGCGGCCGATTTCGGAATAAACCTTTTCGGCCGCTTTCTCGCGGATGTGGCACGTGTTCAGGATGACGAGATCCGCCTCGTCGAGATTATCCGTTGTACGGTAGCCGACCGGAGCCAGCGCGTCCGTCATGCGATCGGAATCGTAGACGTTCATCTGGCAGCCGTAGGTTCGCACGAAGACTGTCTTAGCGTCGCTCATCGAAGTCGAAACCGGGCCTCTTCGGGCAGATTGATCGGGCGGAGAGCACACCGGCCTCGCCACACATTGCTATCGGCGACATTTCCGGCCCTTTTGTGGAGGCGAAAGCCGCAGCGAGCTGCCACCGGAAATTGCCGGCGGCGTTCATTCGCGTTCAGCACTAACGTTTTTTGTCCCGGTTGAGAATAGGGGCTTATTGCGACGCGGCAACGATTCGCTGCCCATTCTCGCCATTGGACTTCGATACGGCGTCGTTTGCGGTCGTCGCTGTGGCTTCCGGGGTACGGTCGCGTCCGCCGAAAAGCGTATCGGTTACGGCCTTGCGCACGGTTTCCTCAAGCCCACGGGCGAGCGTCTTGCGGTCCGTGCCCGGCGCCACCGCAACCGGCTCACCCCAGATCACCTCGACATCCACCGCGCCTTCCTTCAGAAGCCGCCACAGGTGGGGGGCAAGATCCATGTCGCCGTACCAGGCGATCAGCGGACGAGTGCGCCGGTCGAGCGGCACGCCCTGGATCCGGGTGTAGACGATGGCAAGCGGCTGCACCCAGACCGTCTGCGTGCCCTCGCCGTTGCCGTTGCCCGCAAGAGCGGCCTGCGCGGCGCCGATCAACGCGGTGCGGAAGGGCAGCACGGTCGCACCATCCGACGAGGTGCCCTCGGCAAACAGCACCATGGCATCGCCATCGGTAAGCCTGCGGGCGATTTCCGACATGGTCTTTCCGGTCGCCGAACGACGCTGGCGGTCGACGAAGACCGAGCGCTGGAGGCGCGCAAAGGTGCCGAAGAGCGGCCAACTCGCCACCTCCGACTTCGCCACGAAGGACAGCGGAATGCATGAGCCTAGCACCGGAATGTCGAGCCAGGACAGGTGATTGGCGGTGAGAAGCAGCGGGCGTTCTGGCGCCTCGCGGCCATGCTGCGTCACCCGCACCCCCAAAAGCGCGCAGACGATGCGGTGAAACAGCACCGGGATCGTCCTCCGGATGCCCCATTCATAACGGACCGCGAGCCACTGGACCGGCAACAGGACGAGCGTCACAACCGTCAGACCGGCAATCGCCAGACAGGCGCGCAGGACGGGCATGGCGACATGTTCTCCTGAACGGCCGTGCGCGGCACGGATTTGAAAGGTGAAGAGGTCCGGGAATTTGCCATAGCCGGACGCGACTGGCGCGTCAAATCCACAAGTGCCCGGGCTCTCAATCGGCCTTGCGTACGCGTGCCGGCCGGGGAGGCGGCGTCAACGTGCGGCGCATGACGAGCGCGGTCGAAGGGCCGGCGCTCTCGGACGTATAGTAGCCCTTGCGCTCGCCGACGATTTCGAAGCCCAGCCGTTCGTAGAGCTCGCGGGCGGACGCATTGCCGGCATCGACCTCGAGGAAGATGTTGAGGATGCGATCGGCATAGAGCCGGCGCATGGCGGCTTCCATCAGCCGCTTGCCATGACCGCGACCGCGCCAGCGCGGGTGGACGGCGATGGTCAGGATTTCCGCCTCGTCGGCAACGGCCCGCACCAGCACGAAGCCGATGGGCCGGCGCGAAGCGGTGGGCGCGCCGCGCCGGGTGACCAGCGCGAAGACGCCGTCGCCAGACATCAGGGCCGCGATCTCCTCCTCGCTCCATTCGCGCGAAAAGGACAGGCCATGCAGTTCGGCAAGCTCCGCGAAGTCTTCCCGCTCGGCTTCCTCAACACGCGGAGGCAGGGACGAGAACCAGCCCCCGATCATGCGTGCGCAATCCTGAAACGGGTCTGCGGTTTGGCATCGGGCGGCTTGAGGTAGAGCGGCATGGGCGGCCCGTCGGGGGACGACGCGCCCAGGCCGAGGCGGGCGACGGCCGCAATGTCGGGGGCGGGCGACAAATCGACGATCTCGAGATCTGCACGGATCTGCGCAATCGCCGGTGCCGCGGCACCGGCAAGGCGCGCATCGCCGGGAAGGGATGCGGCGAAGTCCTCCGCCACGACCGCAGCAGGCGCGCCTTCGGGCGCTCCGTCGGCCGCAAAGAGCTGAGCATAGACCTCGCCGCCGCGCGCCGGCAGGACGACGGCGAGCGAATGGGCGCCCGCCTTTTCCCGTGCGGCTTCTGCGATCGCAGCGAGCGTCGTGACGCCAACGAGTTCGACCGGCCAGACGACGGCGAAACCGCGCGCAAGCGAGAGCCCAACGCGCAGGCCGGTAAAGCTGCCGGGTCCCACCGTGACGGCGATGCGGTCGAGGTCAGCAAAGCCGACTGCAGCACTCGCCATCACCTCCCGCACCATGTCGGCCAGCCGTTCGGCGTGGCCGCGGCCGAGATCTTCGCTGAGCGCTGCGAGCGAACCGTCGTCGCGAAGGACGGCGGCGGAACAGCGCGACAGCGCGGTATCGAGGGCGAGCAGGGTCATGGCGCATGGCTAGCGCCGGGGACGCGTCCTGTCGAGTGGGGAAATGGGAGAAGACGGGGATGATCGTGCGGATGCGGCACGCGCCGGGCATGCGCCGCATCCCTGAAGACCCCCGTATCGCCGAAAGGGACGGCGTCAGACGGCGCGAACCTCTTCCACTTCCGGGATGAAGTGGCGCATCAGGTTCTGAATGCCGTGGCGCAGCGTTGCCGTGGAGGACGGGCAGCCGGCGCAGGCGCCGCGCATGGAAAGATAGACGATGCCGTCCTTGAAGCCGCGGAAGGTGATGTCGCCGCCGTCCTGCGCAACGGCCGGGCGCACGCGCGTCTCCAGCAGTTCCTTGATGGTTTCAACCGTCTCGCTGTCGCCCTCGGCGAAGAATTCCTCGGCGTTCTCGCCGGCCGAATCGGCCCGAAGCACGGGCTGGCCGGACATGAAGTGCTCCATAATAGCGCCCAGAACCGCCGGCTTCAGGTGCTGCCAGTCGCCGTCGGTCTTGGTCACGGTGATGAAGTCGTGGCCGAAATAGACGCCGGTCACGCCCGGCACCTGGAACAGCTTTTCGGCCAGCGGCGAATCGTGAGCGCCTTCCGCGTCGCGGTAGTCGCGCGTCTCGCCATCCAGCACGACGCGGCCGGGAATGAATTTCAGCGTCGCCGGGTTCGGCGTTGCTTCGGTCTGAATGAACATCGGATCTGTCCCTGGTATTCGCCGTCTCGTCGGCCTGTGGCTTGCCCGCCGCGTCCGGACCGACCTGCCCCGCTCAAGGCATGGAGCGGGGGCCGGATCGATCGAGGCGGCAGGTTGCACCTTCAAGTCCGTCCCGACCGGACCGCGACGGTCCAATCACGCGGTACGTGCTCAAGATAACGGTCTTGAGCGCTCTCTTGTCGCTCCGGGGCCATCCACCTGAACGGCCGGCATCCCGGAAATTCCGTTTCGGGTCGGAGGCAATCCCCACGGAGATGGTGCCGGCTGCCCGTCGTTGCAACTGAACATTGCAACCCCGGCGCATGGCACAAGGCGACAAAGGGTCGCCATTCCTTCTCCCTGGTCCTGCCCCCGGTTTCGTTCCTTCGGTTTGCCTGTAGCGGTCTGCCTGTCGCTGGTCGGTTGCTTGCGCTCTATTTCCGCCGCACGCGCTCCAGTCGCCAGCCCTGCCCCCCCCCGCACGCGCCGTCCGCTCGGGGTAACAAGATCAGTTTTGAACATTTCTATTCTAGACCAAATAGGACGCTTCGCAAAGCAAACAAGACGCCGAGGCGCGCCTGTCCACGGATCCGGTCCGCGGTCTCTTTCCTGAGACGAATCCGGAAAGCGCGCGGCCCGCGTCAGGCAAGCGTGGCGATGTCCTCGTCCGACAGGGTGCCGGGAACGATGGTGACGGGAATGGGAAAGGAGCCGGCGGTCTTGGACGCAAAGGAGGAGACCAGCGGCCCCGGGCCTTCCGAACTGGTTCCGGCCGCCAGCACGAGGATCGCGATATCCTGATCCTGCTCGATCAGCTTGGGGATCTCGTCGGACAGCTTGCCCTCGACGATGACGCTTTCCGGATCGATGCGCGCAACGGTGCGGATTTTCTCCGCCGCGCGTGCCAGCGTCGTCTCCGCCTCTTCCGTCGCCTCGGCGCGCATGATGTTTTCCACGCCGATCCAGTGCTGGAAGTCGGCCGGCGCGCATGATGTTTTCCACGCCGATCCAGTGCTGGAAGTCGGCCGGCGCGATGCAATAGAGCATGACGACGGCCCCGCCGGTGCGCTCCGCGCGCATCGCGGCGTAACTCAGGGCCCTGTCGCATTCCGGCGTCTCGTCGACAACGACCAGAAACTTGCGGCGGTGGCCTTCCTCGAAACTGCGTCTTTTCACCATGCGCGCATGCTGCCACCGGGCCGGGGATGCGGCAAGTGCTCGTTTCACGACACGAACAAGACGAAAATTCCGAAGCCGGGGCAGACGGCTCACGCAGCCGGCAGCAAAATCCCTTCAAGAAACGCGGCGAGCTCCTCATGAGCATCGAGCGGCAGCACGTGGGCGACGTACTGGTCGGGGCGGACCACCACCATGGCGCCGCGTCGCCGATCGATGCCGCGGACGTCGAAAATATCGCCGGCCCGGAAATCCGGGCAGAACATCTTCTCGTAGTCCGTCAGCCGATAGCGTCCCTTTGCCGGGCGCAGGAAGGGTGGTGTCGCTTCCAGTGCCACGTCGCGGTGACCCTGCTGGAAGATCGCGCGCACATCGATCACCGCGTCGATATCGTCGCCTGACGGCGTGAACCGACGCACTGGCGACGCCTTATCCTCGCCAAGGAAGGCGCAGAGCCGGGCGATCGCCGAGCCCGGATCGGCCGGGTCCGCCGCATCGGCAAAGGCGAAGATCCGCCAACGCCCGTCCGCCTCCACGGTGTGACCGAGATTGAGCGGTCTGGCATCCGCCAGACGGATAACGGGCGCGGAGTGGAACCGCATGCCGATGGCAAAGCCCTCGGCCAGATGCTGATGCGTTGCCTCGCCGGTCAGAACGGAGGGGCGGTAGCGGGTCGCGGTGCCAGCGGTGAAACGGCCGAATTTGAGGAAATAGTTCCGGAAGACCTCGGGGTCGACACCGTCACCGTCCGCATCTTCCGCCCGTTTCGGTGCGGCGGAGAACATCTTCGACCATTCGCGGTCGAAGTCGATCAGCTCCTTCGCGATTGCCTGACGCTCCGCGGAGTAGGTGGCAAGCAGCGCGGGTGCGGCCCGCCCCGTTAGCACGTGGGCAAGCTTCCAGCCGAGGTTGAACGTGTCCTGCATGGAAACGTTCATGCCCTGGCCGGCCTTGGGGCTGTGGGTGTGGCAGGCATCGCCGGCGATGAAGACGCGCGGCGCGCGCGTCCCGGCGTCTGCCTCCGGCACATCGTCGAACCGGTCGGTGAGCCGCTGGCCGATCTCGTAAACCGACCACCACGCCACCTCCTTCACCTCCAGCGTGTAGGGCGCGAGGATGCGCTTCGCCGACGCGATCAGGTGATCGACGGTGATGTTGCGCGCGGCAACGCGCTCGTCCGCTGCGAGCTTTTCCATCTCCACGTAGAGCCGCACCAGGTAGCCGCCCTCGCGCGGGATGATCAGAACGTTGCCCTCGTTCGCCGAATGGATCGCCGATTTCAGGCGAATATCGGGGAAGTCGGTGACGGCGAGCACGTCCATCACGCCCCAGGCCTGGTTGGCCGAATCACCCTTCAGGCTGCGCCCCAGCGACTGGCGCACCGCCGAGCGCGCCCCGTCGCAGCCCACCACATATTTAGCGCGCACGGTCTCGATCTCGCCGTTGTGCGCCGCATCCGTGCGCTCCAGCCGGACGGTGACAGGGTAGGCATCATTCGCCGCCGTATCGATAACGAGGTCGAGAAGCCGGCGGGAATAGTCCGGCTCCAGCCGGCGCGGCGAGCGCTTCATGACGTCGAGATAGCAATCGTGCACCCGGGCCTGGTTGAGGATCACGTGCGGAAATTCGGACAAGCCGTCCTCCACGTCCTGCACCCGGCCATGACGCACGATGGCGGATTGATGCGCCTCGTCCGGCTTCCAGAAGGTGGTCTCGTTGACCCAGTAGGCCTCACGCTCGATGCGCTGCGCGAAACCGAAAGCCTGGAACATCTCCATCGTACGACAGGCGATGCCATCGGCCTGGCCGAGCTTCAAAGGCCCGTCCTTCTGCTCCACGATCCGCGTCTCGATATCGCCGAAGGCGGAAAGCTGTGCGGCGAGCGTCAGCCCGGCCGGGCCGCAGCCGACGATCAAGACGTCGACCGTCTCCGGCAGGCGCTCGTCTTGCCCGTCCGCGTTCGTTGCCGCGTCGGCGATCTCCGGATCGCCCGTCCGGAATCCGTTCAGATGGAATTGCACGCCCGATATCCTCCCCGTCATGCTCCTCTTAATTACTCAGTATACTGATTATCAGTATACGTTCAATATCGCTTGCAAATGTCCATGGCTGCCCGCAAGCTTGCCGGCATGACACGCATCAACGACATGCCGGGCCATCTCATCCGGCGATTTCAGCAGATTGCGGTGGCTCTTTTTCACGCGGAGGTGGAAGCGGCCGGCTTCGACCTGACGCCGGTGCAATACGCCGCGCTGGAGCGCGTGGCGCGTTCGCCCGATATCGACCAGGCGACGCTCGCGGGCCTCATCGCCTACGACCGCACGACCATCACCGGCGTGATCGACCGGCTTGTTGCCAAGGGATTGCTGACCCGCAAGGTTTCAGACAGGGACCGCCGGGCGCGCACGTTGCATGTGACGGATACGGGCCTGGAAACGTTGCATGCCGCCACGCCGGCCGTGGAAGCGGCGCAGGACCGGATGTTGCAAGGTCTGAGTGCGGGCGAGCGCGCCGAATTCCTGCGCCTGACGAAAAAGGCGCTGGAGGCCGTCAACGACCTCAGCCGGGCACCGCTCAAGGAGCGGTAAAGGGGCTGAGAGGGAGCGCTCGCTGCGATCTTTCCCTCAGACATGTTTCTCCGCCGTCATTGCCCGGCGAAGTCCGGGCAATCCACCGGGCAGCGGCACATGCGGAGCGCGCGGGATCCCCCGGACGAAGCCGGGGGACGACGATGGAGAGGGCGGAGGACTGCGAAAAACGGCCCCCCCGCCGGGGATCGCCCCCTGAACGTCCCCACCGCAACGGCTACAGGATGAACCGCGACAGGTCCGCGTTCCGGGCGATATCGCCGATGTTCTCGCGCACGTAGGCGCCGTCGACCGTGAAGGTTTCGCCGGCACGGTCGGGGGCAGTATAGGAAATCTCGTCGAGGATGCGTTCCATCACCGTCTGCAGGCGACGCGCACCGATGTTCTCGATGGAGGAATTGATCTCCACCGCGATGGAGGCGATCTCGTCGATGGCATCGTCGGTAATCTCCAGCATCACCTCCTCCGTCGCCATCAGCGCCACGTACTGCTTGATCAGGCTCGCCTCGGTGTCGGTGAGGATGGCGCGGAAATCGTCCCGCGTCAGCGCCTTCAGTTCCACGCGGATCGGCAGGCGGCCCTGAAGCTCCGGCAGGAGATCCGAGGGCTTGGCGACGTGGAAGGCGCCCGAGGCGATGAACAGGATGTGGTCCGTCTTCACCGAGCCGTGCTTGGTGGAAACGGTGGTGCCCTCGATCAGCGGCAACAGGTCACGCTGCACGCCCTCGCGGCTGACGTCGGCGCCGCCGCGGGTCTCACGGGCGCAGATCTTGTCGATTTCATCCAGAAAGACGATGCCGTTCTCCTCAACGAGCCGGATTGCCTCCTGAACGAGCTGGTCCTCGTCGAGCAGCTTGTCGCTCTCCTCGTTAATTAGGAACTCGTAGCTGTCGGCGACCGTCACTCGCTTGGTCTTCTTGGCGCCGCCGAACGCCTTGCCGAGAACGTCTGAGAGGTTCATCACGCCGACCGAGCCGCCGCCCATGCCAGGCAGGTCCAGTGTCGGCATTGTCGGCTGGGCGGTCACCTCGATTTCGATTTCCTTGTCGTCGAGTTCGCCCGCATGCAGGCGCTTCCTGAAGCTGGTGCGCGTTGCCGGCGAGGCGGCGGGGCCCACGAGAGCATCAAGCACGCGTTCTTCCGCCTGCTCCTGCGCCTTGGCCTGCACGGACTTGCGCTTTTCCGCGCGCACCAACGTGATGCCGGATTCCACGAGATCACGCACGATCTGCTCCACGTCGCGCCCGACATAGCCGACCTCGGTGAACTTGGTCGCCTCCACCTTGATAAAGGGCGCGTTGGCGAGCTTGGCCAGGCGGCGCGAGATCTCCGTCTTGCCGACGCCGGTCGGCCCGATCATCAGGATGTTCTTGGGCAGCACCTCATCGCGCATGTCGCCCTTCAGCTGCTGGCGGCGCCAGCGGTTGCGAAGCGCGATGGCCACGGCGCGCTTGGCGTCCTTCTGGCCGATGATGAAGCGGTCTAGTTCCGAGACGATTTCCCGGGGAGAAAAGTCGGTCATTTTTCGTGTGTCCTGATGGGAGGGACGTAGTCGAAGAGCCAGGATCCGGAAAACGGCGCCAGCACGAGGCGGCGCACGGAGGTCCAGCCGGACCCGAGCGTGAGAACGAAGAGGCCGAGAATGAGGAGCGAGGCGGCGACGATCCCCTGATTGCTGAGATTTGTCAGCCGCAGCAGCGTGTAGAGCGCGATGCCGGTATAGCCGAGCGCGGAGACGAGCAGCGCCCGGCGGTCGACGATTATGGCGACCAGGCTCAGGGCAAAGACGATGCCGATGACCGGCAATGCGCCGTCATTGTCGAGCGAGCTTGCTGGCAGAAACGAAATCGCGGAATGGACGATCAGCGGAGCGGCCAGCATGTGCAGCCAGAAGGCCTTGTCCGTATTGAGTGTGATGCGCTTCAGATCGCGGCTGTCATACCACATCGCGCTGGCGAAACAGGCGACGCCCGCCAGCATCGTGAAGAGCGAGAGGTTCAGCGACACGAGGCCCGGCCGGATGGTCTCCGCGATCGAGAGCACCGTAATCAGGATGCCGGCCACGATCCAGGCGAGCGAGATTGGCACCCGGAACCTTGAATAGAAGGCCGTTGCCGCCGCAAGGGCCGCGATCCCACCCACGAGATAGAGCTCGTAATTGCCGGATGTCATCAGCAGGAAAGTGCCCTCTTCGCCGTAACCGGCGCGCAGGTTCCATGTCGCCATGAAGGTGAGGGCGACATAGGAGACGAAAGCGAGAGCCAGCAGAATGGACGGGAGTGCCAGCCGCAGGCGTTTCGTGAGCCACTCGGCCAGAAGCCAGGTGATGACGCACATCACGCCGTAGAACACGACCAGTGACGGTCCTTCCCTGAGGGGCACGATCGTGGCGCTGGTCCAGTTCAGGCCGATGAACAGGATAAAGAGTCCGATCGAGATGAACACGTCGTGGAAGCCACGCGCGAAGCGCACTTCCTCGCGGTCGGCGGACGCCTCGTCGGTGCGCGCGTAGTGCGCGACGAGCGCATCCGCCTGGATCGGCGTCAGCAGCCCGGCATCGACCGCGCTCTGCAGTTCCTCACGATCGAGCATCCAGGCTCTCCACCACCACGTTGCCGTTGGTGTAGATGCAGATATCGGCGGCAATCGCCATCGCCTTGCGGGCGATCGTCTCCGCATCCATGTCCGTGTCCATCAGAGCGCGCGCGGCCGCCAGTGCGTAGTTGCCGCCGGACCCGATGCCCGCGACACCGCCTTCCGGTTCCAGCACGTCGCCCGTGCCGGTCAGCACCAGCGAATGGGACGCATCCGCCACCAGCATCATCGCCTCCAACTTGCGCAGGTAGCGGTCGGTGCGCCAGTCCTTGGCGAGCTCCACGCAGGCGCGCATCAGCTGGTCGGGATACTGTTCCAGCTTCGATTCAAGCCGCTCCAGCAGCGTGAAGGCATCGGCGGTGGCACCCGCGAAACCGGCGATCACGTTGCCCTTGGCGAGCGGGCGCACCTTGCGCGCGGTCGACTTGATCACCGTCTGGCCGAGCGAGACCTGTCCGTCGCCGGCGATGACGACCTTGTCGCCCTTGCGCACCGTGACGATGGTCGTGCCGTGCCAGACCTCGAAATCGCTCATTCTGAAGCTCCGCTCGTTTCCGGATGGCGCGGGGCGCCGCCGACAGGCCGCGCACCCTCCGCGTCTTGAAAGGGGTGACCCTCTATGTATGCGCGCCGGTGGCCGGTTCCAACCTCGCACGCGATCGCGGCGGGCCTAAAGCGTATAGCGCACGGCTTCCCGGATCAGGCGCGCGGTGACCTGCCGCAGGAGGTCGGCCGCGCGGTCATCGCAAAGCGATCCGTTCTCGCCGAAGGCGTCCTGCGCGCGCGCCAGCGCCAACTGCTCGGGAATGACCGCGGCGCCCAGCCCCAGCTCCAGGATCGGCCGCAGCGCCATCAGCGCGCGGATACCGCCATATTGCCCGTTGCTTGCCGCGGCAACCGCAAACACCCGGTTGCGGAAGGGGCTCTCGTAGGGCTCGCCCACGGCACCGCGCCGGCTCATCCAGTCGAGCGTGTTCTTCAAGAGTGCGGGGATGGAGGCGTTGTATTCCGGCGTCACCATCAGGATGCCGTGATGGGTGAGGAAATGCCGGGCGAGCCTCTTCGCCGGCTCCGGCACGCCGTTCTCGTCCTCCAGATCGCCGTTGTAGATCGGCAGGGGATAGTCGGCGAGCGAGATCCGGGTGATCTCCGCATCCGCAAGCGCCAGTTCCTTCACCGCCGCGGCGGCCAGACGCGCGTTGATCGACCCGCCGCGCGTGGAGCCGGCAAGCACGAGGATCCTGGGATGGCGCATGGACGTCTCCTTCGGTGCGAACCCCGATCGGCTGCGCATGAGCTCAACGGGCGCACAGGCGGTCAGGCCCTTAACCCGGGCAAGGGCTCTCACTAAGACAAGACGGGCAGGGTATCAATCACCGGTTGGGAGAACATGCGGCCGGTGCGCGCGGGCGCGATCGCCCTCACGCCTTGCGGTAGACCCAGACGCGGGCCGGCGGCAGGTTCATCAGCACCCAGGGCGAGCGCTCAACGGTGAAGAGGCCGGGCTCGGCGGGAACCGGCGGCACGAGGGCGTAGGAGAACTGAATGAAGGGTGCGCCCGGCTCCAGCAGCTCCAGCGCCTGGAGAAGCAGCTCGCGACGTTCCGCCGGCGGGCGGGTAAAGAGCGGCAGCGAGGAGATGATGCTGGCGAGCGAGCCGTCCTCTGCCCCCTCCAGCGTCTGCTTGAGCGCATAGGCGTCGCCCTGGACGACCGCCAGCCCGGGAAAGCGCCGGCGCAGCAGCGTGCAGAAATCGTCGTTGTATTCCAGCGCGATCAGGCGGTTCGCATCAATGCCGCGATCGACCAGCGCCTTGGTGACCACCCCCGTGCCCGGTCCGAGCTCGAGAATGGCTCCGGCGCGCTGAGGCTCCGCCTCGCTCGCCATGAGCTTCGACAGCGCCGGCCCGGAGGGGCTGACGGCACCGGTTTTCAGCGGGTTTTCGACCCAGCTGCGAAAGAAGCGCGCCTCGTCGAGGATCTTGGAGGAAAAACGCTTGGCCCGAACCGCGACGGGGTGGTTCATCGAGGTCTCCCGAATGGTGATGACTTCAGTCTGGCGCCCTTGCCGGGCTGTTCTTGCCAATCGACGTGTGGGGATGCGACTGGGGACCTGCTCACGGGCGAATGTGCACCCTGTGAGTCGGCCGTGGCGAATGTAAGGCAGAATGCGGACAGACCGAAACCCGGTTGGCGGCCGAAATTTCTCAACCGCCCAGATTGTCGATGAAGTCCTTCACCCGGGCAAAGAAGCCGGTCGATTCGGGATTGTTCTCATGCGATGAGTTCGCCTCGAATTCCTGCAGAAGCTCGCGCTGGCGCTTGGTCAGGTTTTGCGGCGTCTCCACCGTTACCTGGATGTACATGTCGCCATGCTGGGTGGAGCGCATTACCGGCATGCCCTTGCCCTTGAGGCGGAACTGCTTGCCGGTCTGGGTCCCTTCGGGAACCTTCACCCGCGTCTTGCCGCCATCAACCGTCGGCACCTCGAACTGGCCGCCAAGCGCCGCCGTCGTCATGGAGATGGGCGCACGGCAGAAGAGATCGGCGCCGTCGCGCTGGAAGAAGGCGTGCGGGCGGATCGACAGGAAGATATAGAGATCGCCGGCCGGACCGCCGCGAAGTCCCGCTTCGCCCTCTCCGGCCAGCCGGATGCGCGTGCCGTCCTCGATACCGGCGGGAATGTTGACGGAAAGCGTGCGCTCCTCCACCCGCCGGCCGGTGCCGGAGCAGTCGGGACAGGGATCGGAAATGATCTCGCCGCGGCCCTGGCAGTGCGGGCAGGTGCGTTCCAGCGTGAAGAAGCCCTGGCTGGCGCGAACCCGGCCCGCGCCGCCGCAGGTGCGGCACGTGGTGGGGCTCGATCCGGGCTTGGCGCCGGAGCCGGTGCACGTCTCGCACACGATCGAGGTCGGAACCTCGATCTCCACCGTCTTGCCGGTGTAGGCCTCCTCCAGATCAATATCCATGTTGTAGCGCAGGTCCGCCCCGCGCTCGCGTCCGCCGCCGCCCGCCCGGCGCCCGCCGCCGCCACCCATGCCGCCGAAGAACTCGTCGAAGATGTCCGACATGGTGGAGGCGAAATCGCCGGAGAAGCCGCGCGCACCCGCGCCCATGCCGCCATTCTCGAACGCCGCATGGCCGAAGCGGTCATAAGCCGCGCGCCGGTCCGCGTCCTTCAGGACGTCGTAGGCTTCGCTGATTTCCTTGAATTTCGCTTCCGCTGCCGCGTCGTCGGGATTGCGGTCGGGGTGGTATTTCATCGCGAGCTTGCGGAAGGCGCTCTTCAGCGTCTTGTCATCCGCATCGCGGGTAACACCCAGAACCTCGTAATAGTCCAGCTTGGCCATTGGCTGTCCATACCTCAACGACGGGCCGGCAGACGGACCCGTTAAGCAGACACCCGACAAACGGAGCGAGCGGCGCGAATCCCGCCGGGGCGGAACATCGCAACGCGAATGCGCTCACATTCGCAAGGGCACGTCATCGATTCCAGGAAGGGGCAGGATCATGGTGCTGCTGGCGGCATTCGGCTCCGCCCGGCTGACCCCGATCCCGGATCAAGGATCCCGGATCGTACAACCCGGACCGGGGCGGAGCGCCCCTCGCATCACCCATGGCCCCCGATGCGGGAAATGCCGCCGGCGCCAGGCCGGCCGCCGCATCCCGCACATTCACTGGAAATCCGTAGCGATCAAGCGAAAGCCGGCGCTCAGGCACCGGCTCCCGCATTTTCGATCTGCGGCCTCGTTACGCCGACTTCTTGTCGTCGTCGACTTCCTCGAAGTCGGCATCGACCACGTCGTCGGCCTCGCCGCCGGCGCTTTCACCGGCCTCGGACGTCTCGCCGCCCTCCGCCTGCTGCGCCTGATACATCGCCTCGCCCAGCTTCATGGACGCCTCGGCAAGCTTCTGCGAAGCGGCCTTGATGGCCTCGACATCATCGCCTTCGTTGGCGCTCTTCAGCTCGGCGAGCGCCGCCTCGATGGTCGACTTGTCGGCCGCCGACACCTTGTCGCCGTGCTCGGCGAGCGTCTTCTCCGTGGAGTGGATCAGCGCTTCGGCCTGGTTCTTGGCCTCGACCAGTTCCTTGCGCTTCTTGTCTTCCTCGGCATGCGCCTCGGCGTCCTTCACCATCTGCTCGATGTCGGCATCCGAAAGCCCGCCAGACGCCTGGATGCGGATCTGCTGCTCCTTGCCGGTGCCCTTGTCGCGGGCCGACACGTTGACGATACCGTTGGCGTCGATGTCGAACGTGACCTCGATCTGCGGCACGCCGCGCGGAGCCGGAGGAATGCCCACCAGATCGAACTGGCCGAGCAGCTTGTTGTCCGCCGCCATTTCGCGCTCGCCCTGGAACACGCGGATGGTGACCGCGTTCTGGCTGTCCTCGGCGGTGGAGAAGGTGTTGGACTTCTTCGACGGGATGGTCGTGTTGCGGTCGATCAGCCGGGTAAACACGCCGCCCAGCGTCTCGATGCCCAGCGACAGCGGGGTCACGTCGAGCAGCAGCACGTCCTTGACGTCGCCCTGCAGGACACCCGCCTGAATGGCAGCACCCATGGCGACGACCTCGTCCGGGTTCACGCCCTTGTGCGGCTCCTTGCCGAAGAAGTTCTTCACCACTTCCTGGATCTTGGGCATGCGCGTCATGCCGCCGACGAGAACCACCTCGTCGATCTGGCCGACGGAGAGACCGGCATCCTTCAGCGCCGCCTTGCACGGGCCCATCGTCTTCTGGACCAGATCCTCCACCAGCGCCTCGAACTTGGCGCGGGTCAGTTTCATGGTCAGGTGCTTCGGGCCGGAGGCGTCCGCCGTGATGAACGGCAGGTTGACTTCCGTCTGCGTGGAGGAGGAGAGCTCGATCTTGGCCTTCTCGGCCGCTTCCTTCAGGCGCTGCAGCGCGAGCTTGTCGCCCTTCAGGTCGATGCCCTGGTCCTTCTTGAACTCCTCGGCCAGATAGTCGACGAGGCGCATGTCGAAGTCCTCGCCGCCCAGGAACGTATCACCGTTCGTGGACTTCACCTCGAAGACGCCGTCGCCGATCTCCAGAATGGAGACGTCGAACGTGCCGCCGCCAAGGTCATAGACCGCGATGGTCTTGCCGTCGTTCTTGTCGAGGCCGTAGGCAAGAGCAGCAGCCGTCGGCTCGTTGATGATGCGCAGGACTTCCAGGCCGGCGATCTTGCCGGCGTCCTTGGTGGCCTGGCGCTGGGCGTCGTTGAAGTAGGCCGGCACGGTGATGACCGCCTGCTCGACCTTCTCGCCCAGATAACTCTCGGCCGTTTCCTTCATCTTCTGAAGGGTGAAGGCGGAAATCTGCGAGGGCGAATACTTCTCACCCGCAGCCTCGACCCAGGCGTCGCCGTTGCCGCCCTTGACGATCGTGTAAGGAACAAGATCCTTGTCCTTGGAGACCGTGGGGTCGTCATAGCGCCGGCCGATGAGCCGCTTGACCGCGAAAAGCGTGTTGGAGGGGTTCGTCACCGCCTGGCGCTTGGCCGGCTGGCCGACGAGGCGCTCGCCGTCGTCGGTGAAGGCAACGATGGAGGGCGTGGTGCGCGCGCCTTCCGCATTCTCGATAACTTTCGGATTCTTGCCGTCCATGACGGCGACGCACGAGTTGGTCGTGCCGAGGTCAATGCCAATGACCTTACCCATAGTCTCATCTCCTTTCGGCAAACCGCCCGGACCCGTTCGGCATCCGGTGAAGCCGGGGTCAAAACCCGGCCGGTTCCCATCTGACCTGACCGGCGGACGCAACGTCTGCCGGCACTGGACCCTTGTTGATGACCTGTCGGAGCAAACCGGCTATCGCTCTCCGGGCACCCCTGCTGAGCGCTATATAAGAGGCGATTTGGATGCCTGCAAGGCGCGTGGGCATGGCTGCGCGTCTCGTTTTTCCTCGCAGACGGCCCATGATCGCCGCAGAGAACCGCAGCGACGGGGCGCAAGGGCGAAACCGGGTGGACCCCGGGCGCCTCGCTTGATTAGCTGTGCAGGAAACACCCCAAGCCCGATGCGGCCCCCATCGGCGACACGCGAAGGCCCGAATTGCCCACAGTATCCGCTACGAAATCAGGCCCGCCCCCGGGCTTCCGCCATCTTCCCGGTCACCTCGAGCGCACCGCGCAGGAGGCGCTGGTCGAGGAAATACGCGCCGTGGTGCGCGCCGCGCCGCTGTTCCAGCCCATGATGCCGCGCACCGGAAAGCCCTTTTCCGTGCGCATGTCGAATTGCGGTCCCCTGGGGTGGGTGGCCGACCGCACCGGCTACCGCTACCAGCCGACCCATCCGGTGACGGGCGCGCCCTGGCCGGCGATGCCGCCGGTGCTGCTCGATCTTTGGACTGAGCTGTCGGGCTATCCGGCAGAGCCGGAGGCCTGCCTGATCAACTTCTACGGCGAAACGGCTCGGATGGGCCTTCACCGCGATGAAGACGAGGAAGATTTCTCCGCCCCCGTGTTCTCGATCTCGCTCGGCGACACCTGCCGCTTCCGCATAGGCGGTCCATCGCGCAAGGACCCGACATCCTCGTTCAAGCTGGCCTCCGGTGACATCGTTCTTCTCGCGGGCGAGGCGCGCACGGCGTATCACGGGGTCGACAGGATCTATCCCGCCACATCGACACTGCTGAAGGACGGCGGCCGGATCAACCTGACGATGCGGCGGGTGACGAAGGTCTAGGCCCCGCCATCCGGTCGCAACAGCAATGCCTCGGGCTGGCCACGCCTCATCCGCGGCCCGCTTGCATGCGCCCTGCGCATCTCCGGATCTTCCAGTCATGCGCGTAGCGCAATGGTCGTCGCGTCCGCTTTCCATTACCCTTGCGGCTCAAACGGTCCCAGAACCGTACTGCGCGAAATTCCTCACCTTCATTTCAAGACGGACTTCCATGACGGGCGAACCTCAACGATCCGCTCGCAAGGGCGTCGACGTCGACACTGCGCACAACTTCACGGCCGAACAGCTGAAGGCGCGGCTTGCAGGCATCCTACTGATCGTCGCCGCGGTCGCGCTCTTCTCCTGCCTCGATACCACGGCCAAATACCTCGGTCGCCACGTGCCGGCGCTGGAGGTGGTGTGGTTCCGTTTCGCCAGCCATCTGGTGCTCGCCATTTTCGCGTTCCGGCTGTGGAAGCGACCTCACATCATCCGGACGCGCCGACCGCTCTTGCAGATCGTGCGCTCGTTCGGGCTGCTGGGCTCCACCGTCTTCAATTTTCAGGCGCTGCAATATCTCCAGCTGTCGGAGACGGTTTCGATCATGTTCGCAGGCCCCCTCCTGGTCACGGCGCTGGCCGGCCCCGTGCTCGGCGAATGGGCCGGGCGGCGGCGCTGGACGGCGATCCTGATCGGCTTTTGCGGCGTTCTCGTCGTGACGAGGCCCGGGCTCGGCGGGCTGCACTGGGCGGTCGGTTTCTCGCTCGCCGCCATGGTCTCTTACGCAATCTACGCACTCACCACGCGGCTCCTGACGGAGACCGAATCGGTCGACGGCATGCTGATCATTTCCGCCGCCGTCGCCATGCTCGTCATGACGCCTTCCGCGATCATCGTCTGGGAGACGCCGCAAACGCCCGGCCTGTGGCTGCTACTCTTCAGCACCGGCCTTTATGGCGGGCTCGGCCACTGGCTGCTCACCAAGGCACACGCCATCGTGCCCGCTCCCGTTCTGGCGCCGTTCTTCTACAGCCAGATCGTCTGGATGGTCGGGCTCGGCTACATCGTCTTCTCAGACATCCCCGGAGCCACCACCGTGCTCGGCGCCTCGATCATCGTCGGCTCCGGCCTGTACCTGCTCTATCGCGAGCGCCACCTCAACAAATCGACGGCTCCTATACCGGAAGCCTGAAATGCAGACGATTGTCGCAGTAATCGTATTTATGATTATTATCTGTATAATTGACTATATATTCGCTCCGAGGCCGCAATAGCGAATAATTAATACCCTTAACTTATACGAAGATCGAGAATGTTCACGCCGGGAGCACTCTGGATGTCTGTTTTCAATACGGTACGCGGCCGACTTTACTCGGTCGCGGCAGGGACCATCGTCGCACTCGCGGTCCTGGGCGGAATATCCTGGTATTCAAGCACGAGCAGCGCCCGTGCCTTCATGTCACTGGAGGCGCTGAACGCACAGCTTGCCGTCATGCAGGAAATGCGGCTGGCGAATGTGGAACTGGTATTGGCGGCGATGGACTCCATCATCGACCGCGACGCGGGCCGCATCGAGCCGGAGCGGATGGCGACGATCGACAAGTCGCTTGCGATGCTGAAGTACGGCCTCGCACCCGCGGCCGTGCTGTCGCGTCAGGTCGGCCAACCCGACCTGACGGCCACGCTGGGCGCCGACATCGACGCCGTCGGCCGCGCAGTCCGCGTCGATCTTGACCGCATGCTGCGCGAGAACGCCAGCGAAGAGGAATTCGCCAAACTCGATGACGTCATCGACGGAGCCGGCGAGCGCGTGACCAAGAATCTCGCTGCCCTGACGGACGCGGGACTTGCCCGCGTCCGGCGGGATATCGCGGCGTCCAATGCCCTGGTGGCGTGGACGCGCACCCTCCAGGTCTCCACGGCGCTGCTGGCAATCCTGATCGTCGGTCCCGGCATATTCCTTGTCAGCCGCTCGATCGTCCGGCCGATCGGACGGCTGCGGGACGTCATGGGCGAGCTCGCCGGCGGCAAGACCGACATCGAGATCATCGACGCGCGGCGCAAGGACGAACTCGGCGAGATGGCCCGCGCGGTAACCGTATTCCGCGACGCGGCGGTGCGGCAGGCGGAAATGTCGGCGCGTGAGCAGGCAGAGCAGACGGCCAAGAGTGCGCGGCAGGGGCGCGTCGAAGCCCTCATCGAAGGCTTCCGGGGTCGGGTCGCCGCGCTGATGGGCTCGCTCAGCGCCAACACCGAACAGATGGAGAAGGTGGCCACCTCACTTTCGGACACCGCTTCCGATACCAGCGGGCGGGCGGAGCGGGCCTCCGATGCCTCAACCCGCGCGTCCGGCGGCGTGGAAACGGTGGCGGCTGCGGCGGAGGAACTGTCAACATCGATTGCCGAGATCGACCGCCAGGTGCGCCAGACGTCGAACATCGTGCAGGAGGCGACCTCGTCCGCACAATCCACGACCTCCCAGGTCGCAAGTCTTGCAGACGCGGCCCAGAAGATCGGCGCGGTCGTCTCGCTCATCCAGGACATCGCGGAACAGACCAACATGCTGGCGCTCAACGCCACCATCGAGGCCGCCCGAGCCGGGGAGGCCGGACGCGGTTTCGCGGTGGTGGCCTCGGAAGTGAAGGAAC
Source organism: Breoghania sp. JC706 (assembly GCF_037026715.1). Taxonomy (NCBI): domain Bacteria; kingdom Pseudomonadati; phylum Pseudomonadota; class Alphaproteobacteria; order Hyphomicrobiales; family Stappiaceae; genus Breoghania; species Breoghania sp. JC706. Next base: position 496,998 of record NZ_JBANCG010000004.1, read on the forward strand.
TCGCCACCCAGACGTCGAAGGCGACGGAGGAGATCGGCGCCCACATCGCCGCAATCCAGGGCTCCACCGACGGTGCCGTCGTGGCGATCGACGAGATCGCCGAGAAGATCGACAGCGTCAATAGGTTCACGTCCAGCATCGCCAGCGCGGTCGGCGAGCAGGGGGAGGCGACAGCCGAAATCTCTCGCTCCGTCATGGAAGCTGCGGCGGGAACCCGGGAGGCCGCCGACAACATCGCCGGGGTGAGCGATACCGCCGCGCAAACGACAACTTCGGCCGCGGCCATGCGCGGCTCCGTCTCCGAACTGGCGAACCATGCCCGGGCGCTCAATGCCGAGATCGACACGTTCCTGAACGAAGTGACGGCCGCCTGAGACGCCCGCTCGACTGATCGCCCCCCGATCCGCTTGCTGCCGGCCTGCTCCATGGATTTTCGGCAAGACAATTGTCATTGAAAATCCGGGCGCGGGACGGTTGGATCGCGTTGACACAGCCACGACACGGGCGGACATGGACGATCACGGATCGCGCCGGAAGGACAGGACGTCCTCGGGGCACAGGCACGCGACGGCGGAAGCGCCGAACCGACGCAAGCGACTGACGCTCAGCCATCTTGCGGAGCGCCTCGGTGTGTCCACCGCAACGATCTCGCTGGCACTGCGCAACTCCCCGCTGGTGGCGCAGGCCACCCGCGAGCGTGTCAAGCGAGAAGCAGAGGCGGCGGGCTACATCTACAACCGATCCGCCGCAGCACTCAGGACCGCGCGCTCCAATGTCGTCGGCGTCGCCGTCCACGATATCCTCAACCCCTATTTCGCCGAGATCTTCGGGGCGCTGGAGGACACGCTCGGCGCAAGCGACCAGATCGTCTTCATCTGCAATCACCGCGACGACGTGGAGCGCCAGCGCACCTTCGTCCAGGCACTTTTGCAGCACCGCGCCGACGGGCTGGTGCTGTGCCCTTCGGTGGACACGAGCCCCGCGGAGATCAACCGGCTGGTCGACGCGGGGTTGCCGGTCACCCTGATCTGCCGTGACGTGGAAGGGGCGCGGGCGCCGGTGGTGCGCGGCGACGATATCGCCGGGGCGCTGGAGGCCGTACGCCATCTTATCGCCGCCGGCCATCGCGACATCGCATTTCTCGGCGGCAGGCGCGGCTCCTCCACCGGCCGCGACCGGCACGAGGGTTGGGTCCGGGCCCTCCGCGAGGCCGGCATCGACCCGGACGCCCAGCTCTACGAGCCGGAACTGATGACCCGCGCCCACGGATTCGCTGCCGTGGACCTGCTGCTCGCACGCGAGCCGCGCCCCTCGGCGGTGATGTGCTTCAACGACATGGTCGCCCGCGGCCTTATCGAGGCGTTGCGCCGGCACGGGATCGAGGCCGGACGCGACATCGCGATCATCGGCTATGACGATGCCCTTGATGCCGCGACCGCGACGCCCTCGCTCTCCACGGTCAACAACGGAGCCGCCGAAATCGGCGCGCGCGCGGCCGCGATGATCCTCGCCCAGGTTGCCGGCGCGCCGATAACGGCCGACCGGGTGATCATCGCCCCCCACCTGGTGGAGCGCGAGAGCACGGGCGGCCGCCGTCGGTAGTCAGAGCCGGGCTGTCGGGAGCTGTCCTCGCAGCGTTTGCAGCCTGCCCCCCGCACAGGTGTGAGCCGGGGCAGGCTGGTCTTTCGTCCGGCAGAGCCGGAGGTCTCCTATCTGACGAGCCGCATGTGCGGTTCGCCGTTGGAGGTTCTGGTCGCCGTCACACCGGAGCCGTCGAGCGTCGCCGTCACGCGTTTGCGGAACGAGGAAAAGCTGTCGAACGTGACGACGTCGACCGGCTCGTCGAAGTCGATCTCGACCCGGTGGCGGGCGGCCGCCCCCTCGCCGAGCATGTGGACCGAGACCACCCGCCCGATAAAGGGCTGGCCGAGATAGGTGCCGCGCACCGTTTCACCGACCTGGAGGGGCCTGTCCGCCCGATCCCGCTCGACCTCGCCATCCGCAGGCGGACCGTTGCCGATGGCGGCATGCATCGTGTTCCAGTCACGGTAGCCGTGCTGGTGGGCGACGAGTTCCAGCGCCCGGCCGTGCGAAAGCTCGGTGCCAGAGGCGGCAAGGTCGGCGCGCAGGCGTTTGGCCTGACGCTTGGCGTCGTCAAGGGTTGGAAGCGTGTTTCCGTTCATCGCAAGCCTCATCAGGTCCGAGCATGCGGCTGAAGGGACGGTGCTCGCGTTGCCGTCGCGCCGCGCCGTCGGACTTTGCGGACTGCGGAACGAATAAAGGAAGGGCTTCACCATGACCTGTCGGGCCTTGCGAGCGGCTGGGGCCTTCCACCCGGCGGGCTAGGTAGGTATGGATGACGCGAATGTCAATGCTCGATGATCGACGCGCACGCAAAGGAGACCCCATGAAGCTCTACGGCATCGCCAATTGCGACACGGTAAAGAAGGCCCGGCGCTTTCTGGACGAGGCCGGGGTGGCCTACACGTTCCACGACTACAAGAAGATGGGCGTCGACAAGGCGGCACTGCGCGCGCAGGTGGCGGAATTCGGCTGGGAAAAGATCCTGAACACCCGCGGCACCACGTGGCGCAAGCAGCCCGACACGGTGAAGGCGGCAACCACCAGCGAGGCCGCGGCGATTGACCTGATGCTGGCCGAACCCTCGATTATCAAGCGTCCGATCGTGGAGGCAGAAGGACGTCGCCTGCTGGGCTTCGATCCCACCGCCTGGGAGATTGCGCTTGCCGCCGGAGAACTGAAATAGATCAGGCCCCCAAAAACTGGATCCCCCGGACGAAGCCGGGGGATAGCAGCGCAAAGGCGTGAGTGCGAGACTCAGCCGGGCCGAAAGCCGCCTAGACGCGCATCGGCATCAGAACATAGAGCGTATCGTCGGCTCCGGAATTCTGGACCAGCGTCGGCGAGCCCGGATCGGCCAGACGGAAGATCGCGGTCTCGCTGGTGAGCTGGTTGGCGATGTCGAGCAGGTAGCGCGAGTTGAAGCCGATCTCGATCGGATCGGAATCGTAGTCCACCACCAGCTCTTCCGTCGCCGAGCCCGAATCCGGGTTGTTGACGGTCAGCACCATGCGGCCCTCGCTCATGGCGAGCTTCACCGCGCGGCCGCGTTCGGACGAAATGGTGGAGACGCGGTCGACCGCCTTCTCGAACTCGTCGCGCTCAACCTGCAGTTCCTTGTCGTTGCCCTGCGGGATGACGCGGCCGTAGTCGGGGAACGTACCGTCGATAAGCTTGGAGGTGAGCACCACCGGGCCGGTGGTCAGCCGGATTTTGGTCTCCGACAGCTCGATGGCAACGTTGGCTTCCGGCTCGTCCAGCAACTTCTGGATTTCGCCGACCGTCTTGCGCGGCACGATGATACCCGGCATGCCGACCGCACCGGCGGGCGCCGCCACCTCGGCCTGGGCAAGGCGATGGCCGTCGGTCGCGACCGCGCGGAAGCGCGGCCCGTTCGGCCCCTCCACCGTGTGGAAGTAGATGCCGTTAAGGTAGTAGCGCGTCTCCTCGGTGGAGATGGCGAACTGGGTGCGGTCGATCAGCTTTCGGAAGTCGGCCGCCGCCACCTCGAAGGAATGGCTGAAGTCGCCGGCGGTGAGATCGGGGAAATCGGATTCGGGCAGCATCTGCAGCGCAAAGCGCGAGCGCCCGGCCCGGATTTCCAGCGTCGCCTGATCCGACGACGTTTCCATCACCACCTGCGAGCCTTCCGGCAGCTTGCGCACGATGTCGTAGAACATGTGCGCGGGCACCGTGGTCGCTCCCGGCACCTCCACGAGGGCCGGAACCGTTTCGGAGATTTCCAGATCGAGGTCGGTCGCCTTCAGCCGCAACTCGCCGCCGTCAGCGCGGATCAGCACGTTCGACAGGATGGGAATCGTGTTGCGGCGCTCGACGACCCGGTGGACATGGGCCAGGGACTTCAGAAGATCTGTCCGCTCGAGGGTCGCTTTCATGAAAGTCGGTCCGTCATTGGCCGGGCTTACGGACACTGTCCGCGAAGGCCCGGAAACATCAAGGCTTCTGGTGAGCCGGGGGGATACGAACCTGCCCGTATTGTGTGGCGAATGCAAGGGGGCAGAGAGCCTGTGGGCGGCCTGTTGATGGCCTTGCGTCCGAAATGCCGGCGCGCGCCGGCAAAGCCTCAAAAAAAACGGCCCCGTCCGCAGGGACTGGGCCGCCTTGTCGCCTCAAACCGGTGCCGGCGGAACTGCGCGCGCGGGCACCGGGTTCGGATAAACCGGTCTCAGCTGTCCAGCATGCGCTTCAGGAGTTCGATCTCCTGAGCGAGCGCGGGATCGTTCTTCACCAGTTCCTCGATCTTGCGCACGGCGTGCAGCACGGTCGTGTGATCGCGGTTGCCAAAGCGGCGGCCGATCTCGGGCAGCGAGCGCGGCGTCAGCATCTTGGCCAGATACATCGCGATCTGGCGCGGACGCACGATGGTGCGCGTGCGCCGGGCCGACAGAAGGTCGGGCTTGGACACGTTATAGTGCTTGGAGACGACGCGCTGGATGTCCTCGATCTTGACCCGGCGCGGCTCGTGCGTGCGCACCAGATCGCGAAGCGTCAGCTCCGCCATCTCCGGCGTGATCGGCTGGTTGGTGAGCTGGTTGTGGGCGACCAGCCGGTTGAGCGCGCCTTCCAGATCACGGCCGTTGGCGGTGACGTTGGAAGCGACGTAGTCGAGCACTCCATCCGGCATGGCGAAATTGGGATGGGCGGCAGCCACCTGACGGGTGCGGTTGGCCAGGATCGCGCGGCGCAGCTCGTAGTCCGGCGTCTGGATGCCGACGACGAGACCGCCGGCAAGCCGCGAGCGGACGCGGTCGTCGAGCGTCTCCAGCTCCGCCGGAGCGCGGTCGGCCGCAACCACCACCTGGCGCGCGCCGTCGATCAGCGAATTCAGCGTGTGGCAGAATTCCTGCTGCACCTGCTTGCCGTGCAGGAACTGCATGTCGTCGATGAGCAGCAGGTCGATGCCGCGCAGCGTGTCCTTGAAGGCGAGCGCGGATTGCGACTTCAGCGCCGCCACGAAGCGGTACATAAAGTGCTCGGCGGTCAGATACAGCACCTTGCGGCCGCTGTTGCGCGCCTCTGCCGCCACCGCATGCAGAAGGTGCGTCTTGCCGAGGCCGACGCTGGCGTGGAGATAGAGCGGGTTGTAGGTGACCGGTCCGTTGCCTGCGACCTGACGGGCAGCCGCGAGCGCAAGCGCATTCGAGCGGCCTTCCACGAAGGTCGAGAAGGTGTACTTCGGATCGAGTGCGGCCCCTTCCAGCACGTCGGAGACGATCGCGGACTGGTTGGCGGGTTCCGGCGTGCGCATCTGGCCTGCGGAGAACGAGCGCGCCTGCATCATGTCGGGGACCGACACGGCGCGCGCCTCGCCCACCGAGGACTTCAACGAACCGGCGGTGGCCACGCCGCCCTGGCTGGCGGCCTGGGCAACGACGGACGGGCGCGCCCTGACGGCGCCGCGCACGGTCAGCTCGATGCGATTGATGTCGCCACACTCGCTCTGCCACAGGTTGATCAGCCGGTCGCGATAGTGCGACTGGATCCACTGCTTCAGGAAACGGGTGGGCACCGAAAGGCAGACGGTTCCATCGGGGCCCCGGCTTTCGAGATCGACCCGTGCGAACCAACTCGAAAACACATCCTCGCCGAGCTCCGCCCGAAGCCGCTTTTTCACGCGGCTCCACTGTTCCGGTCCCGGCACTCCTGAAACGTCCATGCCTGCATCTCCAATCTGTCGATAGGGGCGGGCCGCCGCGCCCGCTCACCTCCTGTAAACAAGCCGCGTCTTGAAGCGCGGCCTCATTCTTTCGCCGGTCCGGCGCATCCCGCCCGGGATGCTGCTGCCGACGTTTTCCTTTTGCCAGACCCTCCGGGGGCAGCCCGCTTCCAGCCGCGTGCGGCCGAAATCGGAACGCGCTCCATTCCGGAATGCCGGAACACCGTTGCCGCGATGCCGTTTCGCGGGGCGCTCCGGCCGCCTACATCGGCCCGGGTCCGGCGCGGACGGTCACTGCCGCCCGACCAGACGCGATACTCTTAACGCTACATCACCTCTCACAAAACGCGTGAACGTGTCGCCGCCGCTCCGGTCTGCCGCCCGCGGGGGATGCGAGGATCGGCACCAGGAAGGCGACGTTTCCCTCAGGACTGCCGCCAGGGCAGCCCCTCGTGTTTCCAGCCTTCCACCGTGCCACGGTGGCGGTCTGCGTCGAGCGGGCCTTCAAAGCCGCCCGACACGTTGTAGCAGGGAGCAAAGCCCGCCGCGGTCATGGCGACGGCGGCGGCCCGGCTGCGAACGCCGGACCTGCACAGGAAATAGATTGCCCCATCCTTCGCGCCGCGCTGCTCGATCAGCCGGGCGAGCGTGGCGACGAAATCGGGATTGGCGGCTCCGGTCGGATAGCTCTGCCACTCGACGAAAAGAGCATCGCGGCCCAGCGGCGACAGGTCCGGAACACCCACATAGTTCCATTCCGCCTGGGTACGGACGTCCACCAGCGTGGCCGTCGGATCCTCTTCCAGCGCCTTGTACGTCTGCGCCGCCGAAGCGTCGCCAGCGTAAGCGCCGGCCGTTGAATTAGACATAGAGCCCCCTTGCAGCAGGCCTGAACCGGCTGCATCATTTTCTGGTCAGTTCAAGATTTATTCGGATCGAACGCCGGCGTGGGGTCCGGCTGAGACGGGCGGAGACATAAGCCTCTTAGGTCGTTCTGTCGAGCCACCTTGTGAAGATGACAATCCGCCTAAAGCGCTCCGGGAGAAACTAGGCTTATTATTTAGGCAATACATCCCCATTGCTCTCACCGGAGGCCCTCAAACCTTCTTTTTTAGATTAACACGGGGTGCCGCGCCCCGGTTAAATTGAACATAAACACCTTCCCGGACAGGGGCAACCACGTGGATTCCACTATCCGGCGGGGCAGGCAGAACGACGTGAGGTCAAGTTCGAAACGCGACTGCAGGGGCATTTGGATAAGGCTTGTGGACTCAACGGATTTCGAGAATTGCTGCGACGTGAGGACGCGCGAACGAAACGCGAGATTTTTTTTTCGACACGCGATCTTGACTCAGGCGGAATCGCCAACGCCCATCGCACCGGACTCGCAACATATCAGTAAGTATCTGTATTCATGTCATTTTCTGTGTCATCCCCATAGCCGCCGAAAGAGCCGTACAGGTGTGCCTTTTCGGGGCGCCCGGGCCCTGTTCAATTTGCCGACTAAAAGAAAACCCGGCTTCAAACCGGGTTTGGGAAGAAACCTCCCGCAGGGTACGATTTTTCATCCGCAGCCCGTTCTCGCCGCCCGTACTGACGGGAAGGTTAACACTCGGTAAACGCCATCCGGCCAGCCCCGTTCCTCTTTAGAGATCCATGCCCGGCTAATCCCGTCCCGCCCTTCACCCCATCGACCGCAAGCCGATAGAACGCACGACATCGGGCGCCTGCCCGCTTGTAATTGCGAGCAGCACCTGACCGCGACCGGTCGGCATCGCGAGAAGACGGTCCGCTAAAGACCGCCCTGCCCTCGATGCCGTCATGACGTCGATGGAGAAAGGGCGCAGAAACAGGAAAAGGCACGGGGCCGAGGCCTCGCCGCGGCCAACATCCGGCAACGCATCGCTGCGTTCCGGATCTGTGGCCGCGTTTCCTGACGGATTCCGGGACGGGCCAAGCCGCCCGGACGGCCTCGAAGGCCGGCAGACGGATTGTCAACCGGACACGCGCTCCGGATGAAGCGCGATCCTCCGCATGGCCCCGAAGGGCCCGGAAGGATCCGGAAATGGATCAGGCGATCGCCTTGACCCGCTTGTTCAGGCGAGAAACCTTGCGCGCGCCGGTATTGGCGTGCAGCACGCCCTTGGAGACGTTGCTCATGATGATCGACTGAGCAGCCTTCAGGGCTTCCGCCGCAGCGGTCTTGTCGCCGGAGGTGATGGCTTCCTCGACGCGGCGGATGAACGTCCGCATGCGGCTGCGACGTGCCTGGTTCACGGCCGTCCGGCGGGCAATCTTGCGGGCCGCCTTCTTGGCCGAAGGAGTGTTGGCCATAGGCTCTTATCCTGGTCCAATGAGTGAAACTGTCGAAATGCGGTTTCGAAGGTCCGGGTCCACCCTGCGCATCCGGGGCTCACACCCCTTTTCCGCATTGCGTCCGGCACAAACGAAACCGGCGGCGGAAGACCGCCACCGATTGGATCGGGCTTATAGTGCGACACGGCCTCAAGGTCAACGACCTAGAGCGTTAATCCTGCGGGCGACGTCGGCCACCCGACAAGAATCCGCTCCGGATCAACGTGTTGAACTCATTCACGGCGATCAGATCGGAGAGATCCGGTCGCCGGATGCACGAGCCGCACCTGCGCTTTTGCAGCCCTACTTGTTCTTGAACTGAGGTGAACGCTTCTCGATGAAGGCACGCATCCCCTCGCTCTGGTCCTCGGTCGCAAAGGAAGCGTGAAACATCCGTCGCTCGAAACGCGTGCCCTCGGCAAGCGTCGTCTCGTAGGCACGGTTGACGCTTTCCTTGATCATCATGACGATGGGCAGCGACATATCCGCGATCTTGTGAGCGACGTTGAGCGCCTCCTCCACCAGGTCGGCGGCCGGCACGACACGACTGACGAGGCCGGCGCGTTCCGCCTCCTCCGCATCCATGAAGCGCCCGCTCAGGCACATTTCCATGGCCTTGGCCTTGCCCACGAAGCGGGTGAGCCGCTGTGTGCCGCCGGCGCCCGGCACGACGCCGAGCGTCACCTCAGGCTGGCCGAACTTGGCATTGTCGCCGGCAATGATGAAATCGCACATCATCGCAAGCTCGCAGCCGCCACCGAGCGCATAGCCCGACACCGCGGCGATCACCGGCTTGCGCGTGCGCGTCACCCGCTCCCATGGCGTGATATGGTCGCACTTGTAGGCTTCGGCGAAATCGAAATCCGCCATTTCCTTGATATCCGCTCCGGCGGCGAACGCCTTTTCCGATCCGGTCAGCACGATGCAGCCGATCTTGTCGTCCGCCTCGAACGTGTCGAGAGCCCGGTTGAGCTCCTCGAAAAGCGCATTCGACAGGGCATTAAGCGCGGACGGGCGGTCGAGCGTGATCAGCCCGACACGGCCACGCGTCTCCACCCGAATGTTCTCGTAGGCCATGATTCCTCCGAAAGGACAGACGAGATCCCCGACGATGGAACTGTCGCGGGGCCTCTTGGCTTGGCAGCGCCGGACGTGTTTGCTCCGACCGCCGTGCAAAAGGCGTATCGGCTGGCGCAGCCGGGCGCAACAGGACTTGTGCGCGCCCGGGTCTCGCGGCGAGCCTCCGAGCCCGCCCTCCAAAGACGTCGCCGGGGCGACCGGTAACGGGCGGAGCTGACGCAAGGACCCGAAGGCTCGCCCCCGGCGACAGAGGAATGGGAGAACGATGCGGCGACGGCGGTACCGGCGAGCGACGACTTTGCCATGCGCACATCGGTGCGGCCTACGGCCGCTCCCCGGCTCAGCGCTGACAGGCGCGGCAATAGAAGGTGGAGCGGCCGGACTGGACGATACGGGCGATGGTGCCGCGGCAGCCTGGATGGCGACAGGGCGCGCCCTCGCGGTCGTAGGCGGCGAAGGAATGCTGGAAATAGCCGAGCGTACCGTCGGTCTTCATGTGGTCGCGCAAGGTGGAGCCGCCGGCCGCCACCGCTTCGCCAAGCACGGTGCGGATCGCCTCCGCCAGACGCCCGGCGGCGGTGGTGGGCCGGCCGGATTTCGTGACCAGCGTCCCGGCCGCGCGCATGGGCGAAAGCCTTGCCCGCCACAGCGCCTCGCAGACATAGATGTTGCCGAGACCGGCAATCAGCTTCTGGTCGAGAAGAGCGGCCTTCAGCGGTGTCGCGCGCCCGACGAAGGCTGTCGCAAGCCACTGGCCGTCGAGCGCGTTGCCAAGCGGTTCCAGCCCCAGATGCGCGAAGAGAGGATGGGTCTCGAGCCCGGCACGCGCGGCAAGCGTCATGAAGCCGAAGCGGCGCGGGTCGTTATAGATGACATGCGCGGGCGCCCCGGCGACGGTTTCCAGATGCAGCACGACATGGTCGTGGCGCTCGTTCTTGGAGCGCGGATGATGGAAGGCGCCCGGCGCGTCGGAGACGGAGGGCGCCAGGCTTTCCACGATACGGAACGAGCCGGACATGCCCAGATGCATGACCAGCACGTCGCCGGAGGAGAGATCGGCGAGCAGATACTTCGCGCGTCGGCCGAGCGCCTTGATGCGCTGGCCTTCGAGCCTTGTCACGAAATCGGGGGGAAAGGGGAAGCGCAGGTCCGCGCGGCGCTGTTCCACCCGGGCGATTCGCGCGCCCTCCATGACCGGGGCAAGGCCACGGCGCACGGTTTCGACCTCGGGCAGTTCGGGCATGGTTTCTCCTTGAGCCGCTTTGCCGTAAAAGGCGGCGGTACAGGCAACGGAATCGGACCGCCTACCCGGCATTGGAGTGCCTTGCCGCGAACCATAGATAAGCCGTGCCGGTCGTTATATCCAAGGTCGGCATATCCAAGGCCGATCAAAAAAGGGCGGCCGAAGGGCGGCGAAGGCTCTATAAGGGCCGGGAGCGGTTTCCCGTCGTGCGGACGAACGCGCCGGCACGACCGGAAACCGCTCCGGATCAATACCTTGGGCATGGTGTTTTCGATCGGCCGGATGGCGCCGGATCGCACGATGCTCCAGCACCGAACAGGGAGTTCATCTCATGGCAGGCGACGGGACAGACAGCTCAGCAGCGGCCGGCGCTGGAACAACGGAGCAGGCAAGCTTCGGCTTCCGCACCGTGGCGCTCGGCGAGAAGCAGGGCATGGTCGACCACGTCTTCCATCAGGTGGCCAGCCGTTACGACCTGATGAACGACCTGATGTCGGGCGGCATGCACCGCCTGTGGAAGGACGCGATGGTCTCCTGGATCGCGCCGCCGCGCAAATCGCGCCGCACGTGGCGCCTGCTCGACGTGGCCGGCGGCACCGGCGACATCGCCACCCGCATCGTTGAAAGCGGAGAGCGTATCGAAGCCACCGTGTGCGACATCAACAATTCGATGCTGACGGTGGGCCGCGACCGCGCGGCGATGCGCGGACATGCCCACGACATCCGCTTCGCCCAGGGCAACGCGGAGAGCCTGCCCTTTCCCGACAATCATTTCGACGCCTACACGATCGCCTTCGGCATCCGCAACGTGCCGCGCATCCAGGTGGCGCTTGACGAGGCCTTCCGCGTGCTCAAGCGCGGCGGGCGTTTCATGTGCCTGGAATTCACCCAGGTCGACGTGCCGGTGCTCGACAGGATCTACGATCTCTATTCCTTCAACGTCATCCCGCGCATGGGCCAGGCGGTGACGGGCGACGGCGACAGTTACCAGTATCTGGTGGAATCGATCCGCCAGTTCCCCAATCAGGCGCGTTTTGCGCACATGATCGGGAAGGCGGGCTTTTCGCGCGTCGACTACCGCAACCTCTCCGGCGGCATCGCCGCGCTGCATTCCGGCTGGAAGCTCTAGATGCTGTCGACGCTGGTCAATTTCGTCCGCCTCCTCCATGCCGGCTACGTCATGGCGCGCGAGGGCGTGTTCGGGCTCGTCGAACTGCCCGACCTGCCGCCGGGACCGCGGCTGGCGCTCCGCCTCATCCGGCTGATCGAGCGCAAGTCCGCGCGCCGAGCGGACGCGGGGGCGCGCATCTCCGTCGCCTTCAATCGGCTCGGCCCCTCCTACGTGAAGATGGGCCAGTTCCTGGCAACCCGGCCGGACGTGGTCGGCCGCGAGGTCGCAACCGAGCTTTCGCTGCTGCAGGACCGACTGGAGGCCTTCCCGCGCGACGAGGCGATCCGCATGGTGCAGGAGGCGCTCGGCGCCCCCATAGACCAGCTTTTCATCGATTTTGGCGAGCCGGTCGCCGCCGCCTCCATCGCGCAGGTTCATCCTGCGCATGTGGAGGATGAATTTGGCGAGACGCGCAAGGTCGCGGTGAAGGTGCTGAGGCCCGGCGTCGCCCACCGCTTTGCCCGCGATCTCAAGTCCTTCTACCTGGCCGCCCGCATCATCGAACGGTTCCATCCGCCTTCGCGCCGGCTGCGGCCGATCGCCGTCGTGGATACGCTCGCGCGTTCCGTGGAGCTGGAAATGGACCTCCGCCTGGAGGCCGCCGCCCTGTCGGAGATGGCGGAAAACACGACGGACGATCCCGGTTTCCGGGTCCCGGAGGTGGACTGGACACGCACCTCCAAGGGCGTCTTGACGATGGAATGGATCGCCGGCCGCAAGCTCTCCGACGTCGAGGGCATCGAGGAGGACGGGCACGACCTCGTCGCGCTCGGCGCCAACGTGATCCAGAGTTTCCTGCGCCATGCGCTGCGCGACGGCTTCTTCCACGCCGACATGCATCAGGGCAATCTCTTCGTCAGCGATGAAGGCGATCTCGTCGCCGTCGATTTCGGCATCACCGGCCGGCTCGACAAGGCGGAGCGGCGGTTTCTCGCCGAAATCCTGTTCGGCTTCATCACCCGCGACTACATGCGCGTGGCGGAGGTGCATTTCGAGGCGGGCTATGTGCCCAAGACGCAGGACGTGGGCGTTTTCGCGCAAGCGATCCGCGCCATCGGCGAGCCGATCCACGGCCACAAGGCCTCCGACATCTCCATGGCGCGCCTGCTCACCCAGCTGTTCGAGGTGACCGAGCTCTTCGCCATGACCACCCAGCCGCAGCTGATCATGCTGCAGAAGACCATGGTGGTGGTGGAAGGCGTGGCCCGCTCGCTCGACCCCGGCCTCGACATGTGGAAGACGGCGGAACCGGTGGTGCGCACGTGGATCGAGCGCAATCTGGGGCCCGCCGGCCGCCTGCAGGATGCGGGCGAGAGCCTGTCGACGCTGATGCGGCTGGCCGGCGAACTCCCCGTGCTCGCCAAGCGCGCGGAACGCATCGTGGAAGAAATCGACACGCTCGCAACGCGCGGCGTGAAGGTGGAGCCCGACATGCTGGAGGCCTGGGCCCGGGCGCGCGCCAAGAGCAACCGGCTGGGCGCGGTCGCGATGTGGGTCATTGCCGTGGCGCTGGTGGCGATCGTCCTGGAGGGGTGGTGGTAGCTGCGCGAGGGAAGCTCCACCCGTGACCTTGCGCCGAGAGGCGCCTCCTTCCGCTTTGCCCCTTTGCACACCGCCTGCTATGACGCACGGCAACAGTAAGGATCTTGGAGCCACCATGTCTGATATGCGTCTCGTCGTCGTCGGAGCCAGCGGACGGATGGGCCGCCAGCTGGTCAAGGCCATCACCGAAATGTCCGGCGTCACGCTTTGCGCGGCGATCGAACGCGCGGGCGCGGAGTGCCTCGGCCAGGATGCCGGCGTGCTTGCGGGCGTGGGCGAACTGGGTGTTCCGCTCACCGACGATCCGCTGGCCGCCTTCGTCAAGGCCGAGGGCGTTCTCGATTTCACCCGGCCGGAGGCCACCGTCGGCTTTGCCGAACTGAGCGCCCAGGCGCGCATCGTCCACGTCATCGGCACGACCGGTTTCGAGGCCGAGCACCAGGCGAAGATCGAGGCCGCAGCCCGGCATGCCCGCATCGTCAAGTCCGGGAATATGAGCCTCGGCGTGAACCTGCTGGCGGGACTGGTGCGAAGTGCCGCGAAGGCGCTCGACGAGGATTTCGACATCGAGATCGTCGAGATGCACCACCGCCACAAGGTGGACGCCCCGTCCGGGACCGCACTCTTGCTCGGCGAGGCAGCGGCGGACGGTCGCGAGATCTCGCTTGAGGAACGGTCCGTGCGCGGCCGCGACGGCATTACAGGCGAGCGCCCCGTTGGCGACATCGGCTTTGCATCCTTGCGCGGCGGTTCCGTCGTCGGCGACCACACGGTGATCCTCGCCGGCGAGGGCGAGCGCATCGAACTCACCCACCGCGCCCAGGACCGTGCCATCTTCGCGCGCGGTGCGATCAAGGCCGCGCTGTGGGCCCGCCGGCAGAAGCCCGGCCTCTATTCCATGGCCGACGTGCTCGGCCTTTGAGCGATACGCAGACACGACCATTATCGGAGCGAGTGATGGAACGTCTTTTGGTGCTGGTCCGCCATGGCCAGAGCGAGTGGAACCTGAAAAACCTCTTCACCGGCTGGAAGGATCCCGACCTGACGGAGCAGGGCGTGGAAGAAGCCGTCAAGGCCGGCCGGAAGCTGAAGGAGATGGGGCTTTCCTTCGACATCGCCTTCACCTCCGCGCTGACCCGCGCCCAGCACACCGAGGCGCTGATCCTGGAGCAGCTCGGCCAGAGCGGGCTTTCCTCCACCCGCGACCAGGCGCTGAACGAGCGCGACTATGGCGATCTCACCGGCCTCAACAAGGACGATGCGCGCAAGAAGTGGGGCGATGAGCAGGTTCACGTCTGGCGCCGCTCCTACGACGTGCCGCCGCCGGGCGGCGAAAGCCTGAAGATGACGGCGGAACGCGTGCTGCCGTACTTTGAGGAAAAGATCATGCCGGAGGTGATGAAGGGCCAGCGCGTGCTGGTGACCGCCCACGGCAACTCGCTGCGCGCGTTGATCATGAAGCTGGAAGGGCTTACGCCGGAAGAGATCCTGAAACGGGAACTGGGCACCGGCGTGCCGATCGTCTACCGCTTCAACGAGGACGGCTCGGTCGCCAGCGTGAAGGATCTGGCCGATTGAGGCCATCGCCCTGGCGGCGCAAACACGGCTTGCCGCGATCTCAATCGATCGCGCGCACCGTTCCCTCGCTCACCGCAAAGCGCTGTGCATCGGCGGGCAGGGCCTGAAACAGCGTCGTGTCCGTGCCGGTCATGAAAACCTGACCGCCCAAAAGGTCGAGCCGCGCAAACAGCGCGGCGCGGCGACCCGGATCGAGATGGGCGGCGACCTCGTCCAGCAGCAGAACGGGCGTCAGGCCGCACACGCGCCCCGTCAGTTCCGCGTGCGCCAGCACCAGACCGATCAGCAGCGCCTTCTGCTCGCCGGTGGAGGCAAGTCCCGCCGGCATCGCCTTGGCGAGATGGGTGACGGCGAGGTCGGTGCGATGCGGTCCCTCCAGCGTGCGCCCGGCCGCCCTGTCGCGCGGCCGCATGCGTTTCAGGAGATCGGCGAAGGCATCCTCCAGATCGGCGGCCGGCGTCGCGGCGGCCAGATCCTCGAACGGGCCTTCGAGCGCGAGGGCCGCGCGCGGGAACGCGTCGTCTGAGGCGTGTTCCTCGATCAGACCGGACAGAAGGCTCACGGTCTCGCGCCGGGCGAAGGCCATTGCCGTGCCGAGGGAGGCGATCTGCGCCTCCACCGCATCGAGCCAGGCCGCCTCCCCGCCATCTTCCAGAAGCCGGTTGCGCTGGCGCATCGCCTTGTCGAAATCCGCCACCCGGCGACCGTGTCCGGGATCGACCGCCAGCACCAGCCGGTCGAGAAAGCGTCGCCGCTCGCCGGCCGGCCCGGTGAACAGCCCGTCCATGGCCGGCACCAGCCAGAGCACACGCAGATAGTCCGACAACTCGTCGGCGGTGCGCGCATCCGCACCGTCGATCCGGACCCGGCGCCCCCCCGTCTCCGGCGCGTAGCCGGTGCCGATGCGGGTCTCGCCGCCCGGCCCCTCCAGAAGGACGGAAACGCTCCAGCCCGAGGGAGCGGGCCGTGCCGCATGGTCCGAATCAGAAACGATGCCAGCGGCGACCTTGCGCACGATTTCGGCGAAGGCGGCGCGGCGCAGCCCTCTGCCGGGGGTGAGCAGGGAAACGGCTTCGAGCAGGTTGGTCTTGCCGGCGCCATTGTCGCCGGTCAGCGCCACCAGCCGCGCGCCGATGGACATGGAAACAGAGGCATAGTTGCGGAAATCGGCGAGCGTCAGGCGCGTCAGGCGCACGGAATCAGGCATCACGGGCAAGGCCTCGCGGCAGGTGAGGAGGCGGGGCCGGTGCCAGTTCGGGGGCAAAATCTGAGGGGCGTGAAACCGATTCGCTGCATGGCGCCGATAATGGGCAAGAGCGGCGCGGACGTCACCACCTGCCTTTGCCGACATCCGGCACGGTTTCTGGTTTTTCGGACGGGCAGGGGCGGCACTCAGCCGTAGCTGTGCAGGTCGCTGCCGTACCGGCGCAGCCAATCCCGGGCGTGCTCGGTTTCAGGAAAGAGCGCGTTCGTCACATTCCAGAAGCGGGCCGAGTGGTTCATCTCGACGAGATGCGCCACCTCGTGGGCCGCGACATAGTCGAGCACAAAGGCCGGCGCCAGCACCAGTCGCCACGAGAAGTTGAGCTTGCCCTGCGCGGTGCACGAGCCCCAGCGCGAGCGGGTGTCGCGAATGACGAGGCCCGTGGGGCGACGGGCAGAGGGATGGGCAAGCGCGAGCGCGCCGACATGGCGCTCCACCGCTTCCGCCAGATCGGCCCGGGCTTCCTTCTTGAGGAAATCGGTCAGCCGGCGCGGCAGATGCGGCCCATCGCCCGCCACGACCAGCTTGGGGCCCGCCTCTTCGTCAACGACGAGAACCGTGCCGCGGCCCGCCGGCCTGTGCTCGATGAAATGTGGAACGCCGCGAAGCGGCACGGTGCCGCCGGCCAGAAAGGGCCGGGCAGCCGGCATCGTCTTCATGCGCTCGGCAAGCCAGCCGCGATGATCCTCGGCAAACCGCTGCGCGGTACGGAAGGTGCCGCGCTCCGGGATCGTCAGCACCGGACCACCACCGGCAGCCGGCAGGCGCAGGCTGTAACGCCGGGCGCGCGCGTTGCGCCTGACCTCCACGCGCACGTCCCGACCATCAATGTCGAGAACGATGTGATCCGGCTCGGCACGGGCTGGATTGAAGAAGCGCATCGGGGGATCCGCAGATGAAACCGGTCGGGGCAGGCCCGGCTCGCCGCCGCGACGCGGCGATTCGGGCGGGCCCAAGTATAGCGTGATCGCGCTGCAGCGGCGTGGGGCGCGTTCGCGGCAGCCGTCTCGCTGCGCACGACTGGAGCGCTTTCCGTTCAGACGAAATCGTCCGAGACACAAGAAACCGCTTCAGATCAATATGCTCTAGGCGGCTGCGACTGGTTTGCGACGGCCCTTCATGAAGGCGTCGAATTCCTCCCGGTCGCGGGCATGGCGCAGATTGGCGAGGAATTCGTCGAACTCGGCACGCATCTCGTCAAGCCGGCGACGCTCCTCCTCCAGCCGCTCCAGTTCGTCTTCGCGATAGGCGTCGAACGCGGAGTTGCCGGTGCGCCCGCCCATGCCGAACTCCGCGCCCATCGAACGCAAGCCTTCGCGCAAATCGTTGCGCACGCTGGAAAACGCGCCTTGCAGCCGGTCGCCCCACACAATGTAGGCGAGCATGGCGAGGCCGAGCGGCCAATAAAGAACGAAGCCCAGGATCATCAGGGTGATCGTGAGCGGCGTCCATGCCGGACGAAGGGGCCCGCACCGTGTCATGGTCACTTTCCCGGTTTCCCAACCCGGAAGATCAATTGGGAGCGTAACGGCAACGTTTCAAGAAGACGTATCGCGGATGTGGCAAACGCCTCCGCGAGGACGCAGATCAGGGAACGCCGCCCCGACGGGCCGGCGTCACACGTGTTCCATCCGCCGT
Source organism: Breoghania sp. JC706 (assembly GCF_037026715.1). Lineage (NCBI taxonomy): Bacteria > Pseudomonadati > Pseudomonadota > Alphaproteobacteria > Hyphomicrobiales > Stappiaceae > Breoghania > Breoghania sp. JC706. The sequence continues at coordinate 514,627 of NZ_JBANCG010000004.1, forward strand.
CGCACGACGCCCGAGGTCGGGCCCGACGGGTACGCCTTCAGCGCGGGGCGCGCTTGGCGAGGATGCGCTGCAGCGTGCGGCGGTGCATGTTGAGCCGCCGGGCGGTTTCCGAGACATTGCGATCGCAAAGCTCGTAGACGCGCTGGATGTGCTCCCACCGCACGCGGTCGGCCGACATCGGATTTTCCGGCGGCGGCGCCATCTCGTCGAGCTTGCGGGTCAGCGCGGCGAAGATGTCGTCGGCATCCGCGGGCTTGGCCAGATAGTCGATGGCGCCAAGCTTCACTGCGGTGACCGCTGTCGCGATGTTGCCGTATCCGGTGAGGATGATCGCCCTCGCCTCGGGAGAGTGCTCGTGCAGCGCGCTGATCACGTCGAGGCCGTTGCCGTCGCCGAGCCGCATGTCGACCACGGCAAAGGCGGGCGGGGTGGCAGCGATCTTGGCTCTCGCCTCTTCCACGCTGTCAGCGATGTCGGTCGTGAAGCCACGCTTTTCCATCGCCCGTGCCAGCCGCTGCAGAAACGGCTTGTCATCATCGACGATCAGCAGGCGAGCCCCCGCGATTTCGCCCTCCAGTTGCTCACTCGGCACTTCGTCTGTCATCTTTAGTTCCTGCATTCCCGGGGGCAGAGCCACCCCCTACAGCCCCGTTTATAGGAGAGCGGGTGCCCTGGAGCAAATCACGCTCTCCCCACCCGTTTCTCCCGATCCAATCCTCGTGGCGGCAGGCGCCATTTTCGGCGCTCAGCTCACGCGTAACCGGCCTCCTCGATTGCACCGGCGGAATCCTCGGCGCTTTCCAGCGCGATCCGCGGCCAGACGATCTGTACCACCGCGCCGCCTTCCAGGCTGTTGCGCAGCGACAGCCGTGCGCCGGTGCGCTCCAGCAACGTCTTGGCGATGAAGAAGCCAAGACCGAGACCGCCGGCGTTCGCCTGGGCAGCAACCTCCGTCGGCCGCGCTCCGGCGCGTGCGCGTGTGGTCACATAAGGCTCACCCAGCCGATCGATCACATCGTCGGCAAAGCCGGGTCCGTCGTCGGTAATCGTCACCGAGACGCTCGCATCGGTCCAGTTCAGCCGCACGCTGACAGCGCTTGTGGCGAAATCGACGGCGTTCTCTAGCAGGTTTCCGAGCCCGTAGATGATCGATGCGTTGCGCCGCACCGTCGGCTCGCCGGCGTTGCTTTCCTTGATGATGGTGACGGCGATGCCGAACTCGCGGTGCGGTTCTGCCACCTCCTCGACCAGGTGGGAGAGCCGCAGGCTCAGGAAAGACTGGTCGGAGGAAAGAGACGTGAGCTTGCGCAGGATCTCGCGGCAGCGGTCGCCCTGGGTGCGGATGAGGGCGACGTCCTCGCGCTGGGTGGAGCCTTCGGCAAGATCGGTCTCAAGCTCCTTGGCGGTGAGCACGATGGTGGCGAGCGGCGTGCCCAGCTCGTGGGCGGCGGCGGCGGCGAGGCCGTCGAGCGAATGAAGATGCTGCTCGCGCTCCAGCGTCAGTTCGGTAGCGGCAAGCGCCTGGGAAAGCTGACGCGCCTCGGCCGCGACCTGGAACGTGTAGAAGGCGATGAAGGCAAGCGTCGCCACCAGCGCCGTCCATACGCCGAACTGGTAGGTGCCGGGCAACTGGAACACCTCGCCCTCGATCCAGGGCAGCGGCAGTTGGAAGAAGGCGAGAAGGCTCGCCGCGCAGATGACGATACCGCCGAGCGCCACCGTATCGCGCGGCGGCAGCGCGGCCGCCGAAACGGTAACAGGCACCAGCAGCAGAACGGCGAAGGGATTGCCGAGACCGCCGGTCAGGAACAGGAGGCCGGAAAGCTGGAGGATGTCGTAGCCCAGCAGCACCGCGGACCAGCGCTGCGGCAGGCGCTGCACCTTCGCGCGCACCAGTTTCAGGAACAGGTTGAGCCACGCCGACAGTGCGATCAGCGCGAAGACGAACCCCATCGGCACCTTGAAGCCGAAGCCGTAATTGACGACAAGCACCGCGGCGGTCTGACCGGCGACGGCGAGCCACCTCAATCTGACCAGGGTGTCAAGCTTCAGCAGTCTTTCGCCGAAGTCATTCCGGGCGGGGACAGCACCGAGCATGGGCTCCACTTTCGGGTCGCTCTATAGGTCGTTACGTCCACTGAATAGACTGCCATCCGGCCGACGCCAAGCCATTGTGACCCCTCAATTGCAATATGCCGTTAGGGCAATTTTCCCGCGAATGTTCGGTTTCGGCGGTTTTGTGGCGCCTCTTCGCTTGTCTCGCCCCGCCCGGCCATGCTAGCCAGCCGGATCGAGGCCGGCCCCTGCAGCGGCCCGCCATTAGGACCGACACACGGATAACGACACTCGATGAGCGATACGAACGAGCCCGCCGCCGGCGCACAACAGCAGCCGCCCGCCATGAACATCCTCGTCCAGTACATCAAGGATCTCTCGTTCGAGAACCCGAATGCGCCGGCGACCCTGCGTCCGAACGAGCAGCAGCCGCAGCTCGACATCAACGTCAACGTCAACGCCACAAAGCACGAGGACAACCAGTTCGAGGTGACCTTGGCGCTGGAGGCGAAGGCCGTTTCCAACGGCACGGCGATGTTCGCGGTGGAACTGGTCTATTGCGGCATCTTCCGCATTCAGGGCATTCCGGAAGAGCACATGCACCCGTTCGTGCTGATCGAGTGCCCGCGCATGCTGTTCCCGTTCGCGCGCCAGATCATCTCCGACTGCACCCGCAACGGCGGCTTCCCGCCGCTGATGATCGATCCGATCGATTTCGCGGCCCTCTACCGCCAGAACATGGCGCAGGGGAACACCCAGCCGCTGAACTGACGGCAGAGGCACCCGATACCGAGAAGACCAGGGAGCGCCGCCGGCGCTCCTTTTCGTATGCGCAGGTCTCAGGCGGGGGCGCATTTCCAGTTGGGGGCCCTGTCAGCCAGCCTTGCGCACCGGCTCGCGCGGTTCGGCCGGCCTTATGCCGGACCGCACCAGCAGGTCGGTATCGGGCGAAAAACGCGCTTCGAGCGGCAGCATCGCCGCACCCAGAACGCGGGCCATCGGGCCGATGCTTCCCGCCGCGACCAACGTCGGCGACAGGCCCGACAGGTTGAAAGCGCCCAGCGTATCCTCAAGCCCCGCCGTAAGCCGCGCCCGCCAGGGCGGCGGCAGCAACCCGTCGACGACCACGGCCTGAAAATCTATGATCGACAGCGCCGCCACGACTGCGCGCGCGAATTCCGGCAACGTGGCCTCCATCCAGCGCTCGAAGATGGCCTCGATCTCCGGCGTGGCGGTGTCGGAATAAAGGACCTCCTGACTGTCGAAGCCGGCCGCGGTCAGGGCACGCTCCAACTGCAGGACGGATGCGGAATGAATGAGCTGGCGTGGCGCCCGGCCTCCGATCGCCCGGCCGGCGGGCATCGAGCCTATCGCCCCGGCATTGGCCTGTTCGCCCGGATAGAGCTTTCCATCGAGCACGATGCCGCCGCCGATGAAGGTGCCCATGTAGATGTAGAGCGCGCTGCGCGTGGCAATCGCCGAGCCGGCGATCATCTCCGCGGCGCAGGCCGCCGTTGCGTCGTTGTAGAGCCAGGCCTCCAGCCCGGTTGCCTGCGACAGCGCGCCGGACACGTTGGCCGTGCGCCATCCATCGAGCGACCCGGGCGCCAGATCGAGTTCGGTGGCCCAGGCTTCCAGCTCGCCCGGCATGGCGATGCCGATGCCTACGACGCGCCGGCGCGCCTCCTCGTCGAGCATTTCCAGAAGTTCCGTGACCTGACGTGCCGCCGTCGCGATCGTGCGATCGGGCAGCGGCGCCGCAAATCCTTTGCGACGGCTGCCGATAACGTCGCCGGTGAGATTCACCAGAAGCGCCTCCACCGAATGGCGGCCGATCTTCACGCCCAACGAATAGGCGCCAGCCGGATTGGGAGCGATCGGCGTCGACGGTTGGCCGACATGACCGCGAACCTTTTCGCGCTTGACGACGAGACCAGCCTCCATGAGCCGGCTGACTATGACCGAGGCGGCTTGCCCGGAAAGTCCTGTTTCCCTTGCGATTTCGGCGCGCGACAAGGCGCCCGCGCGCCGCAGCGCGCTCATGATCAGGCGCTCGTTGTAAGCGCGCAGACCCGTGGTATCGCCGCCTCGCATCCGGTCTCTCCATCCTCGTCGCAAATCGGTGGCACGATGCTACCCGGGTTCTAATATTAAAATCAAAGTGATTTATTTATTGACAAGAGTCGCGCACTGTGGCGTATGTAACGCAACGGAGCCGGCCTCGCTCCGCGCGATGCTGGCGCGCGGCGGCAGGGCCGATCGTTTCCGGCGTGCGCCGCCGAAAGGCGGCTCGGGAGCGGGCTTCGGGCCGGCCCGTTTCGGAGCGATAGAACCGGGCAAGCCGCCCCGCGCGGACCATGTCTCGGACGGTTCCGGACCCGCCCGAACATGGTCGCTCGGAGGTCACCACCGGTCGCATACCGAACGCCGGCACGGGACGGCGGAGGAACGAATCCTAGAAATGCCGAACCTATTTCGAGTGATCTCCGTGGCCCATGGCCAGCGGAGCTCTTGCCTTGCGGGCGGAACTCTCTGAACGACAGGAACTCGCTTCAGATCAATACCTTGAGCATGTTTCGCTCCGGCAGGTTTATCCGTTCGGAACAGGCTCAAGCCATGCGGTGCCGAGGCGGACTCCCGCCCACGGCGACAAGGCGCAGCTCGTCCGGTCGCACCGGAGCCACGCGCCAAATCTCATTTGACATATGCAGGGACGCGGCGAGAAAGACGCTGCGGCGAAGAACGAATGTTTTTGGTTTGCGGTGAAGCGCTCTGGGATCTCTTTGCCTGCGAGGGCGAGACGGGTCTGACCTTCGATGCGCGCGTCGGGGGCTCCCCGTTCAATGTCGTGACCGGCCTGAAGCGCCTTGGACAGGACGCGGCCTTTCTGGCCGGCCTTTCCACCGATCCGCTCGGCGTCCGGTTGCGGGAAACGCTGGAACGGGAGAAGGTGGACACGAGATACCTGCGCTGCTCGTCTCGTCCCACGACGCTGAGCCTCGTCGATCTCAACCCCGACGGCAGCCCCGCCTATACGTTCTACGGTGCAGACGCGGCGGACCGGGCGCTCGAACCCCAAGACCTGCCGGAGCTCGACGACAGCGTGTGGGGCATCCATTTCGGGTCCTTCTCGCTGGTTGCCGAACCCGTCGCCTCCACCCTGCTGGCGTTTGCCCGGCGCGAGGCGGGCCGTCGTCTGATCACGCTGGATCCCAATGTCCGCCTGAATGTGGAGACCGACCGGGACCTGTGGCGAAAGCGGATCGATGCCTTTATCCGTCACAGCGATGTCGTCAAGGTGAGCGAGGAAGACCTCGAACTGCTCTATCCCGGCGAATGCCCATCTGGTATTGCGGCACGATGGCGCGCGGCCGGAGCCGGTCTCGTCATCGTCACGCGCGGGCGTGACGGCGTCCATGCCTATGGATGCGGGGTGGTGGTCGAAGTGGAAACACGCCGCGTGCCGGTGGTTGACACCGTGGGTGCGGGCGACAGTTTCCAAGCGGCGCTGATCGCCGGTCTCGCGGAACGCGGCATGAAAACGCGCGCCACCCTTGACGAGATCGACAGTGACGGTCTCGCCAACATCGTCAGCTTTGCCGTGGAAGCCGCGGCGATCACCTGCACCCGCCGCGGCGCCGACCTTCCCCGCCGCGCCGAACTGGCCGACGTCTGCAAGGAGAATATTTGATGGTCGCACGCATCGTCCCCGTGGATCCGTTCGATCTCGTCGTTTTCGGTGCCACGGGCGACCTTGCCCGGCGCAAGCTGATCCCGGCGCTGTACCACCGCATGCATGACGGGCAGATGCCCGAAGGCGCCCGTATTGTCGGCGTCGCGCGCGCCGACCTGGATGCGGACGGCTACCGCCGCATGGCGGATGCGGCGCTGGACGAATTCGGCGGCGAGGATGCCCGTGACACGGAGATGCGCCGCAAGTTTCTCGCCACCATCGACTACGTCTCGCTCGACGTGATGGACGAAGCCGGCTGGCCCCGGCTGAAGGCCGCCCTGCCGGAGACCGGCGGCACCCGTCCGCGCGCCTTCTACCTCTCCGTCGCGCCGCGCTTCTTCGGCCCCATCGCGGAGGGCGTGCATGCGGCCGGGCTGACGGACGCCAATTCGCGTATCGTCATCGAGAAGCCGCTCGGCCACGACCTTGCCTCCGCGAAGGCGCTCAACGGCGTCTTCGCCGGTCATTTCGGCGAGCACCAGATCTTCCGCATCGATCACTATCTCGGCAAGGAGACGGTGCAGAACCTGATGGCGCTCCGGTTCGCCAACGCCTTCTTCGAGCCGCTGTGGAACGCGCGTCACATCGATCACGTGCAGATCACGGTGGCCGAAAAGGTCGGCGTGGAAGGGCGCGGCCCCTACTATGACGGCATCGGCGCCATGCGCGACATGGTGCAGAATCACCTGCTGCAGCTGCTCTGCCTGGTAGCGATGGAGCCGCCGGCTCATTTCGAGCCCGACGCGGTGCGCGACGAGAAGCTGAAGGTGCTGCGCGCGCTGGCCCCACTTACCAATCCCGACCATGTGGTGCGCGGCCAATACGGAGCCGGACCTGGCATGCCCTCCTATGTCGAGGACGCGAACGCGCCGACGAGCCGCACGGAAACCTTCATCGCGCTGAGGGCCGAGGTCGCGAACTGGCGCTGGTCGGGGGTGCCCTTTTACCTGCGCACCGGCAAGCGGATGAAATCGCGGGTCTCGGAGGTGGCCGTGGTGTTCAAGTCGGCTCCCCATTCGATTTTTCCCGAAGCCAGCGGACGCGCCGCGCAGAACGTTCTCGCCTTGCGCCTGCAGCCTGACGAAGCCATCACGCTCGGCATGACCATCAAGGAGCCCGGCCCCGGCGGCATGCGGCTTGCGCCCGCCGTCCTCGACATGACCTTCGCCGACACGCTCGGCGCCTCCAACATGCGCATGCCGGATGCCTATGAGCGGCTGGTCATGGACGTCATTCGCGGCGACCAGACCCTGTTCATGCGCGGCGACGAGGTGGAGGCGGCCTGGGCCTGGGTCGATGCGATCACCGCACGCGTCGACGGCGAGCGGCCGGAGCTCTACGAGCCCGGGTCCGCCGGTCCCGACGATGCGCTGATGCTGATGCACCGCGACGGCCGGCGCTGGCGGGAGCTTGCCCAATGAGCCCGAAGATCATCGAATACCCGTCGCGCGAGGCGCTGGCCGAAGGGCTGGCGGCGCTCATCGGCAACCGACTGCGCACGCTGGTTGACCAGCGCGGCGTGGCGCGCATCGCGGTTCCCGGCGGCACGACGCCGGGGGCGATGCTGGAACGGCTCGGACGGGAGCCTCTCGACTGGGAGAAGGTCGTCGTCACGCTGACCGACGAGCGCTGGGTTCCGAGCACGGAGCCGCGGTCCAACCAGAAGCTGCTCGCCGAGACGCTGTTTGCGGGCCCGGCCGCGGCCGCAACCTTCTCGCCGCTCTACGGCGGCACGGCGGAACCGACGGAATCGCTACCCGCTGTCGCCGCCGGACTGGAACAGACCGCGCTGCCGCTCGATATCGCCGTTCTCGGCATGGGCGCGGATATGCACACCGCGTCGCTCTTTCCCGGTTCCGTCGGCCTGAAGGAAGCGCTTGCCGAGAATGCGCCCGTGGTGGTCGCCGTTCGCACCGGCGACCAGCCGGAGCCCCGCGTCACCCTAGCGGCACGCGTCCTCAGGGGAGCGGGCGAACGTCACATCCTGATCACCGGCACCGCCAAGCGCGAGGCCCTGCAGCAGGCGCTCGCGACGAAGGATCCGCTCCAGGCGCCGATCGTCGCCGTGCTGGAGGGCGCCACCGTTCATTTCGCCGAGTAAGGCACTGAAAAAGCAGAAATTCGGGAGAGGTCCCATGCACCCGACCATTTCGCCCACCATTGCAGCCGTCACCGACCGCATCCGCGAACGTTCGCGTGACACCCGCAGCGCCTATCTGGAGCGCTGCCGCCGCGCCGCCGAGGCGGGCCCGGCCCGCGCGCACCTGACCTGCGGCAACCTCGCCCACGTCACCGCCGCCTCGGGCGAAGACAAGCAGACGATCGCGCAAGGCGATGCCGGCAATATCGGCATCGTCACCGCCTACAATGACATGCTGTCGGCGCATCAGCCGTTCGCCCGCTTCCCCGATCTGATCAAGGAAGCCGCGCGCAGAGAGGGAGGCACGGCGCAGGTCGCCGGCGGCGTTCCGGCCATGTGCGATGGCGTCACGCAAGGCCAACCCGGCATGGAGCTGTCGCTGTTCTCGCGCGACGTGATTGCCCTTGCGGCCGGCGTCGCGCTTTCGCACAACTGCTTCGATGCCGCGATCTATCTGGGCGTGTGCGACAAGATCGTGCCGGGCCTTGTGATGGCGGCGGCGACCTTCGGTCATATCCCGGCCGTCTTCGCGCCCGCGGGTCCGATGACCTCCGGCCTTCCCAACGACGAGAAGGCCAAGGTCCGCCAGCGCTATGCGGCGGGCGAAATCGGCCGTGACGAACTGCTGGCCGCGGAGATGGCAAGCTACCACGGCCCCGGCACCTGCACCTTCTACGGCACGGCCAATTCCAACCAGATGCTGATGGAATTCATGGGCCTGCACCTGCCGGGCGCCAGCTTCGTCAATCCCGATACGCCGCTTCGCGACGCGCTGACGAAGGCGGCCGCAAAACGCGCTCTGGCGATCACCGCCAAGGGCAACGAATTCACGCCCGTGTGCGACGTGCTCGACGAGCGCGCCTTCGTCAACGGGCTGGTCGGGCTCAACGCCACCGGCGGTTCCACCAATCTGGTGCTGCATCTGGTCGCCATGGCGCGTGCGGCCGGCATCCATCTCGACTGGCAGGACATGGCGGAGATTTCCGCCGTCACGCCACTGATGGCGCGGGTCTATCCCAACGGGCTGGCCGACGTGAACCATTTCCACGCCGCCGGCGGGCTCGCCTACATGATCGGCGAACTGCTGGAGGCGGGGCTGCTGCACGAGGACGTGCGCACCATCGCCGGCGAGGGGCTCTCCCACTACACGCAGGAGCCTAAGCTCGAAGGCGATGAGATCGTGTGGGGCGACGGGCCCCGGACAAGCGGCAACGACGCGATCCTGCGGCCCGTCTCCGATCCCTTCCAGGCCGACGGCGGACTGAAGCAGCTTTCCGGCAACCTGGGGCGCGCGGTGATCAAGACATCGGCTGTCAAGCCGGAGCGCCACGTGGTGGAAGCACCGGTGCGCGTCTTCCACGACCAGGAGGAGGTGAAGGCCGCCTTCAAGGCGGGCGAACTCGACCGCGACCTCGTCGTCGTCGTGCGTTTCCAGGGGCCCAAGGCGAACGGCATGCCGGAACTGCATTCGCTCACGCCGGCGCTGGGCGTCACCCAGGACCGCGGGCACAAGGTCGCGCTGGTGACCGATGGCCGCATGTCGGGGGCGTCGGGCAAGGTGCCGGCGGCGATCCACGTGAGCCCGGAGGCCGCCGACGGCGGTCCTATCGCGCGGTTGAAGGACGGCGATGTCGTCCGCCTCGACGCAACGGCCGGCACGCTGGAGGTGCTGGTCGATGCGGCCGAGTTCGCCGCGCGCGAACCGGCACGGCCGGATCTTTCCGCCAACCGGCACGGCATCGGCCGCGAGCTTTTCGCCGCCTTCCGCGAGGCGGTCGGCACGGCGGACACGGGCGCGGCCGTCGTCGTGTAGACGGCGCCGGCAAGATGTCCCTGCCCGGCCCTCGTCGGGAATGACAATTGTGACGGGGCCGCACTTGTGGCCCCATCGCTCCGTTGCGCACTCGCCCCGGCTGTCCGTTTGCAGATGCGGCCGGAACGCGCCTGCGGCCATTTGCCCGCTATCTTCGCCCGTGCCGCGCGCCCAAGGATCGACGCTCGGAGAGCGGCGTTGTCGAACCCGCATCCGGATTTCCCGAAAGTGCAGAGGTGCCCCATGTCGAATCGGTCTAATATAAAATCAATGTGATTTATTTATAGACAAGGCAGTGGGGCTACTGCATAGTTTCGCGATTACCGATCGGTCTGCCGCGGAGGTTGGCAGGCTGCTGAAACCCCGTTCGTTCAGCCGTGCGGCCGCAGACCGCAGATTGGGAGGAATCATGTTCAGGAAGACTTTGCTGCTTGGCGCCGTCAGTGCGTTCGCACTCGGCTTCGCCGCACATGCGGAAACCATCACGATCGCCACCGTCAACAACGGCGACATGATCCGCATGCAGAAGCTCACCGACGACTTCACCAAGGATCACCCGGATATCCAGCTGGAATGGGTGACGCTGGAAGAAAACGTGCTGCGCCAGCGCGTGACCACCGACATCGCCACCAAGGGCGGCCAGTACGACGTCATGACCATCGGCAACTACGAAGTGCCGATCTGGGGCAAGCAGGGCTGGCTGATGGCGCTCGACGACATGCCCGCCGACTATGACAAGGACGATCTCCTGCCCGCCATCTCCGGCGGCCTGACCGTTGACGGCAAGCTCTATGCCGCACCGTTCTACGGCGAATCGGCCATGCTGATGTACCGCACGGACCTGGCCGAGAAGGCCGGCATCAAGATGTCCGACCAGCCGACCTGGAGCGATATCAAGGCCGCGGCCAAGGCGATGACCGACAAGGACAACGAGGTCTACGGCATCTGCCTGCGCGGCAAGGCGGGCTGGGGCGAGAACATGGCCTTCATCACCGCGATGTCCAATTCCTACGGCGCGCGCTGGTTCGACATGAACTGGAAGCCGCAGTTCGATACGCCTGAGTGGAAGGCGACGCTCACCGACTATCTCGACATGATGAAGAAGTACGGGCCTCCGGGCGCGTCGTCGAACGGTTTCAACGAGAACCTGGCCCTGTTCCAGCAGGGCAAGTGCGGCATGTGGATCGATGCTACGGTCGCCGCCTCCTTCGTGACCAACAAGAACGACTCCACCGTGGCCGACAGCGTCGGCTTTGCCCAGTTCCCGAACAAGGACGGCGTAAACAACCACGGCAACTGGCTGTGGTCGTGGAACCTCGCCATCCCCGCCTCCACCAAGAAGGCGGACGCGGCCAAGGCCTTCGTCGCCTGGGCGACCTCCAAGCACTACACCGAACTCGTCGCCGCCAGCGAAGGCTGGGCCGCCTCGCCTCCGGGCACGCGCACCTCGCTCTACGAGAACCCCGAATACCAGAAGGCCGCGCCGTTCGCGAAGATGACGCTCGATGCGATCAACTCCGTCGACACGACCAAGCCCTCGGTGCAGGAGGTTCCCTATACCGGCGGCCAGTTCGTCTCGATCCCCGAGTTCCAGGGCATCGGCACCGCCGTCGGCCAGCTCTTCTCCGCAGCGCTTGCCGGCAACATGTCGGCCGACCAGGCGTTGCAGGGGGCTCAGGCGCTCACCACCCGAGAGATGACCAAGGCCGGCTACATCAAGTAGCCGCCCTCCTTGCGCGGGCGCTTGCCGTCAAGGCGTGCTAGCATGGGGTCATTGAGGCCCCATGCCGGGTCCTTGCGGGCCACGCTTCGGCCGGACGGCGTCCGCGTCCTTTTCCCTTGCGGTCTTCGATCCGGGCTACCAAGGCATCCTGCAGGACGGACCCGTTTGACTGATCGCCCGGCGGTTAACTGATCGCCCGTTTGACCGATCGCCTGTTTGACTGATCGATGGAGTGTTCGACCATGGCCACAACCCATTCGCGGGCCGCGGCGAGGCTGATGCTATCGCCGGCCGTGCTGCTGCTTTTGGGGTGGATGATCATCCCCCTGTCGATGACGATCTACTTTTCTTTCCTGCACTACAACCTGCTGATCCCCGGCGCCCACGACTTCATCGGCCTTGCCAATTACAGCTATTTTCTCACCGATCCGGCCTTTTTCGCCGCCCTCACGAACACCCTTCTTCTCGTCGTCGGCGTGCTGGTGATCACCATCGGCGGCGGCGTCCTGCTGGCGATCCTGCTCGACCAGCCGATGTGGGGACAGGGCATCGTGCGCATCCTGGTGATCGCGCCGTTCTTTGTCATGCCCACCGTCGGCGCGCTGGTGTGGAAGAACATGTTCATGAACCCCGTCAACGGGCTCTTCGCGCACATGGCCAAGGCGATGGGGATGCAGCCCTTCGACTTCCTCGCCCAGGCGCCGCTCGCCTCCATCATCGGCATGGTCGCCTGGCAGTGGCTGCCGTTCTCGACGCTGATCCTGCTGACCGCGCTGCAGTCGCTCGACCGCGACCAGCTTGAGGCGGCCGAGATGGACGGGGCCGGTCCGTTCTCGACGTTTTTCTACATCACCCTGCCGCACCTCTCGCGCGCCATCACCGTGGTCGTGCTGATCCAGACGATCTTCCTGCTGTCGGTCTTCGCGGAAATCCTGGTTACCACCAATGGCGGGCCGGGCTATGCGACCACCAACATCACCTATCTCGTCTACGCCCAGTCGCTCCTGCAGTTCGACGTGGGCGGCGGGTCCGCCGGCGGCATCGTGGCCGTCATCCTCGCCAATGTCGTCGCGATCTTCCTAATGCGGATGATCGGCAAGAACCTGGACATCTGACCATGGCCCGCGCGAGTTCCAATCGCCGCAAGACCGTCGTGACCGTCCTGGCCTGGGCGATCGGACTTGCGATCTTCTTCCCGATCCTGTGGACGGTGCTGACGAGCTTCAAGACGGAAGCGGAGGCGGTCGCCTCGCCACCCTCTTTCGTCAACTTCCACTGGACGCTGGAGAATTACGCGGAAGTCCAGTCGCGCTCCGACTATTTCCGCCACTTCCTCAATTCCGTGATCATTTCGCTGGGCTCCACCGTGCTGGGCCTCCTGATCGCCATTCCGGCGGCCTGGTCCATGGCCTTCGTCCCGGCCAAGCGGACCAAGGACGTGCTGATGTGGATGCTGTCGACCAAGATGCTTCCTCCCGTCGGCGTGCTGATCCCGATCTACCTGATCTTCCGCGACATCGGTCTTCTCGACAGCCTTATCGGCCTGATCATCGTGCTGATGCTGATCAACCTGCCGATCATCATCTGGATGCTGTTCACCTACTTTCGCGAGATTCCCGGCGAGATCCTGGAGGCCGCGCGCATGGACGGGGCCGGCCTGAAGGCGGAAATCCTTTACGTGCTGACGCCGATGGCGGTGCCCGGCATCGCCTCCACGCTGCTGCTCAATGTCATCCTGGCCTGGAACGAGGCCTTCTGGACGCTCAATCTGACAGCCGCCAAAGCGGCGCCGCTGACAGCCTTCATCGCCAGCTATTCCAGTCCGGAGGGCCTCTTCTACGCCAAGCTCTCCGCCGCCTCGACCATGGCCATCGCCCCCATCCTGATCCTGGGATGGTTCAGCCAGAAACAGCTCGTGCGCGGTCTGACCTTCGGCGCCGTGAAATAGGCCCACGACAACCGGGCAAGATACAAGGGGGAGGAGAACGTGGGAGAAATCGTTCTCGACCAGATCACCAAGACGTTCGGCCACGTTCAGGTCATTCCGCCGCTCGACCTGCAGATCGACGACGGGGAGTTTGTCGTGTTCGTCGGGCCATCGGGCTGCGGCAAGTCCACGCTTTTGCGCCTCATCGCGGGGCTGGAGGACGTGACCTCCGGCGAGATCCGCATCGACGGCGAGCCCGCGACCAGCACGCCGCCGGCCAAACGCGGCCTCGCCATGGTGTTCCAGTCCTATGCGCTCTACCCGCACATGTCGGTGAAGAAGAACATCGCCTTTCCGCTGAAGATGGCCGGGCTGCCGCAATCGGCGATCGACGAGAAGGTGGAGAACGCGGCGCGCGTGCTGAACCTCACCGACTATCTCGATCGCCGGCCGGGCCAGCTTTCCGGCGGCCAGCGCCAGCGCGTCGCCATCGGCCGCGCCATCGTGCGCGAGCCGTCGGCCTTCCTCTTCGACGAACCGCTGTCGAACCTCGATGCCGCACTCCGCGTCAACATGCGGCTGGAGATCTCCGAGCTGCACAACAGCCTCAAGACCACGATGATCTACGTCACCCACGACCAGGTCGAGGCGATGACCATGGCCGACAAGATCGTGGTGCTGAACGCCGGCCGGGTGGAGCAGGTGGGCTCGCCGCTCGATCTCTACAACGCCCCGCGAAATCTCTTCGTCGCCGGCTTCATCGGCTCGCCAAAGATGAACTTCATCGAGGGCGACATGGCGGAGACTCACAGAGCCACCACCATCGGCATCCGGCCCGAACACATCACCGTTTCCACCGATACGGGCGCCTGGGCCGGCGTCGTCTCCGTCGCCGAGCATCTGGGCTCCGACACCCTTCTCCACGTGCAGACCGAGAACCTGGGCACGCTGACCGCCCGGGTCGACGGCGAGTTTTCCGTGCGCCACGGCAGCCGCGTCTTCCTCACCCCCCAGGACGACAAGATGCACCGCTTCGACGCGCGTGGCCTCGCCATACGCTAGGACAACAAGAATATGAAAAGACTGGATGGAAAGATCGCGCTGATCACCGGTGCGGCGCGCGGCATTGGCCGGGCCTTTGCGGAAAGCTACGTGCGCGAGGGCGCGCAGGTGGTCATCGGCGATCTGAACCTGGAAGGCGCGGAGATCGCCGCCGGCGAGATCGGCCGCGCGGCGTCCGCCGTGCATCTCGACGTCACCGACCAGGCCTCGATCGACAGGGCCGTGGCCGAGGTGGTGGAGCGGCACGGCCGCATCGACATCCTGATCAACAACGCCGCGCTGTTCGATCTCGCCCCCATCGTCGAAATCACCCGGGAGAGCTACGAGAAGCTCTTTTCCGTCAACGTGGCGGGAACGCTCTTTACCATGCAGGCGGTGGCGAAGCAGATGATCGCGCAAGGCACGGGCGGCAAGATCATCAACATGGCCAGCCAGGCCGGCCGGCGCGGCGAGGCGCTCGTCGCCATCTACTGCGCGACGAAGGCGGCAGTGATCAGCCTCACGCAGTCCGCCGGCCTCAACCTCATCAGGCACGGCATAAATGTGAACGCGATCGCGCCGGGCGTCGTCGACGGCGAGCACTGGGACGGGGTCGATGCGCTTTTCGCGAAATACGAGAACCGGCCGATCGGCGAAAAGAAGAAGCTGGTCGGCGCCGAAGTGCCCTTCGGCCGTATGGGACGGGCGCAGGACCTGACAGGAATGGCAATTTTCCTGGCGAGTGCGGAAGCGGACTATGTCGTCGCACAGACCTACAATGTGGACGGCGGCAACTGGATGAGCTGAGGCGGGGTTCGCGTTTGCCGCCATCCTGAGGAGCGGCCGCAGGCCGCGTCTCGAAGGATCGGCTCCAGGCAAACGCGAAACGCGCAGACCGGAACGACCGCCTTAACAAACCTGCCGCCTTTTTGGGGGCGGACGGCAGGCGTCAGCCACAATGACTCGAATTCGATCGAGAAGGACGATCATGACCATCAGGCTTTCCGCCGAGACGCTCGGCACCATCTCAGCAACCGTCCCCGTGCCCGGCTACGACCGCAAGGGACTTTCCGCCGGCATCCTCCATTTCGGCGTAGGCAACTTTCACCGCGCCCATCAGGCGGTCTATCTCGACGCGCTGTTTGCGACCGGTCAGGACCACGACTGGGCGATCCTCGGCGCCGGCGTGATGCCGGGCGACGCGGCGATGAAGGCCGCGCTCGAGAGCCAGGACTGGCTGACCACCGTGGTCGACCAGTCGGCGGAAAGAAGCGAGGCGCGCGTGACGGGGCCGATGATCGGCATGCTGCCCGTTGCCGACAGCGCCGCGATCATCGAGAAGCTCGCCGACCCCGCCATTCGCATCGTCTCGCTGACGGTGACCGAGGGCGGCTATTTCGTCGATGCCTCGGGCCAGTTCGATCCCTCCCAGCGCGCCATCATCGACGACGGCAAGACCCCGCATGCCCCCAAGACCGTGTTCGGCCTCATCGCGGCAGGGCTCAGGCGACGCAAGGTTGAGGGAACGCCGGCCTTCACCGTAATGTCGTGCGACAACATCCCCCATAACGGCGTCGTCGCCCGCGATGCCGTCTCCGGCGTCGCCCGGCTGTGGGACAAGGAATTCGGCGACTGGATCGCGGCGGAGGTCGCCTTTCCCAACGGCATGGTCGACCGCATCACGCCCGCAACGGGCGAGCGGGAGCGGGAAAGCCTGAAGAGGGATTTCGGCATCGAGGACGCCTGGCCGGTCTTCTGCGAGGATTTTCGGCAATGGGTGCTGGAGGATAATTTCCCCGCCGGCCGCCCGGCGCTGGAAACCGTCGGCGTGCAGTTCGTGCCGGACGTGACGCCGTTCGAGATCATGAAGATCCGCATCCTCAACGGCGGCCACGCGGTCATCGCCTATCCGGCAGGGCTTCTCGACATCCATTTCGTCCATGAGGCGATGGAGCATCCGCTCATTTCCGCCTTCCTGGAAAAGATCGAGCGCGAGGAGATCATTCCCGTCGTGCCGCCGGTGCCCGGCACCGACCTCGACTGGTATTTCGGCGAGATCAAGCGCCGCTTCGCCAATCCCAAGATCGGCGACACGGTGCGCCGGCTCTGCCTGGACGGTTCGAACCGCCAGCCGAAATTCATCGTCACGACCATTGCCGACCGGCTGAAGGCGGGCGGCGACGTCACCGGCCTTGCGCTGGAATCGGCACTGTGGTGCCGCTACTGCTACGGCGAGACGGAGACGGGCAAGATCATCGAACCGAATGATCCCAACTGGGACAACCTCGTCCCCATCGCCCGCCACGCTAAGGAGCAGCCGCATTTCTGGCTGGAGCAGGAGGCCGTCTACGGCGATCTCGCCAGCAACGAGACTTTCCGCACGAGCTTCGCCCATGCGCTCAACTCGCTGTGGGCGGATGGCGTGGAAGCCGTGCTGAGGCGGTATCTCTCCGGCGAGTTGTAGGGCGCGGAAAACGGCACAGGGAGGAGAAACGTGAACCCGTCAGTCGATCCGACGGCGTCTCCTCCCGAAGACGTGTCATCCCCGCGCCGGCGGGGATGACATCGGTGTATGCGACGGTCCTGCAAAACACACCGATGAGCACCTGATTTTCACCCAACACCGGCAGCTTCGGCAGAGTGACCCATGTATCTTGGCATCGATCTCGGCACATCCGGCGTCAAGGCGCTGCTCATTGCCAACGACCAGACCGTCATCGCCTCCGCGACAGCGCCAATGACCGTCTCAAGACCGCATCCCGGCTGGTCGGAACAGGCGCCGGCGGACTGGATCGCGGCGACGGAGACGGCGCTCGACGCCTTGAGGCGCGATCACGCGGCGGGGCTCTCCGCGGTCAGGGGCATCGGCCTTTCCGGCCAGATGCACGGCGCGACGCTGCTCGGCAGCGCCGATGAACCGCTGCGCCCCTGCATCCTGTGGAACGACACCCGCAGCCATGCGCAGGCCGCCCGGCTTGATGCCGATCCGCGTTTTCGCGCGATTTCCGGCAACATCGTCTTCCCCGGCTTCACCGCGCCCAAGCTTGTCTGGGTCCACGAAAACGAGCCGGAGATCTTCGCCCGCGTGGCAAGGGTGCTGCTGCCGAAGGACTACCTGCGCCTGTGGCTGACCGGCGAACACGCAAGCGACATGTCGGACGCCGCCGGCACCAGCTGGCTCGACGTGGGCAAGCGCGACTGGTCTGCCGATCTGCTGGCGGCGACCGGCATGACGGCTGACCAGATGCCGCGCCTTGTTGAGGGAACGCAGACGTCGGGCACGCTCAGGCCCGAACTTGCGGCGCGCTGGGGCATGAGCGGCCCGATCGTCGTCGCGGGCGGTGCGGGCGACAACGCGGCCTCCGCCGTCGGCACCGGCACGATCGCGGCCGGCGAGGCCTTCGTCTCGCTGGGAACCTCCGGCGTTCTCTTCGCCGCCAACGAGAGCTACCTGCCGAAGCCGGAAAGCGCCGTCCATGCCTTCTGCCACGCGCTGCCCGGCCGTTGGCACCAGATGGGCGTGATCCTGTCGGCGGCCGGCGCGCTCGACTGGTGGGGCCATGTCGCCGGCATCACACCGGCGGCGCTGATGGCGGAACTGGGCGACGACCTGGAGCCGCCATCGGCCGTCTCGTTCCTGCCCTATCTGTCCGGCGAACGCACGCCGCACAACGATGCCGATATCCGCGGCGCCTTCATCGGCCTGTCGCACGAGGGGGAGCGCGCAACGCTGACCCGCGCCGTGCTCGACGGCGTCGCCTTCGCGCTGAAGGACTGCCAGGAAGCGTTGCGCGATGCGGGGACGGAATTGAAATCGGTCACCGCCGTAGGCGGTGGCTCGCGCGGCCGGTTGTGGCTGAAGGCGATCGCCACCGCACTCGACCTGCCGGTGGCGGTGCCAGCGCAGGGAGAAACGGGCGCCGCGCTGGGTGCGGCCCGTCTCGGGCTGATCGCCGCGACGGGATCGGATCCCGACGCGGTATGCCTGCCGCCGGAAACGCAGGCGGTCATCGAGCCCGTGGCGGATCTGCGCGGCGCCTATGACGAGGCTTTCGGGCGGTATCGTTCGCTCTACCGGGCGCTGAGAACATAGGCGCGGACGGGCCAGCAAGGATGGGCCGCCCGACGAATGCCCATCCTCGCGCCCCCTCTCAAAACCCTGCCAGTTGCCTCAGACACCGCCGCAGCACGTCACGCTCCTGCGCGGAAAACTGCGCCATCAGTTCCGCGTCATGATCGCGCGCGTGTCGCGACAGGTCCTCATACGCCTTGCGCCCGGCCGCGGTCAGCTCCAATCTCTCCAGCCGCCGGTCGTTTTCCAGTTCGGCGCGCGTCAGATAGCGTCGCGCCTCCAGTGCCGAAACCGCCCGGCTGATCTTGGTCTTGTGCATGCGGGTCCTGAGCCCGATCGCCTTGGCGGTCATCGGCCCGTAGCGGCCCAGATGAAACAGTACTCTCCACTCCGTCCTGAGCATGCCGTAACGCGCCTTGTAGATGCGCTGGAACGACGTGCCGGCCTGCTCCGCCGCCTGGTTCAGCAGGTAAGGCAGGAAGCTTTGCAGATCGAAGTCGGTCTCTTCCTGCGGCTCGATCTCGGCAGGCGCGGCACGCGACATCCGTGGGGGCATTGATCCGTCCGTCTTGTTAGTTACATTTACAACCAATAGGACGAACGCACGGGAACTGACAAGGCATTGCGCAACGGCAAGTGAATATTAAGTGCTTCACGATGCCAAGGGAGGAGAGGCGCCATGAACGAGCTCTATTCGGCAGCCAAAGCCAAACCGGAGGCGACGGCCGCGACCCCCTCCGCCTACATGCCGGGCTTCGGCAACGATTTCGAGACAGAGGCGCTGCCCGGTGCGCTGCCTCAGGGACAGAACTCCCCGCAGAAATGCAATTACGGGCTTTATGCCGAGCAGCTTTCCGGCACCGCCTTCACCGCGCCACGCGGCCAGAACGAGCGGACCTGGTGCTATCGCATCCGCCCCTCGGTCAAGCACACCGGCCGCTTCGAGAAGATCGACGTGCCCTACTGGAAGAGCGCGCCGAATGTCGATCCGGATGTGATCAGCCTCGGCCAGTACCGCTGGGATCCGGTGCCGATGACGGACACGCCGCTGACCTGGATCACCGGCATGCGGACGATGACCACGGCCGGCGACGTCAACACCCAGGTCGGCATGGCCGCCCACATCTATCTCGTCACCCGGTCCATGGAGGACGAGTATTTCTTCTCCGCCGATTCCGAGCTTCTGGTGGTGCCGCAGGCCGGCCGCTTGCGCTTTGCGACCGAGCTTGGCGTGATCGATCTGGAGCCCAAGGAAATCGCCATCCTGCCCCGCGGCCTCGTCTACCGGGTAGAGGTGCTTGAAGGCCCGGCGCGCGGCTTTGTCTGCGAAAACTACGGCCAGAAGTTCGACCTGCCGGGGCGCGGCCCCATCGGCGCCAACTGCATGGCCAACCCGCGCGACTTCAAAACCCCCGTCGCCGCTTTCGAGGACCGGGAGGCGGACAGCACCGTGGTGGTGAAATGGTGCGGCGCCTTCCATGCGACCAAGATCGGCCATTCGCCGCTCGACGTGGTCGCCTGGCACGGCAACTACGCGCCGTGCAAATACGATCTTCGCACCTATTCGCCGGTCGGCGCGATCCTGTTCGACCACCCGGACCCGTCGATCTTCACGGTGCTGACCGCGCCGTCGGGCCAGCCGGGCACGGCGAACATCGACTTCGTACTGTTCCGTGAGCGCTGGATGGTGGCGGAACATTCCTTCCGCCCGCCCTGGTACCACAAGAACATCATGAGCGAGCTGATGGGCAACATCTACGGCGTCTACGATGCCAAGCCGCAGGGCTTCGTGCCGGGCGGCATGTCGCTTCACAACATGATGCTGCCGCACGGGCCCGACCGCGACGCTTTCGAGGGCGCGTCGAACGCAGACCTCGGGCCGGAAAAACTCGACGAGACCATGAGCTTCATGTTCGAGACGCGCTTTCCCCAGCACCTGACCGCCTTCGCCGCGCGCGAGGCCCCACTGCAGGACAACTACATCGACTGCTGGGACAGCCTGGAAAAGAAGTTCGACGGCACGCCGGGCGTGAAGTAGCCACCCGGCACCCGAAGCGGTGGTCCGCTCTTGTTTTCGCGCCCGCTCCTCCGCTACAAGGCGGCGCCGAACCAACCCGCCTTGAAGCTGCGACGCGCCATCGCCCGGAAAGGGCACGGACGCGGCGGCGAAGGATAACCATGCCCCAGACCTGCCGACGCGTGACGCCGCTCGCCGCCATCGACTATTGCCTCGATCTCCTGCGCCATGCCGGGGTTCCGGCCGACGACGCGGCGACCGTGGCAAGCTGCCTCGTGCGCGCGGACCTGCGCGGGGTCAACACCCACGGCATCACCCGCATGCAGATCTACATGGAGCGCCTCGCCGGCGGCTTCATCAATGCCCGGCCGAACATGGCGGTGAGCCAACCGACGCCGGTCGTCGGCCATATCGACGGCGACGACGCCTTCGGCTTCGTGGTGGCGAAGCGGGCGATGGACGAGGCCATGAAGATGGCGGAGAGCTTCGGCATCGGCATGGTGGGAGCAAACCGCTCCAGCCACTACGGCATGGCCGCCGCCTATATTCTGCAAGCCGCGGAAGCCGGTTTCATCTCCTTCGCCTTCTCCAATGCGCCGGCCGCCATGCCCGCCTGGGGCGGGCGCGCACCGCTGCTCGGCACATCGCCCTTTGCCGCCGGCGCGCCGGCCGGCGAAGGGGCGGCTCCCTTCGTGGTCGATTTCTCTCCCGCCATCACCACCCGAGGCGCCATCCGCCGGGCGATCCGCCACGGCCAGACGCTGTCCCCCGGCCTTGCCCTCGACAAGGAAGGACGCCCGACGACGGATCCGCAAGCCGCCTTCGACGGCGTGGTGCTGCCGATGGGCGGGCCGAAGGGATCGGCGCTCGCCATGCTGATGGACGTGATGAGCGGCGTTTTCACCGGCGCGGGCTTTGCCGGCGGCGTGGGCGACCTTTTCGGCGGCGACCGGCCCCAGGATGTCGGCCATTTCTTCATGGCCATGAAACCGGGGCTGTTTGTGAGCGGCGAAGACTTCCGTGCCCGGATGGAGACGCTGGTGCGCACGGTGCACGACCAGCCGCGCGCCGAAGGCGTCGACGAGGTATTGATGCCCGGCGAGCGCGGCGCGCGCTGCGAAGAGACTTACCGCCGCGAGGGCATCCCCTTTGCGGATGAGGACATCGCGCTTCTGCAGGAAACCGCCCGCATTTACGGCACCACCCCGCTCGCCCTGCTGCCCTGAGGGGGCTGGCTCCGGACAGCCTGTTCCGATTTCCGCCCTGTTCCGATTTCCGGCGGCCGGGCGATTGCGACTTTTCGCGCGCCCGTTTTGCGGGCAGACTCCAACCGCATTTCAAACGATCGAATTTCATTCCGGGCGCCGCCAACGGCGCCCCTCAAACAGTTGTCGCGCCAGAACCGGCGCAGACGGGCGGACCGAAGTCATGATGGAGCACGTCTTTGAGATCGGGGATCGCGCCCCGGACATCGTGAACGTTGTGATCGAGATCCCGAAAACCCCGGCGATGACGCAGAAGCTGGAGGTCGACCTTTGCGACGGCAGCCTTCTCAATGCCGGCGATATCGATCCGCCGATCCCGATCCACTGGCACTACGGCGCCATTCCGCAGACCTTCGGCGGCGAGGGCGAGGCGCTGGACGTGCTGGTGGTGGCCGACGAGAGCGAACGCCGGTCCGGCGAGCGGGTCCGGGTGCGGCCCATCGGCGTCTTCATCGCCATCGATGGGTGGGAAACCAACGACGACAAGATCATCGCCGTGCCCGACACCGAGGCCCATGCCGGCATCCGCGAGATCGGCGATCTGCCGCCGATCGGCACCGGCGTGGACGCAGGCATGCCGCTTGCCGCGGCGATGAACGCCTTTCTGGCGCGTTACCGGCCGGGCGATGCAATCGTCTTCGACGGATGGGGAAACAGCACCGATGCCCGCCGGATCATCCGGCTCGGCATGAACAAGTACCGCTGCGCCCCGCTGGCGCGCACCCGGCGCGATGCGCACACCTTTCCGCTCTATCAGCACATCTTCGTGCCGCCACCGCCGCGCCACTACGGGGCGACACACTATCTGGAGGACGTGGCGCCGGTCCGCGCGCTGTTCGAACGCGAGCCCTGCGATCGCGAATATGGCCACATCGTTTCCGGTGCGGACCTGAAGCGCGAGCTGCGCGCCGTGGGATACGCCGTCGGCCGCTCGCGTCTGCGCGGGCACGACCGCCAACGACTCGTCGCCGAACGGCTCCGGATGGCCGACCTGATGATGCGCTACGGCGCCAAGGTGTTCACCGCGTCCAACGATGCCGACTGGCTGAGGCGGGCCCGCGCGCACGGGGTGGTCACCGCGCATGTGGACCACGAGGACTACGAGGTGGAGAACGTCGCCGGCATCAGCGCGATGGATCTGAGGACGATCCAGTACAAGCGCGCCGACGACACGCACGTGGCGATCGTGGAGCATGGCGTCGGCCGCGAGGCGCTCAAGGACCGGCTGGTGCGCATCGGCGTCGCCGGCCGCGACGAGGACTGCCTGGTCTTCAACGTGCCGGATCGGCTGATCCCCTGGGAAGTACCGGCGCGCCATACCCGCTATACGCAGCTCACCAACTGGGTCGACTACGGCTTCAACATCTGGCCCGACCGGCACAATCGGCCGCATCTGGTCATCGGCGAGGCGGTGGAGAAGATCGCCAGGGCGCGCGGCCGGACACATGAACTCGATGCCTTCATCGAGGTCTGCGCGCCGGAGTTCGAAGGCGTGCACATTTTGCGGCTTGCCGAGGACCACCCCTACGGCGCGCCGACCAACAGCATCGACGTGGGTACAGCGATCATTTCCAACACCAGCCTTGCGCCACACAGTCGGGACGAGATGGAGGAGATCCTGCAGCGCCCGGTCGACAACACGCTGGAGGTGGAGGAGGACGTGCCGGGCCTGCGCTGCGCGGTGTTTCCCATCGACAAGTCCGCCTATTCGATACTTCTGGAGGGCGATCCGCTGCACCATGCTTCGGTCGACCGCTCCTGTATCGACCCGCTCGATCCGATGGATTCCTTCTTCGACGTGCATGGATCCGAGCACGAGAACCTCGCCGCCCGGGTGCGCGAGCGGCGCGAGGCGATGGGAGAGGGCATCTTCGTCCAGAACGCCGTGACGGTCCGCCGCCGGCGCCCGCCCCTGCATCTGTCGCGGCGCCCCAGACGTCACGGACCGGAAACCGGCCGCGCGATGCGCGAGAGGCCGGCCGTCGTCATTCTCGACTGGGACAACACGCTGATCGACGGTACGGCCTATTTCGCCAAGGTCGATGCGGCGGTCTTCGACCAGATCCGGAGGGAAGACGGGGTGGCGGCGAAAGCCCCTCACGTCTCGCTGCCGGGCGAGAGCGATCATGCCTTTTTCGTCCGTCTTCTGGGCTCGGATGCGCTTGCGGATAAGGCGGCGGCGCTGTTTGAGGCCAATACGCGCGGAGGCGGTATTCCGGTCGATTTCCTGCCCGGCGGGGCGGAGCTGCTGCACTTTCTGTACGAAAGCGGCATCCCGCACGCCATCCACTCCAACAGCGAGGACGGCTACCTGCGCGATCTGGTGCGGGTCACCTGCCGGCGCGCGGGGCTCCATGTGCCGCTCACCGTCGGCATCACGCCGGGACGCATCGAAAAGAAGCCCGATCCCGCCGGCATCCACGAGGTCCTGCGGCTTCTGTCGCG
The DNA here is from genome assembly GCF_037026715.1 of Breoghania sp. JC706. Lineage (NCBI taxonomy): Bacteria > Pseudomonadati > Pseudomonadota > Alphaproteobacteria > Hyphomicrobiales > Stappiaceae > Breoghania > Breoghania sp. JC706. The sequence goes on from NZ_JBANCG010000004.1 coordinate 538,858, forward strand.
CGCAGAGGTGCGCCACGCGGCGGACAGCCGGGTCTGGATCATCGGGGATTCGCCGAAAACCGACGGCATGGCCGGACGGGCCGCGGGCATCAGCGTCGGGCTCGTTCCCTACCGGGGGGCAGGCGACGACGACGCGATCGACCTCGCGCATGAGGACTGGCAGGTCTTTGCCGACCTCGAAGCGGTGAAGCAGGCGATCTCGGACGCGGGATGAGGGCGGGCCTTACCCGGCACACCACCGACATCATTCGGCCTTATGAAAACTTCGTAATTTGCGAAGCTCGCCCAATCATGGCCTAGTAGGGGGAACACACTCTTTCCGGCGATTCACCTTTCAAGCTGCCGAGGATCGATGCCAGGATTTTTCGCCCGCACGCTCGTTGCCGCCCTTCTCCCTCTCGTTGTCGCCGGCCTCATCGCCGGGGCCGGTGCCGCGCCCGCGCTTACCGCCGACGGCGATACGGGACCGCAATGGACCCACGCGACCGCGCTGACGGGGGAACCGAAATACGGGCCCGACGTCGATCACTTCGACTACGTCAACCCGGACGCCCCCAAGGGGGGCACGGTGCGGCTGGCGACCTCCGGCGGCTTCGACACGTTCAACCCGATCCTGTCGCGCGGCAATCCGGCGCCGGGCCTCGGGCTCACCTTCGACCGGCTGATGGACGATGCGCTCGACGAGATGAACATCTCCGCCATCTACGGGCTGATCGCGGAGGCGACCCGGCATCCGGCCGACGATTCCTGGGTGGAGTTCCGTCTCAACCCGAAGGCGCGCTGGCACGACGGTGCGCCGATTACCGTGGACGACGTGGTGTGGAGCTTCGAGAAGCTCGTCGAGGTCAATCCGTCCCAGCGCTTCTATTACCGCAACGTGGTGAAGGCTGAGAAGGTCGCCGACGACGTGGTGCGCTTCACCTTCGACGTGAAGAATAACCGCGAGCTTCCACACATCATGGGGCAGATCCCGGTACTGCCGAAGCACTGGTGGGAGGGAACCGACGCCAACGGCAACAAGCGCGATATCTCCAAGGGCACGCTGGAACCGCCGCTGGGTTCGGGCCCTTACAAGATCAAGTCGTTCGAGGCCAACCGGTCGATCACCTACGAGCGGGTGAAGGACTATTGGGCGGCCGACCTGCCGGTGCGCAAGGGCACCTACAATTTCGACGAGATCCGCTACGACAGCTATATGGACTCGGCTGTCTCTCTGGAGGCGTTCAAAGGCGACCAGTACGATTTCCGCGACGAGCGCTCTGCCAGCGTGTGGGCGAAAGGCTATGATTTTCCTGCCGTCCAAGACGGGCGCGTCATCCGTCAGGAGTTTGCGGACAAGGCTTCGGGAGTAATGCAGGCCTTCGTGCCGAACCTCCGGCTGAAGAAATTCGCCGACCCTCGCGTGCGCGAGGCGCTCAACTACGCCTACGATTTCGAAACGACCAACGAGATCATTTCCGCCGGCCTTCTCAAACGCGTCAACTCCTTCTTCGCCGGCACCGAACTGGCATCCTCCGGACTGCCAAAAGGCGAAGAGCTTAAAATCCTGGAAGGCGTGCGCGACGAGGTGCCGCCGGAGGTCTTCACCACGCCTTACGAGAATCCGGTTGGCGGCAGTCCCCAGAAAGTGCGGGCCAACCTGCGTCACGCGCTGAAGCTGCTGACCGAAGCCGGCTACCGGCTGGACGGCCGCAAGCTGGTGGACGCCTCCGGCAAGCAGCTCTCCATCGAGTTCCTCTACTACGACAAGGGCCAGGAAAAGGGCCTGCTGCCCTATCTGAGCAACCTGAACAGCATCGGCATCGCCACGACACCGCGCCTCGTCGACGTGCCGCAATACATCAATCGGCTGCGCAACCGTGACTTCGAAATACTGACCTACGTGTGGCCGGAATCCCTGTCTCCGGGCAACGAGCAACGGGATTTCTGGGGGGCCGAGGCAGCCGACCGGCCGCAGTCACGCAACGTCGCCGGCATCAAGGACAAGGCCGTCGACACGCTCGTGGACAAGGTGATCTACGCCAAGGACCGGGCTGAACTCGTCGCCGCCACCCATGCGCTCGACCGTGTGCTCTTGTGGAAGCACTTCGTCATCCCGCAATTCTATTCCGACGTCGATCGCACTGCCCGCTGGGACCGCTTCGGGCATCCGGAGAAGATGCCGGAATACACCTACGGCTTCCCGGAAATCTGGTGGTGGGACAAGGCCAAGGCCGCCAAGGTGGGCCCGCAGCCATGAGCCGGGAGCCGAGCCGCCGCACGATTCTGGCCATGGGCGCGGGCGCCGCGCTTGCGCCGCTCGTCCGCGTCCTGCCCGCGCACGCCCAGGAGACGGCCGCAAAGGGCGCCGTCCATGGCCTTTCGGTCTTCGGCGATCTGAAATACGGGGCGGATTTCAAGAATTTCGGTTACGTGAACCCCGACGCCCCGAAGGCGGGGACGATGGCCTTCACCCCGCCGAACTGGGCCTTCAACCAGAACCCGCTCACCTTCGACACGCTGAACACCTTCGTGCTTCGGGGCAACGCCCCGCCGCGCATGGAGTTCTGCTTCGACACGCTGATGGTGCGCGCCGTGGACGAGCCCGACGCCATGTACGGGCTGGTGGCGGAAAGCGTCTCCATCTCCGAGGACGCCAACACCTACACGTTCCACCTGCGCCCCGAGGCGCGCTTCCACGACGGTTCGCCGCTGACGGCCGAGGATGTCGCCTATTCGCTTGGGCTTCTGAAGGAAAAGGGGCATCCGGCGATCACCCAGGCCATCGGCGAAATGACCGGCGCCCGCGCGCTCGACAAGGCCACGGTGGAGGTGACATTTTCCGGCAAGCAGACGCGCCAGCTGCCGCTCACCGTCGCCGGGCTGCCGATCCTGTCGAAGGCCTATTACGAAACCCGCGACTTCACGGCCTCCACGATGGAGCCGCCGCTCGGGTCCGGTCCCTACAAGGTTGGTACGGTCGATCCGGGCCGCTCCATCGAATACGAGCGGGTCCGGGACTGGTGGGCGAAGGACCTTCCCGTCTCGCGCGGCAGCTACAATTTCGACAGGCTCAGGATCGAGTTCTATCGCGAGCGCGACATCGCCTTCGAGGCCTTCAAGAAGGGCAATCTGACCTATCGCGAGGAATTCGTCTCCAAGACCTGGGCGACCGGCTACGACTTTCCCGCCATCCGACAGGGCCGGGTGATCAAGACGACGTTCCCCGACCTGACGCCGGCCGGTGCGCAAGGCTGGTTTTTCAACACCCGGCGGGAGAAGTTCGCCGATCCGCGAACGCGCGAGGCGATCGGGCTCGCCTTCGATTTCGAGTGGACCAACAAGAGCCTCTTTTTCGGGCTCTACCAGCGGACCAATTCGTTCTTCCAGAACTCGCCGATGATGGCGGAGGGCAAGCCCTCGGCCGACGAGATGAAGCTTTTGGAGCTTTTCCGGGGCCAGGTGCCGGACGAGGTCTTCGGCGAGGTGTGGAGCGCGCCGAAATCGGACGGCTCGGGCCGCGACCGCACCCTGCTGCGCCGGGCGAGCGAACTGCTGGCCGAGGCCGGATGGATCCGGCAGGGCAACCGGCTGGTCTCCGCCGACGGCGAGCCGCTGACCATCGAGATCCTCGGCAATTCACCGAGCTTCGAGCGCATCGTGCAGCCCTATGTCAATGCTCTGGAGCGGCTCGGCGTCGCCGCGCAGTTCCGCCTCGTCGATGCCTCGCAGTACCAGTCGCGGCTCAACGATTTCGATTTCGACATGACCGGGCGGCGCTATTCGCTGTCGGCGACGCCAGGAGAGGCGATCCGCCAGTTCTGGGGCAGCCGGGCGGCGGACACGCCGGGCAGCGCCAATCTCGCCGGCATCAAAAGCCCCGCGATCGATGCGCTGATCGAGAAGGTCATCCACGCCGATACCCGCGAGGAGATGACCATCGCGGCGCGCGCGCTCGACCGGGTGCTGAGGGCCGGTCACTACTGGGTGCCGAACTGGTACAAGCCGACCCACACGGTCGCCTACTGGGACAAGTTCGGAATGCCCGAGGCGCCGCCGGCCTACGATTTCCCGGTGGAGACCACGTGGTGGTACGACGAAGACAAGGCGAAGCGAATCGGCAAACCTGACTGAATTGCCGAGGACAAGGTCGCGATCCATTTCCCACTGACACGCGCCGGTCGTCCGGCGGAAGACACGAGACGAGATCCTCGCCCATGGGCGCCTATATTCTCAGACGTCTGCTTCTGATGATCCCGACCATCATCGGCATCATGGCGATCAATTTCGCGATCATCCAGTTCGCGCCCGGCGGGCCGATCGAGCAGATCATCGCCAAGCTGCAGGGCACCGACGTCTCCGCCACCTCGCGCTTTTCCGGCGGCGGCGGCGATTTCGCCGGACAGCAAGCCCAGGCCGGCGGCGGTGAGGGCATCGGTTCAAAGTACCGCGGCGCGCAGGGGCTCGATCCGGAATTCATCAAGTCGCTGGAAAAGCAGTTCGGCTTCGACAAGCCGCCACTCACCCGTTTCGGCGAGATGCTTTGGAACTACGCCCGCTTCGATTTCGGCGAGAGCTATTTCCGTGACATCTCCGTCATCGACCTGATCAAGGAGAAGCTGCCGGTCTCCATCTCGCTGGGGCTTTGGATGACGCTGCTCTCCTACGGCATCTCCATTCCGCTCGGCGTACGCAAGGCGGTCAAGGACGGCTCGCGCTTCGACGTGTGGACCTCGGGCGTCGTCATCATCGGCTACGCCATTCCCGGCTTCCTCTTCGCCGTACTGCTGATCGTGCTGTTTGCCGGCGGCTCCTATTGGGACTGGTTCCCGCTGCGCGGGCTCACGTCGGACAACTGGGAGAGCCTGTCGTGGCCCGCGCGCATCGCGGACTATTTCTGGCACCTGACCTTGCCGCTGATCGCCATGGCGCTGTCGGCCTTCGCCACCACGACGCTGCTTACCAAGAACTCGTTCCTCGACGAGATCCGCAAGCAATACGTGGTCACCGCCCGCGCCAAGGGCCTCAGCGAGCGCAAGGTGCTCTACGGCCACGTCTTCCGCAATGCCATGCTGATCGTCATCGCCGGCTTTCCCGGCGCCTTCATCTCTTCGTTCTTCGCCGGTTCGCTCTTGATCGAGACGATATTCTCGCTCGACGGCATCGGGCTTCTTTCCTACGAATCCGTGCTGAACCGCGACTATCCGGTTGTGTTCGCCACGCTCTACATTTTCTCGCTCCTGAGCCTCGTGGTCGCGCTGATCACCGACCTCACCTACACCTGGATCGATCCACGGATCGATTTCGAAAGCCGGAAGGTCTGAGCGATGGCGATGGATCAAAGGCTCGACCAGGAACTCGAACGCGAAGGCTACGAGGCGCCGACACCGCTTCCCGGCGAGACGCAGGTCCCGCCGAAGCGCTTCGCCATTTCGCCGCTCAACCGCCGCCGGATCGCGAACTTCAAGGCCAACCGGCGCGGCTACTGGGCGTTCTGGATTTTCCTCGTCCTCTTCGTGCTGTCGCTGTTCGCCGACGTGATCGCCAACGACAAGCCGCTGCTCGTCTCCTACAAGGGCGAATTGCTGTCGCCGGTGCTCGTCGACTATCCGGAGGAGAAATTCGGCGGCTTTCTTGCGGTCACCGATTACCGCGATCCCTATATCCAGGACGAGATCAATTCGCACGGCTGGATGATCTGGCCGCCGATCCGCTATTCCTACACCACGGTAAACACGGCGATCCCGACGCCTGCGCCGGCCGCGCCCTCCTGGCAATTCGACAGGGAGACGCGCTGCCAGCGCTACGACAAGGGCGCGGATGACAGCAACTGCACGCTCGGCAACTGGAACTGGCTGGGGACCGACGACCAGGGCCGCGACGTGCTAGCCCGGCTGATCTACGGCTTCCGCCTGTCGGTGCTGTTCGGACTGGTGCTGACCGTTCTCTCCTCGTTCATCGGCGTGGCGGCAGGTGCGGTGCAGGGCTATTACGGCGGCTGGATCGATCTCGGCTTCCAGCGCTTCATCGAGATCTGGACCTCGATGCCTCAGCTCTATCTGATCCTGATCATATCCTCGGTGCTGGTGCCGAATTTCTGGATCCTGTGCGGCATCCTGCTGGCCTTCTCATGGGTGGCGCTGGTCGGGCTGGTGCGCGCGGAATTCCTGCGCGGGCGCAATTTCGAGTACGTGAACGCGGCCCGCGCGCTCGGCGTCGCCAACCGCACCATCATGTTCCGCCACCTTTTGCCCAATGCCATGGTGGCGACGCTGACCTTCCTGCCCTTCATCCTGAACGGCTCGATCTCGACGCTGACCTCGCTCGACTTCCTGGGCTTCGGTCTGCCGCCGGGCTCGCCGTCGCTGGGCGAGCTGCTCAGGCAGGGCAAGGACAACCTGCAGGCGCCCTGGCTGGGCATTTCCGGCTTCATCACCATTTCCCTCATGCTGAGCCTGCTGATCTTCATCGGCGAGGCCGTGCGCGACGCCTTCGATCCGCGCAAGACGTTCAAGTAATCGGGCAAATGAGCGCGCGGCCCGTGATAAGATGGCGGGGCCGCGACGAAGAGGCGGACAAGGAGGGCTCATGAACAGGATCGTGAAGGAGCACTACCCGGTCGAAAAGCTGCCGGAGGACCTGAGAGAGGGACTGGCACCGGGAACCATGGTGAGCGTGACACTGGAAACCGAGGCCTCCGCAGCGACTCCGCGGAGCGTGGAGGATCTGCTGCAACTGACGGAAGTCGTGCGCAGGACTTTGCCGCGCCGGGTGAGCGGGAAAGATGCTGCGCAGCGGATTCGGGATCTCCGGGACGAATGGGACGATTGAATGCTGCCTGTCGAACGTCTCTATCTCGACACGAACATCTTCATCCTGCTGGCTGAAGGCGAGCATGGCCCGGAACTTAACCTGTTGCAGAACCTGGTTCGAATGGTCGCGCGGAAAGACGCCGACCGACCCTTCCTATGCACGAGTGAATTCGCACTCGCGGAACTGCTCGTTCATCCATTGCGAAACACGGATGCAGCATTGCGCCAAGTCTACCAGAACTGGTTCGTCCCTGGCTCGCCGTGGCTGGAAATCGGACCTGCGGACCGCGAGGTTCTTGTGCATGCCGCATGGATCCGAGCGTTGCTCCCCTCCGTCAAGATGCCGGATGCCATCCATCTTTCGACCGCTGTCGGGTTTAAGTGTACCCATTTTCTCACCCGAGACATGAAGCTGCCTGACACCGTTTCCATCCGCGACCCGCTGACAAATGCACCAATAGTTGCGTCCGAACTGTCGATCATACAGCCGACGGTGGAGACGCTCGCAGGCATAGTGGACAGTCTCTCATGACCTCCCCCCTCCTCTCCGTCCGCGACCTTTCCGTCGATTTCGAGCAGGGCGGTAGCGCCACCCATGCGGTGCGCTCGGTTTCCTTCGACATCGCCAAGGGCGAAACCCTCGCGCTCGTCGGCGAGAGCGGGTCGGGCAAGTCGGTCACCGCGCTGTCGATCCTGAAGCTGCTCACCTATCCGCCCGCCTCCCACCCCTCCGGCGCGGTCCTGTTCGAGGGGCAGGACATGATCGCGGCGAGCGACAAGGCGCTGCGCTCCATCCGCGGCAACCGGATCGCGATGATCTTCCAGGAGCCGATGACCTCGCTCAACCCGCTGCACCAGGTGGAGCGGCAGATCACCGAGATCCTCAAGCTCCACCGCGGCATGGGCGATGCGCAGGCGCGGGCGCGCACCATCGAGCTTCTCGACCAGGTCGGCATCCGCGATCCGGAAAGCCGGCTTTCGAGCTACCCGCACCAGCTCTCCGGCGGCCAGCGCCAGCGCGTGATGATCGCCATGGCGCTGGCCAACGAGCCCGATCTCCTGGTCGCCGACGAGCCGACCACCGCGCTCGACGTGACGGTGCAGGCGCAGATCCTCAAGCTCTTGAAGGATCTGCAGGAGCGCCAGGGCATGGCGATGCTGTTCATCACCCACGATCTCGGCATCGTTCGCAAGATCGCCGACCGCGTCTGCGTAATGACGAAAGGCGAGATCGTCGAGCACGGAGCGACGGAACGGATCTTCACCGCGCCTCAGCACGCCTATACGAAGCACCTGATCGAGGCCGAGCCCAAGGGCACGCCGCCGGCGCGCGATCTATCCAGGCCGATCGTCGTGTCGGCCGACGATCTGAAGGTGTGGTTCCCGGTCAAACGCGGCTTCCTGCGCAAGACCGTCGGCTACATCAAGGCGGTAGACGGTATCGATATCGCCGTGCGCGAGGGCCAGACGCTGGGCGTGGTGGGTGAGTCCGGTTCGGGAAAGACGACGCTGGGACTTGCGCTCTTGCGCATGATCTCGTCTGAAGGCCGTATCGCGTTTCTGGGAAGCGACATCCAGCAAAAATCGTGGAAGGAGATGCGCCCGCTCCGGCGCGACATGCAGGTCGTCTTCCAGGACCCGTTCGGCTCGCTGAGCCCGCGCATGTCGGTCGCCGATATCGTCGGCGAGGGGCTGGAGGTGCATTTCCCCGGTATCAGCGCAGGCGAGCGCGACCAGAAGGTGTGCAAGGCGCTTGACGAGGTCGGCATCGATCCGGCCGTGCGCCACCGCTATCCACACGAATTCTCCGGCGGTCAGCGCCAGCGCATCTCGGTCGCCCGCGCCATGGTGCTGGAGCCGAAATTCGTCATGCTGGACGAACCGACCTCGGCGCTCGACATGTCGGTGCAGGCGCAGGTGGTGGACCTTCTGCGCGACCTGCAGAAAAAACACGATCTTGCCTACCTGTTCATCAGCCACGATCTCAAGGTCGTGCGGGCGCTCGCCAATGACGTCATCGTCATGCGCGAAGGCAAGGTGGTGGAGGCGGGCTCCGCGCAGGAGATCTTCGACGCGCCGAAGACCGACTACACGCGGGCACTGATGGCCGCCGCCTTCCGCATCGAGACGGCGCCGGAGGGCGTGGTCAGCGAGTAACGCCCGGGGGCGGGAGGGGGATCGTTCCCCCCCTATTCCTGCAGCAGGGTCACGTTGGGCGTCTGCTCCAGCGATTGCGGCATGTTGAGGCCGTAGAGGCGGTGCAGGACGAAATCGACCTCGTTGGCGAAGAACGGCTTCTTCAGGAGCGCGAAGATGCCGGCCTTGCGGCAGGCGTCCTTCTGGCCGGTGAGATCCTGCGAGGAGATCATCACCATCTTGATGCCGGGAATTTCCGCACGCAGGCGCTGGGCGGCGTGGATGCCGTCGAGGCCGGGCATGTTGTAGTCGAGAAAGATGATGTCGGGATGGGTGCCCTTGAGAAGCGTCAGCGCCTCCTTGCCGCTGTCGACCTCGCTGATCAGCATGTCGAACCGGCAATTGGCCAGCACCTTGTAGATGATGCGGCGGATAACGGCGGAATCGTCCACGATCAGCACGTTCTTGCGCCGCGACAGATTGCGGTGGCTGGTCAGGATGGTGGCGATCTGCTCGGGCGTGAACGGCTTCTTGAGGAAGTCGTAGGAGCCCAGTTCCGCGCCCGCCTTCATCACCGCCGCATCCGCTTCCGTCGACATCAGCGTGACGAAGACGTTGTTGCCCTTGCCGCGCAGCAGTTCCAGCACATCCAGGCCCGACATCTCCGGCATGTTCACGTCGAGAAAGACGATGTCGATCTCGTGGTTCTTCAACGCCGTCAGCGCCTGGTTGCCGTCGGCCGCCTCGCAGATCGTGGCATTCGGCTCGGCGTCGAGCACGGCCTGGCGCAGGATGCGGCGGAGCGTCTGCGAATCGTCGGTGATGAGGACGGTGGGCGGCCTGTCAGACATGGGGTCTCCAATTGCGGCGCGGCCAGCACTAGAGCAGCGTGACGTTCGGCGTGAGTTCCAGCGACTGGGGCATGTTCAGTCCGTAGAGACGGTGCAGGATGAAATCGACTTCCTTGGGGAAGAAGGGTTTCTTGACCAGGCAGTAGATGCCCGCACTGCGACAGGCGTCATGCTGGCCGCTCATGTCCTTCGAGGAGATCATAACGATCTTCACCGCCGGGCTCTGCGCCCGGATGTAGTGGGCCGATTCCACGCCGTTCAGATCGGGCATGTGGTAGTCGAGGAAGATGATGTCGGGCTGCGTGCCCTTGAGCAGGGTCAGCGCCTCCTTGCCGCTGTCGACCTCGCTGATCAGCATGTCGAACCGGCAATTCGCCAGCACCCGATAGATGATCTTCCGCACGGTGGCGGAATCGTCGACGATCAGCACCTTCTTGCGGTCGGACAGGTTGGCGTAGGCGCGCAGGATCGTGCGCACCCGGTCTGCATTGAAGGGCTTCTTCAGGAAGTCGTAGGAACCGAGCTCGTTGCCCGCCTTGATCAGGACCTCGTTGGCGTCCGTCGACATCAGAACCACGAACAGGCTGTCGCCCTTCTTCTTGAGAAGATGAAGCGCATGCAGCCCGGAGAGTTCGGGCATGTTGATGTCGAGGAAGACCACGTCGATCGGGTTGTCGACGATCGCCTTCAGCGCCGTATTGCCGTTGTCGGCCTCGACGATCTCGGCGTTCGGGACGATCTCGTTCAGGAATTCTCGCAATTTCATCCGAAGCACGGTGGAATCGTCAGCGATAAGTATCCTCAGGCTCTGTTCCAGACTCATGTGTTGCGTGCTTCCGTGAGACATTGAGAAGAGCGGGCGACGACCTGCCGGCCGGGATGTCATCAGCACTCATTACATGAATAATTCTTCATATTATGTGAATACCACTCGATTCCACAGGTAGACGCGGACATTATATTGTTATATATGCTTATGTATTATGCCTTATAGGTCAATTTCTTTATCGCGTCATGCGGCGGATGAGGCGCCGAGCTGCTTGAGGAAGTCGATCTGTCCCATCACCTTGTCGACGCCGGAACGATGGGCGGAGAGGATCTCGTTCAGGCCGGCGAGCGAGCGTTCGATGTGGCCGCTCTGGTCGAAGATCTCCTCCACCTTGACGATGACGTCGCGATAGCGGTCGCCTTCGCGCGCGATCTGCTCCTTGGTGGCCTCGATGATGGTGCCGAGCTGTTCCAGCGAGGTTTCGATGTCGCCGACGGCGGCCTGGGTCTTGCCGAGCGACGACTTGGTGTCGTTGGCGAGTTTCTTGACTTCGCCGGCGACCACGGAGAACCCCTTGCCGGCCTCGCCGGCGCGGGCGGCCTCGATTGTGGCGTTCAGCGCCAGAAGGTTGGTCTGGCCGGTGATGTTGTCGATGATGGCGAGGACCTGACGAAGCGCGGACAGGGAATCGCTGAGGCTCTGGAACTTGCCGGCGAGTTGCTCGGTGTTGCTGGAACCGGCCGCGCCCATGCCCGCTGCACCCGCCCCCATGGCGTTGCGGATGCCATCGATGATGCCGCCGACCTGCGAAACCTCGCCGAGCACGCCTTCAACCTTGCCGGTAATGCTCAGATGCTCGACGATATCGGCGATGATGCGGCTGCGCAGCGTGTTGAGCATCTCTACCTGGCTCAGGCGACGTCGCGTGAAATATTCCACGAAGCGGGCATAATAGTTCGCGAAATTGTCGATCAGCTCGTCGGCGTACTCCTCCTCCACATCCGCGAAAAAGACGAGCGCGACCAGGGTCTGGTTGATGTTGATGCCGAAGAGTTCGCCGAAGGTGGAAAAGCCCGCCGCCTGCACCGGCCAGATGTCGCGCGCCTCGGCGAGCTTGTCCGGATTGGTCAGCCGGCGCAGAATGCAGTCGTTCATCAGCACCGCGGCTGGTTTCGGCTTGCCGCGCAGATAGGCCGTAACGTCTTGCCGGGTCTGCTGCAGGAAATCCGTCGGCTCCAGCATGACCAGTTCGTCGCCCGGCCCGACATCGCAATAGAAGCTGACCACCCGCCGTTCCGCGTCGATCCCGGCGACGGAGCGCACGAAAATCTCGCCTTGCAGGCTGATGCCGAAGGCGCGACCGCCCAGCCGCTCCGCGACCTGATCCGGGCTCACGTGCAGCGTCGTGGCGAGCGCGTCGACGAGGGAGACGACCTCGCCGGTCTGAGGATCGAGAACGGCACTGACCGTGCGATGATCCACGTCCGCATCCACGACGACGAAGTTCGGACCGGTCACCTTGAAGTTCTGGCTCTTCATCACGCCGTAGCGGTTGCCGGGCGCGAGGCGGACGAAGATCAGCAGGGCATGGTTTTCCAGTGCCTGCCGGCCATCGTGGAGCTGGGTCTTCTTGAAATCGAGCTTGCCACCGGCCGACCCGCCGACGAAGACGCATGGAAAGCGGGCCGAGCGATAGACGGCTTCCATGAAGTAGTTCTCGGAATTGGACAGGCCGTCGATGAAGGTCAGCGCAAAGCAGGTGTGCGAATCGAGGGAAAAGCGAGGCCTGACAGAGTTCAGCGCATCGCGGATGCGGTCGATGCGGGTGGCGCGGTCCATGGCAGCGCCGCCGGAGCGGATGTCTTGGCAGTGCAGGGGAACGGCGAAGACATCTGTCTCCGCGATCAGCCGCGGCGAGAAGACCTGCACCACGACGCTGTTCCAGTTGCCCTCGGTGCCGCAGTAGAGGCTGCCCTTGCCGCCCGAACACAGTTCGCCCGCCGTCGTGGTGGCCACCACGCGGGCCCCGCCGGCGAGCCCCTGGACAGCGCGCACCGTCGCCGCGAAATCGACATTGGGGGAGACGAAGGCCACCACCAGCGCCGCCTCGGCGCCGGCGAAGCGGAAATCCTCGACGCTCAGGCCATCAAGACGCTCATTCGTCAGCAGGGAGCGGACGGGCTCGGTTTCCATCCCGGTTTGCGGCGAAACGATCGCCTCGGCGTCAATGTCGGCGGAGATCGTCTCCGGCTCCCCGAAACGCGCCTTCATTCGCTTGAGCATCTTGCCTCTCGGACTATCGGGAAATTGCAATATTCGCGACTTTGATCCGAGTAACTATCGCGTCCTTGTTCTAATAGAAGGATAACGAATATTCTTTTCTGCATATATATTCGTACATACGTAAATATACGACGCGAAGAAAATTCGAAAAAGAGTTCAATCCCTCAAGCAAATGGGGCTGGCCCCGCCCTAGAAGGGGGTGCGGGCCCGCAATGCCTGGGCAAGCGTGCCCTCGTCGAGATAGTCGAGCTCGCCACCGACCGGCACGCCGTGGGCGAGGCGGGAGACCTTGACGTGAAGGCCGGCGAGCTGATCGGTCACGTAATGCGCCGTGGTCTGGCCTTCCACGGTGGCGTTGACGGCGAGGATCACCTCGGTGACGCCGGCGGCGCGCACGCGCTCCACAAGGCCGGCAATGTTGAGATCCTCCGGCCCGACCCCGTCGAGCGGCGACAGCGTGCCTCCCAGAACGTGATAGCGGGCATTGATCGCCTGGGCGCGCTCCAGCGCCCACAGGTCGGAGACATCCTCGACCACCACGATCGTCGTGCCGTCGCGGCGCGGATCGGCGCACACGGTGCAAGGATCGCAGGTATCGACATTGCCGCACGTGGAGCACACGCGCACCTCGGCAAGCGCCACCTCCATCGCCCGCGTCAGCGGGGCGAAGAGCTGGTCCTTCTTCTGGATCAGATGCAGGGCGGCGCGGCGGGCCGAGCGCGGCCCGAGCCCCGGCAGCTTGGCCAGGAGCTGGATCAGCGTCTCGATTTCCGGACCCGCGACCTTTCGGCTGCTCATCGGCGCAAGATACCCGTCCGCACGTTCACGCCCATTCAGAACGGCAGCTTCATGCCGGCAGGCAGTCCCATGCCGGACATAAGCTCCTGGGTCTTTTCCTGCATGGCCGCCTCGGCCTTTGCCTTGGCGTCGTTGTGGGCGGCGAGGATCAGGTCTTCCAGGATCTCGACTTCGTCTTCCTTGGCGAGCGAGGGATCGATCTTCAGGCTCTTCATCTCGCCCTTGCCGCTCATCACGACGCTCACGAGGCCGCCGCCGGACGAACCGGCCACCTCGATCTGGCCGATTTCTTCCTGCAGGGAGCCCATCTGCTCCTGGATCTGCTTGGCCTGCTTCATCATCTTCAGGAAGTCCATGGTCCCAAACCTTTTTCGTTCTCACAGTCGGTCGCGGGCCGCCTGCCGGCGGGATCAGTCCTCGGCGCCGGGAACCGGTTCATCATCCGCATCGCCATCGCCGCCATCGGCAAGCTCCTCGTCGGGAGCCGGCACCGCCTCGTCCGCGGGCTCATCCTCCAGCACCCGCACGTCCACCACCTTGGCGCCGGGAAAGGCCTCCAGGACGGCGCTGACGGCGGGATCGGCCATGGCGTCGGAGACGATCTTGGCCTGCACGGCCTGCCGTTCCTCGTAGATCGTGGGACCAGCCTCGCCGCGCACGACGGAGACGATCCAGCGCTCGCCGGTCCACTCGCCGAGCCGGTGGCCGAGCTTGCCGGCGACATCGGCCTGCGCACCTTCGTCGATCACCACCTCGATGCGGCCCTGCTCGAATTTCACGAGCCGCATCTGCCGTTCGACGGCGAATTTAAGCGTCACCTCTCGGTGGCGCGCGCACAGCGCCGCGACATCCTCAAGGCTGGTGAGCCTTTCGCCGGCGGCAACCGCAGGCTGCGGTGCGGGATCGGGCTGCGGCGCGACTTCGGCATGCTCGTAGGCTTCCGGATCGGGAGCCGGTTCCGGGGCAAGTTTCGGGGCCGACCGCCCTCCGGCCACCGCGTGAAGCCGCGGACCTGAGGGGCTGACGGCACCGGACATCGTCGGACCGCCCTGGTAATCGCCGGGCCGGGGCGCAGAGCCCGCCATCGCGGCACCTTGCGTGGAGACTTGACCGCCACCCTGCGCGATGGGGCCAGCCGAGCCCGAACCGCCCGAACCGTTGCCTGAACCGCTCCCGGAAGCAGCCGCGTTCCCGCCGCCCTCGGCAAGAAGCCGCAGCGCCTCATCGGGCGTGGGAAGATCCGCCGCATAGCACAGCCGGACGAGCGCCATGTCGGCGGCCGCCAGCGGCTTGGGCGCGTTCTGGACTTCCGGGATCGCCTTGAGCAGCATCTGCCAGGCGCGGTTCAGTACCCGCATGGAGAGATCGCGCGCGAAGGCTTGGCCGCGCTGGCGCTCCATCTCGGTGACGGATGCGTCGTCGCCGGCGTCCGGCACGATCTTCAGCCTTGTGACCAGATGGACGAAATCGGCGAGATCGGTGAGCACGACGCCCGGATCCGCGCCGATATCGTATTGCGCGCGCAATTCCGACAGCGCGCCGGCGGCATCGCCCTTCATGGCGTGTTCGAAGAGATCGATCACCCGGGCCCGGTCGGCGAGCCCCAGCATGGAGCGCAGGTCTTCCGCCGTGATGCGTCCGGCCCCATGCGCCATGGCCTGGTCGAGCAGCGACAACGCGTCGCGCACCGAGCCCTCGGCGGCACGCGCCACCAGCGCCAGCGCCTCGTCCTCGATCTCCACCTTCTCCGCATCGGAGATGCGCCTGAGATGGGCGACCAGCGTTCCCGCTTCGATTCGGCGCAGGTCGAAGCGCTGGCAGCGCGACAGGACCGTGACCGGCACCTTGCGGATCTCGGTGGTGGCGAAGATGAACTTCACATGCTCCGGCGGCTCCTCGAGCGTCTTCAGCAGCCCGTTGAAGGCCGCGTTCGACAGCATGTGCACCTCGTCGATGATGTAGACCTTGTAGCGCGCAGAAACGGGGCGATAGCGCGCGGCGTCGGTGATCTCGCGAATGTCTGCGATGCCGGTATGGGAGGCGGCGTCCATCTCGATCACGTCGACATGGCGGCCTTCCATGATCGCCTGGCAATGGGTGCCGAGACGGTCGAGATGGATCGTCGGCTTGTCGATCTCGCCGGGAATCTCGAAATTCAGCGCCCGCGCCAATATGCGCGCCGTTGTCGTCTTGCCGACGCCGCGCACACCGGTAAGGATCCAACCTTGCGCGATGCGGCCGGTGTCGAATGCATTGGAAAGGGTGCGCACCATCGGCTCCTGGCCGATGAGATCGTCGAAATTGCGCGGGCGGTACTTGCGTGCGAGAACCCGATAGGCGCCCTGGGACGGCTCGGAGGCTTGCTCGGACGTGTTTTCAGACGCACTCAGCGGCGCACCTTGCCCCGGTTCGGGCGGCGTTGCGGGCAGATCACCCGTCGTCTCGTCGTCGCTGGTGAGAGTGCCGTCCACCGGGCCGTCACGCCTTCATCCGGACCGCGTGGCTGCCGCGGCCGGCTTTGCAAGCGATCGCGCGCCGTGCGGAGAAACACAAATCCCGCGGGCCTTCGCCGGCCGACCGGTCCGGAGGCAGTCGCGGGGGAAAAGGGTGGGAGGTTGAGCAAACGTGACCCGCGCCGAAACTCGTTGGGGCTGCTTCCTTCCGGACCTGACCCGGTTGGCGAGTGGCTCGTCCACTGCCAACCTCCCGAGCCCGTTATATCAGGATTGAGGTGGGGATTGGCAAGGGGGTAGGAACGGATAAGAACAAGGCTGGTGAAAACACACCCGCCGGGGACGCGTTCCGCGCGTCTTTCGCCTCCTCTCCACCCGCAACCGAAACCGTTTTACAAAGCTGTTCTTGGGCAGCTCCCTCCAGCTCCAAGGAGCCACGATGACAGACGAATTCACCCTCGACCCGCGTCTGGAAGCAGACAGCATCAGCCTCACCGACATGCCGCTTTCGCATGTGCGGCTGATGAACGATGCCCGCTTTCCCTGGCTGGTGCTGGTGCCGCGGAAAACGGGGCTTGAGGAACTGGCGGATCTGGAAGCGGGAGAACGCACGTTGCTGATGGAGGAAATCGCCCACGCTTCCAGCGTGCTCCGGCAGGCCACCAGCTGCGACAAGATCAATGTCGGCGCGCTCGGCAACGTGGTGCGCCAGCTCCACGTCCACGTCATTGCCCGTTTCGAGGGCGACGACGCCTGGGACGGCCCGGTGTGGGGTGTCGGCGAGCCGGAGCCCTATGACGATGAGGCCCGCGAGCGCATGTGTGAGGAGCTCATCAGCCGCCTTCGCGTGCGGTCCCGCTAGCGCATGT